>CAZOWL010000027.1:0-43752 GCA_964583605.1 uncultured Chromatiaceae bacterium | reverse complement strand
CAGACGCGATACAGATGGGACTATGAAGAGGAAGGGAAATTTTAGGCAATCAGCGCGTTACATCCATCCAACCGAATCATGACGCCGTAGCTCTTCTCAGATGAGCTATTCATTCCACCCTGCCGCCGAAGCAGAGTATCTGGAGTCGATCGCTTTTTACGAGTCGAAACGGCCAGGGCTCGGTGCCACGTATTTGGCGGAGTTCGAGAGAGTGCTGGTACGGTCCAGGTACTCGCAGTGGCGCACAATCGGCGGCGCGCTCAGTACTGGCTTGGCCGGCTCTGACTATCGGCTAGACTCCGAAGCAAGGCAGACTGCGCTTGCTCGGGTTAGCCGAGCGTTATCCCCGACAGGCGATGTCCCACAGTGGCCGTAACAGCCTCTCCGGAGCGTGACCCCAGCGTCCGCAATGCGCGTTTACCGGACGCTGGGGTCGGATGATCCAGTGACCGGAATTGGCTGACCCCGGCCTCGAGCTGAGCCTCGGCCGCACACGACTGCTGAGGGTCCGGATCCGACCCCAGACCTGCCGTTCAGCGCCTCGTCCTGAGCGACCGCTCTGTGCGCGGAGCCGACGCCCAGCGCCTTACGGGATCAGAATGGGCCCTGGCCCGTCATCTCGCCATTCTGGAATCTAGCCCTCACCTGCAGATCACTGATATGCCGCACGTAATCGAGTCCATCACGACAGCCGTTGCGCTGTTCGTTGGGCTGCTGATCGCCCAGACCGTCGGCCACTGGATGGGCCGACGGCAACGCCGGGCGAGCGGTGGCGCGGAAAGGGCCGGGAGCGGCATCATCGACGGTGCCGTGTTCGCGCTGCTTGGGCTGCTGCTGGCCTTCACCTTTTCTGGCGGTAGGAACGGAGACAGACCACCATTCTATCTACGAGTCGGGATGGCCAGGTCTGGTTTTGTCGCATCAGTGTCAGCAGGCTACCCGGGCAAGCGACGATTAGGTCGTGATCGCCGCGCCACAAGCGTTTCGGGTCAGGCGTGGCGCACCAGCAAGCTGTGCCGGCGGGAGTAGAGGAAGTAGATGGCGAGGCCGAGCAGCAGCCAGAGGCCGAACCGCAGCCAGGTCACGGCGGGCAGACTGAGCATCAGGTAGAGACAGGACGCAGCACCGAGCGCGGGTATGACGGGGGACCAGGGGGTGCGGAATGGGCGCGGGAGATCGGGATGGGTCCAGCGCAGGATGACGACGCCCGCGCAGACGAGGATCCCGATCGGCAGGTCGCGCTGCGGGTTGCGTGCCTCCTCAGCAGCGGTCGAGACGGCATCGAAGCCGATGTAGGCGAAGAAGATCAGCGCCGCACCGTCCATCACAGGGTCCCAACCGAAGGGCATGAAGGGACGCCAATTCGCCGGCTCGACATGCGCGGCCGCCACCGCAATGAAGACGGCGATGGCGAGCAGCTTGACAAGGACCATCGCCGCATTGACGCGGGCGCTCTCCCGCACACCCAGGCTCAACAGGACGGCCAGGGTCAGCACGATGAGCGCAGCGGGCAAGTTGATCCAGCCGCCCTCAGCCGGGCCGCCAAGCAATATCGGCGGAATGGCCAGATCCATCGCCTGCAAGGCGTTGTGAGCATAGCCTGACCAGCCGATCGCAACCGCCGACGTGGCCACGCCGTACTCGAGGATCAGGTCCCAGCCGATCATCCAGGCGACGATCTCGCCGAGCCCGGCATAGCCGTAACGGGCTCGCCGCTTCGCGTAAATTCTTCGTAAACGAGCTTAACAGCATCTGGGAAAGGTGCTATTCGTGCTCATCCTCTTCATGATCCTCGGTGCACTGAATTTCGCCACCCACTTCACGGTCTGGCGCGAGCGCAGCATCCTCCCCTATTGGCGCGACCCGGTGGCGCGCGGCGTCGTCACAATCCTCGCGATCAGCTCCCTCGGCTGCGCCGCCTATCTTTGGTCCGGGGCGGTCTATCCGGATTTCTTCACCGCGTTGCGCCACGTCGCCTTCAACCTGATCTCGATCGCGACGGACTGTGGCTTTGTGAGCACGGACTATGCCCAGTGGCCGACCTTCGTCCCCTTCTGGATGCTGTTTCTCTCTTCGGTCACGGCCAGCTCCGGCTCCACGGGCGGCGGGATCAAGATGCTCCGGACCCTGATCCTGGCCCGCCAGAGCGGGCGGGAGCTGACCCGGCTGCTCCATCCGTCGCTGGTGGCCTCGGTCACACTGGGCGGGCGGACGATCCCCAACAACGTGGTCATGGCCATTCTCGGCTTCATGTTCCTCTACTTCATGAGCATCGTCACCATGACCTTCCTGCTGATCTTCGGCGGGCTGGATTTCATCTCGGCCTTCTCGGCGGTCATCGCGTGTATCAACAACGCCGGCCCCGGCCTAGGCGAGGTGGGTCCGGCCACCAATTACGCGAGCCTGAGCGATTATCAGAGCTGGGTCCTGGCGTTCACGATGTTGCTCGGACGGCTCGAGGTCTTTTCGCTCTTGATCCTGTTCACCCCACAGTTCTGGCGGAGGTAGGCACATGGAGGTCTTGAACGTACGCCCAGCCAGTTGGGCGAGCGAGCGGCAGCGAAGTCCACCGGCTGCCGGCGGAGGCATCGTTTGGTGAGCGCTCGAGGCCTGCGCCCGCGCATCCTCGCTACTCGCTTGGCCCGGCGGAGCGACCGATGAAGCGGTAGCCGACGCCAGTCTCGGTCTGGAGTCAGATGTACCGGCGAGCCCTCGCGGGTGATCAGGCGCCGGGCGAGATCGATGCACAGATGGCCGTCGCCGAAGTGGGCCGCAGGCTCCTCGGACTGACCCCCGGTCCGCAGCAGGTTGCGCACCCGCGCGAGAAACTCCCCGATACCAAAGGGCTTGGTGACGTAGTCATCGGCGCCCCCGTCCAGTGCGAGGACCTTCTCGGCCTCGGCGTCGCGCACCGAGAGGACGATGAGCGGCACCGTCGACCAGGCGCGCAGCTCCCGCAGCACGGCCTTGCCGTCGGCATCCGGGAGGCCGAGGTCGAGCACCACGAGATCCGGTGTCGCGGTCGCGGCGAGCGCGAGGCCGGCCGCCGCCGTCGCGGCCTCCAGCACCTGATAGCCCTGGCTCTTCAGGCTGATGCGCAGGAACCGGCGGATCTGCTCCTCGTCGTCGACGACGAGGATCCGCGCCGGCACGCTCGGGGCGCTCACGCCGGGGGCTCCGGGCCGGTCGGGGCCTCGATCAGCGGCAGATGGATCACGATACTCGCCCCGCGCCCGCCCGGCCCGCTGAGCGCCTCGATGCGCCCACCGTGGGCCCCGATCATGCCGCTGCAGATCGCGAGCCCGAGCCCGCTGCCCTGCTTGGCGCGGTCCGCCTCGCCGCCGGTGAAGAACATGTCGAAGGCGCGGCTGCGCTCCTCGCGCTGGACCCCGGGCAGGTCGGCGATCGCGGCGAGACGCCGGCTCAGATCGAGTAGCACCCGTGTCTGCTCATTGGTGACCCGCAGGGCGAGCATCTGGCGACGCACCCACCCCGCCAACGACCCGGCGATGAGCCCGA
This sequence comes from uncultured Chromatiaceae bacterium, assembly GCA_964583605.1. Classification (GTDB taxonomy): domain Bacteria; phylum Pseudomonadota; class Gammaproteobacteria; order Chromatiales; family Chromatiaceae; genus CAZOWL01. The sequence continues at coordinate 40,233 of CAZOWL010000027.1, read as the reverse complement.
CCACGAGGAAGAACCCGACAGTGAGGAGCTCGCCCGCATCCTGAATGATCAGGCTGAAGCGCGGCTCGGTGAAGAGGAAGTTATAGGCCATCGCGCTCAAGAGGGCCGCGAGGAAGGTTGGGCGCGGGCGGGTGCGCATCGCCACCGCCAGGACCGCGATCAGAAAGACGAGCGAGAGCCTGCCGAGGGGTAGCCAAGGGCGGATCAGAAGCGCCAGCACCGAGGCCGCACCGACCGCAAGCACCGCGAACAGGTAACCGCCGCGGCTGCGGCCGTCGATGGTCACGAGGGGATGGCTACGCATCGGCCAGGGCCCCTTCACGCCGCGCCCGCGCGATCAGCGAATCCGGCACGGTCTCGCGCATCCGCACCCCGGTGATCCCCGCCACCAGATCGTTGAGGCGCTCGAGGTGCTGGATATTGACCGTCGTCCAGACATCGATGCCGCGCGCGAGCAGCTTCTCGATATCCTGGTAACGCCGAGCATGACGGGTGCCGGGTATGTTGCGATGGGCCAGCTCATCGACCAGGGCCGCCGCGGGCGCCCGGGCCAGGAGGGCTATGCCCTGGTGCCGCTGCTCATTGCGATGGTCTTCTCCTTCGTCCACTGGGCCTTCACCAGGCGCTTCTGGGATCTGGTCGGCTTGCGGGCCAAGCGCTGAGGAGCGGCCAGCATGGAGCCGGGCCAATTCGTCGATCTCGGTATCGGCTCTGTCCTGACGCCTTTTTCTGGTCGGGCTCGTCGGCGGCATGGTCAGCGGCTTCATCGGCTCGGGCGGGACCTCCACCCCACGCCGGCAGGTAGATCGAGAAGTCGCTGATCCGCCAACAGAGGTCGACGCGGAACTGCCCGTCGCCAGTGGGCTGAGCAAGATGCTCAGCAAGCCAGAAAATGATCTTCCCCCGGGACGGTGCCCGCGAGCCCGTCCGTCAGGCGTCGGCCGCCGGCGCGATCTGGTTGGCGTCCCAGCTCACGGTGGCCTGCCGCACGCCGCGGCCAAATAGGGCAATCACCTCGAAGCCGACCTCGGCCCAGGTGACCCGATCACCGATCCGCGGCGGGCGGCCGAGCTCGTTGAGGATCAGACCGGAGACGGTGTCGACCTCGGGATGCTCCAGATTCCGCCCGATCACCTCGCCGAGGGTGTCCAGGCGCACCGTGCCTTGCACCTGAAAACGGTTGGGACCCAAGGGGAGGATATCCGGCGCGTCTTCGCTCCCCTCCTCGATGTCGCCGACGGCCTCGGCACAGATGTCCTCGATCGTGAGGATGCCAGCGGTCCCGCCGTGCTCGTCCATCACGACGATCATCTGGTTGCGCACGCGCTGCATCGCGGCGAGGACGTCATCGAGCGTCGCGCCCTCGGGCAGGAAGGCGGTCTCGCGCACGACCGTCGGGACCAGGCCCGAGCCGCCGTGCAGGAGCCGGAGCAGGTCCTTGATGTGCAATGTGCCCTGGATGTGGTCGAGGTCGCCGGCGTAGACCGGGTAGCGGGTGTGGCGATGGCGCATCAGGATCTCGCGCAGCTCTTTGTCGGTGGCCTCGGCGGGGATGCCGTGGATGCGCACGCGTGGGACCATCGCCTCGGCGGCCGTGATCTCGCTGAAGTCGGCAATCTCGCGGAAGATGCGCTCGCTCTCCGCACTCAGCAGCCCGCTCTGCTGGCTCTCGCGGGCGAGCGATTCGAGCTCCTCCGGGGACAGGTAGTGGTGGACGCTGCGCCCGCGCTCGACGCCGACCAGCCGCAGGAGCCGATTGCCGACCCAGTTGAGGGTCCGCACCAGCGGGAAGAGGAGCAGCCCGATCGCCAGCATCGGCGGCGTGACCCATAGGGCGACCGGCACCGCGTGGCTGAGCGCCAGCGCCTTTGGCACCATCTCGCCGAGGACGATGTGCAGATAGGTGATGGCCGCGATCGCGAGCACGGCCGCCAGGCCGTGGGCGGTGATCTGAGCGCCCAGCCCTTCGATACCGACGGCCCGCAGCCAGGCCTCGATGAAGCCAGCAAGGGTATGCTCGCCATACATCCCGAGGCCCAGGCTCGCGAAGGTAATGCCGAGCTGGGCGGTGGCCACGTAGCGATCGAGCCGCAACGGGTCCTCGAGCGTCGTGCGGACCAGCACGGCACGCCGGTCGCCGGCCTCGGCGCGTGCGGCAACCGCCGCCCGCGGCGCCCCGATGATGGCAAACTCCGCAGCGACGAAGACGCCGTTCAGCGCGACGAGCGCGATGACGATTAAGAGGACGGTGCCCAGCTCAAGCATCGGGCCGCTCCTGCGTCGCGGGATGGCGCGATACCAAGACCGATTCGATGGCCGCCCCGTCCATCCGCTCGACCTCGAAGACGAGGCCGTCGGCCAGCACGCAGCAAGGGCCGGCCGGGATCGCGTCGAGCTGCTCGAGCAGCCAGCCGGCGAGCGTCTCCGCCTCGCTCGAGTCGGCCCAGGACGCCGCGCCGAGCGATTCGGTCCAGGTCAGCACCTCCTCGAAGGGCAAGCGCCCGGGCAGCCGCCAGCGGCCATCGGCTAGTGGGGTTGGCGCCATCTCGGCGGCGGACTTGAACTCGTCGGAGAGCTCGCCGAGCAGCTCGCGCAGGATGTCCTCGAGACTGACGAGCCCGTCGATGTCGCCGTACTCATCGACGAGCAGTGCGATGCGCGCCCGCCGATCGCGCATCTCGCCCAGCGCCCGGTCGATGGTTAACGTGCTCGGCAGCACCAGCAGCGGGCGGACGAGGGGCTCCAGGCTGACCAAGTCGCGCGCGGCCGCGAGCTCCACCGTGAGATCCTTGACATGCAGGTAGCCGCGCACGTCCTCGAGGCCGCCGCGATAGGCGACGAGCCGGGTGTAGGGCGCAGTCACGCTCTCGGTGAGCAGCTGCTCGAGCGGGGCCTCGAGATCCAGGCCGGCGATCTGGCGGCGCGGGACCATGACCTGGCGGATCCGATGCTGGCCGAGCTGGAGCGCCTCGCGCAGCCGCTCGCTCTCCCGGTCCTCCAGCATCCCGCCTGCACGGCTCTCGCGGATCAGCAGGTCGAGCTCGTCGGGGGAGTGGACATGCCGGTGGCTGGCCTCGACGGTGATCCCGAGTCGCCGCAGGATCAGGCTGCCGCTCCCGTTGAGCAGATCGATGAACGGGGCCATCAGCACCAAGGACCAGCGCATCGGTAGATGGGTGAACAGGACGGTGCCGACTGGGTACTGCAGGGCCACTGTCTTGGGGATGAGCTCACCGAGGACGACCTGGATCGAGGTCAGCACGACGAGGGTCAGGGTCGCGGCGAGGGCATAGGCGCCGACGGGCTCCAGCCCCGCCTGCGTGATCAGCAGGGCGCCGAGCCCGAGCGCGACCGCCGCCTGCCCGAAGGCGCCGAGGATCAGGCTCGAGAGGGTGATGCCGACCTGGCAGCCCGCGATGTAGCGGTCAAGCTTGGCGGTGTCGCGCAGGATCGGCAAGACGGCCGCCGCCGCGCGATGGCCCTGGGCGGCGAGGAGCTCGACGCGCGTCGCCCGCACGCCGACAATCGCGAACTCGGCGGCGACATAGAGGGCGTTGACCAGGATCAGCAGGATGATGACGGCGAGCGGCCAGGCGCTCATCGGCTGATCCTCGCCGGCGGCTCGGTTGGTCCAACGCCGCGGCCTGGGCTAACGATCATGGGGCGAGCCGGGACACCCCGGATGATGACGGGTCGCCCCGCCCCTGATCGTTCCCTCACCCCAACCCTCTCCCAGAGGGCGAGGGAGCGAAGGTGCCGCGCGAAGTTCATAGTAAAAAGTGGGCGCGGACTGTCCGGGTCGTCTGCGTCCTCGGCAGTGGGCATGGTCATCTTGGCGGGGGCGGAAAGCCTGCTCATAGCGGGCGATTATGCCAGAGCGCACCATGAAATTGATCTTTCCCCGCCTCTGCTCACTGCCTACACTCTCGATGGGGCGTTGCGATAGAGGTGCGCGAGGGTTTGTGAATGCAGCGATTCAAAAACATTTTGTATGTCTGCGATCCGAAAGAGGACTTGCCCTGCGGACTCGAGCGCGCTGTCGCGCTCGCCGAGTCGAATCAAGCGCAGCTGACCATCGCAGCGGTCGGCGAGCGCTTGCCGACGCGTCTCGACCTTGCCGAAACCGGCTTGGCGGTCGAGGCGCTGCAGGATGCGGTCATCGACGCGCTGCAGGAGCGCCTCGATGGGATCGTCGGCAGTGCGCGCAAAGGCATCGCGATCCGCCCGCGCGTGCTGACCGGCACGCTCTTCCTCGAGGTCATCCGGGAGGTACTGCGCAACCGCCACGATTTGGTCATGAAGTGCGTCGAAGGCAGCTCCTCGTCCGGTGGCCTTTTCGGCAGTCAGGACATGCACTTGCTGCGCAAATGCCCCTGCCCGGTCTGGCTCGATCGCGCCGTGCCCACGGGTCGGTATCGCTGCATCGTGGCGGCGGTCGATGTCGATCCCTTCGCCGCGCCGCACGAGCTCGAGTCGCGCCGAGAGCTCAATCTCCGGCTTCTGGAGACGGCCGCCTCGTTGGCCAGCGCCGAGCTCGCCGAGCTGCATATCGCCCACGTCTGGAATGCCGCCGGCGAGGGCTTGATGCGCGGCGGCCTGGTGTCCATGTCGGCCGCCGAGATCGACGCCTATGTCGCATCCGAGCGCGCCCGGCGCACCGAGGCGCTGGCTGCACTAGTCGATGAGGCTCGCCGGCAAATCGGCAAGGACGCGCTCGATTGGCTGGGGCCGACGTTGCACCTCGAGAAGGGCACGCCGGCCGAGGAGCTGCCCGCATTGACCGGGCGCCTCGGCGCCGATCTCCTGGTGCTCGGGACCGTGGGCCGCAGCGGCATACCCGGTCTCCTCATCGGAAACACGGCCGAGTCCGTGCTCCAGCGCATCAGCTGCGCCGTGCTGGCGTTGAAGCCGCAAGGCTTCGTCACGCCGGTGACGCTGCCCGACTGAGCGCACCAGCGTCACTCGGCCGGCTTCCTCCGCGACATCATGCCGATGATGTTCTCGGCTGCGAAATCGGCCGCATCGCGGAACGCATAGAGCACGATGGGTGCGCCGGCGCGCCAGAGCTGGGCCCCTTGCTCCTCGTCGCGCGCGACGATCGCGACATCGCCGGCGAAGCCGCGGGCCGCCAGCGCATGGAGCAATGCGCGGTTCGACTCGATGTCTGGCAACGTACTGATCACCCAGCTGAGGTCCGCAAGGGGCAGGCCGTCGAGGAAGGCCGCGTCATGGCCGTCACCATAGCGGACCGCGAAGTCCTCGCACGACCCGCAACGGCGCACGAGCTCTGGATCGAAATCCACGCCCAGCACGGCAAGTCCGCCCTCATGCAGGCGCTTGGCCAAGCGATGGCCGTAGCGGCCCAGACCGAGCACCAGCGCCTGTGGCTGCTCGGTGTGGACGACCTGCTGCACCGCGGCCAGCTCGCGCTGCGGGTCGCGGCGCTCGAACAGCCCGAGGAGGGGAGCGAGGCGGGTGAAGAGCGGCTCCGAGTAGAGGATCATGTAGGTCGACAGCGTGATCGTGATCAGCCCGACGAGCGTCGTCAGTCCGAGCGCCTCGACGCCGACATGCCCGAGGCCGATCCCCATGGCCACGAAGATGATCGAGAACTCGCTGATTTGGGCGACGGTCAGTCCCGCCAGAAAGCCGGTGCGCTTGCGATAGCCCATGTATCCCATGATGGCCATCACGATCAGCGGGTTCCCGATGAGCACGAACAGCGATAGGACGACCGCCGACCAGACTTCGGCGCCGAGCGTCGAGAGCTCCAGCTTGGCGCCGAGGTCGATGAAAAAGAACAGCAGCAGAAAATCTCGGATCCCGGTCAGCCGTGCGCCGATCGCCTCGCGATAGGGGGTGGAGGCGAGCGCGAAGCCGGCCAGGAAGGCGCCGGCCTCTTTCGAGAATCCGGCCCACTCGCCGAGTGCAGCCAGTCCGGTGCCCCAAGCGATCGCGAAGACCAGCAGCAACTCCTGCGAGCGCGCCATGCTGCGCACCAGCCCTGGAAGCAGATAGCGCATCAGCACGGCCAGCAGCGCGACCGCGGCAGCCACCCGGCCGAGCAGGCCCACGGCGACCTCCCAACCCGCCGCCTCGCCGTCGGCCGCCAGGCCACTCATGGCCATCATCGCCAGCACGACGGCGATGTCCTGCACGATCAGGAACCCGACGGCGATGCGCCCGTGCAGCGAGTCGAGCTCTCGCTTGTCTGAGAGCAGCTTGACGATGATGATCGTGCTCGAGAAGGTCAGCGCGATCGCGACGTAGAGCGCCTCGATCGGCCCCTTTCCGAGCCCCAGCAGGAGCAGGAAGCCGAACAGGATCGTGAACGCGAGCTGCCCGAGCCCCGTGGCCAACGCCACGGGCCCGATCTCGCGCACCTGGCTGATGTCGAGCTTCAAGCCGACGACGAACAGCAGGACAGTGATCCCGATCTGCGCCAGCACATCGATGTGATCGTGCGCGGAGACGAGACCGAGCGCAGCCGGCCCGACCGTGATCCCGACCACGATGTAGGCGATCAGGACCGGCTGCCGCAGGCGTACTGCCGCCGCCCCGACCAGCGCGGCGATCACCAGCAGTACCGACAGCTCGGCAAAGGGCTCGTGGATCATACTGGGTCTCGTCGTCGTACTCGCCGGTCATCAACGCGCCACCGGCAGGCGCGATGCCCGGCGAGTCGGATGAGCGATTCACGAAGGACCGCGATCCGAGCGCATCGCCGATTCGATCGCGATGAGGAAGCGATTCGCTCGGACATACAAAGAGGGCTGGTCAGCCGATCTTCTGCTCGCACTCGGCGATCAGCTCGTCGAGCAGTTGCACGGCGGAAGACGCCTCCTTCTTGATCTCGCGCAGGAACTCGAGCTCGCTCTTGGAGACCTTCCCGTCGGCAAGCAGCGCCTGACGCAGGATGTTGACTTCTTTCTGGCTGATGTGGCCATCCGCAAGGGCGAAGGCCTTGGCGACGTCACGCCACTGGGCCATGGTAACCTCCGTCAATTCTTGCCCATTACGCATTGATCGAACGCGCCGCCAGCTCGTGCGCGAGCCCAACGGCACGGCGGAATCCTGGCATGCGGCGGAATCGAATGCAAAGCCAGCGTCAGTCGGTCATGCCATCAGGCAGGCGCGGCTCGGCGAGCCGCACGAGCGGCCTCTCGCAGACGGTCGGCGAGCTCGACGATCGCCCCCAGGTAGGCGGCAAAGGTGAACAGCGGTCCTGGTATGGCCTGTGCCGCGCCGTAGCCGGCGAGGAAGGCATCCGCGGTTACCCAGCCCGGCTCGACCAGGCGCATCTCCAGCAGGGGCAGCACGACGTGTCCGCCGCCGAAGACTAGTGCGCCGGCCCGGTAGAAGACCTCGAACAGTGCGAGGCCCGGCACCGACCAGAAGGCTACGGCCGCGGGTAGTCCGAGCAACAGCAGGAGAAACAGTGTCACGAGCAGCATCCCGGTACGCCGGGAGATCTGCACGGGCAGATGAGCTGCGGTACTCTGGTCGAGTCGCCGGCACCAGAGGCCCCCGGCGATGGCTCCGACCATGATCGCCGCGATCTGCCCGAACGACGTCGGAACGAATGACACGATCAGGACGGCGGCGAGCGCGATCGTTGCGCGTTCCCGGTCGGGCGCAAGGGTGCGCGCCATCCCCCACACCGCCTGGGCGACGATGGCCACCGCCACCAGCTTGAGACTCTGGATGACCTCTTGGCCAAGCGGGCCGCCAAAGGCCTCCGCACCCAGCGCGAACGCCAGCAACAGCGCCGCCGACGGCGGCGTGAACGCAACCCAGGCGAGGAGCGCGCCCGCCGGGCCGCCGCGCAGAAATCCCAGCGCGAAGCCGACCTGGCTGCTCGCCGGCCCAGGCAGGAACTGGCACAGGGCGACGAGATCGGCGTAAGCCGCCTCGCTCAGCCAGCGTCGGCGCAGCACCAGCTCATCGCGAAAGTAGCCGAGGTGGGCGATCGGACCGCCGAACGACGTCAGGCCGAGCTTGAGAAAGGCGCGGAAGACTTCTCCAGGGGCACCGCCCCCACGGTTGCGCATCGACTTGATCTGCGGCCATCGACTCATCTCCGACGGAGGCAGGGCTCGTTGGTGATGGGGCACTTTACCCTACGTCCGCAGCACTGTGGTCAATCGGCCGGAGTTGCACCACCATAGATGCTGCATGGCCAGTCGGGCCCTGTCCCGAGCCCTGATCAGCGTAGGGAACTAATGACGGTCGTGCCCGCCACATCGCAATCTCAGCGTCCGCCCTCGGCCGCGACGCTTGGCTGCTTCGTGCCCGGGTCGCCGGCTTCCAGCCGGTAGGCGGCGTGACAGGCGCCGCAGATCGTCTGCACCTGATGGAGCTGACGTCGAGGGTACGAGGCCAGACCGCTGGGACGGCCTCGGCGCCGCCCTCTGCCTGTCGGGCGCATTGATCATCCTATTCGGTCCGCGCAGCAGCTGATGTGCCGCCTGGCCGTCATCCCGATCAAAACCGCCCAGCGGAAACGAGACCTGGGCGTGGCGACCTCTAGGTCAACACGCCCAGGTCTCGACCTCGAAGCCGACCACGTGCCGCTCCTTACGGCTGAATTCGACGCCGATCAGATGGAGCGGCTGGCCGGCGGCCCGGTATTTCTCGGCATAGCCGCGCCCCTCCGGGGCCAGCTCGACGACCTTGAATTCGAAGAGATAGACCTGGCCATTGAAGCGCAGCGCCATGTCCAAGCGTCCGGCGTTGCTGCTCTCCTCCGGTGTCAGATCCAAGCCAAGGCTGGCAAAGTAGGCGTAGAAGACGCTCGCGTAGTAGCCCTCGTACTGGGCGATTGGGTTGTTGCGATACCAGTCGTGCGGCATGCTGGCGAAGAAGGCGGTGAAGAGTTGCCCCAGGCCGGCGAAGTCGTTGGCGAGGAGCCGCTCGCCAAGCTGGGTCTTGTGGGCGATCATGTCCTGCCCATCGGGTGTCCAGGCCTTGAGCAGGCTGTTGCTCAAGCTTTGATAGACCTCACGGTTCGGGTAGCGCAGGCGGTAGCGGTACTCGCCGAACTGTTCTTCCTCCCGATCGATGGTCAGATAGCCGGTCTGCCATAATAGGGCCTCGGTGCCGATATGCCCGACATCGAAGGCCGACAGCAGCTCGGCGTCGGCCCGAAGTTGGCCAAGCCGCGGCAGCCAGACGCGCCGCTCGGTCAGGACATCGACCAGGAAGGTCGGCGTGGCGGTCTCAAACCACCAGGGGCGGAACTGGCGCTTCTGAAACAGCAACAGGACATCGAAAGGGTTATAGACCGCCTCGCCGGTCCAGTTGTAGCCGTTGTACCAGTCACGGATCTGCTCACGGTCGAGTCCGTCGAGCTCCGGGGCGAAGACCGTCTCCAGATCGGCCTCGGTGTAGCCGCACAGGGCCGAATACTCGGAATCGACGGTGATGTCGTTGAGGTTGTTGAGCCCCGAGAAGAGACTGACCTTGCTGAACTTGCTCACCCCAGTGAGGAAGGCGAAGCGGATATCGGCATCGGCGCCCTTGATGACCGAGTAGAGGTTGCGCAGACCCTCGCGCATCTCTCGCGCGGTATCGGGATCGGTCAGGTTGTCGAGAATCGGCTTGTCGTATTCGTCGACGAGCACGACGACCCGCTCACCATGGGTCGCGTGGGCCGCGGCGATCAGGCCACGGAAGCGGCCCGAGAGGCTGCGCTGGGTCCCGGCTGCGCCGAGTTGGCGCTCGTTGGTATCCAGGAGCTCGGCGATCTTTTCATCCAGCTCGCCGCGACTGCGCAGCACCCCCTCGGCGAAGCTCAGCCGGATCACCGGCCAGCGCCGGCTCCAGTCCCAGCGATTGTGCGCGGCTAGACCGCGAAACAGGGGCTCGCGGCCGCTGAACAGCTCGGCCAGCGTATCGAGGAAGAGCGATTTGCCAAAGCGGCGTGGGCGCGAGAGGAAATAATACTTGCCTTGCGCGATCAGGCGCAGAGCGAAGCCGGTCTTGTCGACATAGTAGAAATCGCCCTCGCGGATCTCGCGGAAGGTCTGGATGCCGATGGGGAGGAGGCGACGGGACATGGCAAGACTCGGGTTAAGGTAACGGACGACAAGGCAAGTGTAGCGCGCACGTCTTGGGCGCACTGAGTCCGGGGCGCCGACCGTTAACTGACGGCGGCATGCGTGCGTATCCGATCGCGTGCTCGGGAGGACGATAGCCGCGAAGAGACCCCGGACCAGCAGGGAGACGAAGAATCCGGTCGAGCTGAGATTGTCCGAACCGGACCTGGCCTCCGACGAAGACCGCCACATCCTAACGCTTGCCGCGAGGCACCGTCGTCGCCCTCGACCTCTCTGCGGCGATGCTGGCGGAGGCGAAGCGTAGGCTGAAGCCCTTCGGTGAGCGGGCCTGCTTCGTGCGCGCCGATCTTGCCCGACCCCTGCCGTTGCGGCTCGCGGACGCGGTGTTCTCGACGGCAACCTTCCACTGGGTGCGAGACCACAATGTCCTTTTTGCAAACCTCGCCGCCGTCTTGCGCCCTGGAAGGCCACTGGTTGCGCAATGCGGAGGCATCGGCAATATCGCGCGGGTCCACGCAGCGGCCAGGGCAGCGGGTGTCGAATCTGATCCCACGCACTTCGCAACCCCAGCCGATACCGAGGTGCGGCTCCGGGCCGCCGGTTTCGTCGACGCACGATGCTGGCTGCAGTCGGAGCCAGCCGTCCTACCGCCGAGCGAGCCGTTCGAGACCTAACTGCGCACCGTCTGTCTGCGTCAGCATATCCAGCGGCTGCCCGAGGGTGACCGCGCGCGGTTCCTGCACGAGGTCGCTCGGCGGCTCGGCGAGCCGGTCATCGACTATGTGCGACTCAACATGCTCGCCCGGCGGTCATGACCTGCGACGAGCAGAACCGTGCATGCCAACGGCAGGAGTCGGCCAAATCCGGTCACTGACTTGTAGCAGCACCAGTTCTCTCAGAGCCCTTTGTGTCCGAACGTAGCTTTCGGCGGACAGGCTCAACTGCATCCGCATTGCGATATGCGGAACGTCCTCGGTGTCGTTTGCCCCAGCATCGGCGGTATCGGCCCCCTCTGCCACGACGAATGATCCGAGCAACCGTCCAACCAGGTTGCCAAGCGTCTTCGTGAAAGCATCATCGATGCGTGCTGCGCGGATGTTCTCCAGCTCATGCGCTGGCCCCGAAATGTCGTGGTGCGCGACGATCGCCTTCATCAGGCGCTCGTACTGCTGCAGGCGCAGCAGGCAGCGCCCCAGCAAGCGTTCAACCTCGCGCTGTTGTGGCTTGCACGTCTCCGTCGTTCAATCGCGAGCTGGAAATGGGCAACCTGAGGGAGATCATCGCGCCCAACTGGACATGTTGCGAGGGAGTCGCCCGTCCGGGTGACGCCAGTCCTCGCGCCAGTCATGCCAGAGGTCGTCCCAGGGTGCGCCGTCGTGGAGCTGGCGCAGGTCGACCAGGTCACGCAGGGCCACTGTGTAAGAACACATGGTGCAGAGTGGCAAGAAGGATGAGGTCTGCTGGTACTCGCGCAAGGCGGTCACCTCATCCAGCGCCGGGTACAGCGCCTCCACGCCCTCGCGGTTGAAGCGCCCCCCTCGGGTTGCGGCGCCCGCGCCGCTGGTGGGTCGGCTGGCCCACTGCGGAGTATGCGCTCGGAACAACGTGGTGCCAGGGGGCAGATCGACCAGGATCATCCGACGAACCCGGCGCTGATCGACTCCAGGTAGCCGATTGCATCCTCGGTTCGCCCTTCCTCGATCAGTTGCAAAAGGGTCTTGTGACGAAACGCGGGAATGGGCTGGTTCTTGACCAGGAAGATGGCGCGTTGCGGGTCCGGCTGGACCGCCATGGCGGCCGACAACACACGCATCAGATCACGCAGGGCAGATTGCAGTCTTGGCGATTCCGGATGGGTGCGCAGGGTGTTGCGATGGACCCCCGCCAGCTCGGCCAGATCCTGTTGTTGCAGGCTGAGGATGTCGGCAACACCTGATGCCGAAAACCGCGACGTACCCGGCTCCCGCGTCGATTCGAGCACCTCTGCGAAGATAGCGGCCATGACGTTTCTCCTCAGGTGACACGTCAGAAACGCACATTCTACGCACAGTATAGGCATAGCTCCAGTCGCCATCCGTTCTCGCAGACGTTCCTACAAGCCCGGGCGGCCCCTTCGAGCGTCAGTTGTCCGTCCGACCGCGGCCCCCATAACCTTTCCCGCTGACTGACCGCTCCGCGCGCGTTCCTGACGTTCGCCGGGCGGCACGGTGTCGCCTCGTTGCTGAGCGTAGAACGGGCCCTCGGGGTACCCATGAAGCGCTTCGAGCGTCCCATGTCGGGGTTTCTTTCGCGCGAAGAGATGCTCGCGGTCATTGGACCACCTCACATCGATGTGGTCGTTCGAGGTGACCAGGCCGAGCCCAGCCGGCGCGAGCGTGATCCCGACCACAATGTAGGCGATCAGCACCGGCTGGCGGAGGCGCACCGCGGCACCCCGACCAACGCGGCGATCACCAAAAGGCCTGTGGAGGACGACTTGCGCTCTTAATCGTGGACACGCGCTCGCCCAGGGCGAGAGATGGTCTAGACTGGAGCTTGTCTCAGCCACCGCCTGAGGCCAGGGCGCAGCGGTCCTGACCGGGGTGCGCCTGGTCGATCCGCGATGACCGATCGTCCCACCTGGGCGTGCCGCCCCGATCGCCCCGAAATTCTCCGAGTGACGACCATGCCTGACGACACGCAATGCGATGGGGACCGAGACATCGTCGAGCCCGAGGCAACGGATGCGCCGGTCTGTCACAGGATGGCCGTCGGGCCGATCCTGCCGCCCAAGGAAGGTTTTCCGATCGTCGGCATCGGAGCCTCGGCTGGCGGGCTGGCGGCGTTCGAGGCCTTTTTCTCCGCCATCTCCGGTGAGACGGGCATGGCCTACGTACTGGTGCAGCACCTCGCCCCTGATCATAAGAGCATCCTGAGCGAGCTCGTCAAGCGCCATACCCGCATGCCCGTCCAGGAGGTCGAGGATGGCATGGTCGTCAAGCCAGACTGCGCCTATATCATTCCGCCCAGCCTCGATATGGCCCTGCTCGATGGTCGGCTGCACCTGCTCCAGCCGAGCGCGCCGCGGGGGCTGCGGCTGCCGATCGATTTCTTCTTTCGCTCGCTGGCCCAGGACCAGCATGAGCGGGCGATCTGCGTCGTGCTCTCCGGCAGCGGCAGCGATGGCACGCTGGGGGCACGGGCGGTCAAGGGAGAGGGTGGCCTGGTGTTGGCGCAGACGCCCAGCACCGCGGCCTACGACGGCATGCCGCGCAGCGTCATCGCCACTGGGCTCGTGGATTTTTTGCTGGCGCCGGGCGAGATGCCGCAAGAGATCATGCGCTATGTCGCGCACGCGTTCCGCAAACCCCCCCCGGCGCTGGACGATCCGCCAGTCGAGGCCGAGGACTCGCTGGCCAAGATCGGCATCCTGCTGCGTGATGCCACGGGACACGACTTCTCGCAATACAAGCAGAGCACCCTGGTGCGGCGGATCGAGCGGCGCATGGCGCTGCATCAGATCAGGCGTCAGGATGATTACGTAGGCTATCTGCGGCAGGATTCGGCGGAGATCGCTGCGCTGTTTCAGGACCTGCTGATCGGCGTCACCAGCTTCTTTCGCGATCCGGAGGCCTTCGCGGCCCTGCAGCAGCATGTCATCCCAAGGCTGTTCGCCGGCAAGCCGGCCGACGCACCGGTGCGAGTCTGGGTTCCTGGCTGTTCCAGCGGAGAGGAGGCGTACTCCATCGCCATCCTGCTCCAAGAGCACCAGGAAACGCTGAGGCAGAGCTTCAGGGTACAGGTGTTCGCCACTGACATCGACGCCGGGGCCATCGCCCAGGCCCGCGCCGGGGTCTATCCGGCCAGCATCGCCGCCGATGTCTCGGCCGAGCGGCTGACGCGCTACTTCTGCCCCGACCCGGAAGGTGGACTCTACCGCATCCAGAAGATCATCCGCGATCTCCTGGTCTTCTCCGAGCAGGACCTCATCCGCGACCCACCCTTCTCCAAGCTGGATCTGATCAGTTGCCGCAATCTGCTGATCTATCTGAACGGCGACCTACAGCGGCGCCTGATCCCCTTGTTCCACTATGCCCTGAAGCCCGACGGCGTGCTGTTCCTCGGCAGCTCCGAGAGCGTCGGTGATGCCCTGACGCTGTTCTCGCCACTGAGCCGCAAATGGAAGATCTATCTCCGCCTGGAGCCGCCGACCGGCCGCGTGTCACCTCTGCTCGGTGATCTCATGCCGACACCGCCCCTCGGCGGGGCCCCGTCCCCACCACCACGGGCCCCGGTGGGTCCGCCCGCCGAGGGGATCGATCGGCGCGTCGTCACCGAGCAGGCCCTGCTGTGCCATTTGCGCCCGGCGGCCATCCTGACCAACGGTCGTGGCGAGATCCTCTACATCCATGGCCGCACCGGGCAGTACCTGGAGCCGGCCCCCGGCGATGCCGCCATGAACCTCTTCACGATGGCGCGCGAGGGGCTGCGCCGCGACCTGACGAACGCGCTGCAGCGGGCCATCGCGCGGCAGGGGGTGGTCCGCATCCCCGGATTGCACGTGAAGACCAACGGTGACCTCATCCGCGTCGACCTGACGGTGTGCCCGGTGCGGTCCGATGGCGACACCGCCGCTCAGGCGGATCTCTATCTGGTGGTGCTGGACGGGACAACGCCGGAAGAGCCGGCAGACGCGACCGCCCCGGTCGCCGCGGAGCCGGCCCAGCCAGGGTCAGCGGCACGCATCGCAGAGCTGGGGCAGGAGCTGCGGGCCAAGGAGGAGTATCTGCAAGCCACACGTGAGGAGATGGAGACCGCCAACGAGGAGCTCAAATCGACCAACGAGGAGATGCAGTCGGTCAACGAGGAATTGCAGTCCACCAACGAAGAGCTGGAGACCTCGAAGGAGGAGCTTCAATCGGTCAACGAGGAGCTGGCCACCGTCAATGCGGAGCTCCAGACCAAGGTCACGGATCTGTCGCGCGCCAACAACGACATGAATAATCTCCTGGCCGGGACCGGCGTGGCCACCCTGTTCGTCGATCACGGCCTGAGGATCACCCGCTTCACCCCGGCCACGACCCAGCTGATCAAGCTGATCCCGTCCGATGTCGGCCGGCCGGTCGGCGATATCGTCTCCAATCTGGTCGCCTTTACTGAGCTCGATGCGGATGTGCATGAGGTGCTGACGAGCCTGGTCCCACGGGAGCGCGAGGTCGAAAGCCGCGCCGGGGCCTGGTATCGGATGCGCATCGGGCCTTACCGCACGCTGGAGAATGTCATCGAAGGCGCGGTCATCACATTCGTAGACATCACGCGCCACAAAGAGATCGAGACCGCGCTGCAGGAGGCGCGCGCCTTTGCCGACGGGGTCGTCGATACGCTGCGCGAGCCGCTCCTGGTGCTGGACCCGGAGATGCATGTGCTGTCGGTCAACAAGGCCTTTTGTCGCCACTTCAAGGTGGCCCCGGCAGAGGTCCAAGGCCAGCCGTTCTGGGAGCTGGGTGATGGTCAATGGGGCACTCCAGCCCTCCGGCAGCGCCTGACGGCGCTCCAGTCTCGAGGCGACCAGCTGGAAGATTATCCGGTGGCCCAGGTCTTTCCGCGGATCGGACGCCGTACCCTGCTCCTGAACGCCCGCGTTCTGGACGCCACGCCCGGCCGAGCCGGCGCCATGCTCATCGCTATCGCAGACCTGACCGAGGGGGTGCCTAACGATCACGGGGCGAAGCGAGCCTCGCCAGATGGTGACATGTCGCCTCACCCCTGATCGCTCCCTCACCCCAACCTTCTCTTAGAGGACGAGGGAGCCAACGTGCTGCGCGAATCTCACTGTAATGGTGCTATGGTGGCTACCGCGGGATCGTCCCCGGCGGGGACGAACGGAGTTGGCAATGACGATTGAGAAAGCAAATCGAAAAGGAACCGAGGGACGGCCGTCGGGCATGTCGGCCGATTCGTCGAGCGAGGTCGGTATTGCATTGCGGCGGCGCGCCGAGGAGCGGCTGCGTGCAGTGGTCAGTCTGGAGCCTCGCGCGCGGACCATCGAGGAGACGGCCGACCTGGTACACGAGCTGCGGGTGCATCAGATCGAGCTGGAGATGCAGAACGAGGAGCTACGGCTCGCGCACGAGGCGCTGGAGGTCTCGCGGGCGCGCTACTTCAGCCTCTACGACCTGGCACCGATCGGCTATCTGACCCTGAGCGAGGCCGGGCTCATCGAGGAGGCCAATCTGGCGGCGGCCGGCCTCCTCGGCACCGCGCGCAAAGACCTGATTCGCCAACCCTTGACGCGCTTCATCTCGCCCGCGGATCAGGACATCCTCTATCGTTGCCGGCAACGGCTCTGGCCCAGGGGCGAGCCCCAGTCCTGCGAGATCCGCCTCCGGCGCGCCGATGAGGCGCCTGATGCGCCCGTCTGGGTCCGCCTGGAGACCAGCATCCGAACTGAGTTGCCGGGCGAACGCCGCTTGTGGCTTGCGACCTTAAGCGACATCACCCGCGCCAAACAGGGTGAGCGTGCGCGACGCGATGCCCTGTTGCGATTACAGCTGGTCGCGGAGATCGCCGAGGCGACCTTTTGGGAATGGCATCCCCGCACGGATGAGGTGTCCTGCCCGCCCGATTGTGGGCCCGGACCAGGGGCTGGACGTGCGGCCGCCGAAGTCCGGCTGCGGCTGGACGAGTGGCTGGCCCAGCTACATCCCGATGATCGGGATCGGTTCCGCACGGGTCTCGCGCGCTTTGTCGCAGCCGGAAACAGCCCCTACGAGCTCGAGTATCGGCTGCAGTGCCGAGGTGGAGGCTATCGTTGGCTGGTAGCCAGACTGCATCCACTGGCGGAGGACCACGGCTCGCACGATCGCGTGCTGCTGGTACAGCAAGACATCACCCGGCGCAAAGAATCCGAGGACGGGGCCGTCCGTCTGGCCCAGCATGATCCCCTGACCGGGCTGCCGAGTCGGGCCTTGCTCGTGCAGTTGGCCGAGCAAATGCTGGCGAGTGCCCGTCGGTTGGGCGACGCGCTGGCGGTGCTCTATTTCGACCTGGACCGTTTCAAACCGATCAACGATCTTCATGGCCATGCGATCGGCGACAACCTCCTGCACGCCTTTGCGCAACGCCTGCGTGCGGCCTTCCGCGCCGAGGACCTGGTGGGGCGCCTCGGAGGCGACGAGCTCATCGCGGTGTTGCCGCGCGTCCGTAGCAGCGACGACGCAGCCCACGCAGCGAGCAAGGCCATTGCAGCCGTGGCACCGCCGTATCTGATCGAGGGGCTGGAACTGTATTCCGTCCCGAGCATCGGCATCAGCCTCTTTCCTCAGGATGGAGACAGCATCGACGACCTGATCCGGCGCGCGGACCAGGCCATGTATCACGCCAAGCAGGTCAGTCCCGGCGGCTATCAATTCGTGACCGAGGCGCTCAACCGGCAGGCGCGGGTCGCGCGGGGGCTGGAAGAGCGGCTGCGGCAAGGCCTGGTGCGCGATGAGTTCAAGCTCGCCTACCAGCCGGTGCTGGACATTCGCGATGGGACGATCGTCGGGGCCGAGGCGCTGCTGCGGTGGCCGCAGGCGGACGGCGGCGAGGTCGCGCCCGCGACCTTCCTGCCTGTCGCCGAGAGGAGCGAGCTGATTTGCGAGATCGGCCATTGGGTCCTGCGGGAGGCCGCTCGCCAGCATCGAGACTGGTGCGCAGAGGGGATGCCACCGATCCCCATGGCCGTGAACATCTCGGCCCGCCAATTTCGCCATCAGGCCTTCCTGCGGGAGGTGGCCGCCGCCGTGGAGGCCGCTGGGATCAACCCCAGTGTCCTGACGCTGGAGTTCAGCGGGGCCACCTTGATGCAGGACATCGAGGCGACGCGGCGCGTCCTCGAATGGCTGAAGCAACTCGGCGTGCGACTGGTCCTCGACGATTTCGGTCTCGGCGGCTCCGGCCTCGACGCCCTCGAAGCGCTGCCGCTAGACGGACTGGAGATCAATCGCGGCCTGGTGCAACGCGTGAGCGTCGCGGGTCATGTGCCGGCCATGGTCGATACCATCCTCTGCCTCGGCCGCGCACTGCGGCTCGAAGTCACCGCAGTCGGCATCGAGACCGCGGCGGACCTGGAATTCTTCCGTCGGCGCGATTGCTATCGGCTGCAGGGCTTCTATCTTGGTGCCCCGATGTTAGGCGACCAGTTTGTTGCTTGGTATCGACGCCATTCGGCCCGTTGTCCATCGGTCTCTTCCTCAGGCACCGCAAACCATTGAAGGTGCCTCTGCCTGAGATTGTATGTATTGGTCAGTCTATTGGTCGGGGTGACTGGATTCGAACCAGCGACTTCTGCCTCCCGAAGACAGCGCTCTACCAAGCTGAGCTACACCCCGGCAGCCGACACAGGCGGCACGGCGATCGCACACACAAGCGGATCAGTAGGTCCTGTACACCGCGAAATCGGCAAGCTGCACCAGCGAGGAACGCTCGCTCGAATCGGGGAGGACCATCGCAGCCTCCTTGGCCGCTTCCGCGTAGTGCCGTGCCAGCCGAATAGTGTAGTCAATTGCGTGCGTTGCTTCAATGGCCTCAGCGACTGCACCGATGTGCTCGCGCCCGCCGCTACTAATCGCGACCCGCAGCAACTCGCGCTGCTCGGCCGAGCCGGTCTCGATGGCCCGGATGATCGGGAGTGTCGGCTTACCCTCGGCCAGGTCGTCGCCGATGTTCTTGCCGAGCTGTTCGTCTCCGGTGCCGTAATCGAGTGCGTCATCGACGAGCTGAAAGGCGATGCCAAGGCTTTGGCCATAGGTCGTCATCGCCCGTTCGATGTGCGCCGGCGACTCCGCAAGGACGGAGCCAACCCGCGTGCCGGCCTCGAACAAGGTGGCGGTCTTGCGCTTGATCACCTCCATGTAGCGCGCCTCGTCCGTATCGGGGTCGTGGCAGTTCAGCAGCTGCATGACCTCCCCTTCCGCGATCCGATTCGTTGCATGCGCCATCACATCCATGACGCGCATGTTGTTGACCTCCACCATCATCTCGAAGGCACGCGAATAGAGGAAATCTCCAACGAGGACGCTGGCCTCGTTGCCCCAGACGGTGTTGGCGGTATCCCGGCTGCGACGCTGCTCGGAGCCGTCCACCACATCATCATGCAGGAGCGTCGCGGTATGGATGAACTCGACGACCGCCGCCATGTCGATATGGCGATTCCCGGAATAGCCGCACGCGCGCGCCGACAGCAATACCGCCAGCGGCCGTAAGCGCTTTCCGCCGCTCGACACGATGTAGTGCCCAATCTGATTGACAAGCACCACATCGGACTCAAGACGTCGGAGGATAAGCCGGTCGACGGCGCGCATATCCTCGACAGCCGGCTGCCGGATCGCGGAAATCTCCATTCGTAAGGCCTGATGAGTACGGCGGTGTTGAGACCCGAGGGATGCTAGGGTCGAGGTCAGGGACTGTCAAGTTGACAGACCCGCAACGCCGCAGCCCGTCGGCTGAGTGCTAGACGCTAGGCGCCGCGCCAATCCAAGAGCGTCACGCCCGCCGCCCTCGCCAACAACTTGACGCGAGGTACCACAAGCTCTTACGATTCCCGGTCTTTCCCTAAGGCCCGCTCGGGCGTACCTAGGTTACTTTCTAAAAGGGGCGGCAATCATGTACGCGGTGATCGATACCGGCGGCAAGCAATATCGTGTCTCCGAGGGCGACCGACTTCGTGTCGAGAAGCTCACGGCCGGCTCTGGGGAGAGCATTGAGCTCGACCGCGTGCTGGTGGTGGCTGACGGTGAGACAGTCAAGGTCGGCCGGCCCTACGTCGCCGGGGGGAAGGTCACCGCGACGGTCCAAGCCCACGGCCGGGCCAAGAAGGTCAAGATCGTGAAATTCCGTCGTCGCAAGCATCATATGAAGCGTCAAGGCCATCGTCAGTGGTTCACCGAGCTGTTGATAACTGGTATCGACGCGGGCTGAGGAGACCTCGAAGATGGCACACAAGAAGGCAGGCGGCAGCTCCCGTAACGGGCGCGACTCCGAATCCAAACGTCTGGGCGTGAAGGTTTTTGGTGGTCAGCAGATCAAGGCCGGCGGGATCATCGTTCGGCAGCGAGGCACGCGCTTTCACAGCGGCGTCAACGTGGGGTGCGGGAGGGATTACACCCTTTTCGCGCTGGCCGACGGTGTCGTCAAATTCGAGGTGAAGGGGCCCCGCAACCGCAAGTTCGTCTCTGTCGAGACGCCCTGACACGCCGCACGGACGATCGCCGAAAGGCCCCGTCTGACGGGGCCTTTTCCGTTATGCAACCGAGATCGCCAAGGCCGGTCTACGCGCGAGCTTTGCACGCATGAAGTTTGTCGACGAGGCCTCCATCCGTGTCGAGGCTGGCGACGGCGGGAACGGTTGCGTCAGCTTCCGGCGCGAGAAGTATCTGCCCAAGGGGGGGCCGGACGGTGGCGACGGCGGCGATGGCGGGAGCGTCTATCTGGTCGCCGACCGCAATCTGAACACGCTGGTCGATTTCCGTTATCAGCGCCGTCATCGGGCCGAGCGCGGCCACGACGGTATGGGCAGCGATCGCCGCGGCCGCAGCGGTTCCGATCTGCTCGTGCGGGTGCCGACTGGGACGCGGGTGCTGGATGATGAGACGGGGGAGCCACTCGGCGACCTGGTGGCCCACGGCGAGCGGCTTCTGGTGGCGAAAGGCGGCTTTCACGGTCTCGGCAACGCTCGTTTCAAGTCGAGTGTAAACCGGGCGCCGAGACAATCCACCGCAGGCACACCAGGCGAGCACAGGGAATTGCGATTGGAGCTGCTGTTGCTCGCCGATGTGGGCCTGCTTGGCCTGCCGAACGCCGGCAAGTCAAGCCTGATCCGGCGCGTGTCGGCGGCCCGCCCGAAGGTTGCCGATTATCCGTTCACGACCCTGTACCCAAATCTTGGCGTGGTCCGGCTGCAGCGAGACCGCAGCTTCGTCATGGCCGACATCCCTGGGATCATCGAGGGGGCCGCCCACGGCGCGGGACTCGGCATACGGTTTTTGAAACACCTGGCACGCACGCGGCTGCTGCTGCACATCGTTGACCTGGCGCCAACGCACGATCCCGACCCGGACCTCTCGGGCGACGTCCATGACGTCGAGCGCGAGCTGCGCGCTTACGGGACGGAGCTCGAGACAAGGACGCGGTGGCTGGTCCTGAACAAAAGCGATCAGCTCGATTCGGCCATCGCTGAGCAGCGCCGTAACCGATTGGTCGATGCCCTCGAGTGGGCTGGCCCGGCCTATTCGATCTCGGCCCTGACCGGCGCCGGTACGCGCGAGCTGATGGAGGACGTGATGATCTGGCTCGAACGTGAGTCGGTCGGGGCGTCCGCGCCGCGGGACGATGACCACCAGGACCCGGCGCCTTGGCATCCGTTGGGTGGACATGGATCATCGCGACATGACACCTCGTGAGCGGCTCTCGCGCACTCGGCGCTGGGTCGTCAAGATCGGCAGCGCGCTCCTGACTCGCGATGGACAGGGGCTCGACCACTCGGTGTTGGAGCCCTGGGTTGATCAGATCGCGGCCAGGCGCATCGGCGGCGACGATGTCGTCCTCGTGTCCTCGGGCGCTGTGGCCGAAGGGATGGTGCGCATGGGCTGGGGGCAACGCCCCAAGGCCCTGCATGAGCTGCAGGCCGCCGCCGCGATTGGTCAGATGGGGCTGGTGCGAGCCTACGAGCATTGTTTCGCCAAGCGCGGCCTGCACACGGCACAGGTGCTGCTGACCCGTGACGACCTGGCGGACCGCCGACGATATCTCAACGCCCGCAGTACACTGCGGACCCTGCTCCGGTTGGGTGTCATCCCGGTGGTCAACGAGAACGACACGGTGGCGACGGATGAGCTACGCTTCGGTGACAACGACACGCTGGCCGCGCTCGTCGCCAACCTGATCGAGGCCGACTTACTCGTACTCTTAACCGACCAGGACGGTCTGTTCGAGCGCGATCCCCGGACCCATCCTCAGGCACCTCTGATCGGCGAGCGACGGGTCGACGATCCGATCCTCGATACCGTCGCCGGTGCAAGCGCCAGCGGGCTCGGACGGGGCGGGATGATCACGAAGGTGCGCGCGGCACGCCTTGCAGCGCGCTCCGGCACGGCGACGGTCATCGCCGCGGGTCGCGGCGACCATGTGCTGGTGCGCATCGGTCATGGCGAGCCGGTCGGCACCCTCCTCGTGCCCACCCAGGGGCCTCAGGCAGCGCGCAAGCAGTGGCTCGCCGGCCAGCTGCAGGTGCGCGGCCAGTTGACCCTTGATGACGGGGCGGTACGGGCGCTCGTGGAGCAAGGCACCAGCCTACTAGCCGTCGGCGTGCGGGCCGTCGATGGGAGCTTCAAACGGGGCGAGCTTGTGGCCTGCGTCGACGAGCGGGGAAAGGAGATCGCGCGCGGCCTGATCAACTATGACGTCGAGGAGACGGCTCGGATCAAGGGACAGCCGAGCAGCCGCTTTGATGCGATCCTCGGCTACCTGGTCGAGCCCGAGCTGATTCATCGCGATAACCTGATCCTGCTCTGAGAGCCGCCGCTCCAAGATCCACGCAAGACCCATAAAGTGCCAGATCATGCGCCAGATCGTACTCGATACCGAGACCACGGGCCTCGAGCCGAGCGAGGGACATCGCATCATCGAGATTGGCTGCGTCGAGATCCTCGACCGCCGCGTGACGCGCAACAGCTTCCACCAATATCTGCAGCCGGACCGGGAGATCGATGCCGGGGCCATCGCTGTGCATGGCCTCACGGACGATTTCCTGCGCGACAAGCCACGGTTCGCCGACATCGCCGAGGAATTGCTGCGCTACTTGGGTGGGACCGAGCTGATCGTGCACAACGCCGCCTTCGACCTGGGCTTCATCGACCACGAGCTCCAGCGGTGGCGCCCGGATACTCCGCGCGTCGCCGACCTCTGTCCAGTCACCGATACCCTCGCGCTCGCCCGCGAGCGGCATCCCGGCCAACGCAACAGCCTAGACGCCCTATGCAAGCGCTACAATGTCGATAGCAGCGCGCGCGAGCGGCATGGTGCGCTGCTCGACGCGGAGCTGCTGGCCGACGTGTATCTGGCGATGACAGGCGGACAGGTCAGCCTGCTGTTCGAGGGCGCGCGTCAAGCTGGCACGCAGTGCTCGCGACGCGATGCAAGGTTGAGCCTACCGGCGGAACGCCCACCGCTGCGGGTGGTGAAGGCCTCTCCCGAGGAGCTCGAAGCGCATCGCGAGCGCCTCGAGGCGATCGACCGGGCGAGCGGCGGAGAATGCGTTTGGCTGCGCGAAGGCACCGGACAAGCCTTGGACCCCTGAGCTCGGTATGCCGCCACGCGGGCGCGACGCTGGTCAGGGTGAATGCTGCTGGTGCCCGTCAGTCTGCACGCCGCCGACGATCGCCTCGAGCGCATCGATGTCCTTCAGCAGCACGTGCTTGCGATCCACCTCGAGAAGCCCCTCGTCCTGGAATCGCGTGAACAGACGGCTCACGGTCTCCACTGCAAGGCCCAAGTAATTGCCGATCTCGTGTCGCGACATGCTCAGGTAGAAGTCGTTGGGAGACAGGCCCCGACGCTGCAGCCGCTTAGACAGGCTGACGAGAAAGGTCGCGAGCCGCTCCTCGGCGTTGCGCTTGCCGAGTAAGAGCAACATATCCGTGTCGTGGCCGATCTCTTTGCTCAG
Source organism: uncultured Chromatiaceae bacterium (assembly GCA_964583605.1). Taxonomy (GTDB): domain Bacteria; phylum Pseudomonadota; class Gammaproteobacteria; order Chromatiales; family Chromatiaceae; genus CAZOWL01. Next base: position 16,494 of record CAZOWL010000027.1, on the reverse strand, counting down.
CAGACGGAACATCTGATGCTGCAGCGAAGGGATACTGCAGGCCAGCTCCTCGAGCCGATTGAACGGGATCTCACAGATGGCGGAGGTCTCAAGCACCCGCGCCGAGCAAATGTGGCTGTCCTTCTCGATCGCGTCGAGCCCGATGATCTCGCCGGGCAGATGGAAGCCGAGGACCTGCTCTCCGCCCTCCTCGCTCGGCGCATACGTCTTGACTGACCCGGTCTTGACGACATAGAGCGCCCGGAATCGCTCGCCGCTACGGAACAGATAGTCGCCACGATGCAACGGCCGGTTGCGCCGAACGATGCCGTCGAGGCGATCGACGTCTTCGGGGCATAGGCCCATCGGGAGGCAAAGGGTCGACAGCGTGCAACTCTTGCAGGCGACCCGAATCGATTCGAACGAAATGACCTTTTCTTGATTCAAGGTGCCACCCCCCACTGCAGTGCCTGGGGGCGCATTCTGGATCGTTTTTTGATTTGGATCAAGCAAATGAAGCCCATCGCCTGATTGAGGTTATGGCAACTGGGTTTTCCCTGGTCGCTCACCGGCTCCCGGCCTATAGGTCATCTACTGGTCTCGCACCGGCTCTCGGCCTAGATATAGGGTCGCCGACTGGCTCCGGATGCGGCCAGCTGTCGCCCGGGCGGGAGCCAGTCCCACCTCCTGCCTCGGCAGGTCGAGATCGCGCGGCCCGGGCTCGTCGCCCGAGCCGGCGCGGTCAACCGCGCGATCCGCCAGGGCCCTTACTTGGCCTCTTCACTCGCCGGAGCCGCAGGGGCAGCTGGCGCCGCGTACGGGACACCATAGCCGTAGGGTGCGCCATAGCCGTAGGGTGCGCCCCAACCACCATAGGGAGCGCCCCAACCGTACGGGCCGCCCCACCCGTACGGGCCATATCCGTACCAATCGCGATAGCGGTTGTAGCCGCGGCCCCAACCGCGTCCGCCGCCGCTCATGCTCATGTTGAAGTCGCCGTAGCCATCACCAAAGAAATCGTTCCACCAGTCGTTCCAGCCACTGCCGTAGCCAGGTCCACCCCAGCCCGGGCCACCCCACCAGGCCTGCGCGGCGGTCGTCGAGAAAGCCGCGGCACCAGCGATGGCCGCTACACCAAAGACTTTCGCTAGCTGCTTCATGATCCTGACACTCCTGATTCGTTTGTTGAACGAAAATCCGCCGGGAAGCTTCAGCGAAGCGCTGATCAAATGGGATTATAAAAATCGTCCCAGCCGAAGGGAAGCATTGCCTCGGAAGCGTCCTGGCGAGCCCGCACGCGGCTTGCTCGCACGGTCTTTCGTTTGCCCTAGCTCGACCCGATCTCGACCCGATCTCGACCCGATCTCGACCCGATCTGGCCAGGAGTGCGGCGAGGCGGTCATCGGCATCATTTTGCGTTGAGGCCGAAAGGCAGATTTGATAGCTTGTCGCCGCAACTGGGCCCCTCCCCCGCTCCCCGCCTATGGCAACCAAGTTCATTTTCATTACCGGCGGCGTCGTCTCGTCGCTCGGCAAAGGCATCGCGTCGGCTTCGTTGGCGGCGCTGCTCGAGGCGCGCGGCCTCAAGGTCACGCTGATCAAGCTCGACCCCTACATCAACGTCGACCCTGGGACCATGAGCCCATTTCAGCACGGCGAGGTGTACGTGACGGATGACGGCGCCGAGACGGATCTCGACCTTGGACACTACGAGCGCTTCGTGCGCACGCGCATGGGCCGCAACAACAACTTCACAACCGGCCAGATCTACGAAAGCGTGATCCGCAAGGAGCGCCATGGCGACTACCTGGGGCGCACGGTCCAGGTGATCCCGCACATCACTGACGAGATCAAGGACTGCATCCGTCTCGGTGCCGACGAGGCCGACATCGCGATGGTCGAGATCGGCGGTACGGTCGGGGACATCGAGTCATTGCCGTTCCTCGAGGCAATTCGTCAGATGCGTGTCGAGGAGGGTCGCGAAAACGCGCTGTTCATGCATCTCACGCTGGTCCCGTACATCCGCACCTCGGGCGAGATCAAGACCAAGCCGACCCAGCATTCCGTCAAGGAGCTGCGCTCGATCGGCATCCAGCCCGACATCCTGCTGTGCCGCGCCGAACAGCCGGTCCCGGACGCGGAGCGCAAGAAGATTGCGCTCTTCACAAACGTCCCTGAGGCGGCCGTCATCTCGGCGGTCGACGCCGACAATATCTACCGCATCCCGATGTTGCTGCACGCCCAGCACCTCGACGACCTCGTCGTGCGTCATTTCGGGCTCGGTGTGCCAGCCGCCGACCTCAAGGAGTGGCAACGGGTCCTTGATGGCTTTGACCACCCGCGACAAGAGATCACTGTCGCGATGGTCGGCAAGTACATGCACCTCACGGAGGCCTACAAGTCTCTCTCTGAGGCCTTGGCGCATGCCGGTGTCCATTCGGCGACCAAGGTGCAGATCAACTACCTTGACGCCGAGGAGCTCGAGCGAGAAGGGGTTGATTGCCTGCATGAGGTCGACGCTATTCTCGTCCCCGGCGGCTTTGGTGAGCGCGGGATCGAAGGCAAGATCCTGGCCGCGCGCTTCGCCCGCGAGAACCGTGTGCCCTACCTTGGGATCTGCCTCGGAATGCAGGTGGCCGTCATCGAGTATGCGCGCCATGTCGTCGGCCTCGAGGCGGCTCACAGCACCGAGTTCCACCCTGCCACGCCGCACCCTGTGATCGGCCTGATTACCGAATGGCGGACCGAGCAGGGCCAGCTCGAGACCAGGGCTCAGGGCTCCGACCTCGGCGGGACGATGCGTCTCGGCGGGCAGAACTGCCGGCTCGAGCCGGGCAGTCTCGCCCGCACCGTCTATGGCCGGGCGCAGATCCGCGAGCGCCACCGCCATCGCTACGAGTTCAACAACCGCTATCTCGATGCGATGAAAGACGCCGGGATGCGCTTCTCAGGGTGGTCACTCGACAGCACCCTGGTCGAGATCGTCGAGATCCCCGAGCATCCCTGGTTCATCGCTTGCCAGTTTCATCCAGAGTTCACCTCTACGCCGCGAGACGGCCACCCGCTGTTTCGCGGCTTCATCAAGGCGGCACTCGCCCATCGCCGGCTCGGCGACAGGATGGCCTCATGATGCAGCTGCTCGGGCATGAGATCGGCCTCGATCGGCCGCTGTTCCTGATTGCCGGACCCTGCGTCATCGAAAGCCAAGCCTTGGCGGAGGAGACCGCTGGGCGACTCAAGGAGATCAGCGCAGGACTGGGTATCCCGTTCGTCTACAAATCCTCCTTCGACAAGGCCAACCGCACCTCCGGGACGAGCTTTCGCGGCCCCGGCCTGGAACGTGGCTTGCGGATCCTCGAGGGCGTGCGCGAGCGCGTTGGTGTCCCCGTTCTGACCGACGTCCACGAAGACACGCCACTCGGCGAGGTCGCCGCGGTCGTCGACATGCTCCAGACACCCGCCTTCCTGTGTCGTCAGACCAACTTCATTCGCGCCGTCGCGGCGCAGGGTCGGCCGGTCAACATCAAGAAGGGGCAGTTCCTCGCGCCATGGGATATGGCGCAGGTTGTCGCCAAGGCTCGCGCTAGCGGCAATGAGGCGATACTCGTCTGTGAGCGCGGCGTCTCCTTTGGGTATAACAATCTCGTCGCGGATATGCGCGCCCTGGCGGTCATGCGCGATACCGGCTGTCCGGTCGTGTTCGATGCGACGCATTCGGTGCAGCTGCCCGGCGGACGAGGTGCGAGCTCAGGTGGACAGCGCGAGTTTGTGCCGGTGCTCGCCCGGGCAGCGGTCGCGGCGGGGATCGCGGGACTCTTCATGGAGACGCACCCCGACCCCGACGCGGCCCTGAGCGACGGGCCCAATGCCTGGCCTCTCGCAGGCCTGGCTGATCTGCTGGCGACGCTCGTCGAGCTCGATCGCGTTGTCAAGGCTCACGGCTTCCCCGAGGCGAGCGTCTGAGCGGCCCGCGCAACCCCGCTGAGCTCGGCAACGGGCAATCCCGGCTATACTTCAGTTTCCGCGATCTGTTTTGCTTCACCGACAAGAACCGGCCAGAGGAGAGCACACCCCATGTCTGAGATCGTCGACATCCGCGCGCGAGAGATCCTCGATTCGCGTGGCAACCCGACCGTCGAGGTTGACGTCTTCACCGCCGAGGGGGCGATCGGTCGCGCGGCGGTCCCTTCAGGCGCCTCGACCGGCTCGAGGGAGGCGCTCGAGCTCCGCGATCAGGATCCCGGCCGTTATGGTGGCAAGGGGGTTCTGCGCGCCGTCGGGCACGTGACAGGCGAGCTGCGTGATGCCCTGGTCGGCCAAGAAGTCAGTGCTCAAGAGGCGCTGGATCAGCGGATGATCGAGCTCGACGGCACCGACAACAAGGGGCGGCTCGGGGCGAACGCCATTCTCGGCATCTCCCTGGCCGCCGCCCACGCCGCAGCCCAGGAACGCGCGCTCCCGCTCTACCGCTATCTCTCCGGTGGCCCCTATCGCCTGCCGGTGCCCATGATGAACATCATCAACGGCGGCGCCCACGCGGCGAACAGCGTCGATTTTCAGGAGTTCATGATCCTGCCGGTCGGGGCGCCGAGCCTCCGCGAGGCTGTGCGCTATGGTGCCGAGGTATTCCACGCGCTGAAGGCGGTCCTGAGCGGGCGCGGGCTCGCGACGTCCGTCGGCGACGAGGGCGGGTTCGCCCCCGACCTGCCCTCCAACGAGGCCGCCATCGAGGTCATCCTGGAAGCGATCGACAAGGCCGGGTTTACGGCCGGACGTGACATCTATCTCGGCTTGGACGTGGCGAGCTCGGAGTTCTATCGCGACGGGACCTATCGCCTGGAAGGCGAGGGCCGGAGCTTGGATGCGGCCGGCCTCTCGGACCTGCTTGCCGCTTGGGTCGATCGTTACCCCATCCTATCGATCGAAGACGGCATGGCCGAGGGTGATTGGGCGGGATGGAAACTTCACTCCGAGCGCCTCGACAAGCGCCTGCAGCTCGTCGGGGACGATCTCTTCGTCACCAATACGCGGATTCTCCAGGAGGGGATCGATAAAGGCGTCGCCAACTCGATCCTGATCAAGGTCAATCAGATCGGCACCCTCACCGAGACACGGGCGGCGATCGACATGGCGCATGCGGCCGGCTACACGGCCGTCGTTTCTCACCGTTCCGGCGAGACCGAGGATACGACCATTGCCGATCTCGTCGTGGCCACGAATGCCGGTCAGATCAAGACCGGATCTCTCTCGCGCTCGGATCGGGTGGCCAAATACAACCAGCTGCTGCGGATCGAGGACCAGCTCGGCGACGAGGCTGTGTATGCCGGGCGCAGTGCCTTCAAGTGGCTTTAGGCCTGTCGCGGCCAGCCTGAGCGGCACCCAAGGACCTGGCTCGCCGCGCGGCCGTGTGCTCACGATGATCCGCTGGCTCGTTCCGATCCTGCTGCTGCTGTTGGCCGTGCTGCAATACCGGCTCTGGGTCGGTGAGGGGAGCCTCGCGGAGGTCCATGCGTTGCGCGCAGAGATCGCCGAGCAGGAGGCGGAGATCGACGCGATGCAGGAGCGGAACGCTGCCCTTGAGGCCGAGGTCGAGAGCCTCCGCAGTGGCTTCGATGCCCTCGAGGAGCGCGCCCGCAGCGAGCTTGGGATGATCAAGCGCGGCGAGACCTTTCTGCAGGTCATCGAGGGCGATGCCTCGGGGAGCACGCCGTGAGCGCGACGCCCGCCTATTGGGCTGTGCTGCCGGCAGCCGGCGTCGGACGGCGCATGGGCGCCACGATGCCGAAGCAATATCTGCCGCTGGCCGGGCGCCGAGTCATCGACCACAGCCTCACGCCCTTGTTGGCCGAGCCACGGATCCGTGGTGTCGTCGTTGCACTGGATCCGCAGGATGCCCTCTGGCCAAGCACATCGTTCGCCGGCGACGGTCGGCTGCAACGCGTCGCCGGCGGCGCGGAACGCTGCCACTCGGTGCTGAACGCCCTCGATGCCTTGTCTGAGCGGGCGCGAGCCGACGACTGGGTCCTGGTTCACGATGCGGCGCGGCCCTGCCTGCGCGACGCGGATCTGGCCAACCTAATCGATACGCTGCGCGACGACCCCGTCGGGGGCATCTTGGCGATGCCCGTGCGCGACACCATGAAGGAGGCGGATGCAGCGGGGCGGATCGGCCACACGCTTGCCCGCGAGCGCCTCTGGCACGCCCTGACCCCCCAGATGTTTCGCCTCGGCCTGCTGCGCGAAGCGCTGCAGTCGGCCATCGCGGCGGGCAAGCTGGTCACCGACGATGCGAGCGCCGTCGAGCTCGTTGGCCGAGCACCGAGGCTCGTCGAGGGACATGCCGACAATATCAAGATCACGCGGCCGGAGGACCTGCCATTGGCCGAGCTCTATCTGACACAACAGGGACGCGCATGCTGATCGGCCAGGGCATCGATGCGCACCGCTTCGCAGCCGGCCGGCCGCTGGTCCTCGGTGGGGTATCGGTGCCGCATGACCAAGGGCTTGCCGCCCACTCGGACGGCGATGTCGTCATCCACGCCCTGTGCGACGCCCTGCTCGGCGCGGCCGGACTCGGCGATATCGGCCGCCATTTTCCCGATACCGACCCAGCCTACGCGGGTATCGACAGCAGGCTGCTCCTGCGCCGCGTGATGGCCAGTCTGCGCGAGCGCCAGCTCAAGGTTCACAACGCCGACATGACGATCCTGGCTCAGCGACCGCGCCTAGCCTCGCATATCCCGGCCATGGTCGCGACACTCGCCGCGGACCTCGGATGCGCGCCGGGCCGCGTCAATGTTAAGGCGACGACGACGGAGCAGATGGGCTTCACCGGCCGTGGCGAGGGGATTGCCGCAACGGCGGTGGTGCTCCTCGCGGAGTGAGCCCGCCGACCAGCTGGTGCCCGTTCCGCGAGCTGCCACGCGCTCACGGCGATCCGCCGATGCGCGGGAGCCTGCGCACCCAAACCGAGGACTTCGCAGTCGATGAGGATCTCGGATTCACGCCCGATGGCGAGGGTCAGCACTGGCTCGTGCGTGTCCGCAAGGTCGGCGTCAATACCGAGTGGGTCGCGCGCGTGCTCGCGCAGACCGCCGGTGTGCCAATCGGGGCGATCGGCTATGCCGGCCTTAAGGACCGTCACGCGCTCGCCCGCCAGTGGTTCTCGGTCCCGGTGGTCAGCGACCGAACGCCCGATTGGGCAGCCGCAGGCGGTGACGCGCTTCGCGTCTTGGAGACCCATCGCCATCGCCGCAAGCTGCGCCGCGGCGCGCTTGCCGGGAATCGATTCTGCCTGCGCATCCGGCAGCTCGTTGGCGATTGCGAGGCGCTGGCCGAGCGCTTGCCCGTCATCGCGGGGCGCGGCGTGCCGAACTACTTCGGTGAGCAGCGCTTCGGCATCGCCGCCGGCAATCTGACTCGGGCAACCGCCTACTTTCGCGGGGAGATCGGCCGCCTGGATCGACATCGTCGCGGTCTCTATCTGTCGGCCGCCCGGAGCCAGCTCTTCAACGAGCTGCTGGCGCTGCGCGTGGCGCGCGCCGACTGGGACCGGGCACTCGCCGGTGACCGTTTGCAGCTGGCCGGCTCACGCTCCCATTTCCTCGTAGACGCCGTCGAGGCGGATATCGAGGAGCGGGTCCGCAGCGGCGATCTCCATCCGACAGGCCCACTGTGGGGGCGCGGTGCGCCGCCGACCGCCGGCGAGCCGGCACGACTCGAGCAGCAGGTCGCCGAGCGCTTCGCGCCTTGGGCGGCCGGCCTGGATCGGGCCGGGCTCGGTCAGGAGCGGCGCGCGTTGCGTCTGCTCGCACAGGGACTGCAGTGGTCCTGGTCCGGACTCGATACGCTGGAATTGCACTTTATGCTACCCGCCGGGGGTTACGCGACAACGCTGGTGCGCGAGCTCATCGACGAGCACGCGGGGAGCTGAGCCGCCGCGGCGGTGCGGGGCGCTGGGATCGAATGGATCAAGGCCATGGGCCGATCCCCAATCGTTACCATGAAAATTGCGTAGCACCTTCGCTCCCTCGCCCTCTGGGAGAGGGTTGGGGTGAGGGAACGATCAGGGGCGAGGTGACCTTTCATCGTCTGGGGTGGCTCGGCTCGCCCCATGATCGTTAGGCCCAGTCAGTCGGCCTAGCCGCGGGCCCTGGATTCCGCCGGGCGCTCGATCCGTTGGCCGGCCATGACTCGCGGGTCGGCGTGGTGGCACGGCTGACCCTGCCACGGCCGGTGCTCGCCCGGCTCCATCCAGGCAGGCTACGAACCGGTGCCGGCGCGCGAGCCGCGTGCGCGTGTATCGGCTGTGTCGCCCTTCGGCCGCGCCGGCCGATGGGCGAAGACCCCGCGACCTTGACCCGATGGGCCCCTTGTGCGGACCATTGGCGGCGGCGATCACTGTTGCGTATAGACCATCCCGACAGTACCCGCATGGCGTTGACGCGACCGTCGGCGAGAGGGACCTCGGCGTCGAGCCTACAAGGATGTATTCACGGCGTATCGCAGCGACGCCATGCGAGTACTTACGCAACCATTGATCGATCCGCTTAGCGGATCCTATGGGTCTGAAGGGCCTCGGGTCTTCGTCAGGGTAGCATGGGCCTTGCGCGGATTGCGCAGCAGCACGTACACGGCTCCTGCACCGCCATCGCGTCGCGTCGCAGAGCAGAAGGCCAGCACGTCCTTGCGCAAGCGGAGCCAATAGTTGACCTTCCGCTTCAGCACCGGCTGACCAGATCCGGAGCCCTTGCCGTGGATGATGCGCGCACAACGCACCCGGCGCTCTGCGCACTCGCGGAGAAATTCCCTCAGCGTCTCGCGGGCGACCTCGGCCGTGAGTCCGTGCAGGTCGAGCTCCAACCCGACATCGAGATGCCCTCGCTGGAGTTCTAACATCAGGCGCCGTTGGATGCCGGGGCGCGCGAACTCCAGATAGTCGTGGGTCGCCACCTCGGCCTCGGACAGATCGTCCAGCTCATCCTCGTCGGGCGGCTCGGGGCGTGCCCGCGGGATCGGCGCAGGACGCCGCCGATACGGCTCGGCGTGATCGGGGACAAGGCGTTCGGCGTCAGTCACCGCCGCCCGGAAGAGCTCGAGATCACTCGCCGGAATTGTCTTCTTCATGATCGATGCCGTTGCTCTAGGTGCCGGCCCCGTATAGCGTGACATGATAGCGCTGGAGGTGTATCGCAACGATGAAGATCTTGGTCAGCAACGATGATGGCTATCAATCACCGGGGCTCTGCGCCTTGGCCAATGAGCTGTCTCAGGTCGCCGAGGTCATTGTGGTCGCGCCGGAGCGCGACCGCAGCGGTGCAAGCCACTCCCTGACACTGGATGTGCCGTTGCGCGCGGTTCGCACGCCGAACGGCTTTTTCCGAGTCGAAGGCACCCCGACGGATTGCGTCCACCTCGCCATCACCGGGCTCCTGGAAGAGGAGCCCGATCTCGTCGTCGCTGGGATCAATCATGGCCCCAATCTCGGTGATGACGTAATCTATTCCGGTACTGTTGCCGCCGCGACCGAAGGGCGCTTTCTCGGCCTGCCCTCGATGGCGATCTCTATGGATGCCCACGACCCAAGGCACCTCGAGACCGGAGCCAAGATCGCCCGCGAGCTGGTCTGTCGATTGGCCGGCTCAACGCTGCCATCCGATATCATACTGAACATCAATGTACCAGACCTCCCCCTCTCTGAGATCCAAGGTCTAGCCGCAACACGTCTCGGACACCGTCACCGTGCCGAGCCCGTCACCCGAGCCTATGATCCGCGCGGGCGGCCGATCTACTGGGTCGGCCCGGCCGGCCCCGAGCAGGATGCCGGTCCCGACACCGATTTCCACGCTCTGAGACACGGATTTGTCTCGGTCACGCCGTTGCAGGTGGATCTAACGCGGCACAGCGCGGTGCCGGTCCTCGACCAGTGGCTGAGGGGATGCCGGCAGAACCTCGCACCCTAGGCTCAGCCACGGCGCGGCCATTTCGCCGGGCGCGGACACGGCTGGCGGAGCGCCTCTATGACATGGGTATCCGCCACGGACCCGTGCTGGAGGTGATGCGACGCCTACCACGCCATCTCTTCGTGGATGAGGCGCTGGCGGACCGCGCCTATGACGATTTCCCGCTGCCGATCGGCTGGGGCCAGTCGATCTCTCAACCGTACATCGTCGCCCGGATGACCGAGGCGCTGCTCACCACGACGCCATGCGACACGGTCCTCGAAATCGGCACCGGGTCCGGGTTTCAGACGGCCGTGCTGGCCGCACTCGTCAGGCGCGTCTACAGCATCGAGCGCGTGGCCGGACTGCGGGACCTGGCCGAGCGGCGACTCCGGGCACTGGGGCGTCGCAACGTGCGCTTACGGCATGGCGACGGCGCGGTTGGATGGCGGGAGTATGCGCCCTTCGATGGCATCCTTCTCACTGCCGCGCCGTCGGTGCCCCCACGCCGCTTGTTAGAGCAACTGGCCATCGGCGGCTGCATGGTCTTACCGGTCGGCCCGCCAGATGATCAGCGGCTGCTCCGCCTGCAGAAGACGCCGGCTGGGCTCGTGCCTGAGATCCTCGAGCCCGTGAGGTTCGTCCCGATGCTTCAGGGCACATGCTGACAACTCGGCGATTGACGGCTGTCATCCGTGCGACGCTTGGCCACCGGGCGGGTGGATCGCGCGGAATCCAGAGCACAACATCTCGAACGGCCAGCCCCGCCTCAGAAGGGCGCGGCAGCGTCGCACAGACGGCCGAGTGGATCCGCCACTCGGCAATCGGAGCGCTCGCCGAGACATTGGCTCGCCCCTGGGCCGGCGACCTGCTCCGAGGCAATGCGGCCTTCGGGAATCTGAGCCTGGTGCTGACGATCTGTGCGCTGATCCTGTTGGGCAGCGCGGGCTGCACCCGCCGGGATACACCGGCCCCAGTCTATCTGCCCGAACGGCCGGCCCCGGCGGGCTATTACCGCATCCGCTCCGGTGACACACTGAGCCAGCTCGCCGAGCACTTCGGGGTGAAGCTCGCCGTCCTGGCCGACTGGAACGATCTGCAAGCCCCCTACCCGATCCAGGCCGGCCGCCTGTTGCGTGTCGTGCCTCCCGCAGGAAAGCGGTCGCCTATGACGCCTGTCCATCCCGGTAGGCGCTCACCGGGGAGCAAGGCGCCGGATACGGCCGTTGTCGCGGCCGAGCCCAGGGCGGCATCGACCAGCACGACGCCGCGCCGCGTGGCGCCCCACCCCGCCTCGTCGGCCCCCCGAGTCGTCTGGCAGTGGCCGCTCACCGGACCTGTCGTCCAGGGCTTCAAGGCCGGCGATCGAACGCGCCAAGGCATACGCATCGCGGCCCGCCCGGGACAGCTCGTGGCCGCGGCGGCGGCCGGCAAGGTTGTCTTCAGCGGCGGTGGACTCAAGGGTTACGGGAACCTTATCATCCTTGAGCATGCCGACCGCTTCCTGAGCGCCTACGGCTTCAACCGACGGCTTTTGGTGGCCAAGGGGGAAGCCGTGGAGCGCGGTCAGACTATCGCTGAGGTGGGACAAGGTGCCGCCGACACGTCGCAGCTCCACTTCGAGATCCGCAAGGACGGGGTGGCCATCGATCCGATGACAATTTTGCCGCAGTTACGATAGGGGTCGAGACGAGCACGGAGGAAGGCCGTATGGCAGCCGCCAAAGAGCGATACGAGTTGCCGCCCCACTCGGCCCCGCCCGAGGGCGAGGCGCTGCTCCTGAGCGAGCAAGAGCCAATGGATGACGAGGACGTGAATGATAGGGACGATGGGGACATGCTGCGCGATCGCGATCCGTTTATCGCCAGCGATGATCCGGACAGCGACGAGCGCGAGTCTTTGGACGCCTGCGGCGGCGAGGAGCGGTTCTACGCAAGCGACAGCGATTTCGATGCGACGCGCATCTACCTCAACGAGATCGGCGAAGCGAAGCTCCTCAGCGCCGACGAGGAGGTGCACTTCGCACGCCTGGCGCAGCGGGGAGATGATGACGCCCGACACCGGATGATCGTCTGCAATCTCCGCCTGGTCGTGAAGATCGCGCGGCGTTATCTCAATCGCGGACTGCCGCTGCTCGATCTCATCGAAGAGGGCAATATCGGACTCATGCGGGCGGTTGAGAAGTTCGACCCCGACAGGGGCTTCCGTTTCTCCACCTACGCCACCTGGTGGATCCGCCAGACCATCGAGCGCGCCATCATGAATCAGACGCGCACCGTGCGGCTGCCGATCCATGTGGTCAAGGAAATCAATGTCTATCTCAAGGCGACGCGCAAGCTCTCCCAGCATCTCGATCATGAGCCGACCTCGGAGGAGATCGCCGATGTCCTCCACAAGCCGATCTCGGAGGTCAAGCGCATGCTGGGGCTCAACGAGCGGATTGCCTCAATGGATACGCCCTACAGCAAGGATGCCGATAAGCCGCTCGTCGATGTGCTGCAGGACGAGACGGCCGACGACCCCTCAGAGCGCATTCACGATCAAGGCGTCCAGCACAATCTCGACCATTGGCTGACCAAGCTGAACGATAAGCAGCGGGAGGTGGTCGAGCGACGGTTCGGACTGCACGGTTACGAGCACTCGACACTCGAGCGCGTGGCCCAGGAGCTCGGTGTGACCCGGGAGCGTGTGCGACAGATTCAGCTCGATGCGCTGCGGCGGCTGCGAGACATCCTCGAGCGCGAGGGCTTCTCCGGCGATTCGTTCTTCAAGTAGCCCGGAGGCTATGGCCGTCCGGTGATGTGCTCTGTATGCCAAGGCCGCACCCCGCCAGGAGGCCTCTATCCTGGTCCGTTCAATCGAACCGCGAAGAGCGCAAAGCACGCAAGAGATGTCGAAGCCTTGTCGAGGCGATCGGGCTCACCGACAAGTGAAAGGCTTACGATAGCCGAGGCGTCGTTCTCCCATTTCCTTTGCGCCTTCGTGACTCCAAGTGCCCGATTTGGGTTGATTGGCTTCCGTCATCATCGCACTGCGGGGCGACCAAGGGCTCCGGTCCACATCCTCACACGGACGCTAGCCGTTCGCGTCATACCGACATTCCGGTCCTCTGGCCCGATCAGGCCGGCGAAGTTGACTTCGGATAACGAATCCAGTCTGATGCCGACGGAACGAGACCGGGGTCGGCGAGCGCGGTCGTGCGCCAATGGAGATGTCTGATCCTTAGTTGTTTTTCCCAATTTTTGGGAGGGATTTATGGAGTCCGGATTGGAGCAGAAGTACAGCCTCGCCGTCGTGCGCTGGTTCGCCGTCATGGCCGTGGTCTACCTGGTGGTCGGCGCCAGCGTCGGTGTCTACCTCGCCGCGGAGCTGGCCTGGCCAGCCCTCAATTTCGATATCCCCTACCTGTCTTTCGGTCGCCTGCGACCTCTGCACACCAACGCCGTGATCTTCGCCTTTGGTGGCAGCACCCTGATGGCAACGGCCTTCTACACGGTGCAACGCACCTGCGCTGTGCGTCTGTGGAGCGAGAAGCTCGCCTGGCTCACATTCTGGGGTTGGAACCTGGTCGTGGTCCTCGCCGTCATCACCTTTCCCCTTGGGATCACGCAATCGAAGGAATACGCCGAGCTTGAATGGCCGATCGACATCCTCATCGCCGTCGTGTGGCTCGCGTTCACGATCAATTTCATCATGACGATCGCCAATCGCAAGAGCTCGCACATCTATGTGTCGAATTGGTTCTTTCTCGGCATGATGGTGATGATCACCTATCTGCACGTGGTCAACAGCCTGGCCGTGCCGGTCGGCCTATTCAAGTCCTATTCGATCTTCTCCGGGGTGCAGGACGCGATGATTCAATGGTGGTGGGGACATAACGCCGTGGGCTTCTACCTGACTGCAGGCTTCCTCGGCATCATGTACTATTTCGTGCCGAAGCAGGCCAATCGCCCCGTCTATTCCTATCGGCTCTCGGTACTACACTTCTGGGCGCTGATGTTTGGTTACGTCTGGCTCGGCGCCCACCATCTGCAGTACACCGCGCTGCCCGATTGGACAGGCTCACTGGGGGCGGCCATTTCCCTGTCGATGATCATCCCGTCCTGGGGCGGGGCTGTTAACGGCATGATGACGCTATCTGGGGCCTGGGATAAGCTCCGTACCGACTACGTGCTCCGATTCCTGATCATTGCGATCGCCTTCTATGCGATGTCCACGTTCGAGGGCCCGGTGATGTCGTTGAAGACCGTGAACGCCCTCTCCCACTACACGGATTGGACCATTGGCCATGTCCATTCCGGCGCCCTCGGCTGGGTTGCCGGCATCTCAATCGGAGCGATCTACCACATGATGACGCGGATCTGGTACACAGAGATCTACTCCGTGAGGCTCGTGAACTTCCACTTCTGGACCGCGACGATCGGTACCGTGATCTACATCGTCGCCATGTGGGTCTCCGGGATCATGCAAGGTCTCATGTGGCGGGCCTATGACGAGTACGGCACGCTGGCGTACACCTTCGTCGAGTCGGTCGACGCGATGCATCCTTACTATGTCATGCGCACGGTCGGCGGGGTGATCTTCTTGGTCGGCGCCGTAGTCATGCTCTTCAATGTGCTCATGACGGTCGCGCAGTCGATGTCGCGAGGCCGGCTGGGCGGGGCCCGCAGCATTCCAGCCACGGCCTAGGATGAGGAGGTCGAGCGCAATGGGAGATTCAGGTCAAGCAAAAGGGCTCCAGGATCGGATGGAGCGCAATATCTGGGGCATGCTGATCGTGCTGGCGATAGTGCTGTCGGTCGGCGGCCTGGTTGAGATCGTGCCACTCTTCTACCTCAAAGGGACGATGGAGCACAATAAGGTGCCGGAGATCGTTTGGAGCCACGAGGCACCGGGATCGATACCAATCGTTGAGGTCGACGATTCCGGGCGGCAGAAATGGAACTGGAAGCCCGGCGACGGCGTGCGGCCCTACACGGCGCTCGAGCTGGCCGGGCGCGACGTGTACCAACGCGAGGGCTGCTATCTCTGCCACTCGCAAATGGTTCGACCATTCCGCGACGAGCGCGAGCGCTATGGTCACTACTCACTGGCGTCCGAGTCCATCTATGACCATCCGTTCCAATGGGGGTCGAAACGCACCGGCCCGGACCTGGCCCGCGTCGGCGGAAAGTACTCAGACGCCTGGCAGCGCCAGCACCTGAGCCAACCGCGCTCGCTGGTGCCCGAGTCCGTCATGCCCGCCTACCCCTGGCTCGATGAGGCCTATATCAATCCGCGCAAGATCCAGCGCCACATGCGCGGACTGCGCACGATCGGCGTCCCATACCACGATCAGGACATCGCGGTCGCTCCACAGCTGGTAGACGGCAAGACGGAGCTCGACGCCTTGGTGACCTATCTGCAGGTGCTCGGTACGATGGCGACCCTCGATGACGCAAAGGTCTACCGTGAGTGACCTCGGCGAGTATTTTCATACCGACTGGGAGGCAATGACCGTCAACGACTGGATCGGCACCATCCTCACCGTGGTGATCTTCGTCTTGATGATCGTGCTGTACTTTCAGGTCCTGCGTCCAAAGAATCGCGAGCGGCTCGAGTCGCGGCGCCACATCCCATTCGAGGACGATGATGAGGACAGCGGAGACAAAGATGGCTGATACTAATCCCTATCCGAATGAGAACAATACCGGACACTTCTGGGACGACAATCTGCGCGAGCTCAAGAATCCCCCGCCACGCTGGTGGATGCTGGGGCTGTGGGCGTCGGTTTTCTGGGTCATCGGCTACGCCATCCTCTATCCGTTCTGGCCGACGCTCGATGGCTACAGCAAGGGCATCCTTGGCTGGACCCAGATGGAGGAATATCAGCAAGGCGTTGAGCAGGTGGCGGCCATTCGTGCGCCCTACGAGGAGCGGATTCGCGGGATGCAGACCGAGCAGATCCTGGCCGACCCTGAGCTGACCCGTTACACGGCAGCCTCCTCCAAGGTGCTATTCGGGGACTACTGCTCCGCCTGCCATGGCAGCGGAGGGCAAGGCAATCCAGGCTACCCGATCCTTGCCGACGACTACTGGCAATATGGCGGGAGTCCGGCCAAGCTCATCGAGACCCTCACCTACGGGCGTCGCGGCGCAATGACCGCGCATACCAACCTCCTGTCCGAGTCCGAGGTCGACCAACTCGCTGAATTCGTCGTCGACCTGAAAGCCGGAGGACCCGGCGATGAGAGCGCATGGGCGCTATTCCGGAGCAAGGGTTGTAGCGCCTGCCACGGGGCGGAGGCCAACGGCATCATGGCGGCGCTGCCGGACGGGCAAATCCTCAGCGTCGGCGCGCCGAGCTTCCGTAACCCGATTTGGCGTTTTGAGCCGGGCGGCTACGAGAGCGCCCGCCATACGATACTGTACGGCGTCAATCAGCTAGATCACCCGGAGACGCGCGACGCCGAGATGCCCGGGTTCGGTGTGACCGGCCGGTTGAGCGAGCAGGAGATCAAAAAGCTAGCGATCTATGTGCACCAGCTCGGCGGCGGCGTTTGAACGGCTGCAAGGCCCCCCCCCAAGACCCCCC
>CAZOWL010000026.1:0-44071 GCA_964583605.1 uncultured Chromatiaceae bacterium | reverse complement strand
GGCCATACAATACGCCCAAGTGGCGACAGTGTCCAGTGTGTCCACTAGACAGCCCAGAGGGAGAGGGAGCGAACGTGCTTCGCGAAATTCATGGTAAGGCGCAAGCGCTTTTCGCCGACGACCCCGCGCGATAGGCCGTTCACGCGGCCCGCACCCAATGACCTCGGAGACCACCCGACATGCATAAGAACTTCGTTCTGCTTGGCCTCGTCTGCTCCCTTGCAAGCGGTACAACCCACGCCGCCATGGGATGCGGCGCGGGACGGATCCCGATAGAGATCAACGCCTCGATTCAGATCACGCCTGAGGACAACGGTTGCTCGCTTCTAGCCAAGAAACTCGTCGTCAATCGCTTCTTCCCGACGGCGGTCTTCCTGTACGAGGAGTGGGGTATGGGTGGAACCTGTTTCGTCGGGGAGTTGACCGGACATGCAACCGTTGCTGGCAGGACAATAGCGATCGAGGGCAAAAGTTTCAGCGCACAGTACGCCAGCGATGCATTCAGTCTGTTCGAACAGGCCGAGGCTATCCGGACGGTGTGGGATGCGCAATCTGATGGCGAGCCCTGGTACTTCGGGGAGGCCAACACCTGGGTCGAGCTTACACAGCGCGGCCGCGCGAAGCCATTCCTGCAGATCGCTTTCGATGACACGTTCCTGTTCAATACGGAAGGGCTTGATACTGAGAAGCTCGTTGCTGTCTCTCCAGGTGTGCAAGGAAACCTGCTTATCGAAGGTCCAATCTTTTTCCCGTCAGCGCCAATGCAGGGTCGTCTCTGCGTTGCAGAAGATCTGCTCAATTAGCTTCCGGCTTCAGTGTAAGACCTTCTCCGTCCCATCTCCCGCCCCCACGCCTGCCATCCTAGCCAGCCGCGCACCCCTTCCGACCTTCGTACTTCACTGGGCAGTCGTTCTCAGTTTGGCCCTGAGCGCGACAGTGGACCCAAACCAAGCCCTGATGGATGGATCCGCGAAGTCAAGGCTGGGACGCAGCATTCCCTGCCCCGTCAAGAGCGCGGGATTCGGTAAAAAAAGGGGCACCGTTTGGTGCCCCTTTTATGTCGCGGCCGAACGAGCCGGAGGATGCGGGTCGGATCAGTTCACCTTGGGATCCAGCTCGCCCTTGGCGTAGCGTTCAGTCATCGCTTCCAAGCTGAGGGCCCTGATCTTGCTCGCGTTACCGGCGGTGCCGAAGGCCTCGTAGCGGGCGACGCAGATCTCCTTCATCGCCTTGGTGGCGGCGGCCAGGTACTTGCGGGGATCGAAGTTTGAGGCGTTCTCGTGCAGGTTCTTACGGATCGCGCCGGTCGAGGCCATGCGCAGGTCGGTATCGATGTTGACCTTGCGCACACCGTGCTTGATGCCCTCGACGATCTCCTCGACCGGCACGCCATAGGTCTCGCCCATGTCGCCGCCGTACTCGTTGATGATCTTGAGCCACTCCTGGGGCACGGATGAGGAGCCGTGCATGACCAGGTGCGTGTTGGGGATGCGGGCGTGGATCTCTTTGACGCGCTCGATCGCCAGGATATCGCCGGTCGGCGGCCGCGTGAACTTGTAGGCGCCATGGGAGGTGCCGATCGCGATCGCGAGCGCATCCACACCGGTCTTCTTGACGAAATCGGCGGCCTCCTCGGGATCGGTCAGCAGCTGGCTGTGGTCGAGCTTGCCTTCGGCCCCGATGCCGTCCTCCTCTCCAGCGGTTCCGGTCTCGAGGGACCCCAGACAGCCCAGCTCACCCTCGACCGAGACGCCGCAGGCGTGGGCCATCTCGACGACCCGCCGGGTGACGTCGACGTTGTATTCATAGGAAGCCGGCGTCTTGCCGTCCTCCTTCAGCGAGCCGTCCATCATCACCGAGCTGAAGCCGAGCTGAATCGAGCGTTGGCAAACCGCCGGCGAGGTGCCATGATCCTGGTGCATACACACCGGGATGTGCGGCCATTCCTCGATCGCGGCGAGGATCAGATGCCGCAAGAAGGGGGCACCGGCGTACTTACGCGCGCCGGCCGAGGCCTGGACGATCACCGGCGAGTCGGTCTGATCGGCGGCCTCCATAATGGCGCGCATCTGCTCCAGGTTATTGACGTTGAAGGCCGGCACGCCGTAGCGGTGCTCCGCGGCATGATCGAGCATTTGTCTCAGTGAAATCAAAGCCATGATGAGTCTCCTCGCTTTTCCTGAAGAATATCGCCAGTTGGGATGGATCTAGTCGTCGACTAACAGCCGATGCTCGCCGACACGCATGATCTTCATGATGTTGGTCTGACCCTCGACGCCGGACCTGTCCCCCTTCGTGAGGATCACGAGGTCGCCGTCTCGCACGATGCCCTGGGCCAGCAACACCTCGACGAGGTCACGATTGACCTCGTGCATACTGCTGCCCGACACATCAAAGCTTACCGGATAGACACCGCGATATAGCGTTACCTTTCTTCGGGTTGTAACCAGCCGAGTCGGGGCGTAAATCGGGATGCCGGAGCTGATGCGCGACATCCACTTTACCGTCGCGCCGGTCTCGGTCAAGGCCGCAATTGCCTTCACCCCAAGGTGATTCGCGGTGTACATCGTGGCCATCGCGATGGCCTCATCGACGCGGCCAAACACCGTATCGATGCGATGGGACGAACGTCGTGCGCTGCGTTGCTTCTCGGCCTCCTCGCAAATGCGGTGCATGGCCTCGACGACCTTAGCGGGATAGCGTCCAATGGATGTCTCGGCAGAGAGCATCACCGCATCGGTACCATCGAGGACCGCGTTGGCAACGTCGAACACCTCCGCCCGCGTTGGATACGGGGCGTCGATCATCGTTTGCATCATCTGCGTCGCGGTGATGGCGACGCTGTTCATCTCGCGCGCCAGTCTGATCAGGTCCTTTTGCACCGCCGGGAGCTCGGCATCACCGATCTCGACACCCAAATCGCCGCGGGCAATCATGATCGCATCGGCGGCCTCGATGATGTCCTCGAGACCGCGGAGGGCCTCGGCGCGCTCGATCTTGGCGATGATACCGGCGTGCCCCCCGGCCTCCGTCAGCAGCTCGCGAGCCAACCGGACGTCATCACCGTTGCGCACGAACGAGACGGCCAGATAGTCGGCCTCGATCTCGGCGGCGAAGCGGATATCCTCTTCGTCCTTAACGGTCAGTGCCGGAGCGGATAGGCCTCCGCCCTTGCGATTGATGCCCTTGCTGTTCGAAAGCCGCCCACCGACCACGACGCGGCACACCGCGGCGGTGCCACTGACCGCCTCTACATCGAGCTCAATTGCGCCATCATCGAGCAACAAGCGGTCGCCTGGCGCGAGATCGGCGACGAGGTCGGGATAGGTCGTGCCGACCCGATGCGCATCCCCGTCGTCGAGCGGACAGTCGGCATCGATCACAAAGCCGTCACCCGCGGCCAGATCGACGGCTCCATCCCGAAAACGCCCGACACGGATCTTCGGCCCTTGAAGATCCAGCAGCACGGCCACGTCACGGCCCGCTGCGGCGGCGCGCTCCCGCAACAGCTCGGCGCGCTCCCGGTGGCGCGACTGGGCGTCGTGCGACAGGTTGAGTCGCACAACATCAACCCCAGCGGCAATCACGGCATCCAGCACCCGGACATCGTCCGTTGCCGGTCCGAGCGTAGCCACGATCTTGGTTCGTCTGGGCATAGGTTCCTTACGATGAAAGTCGCGCGCAGCGCGTTCGGCATCTCCCTGGCCTTTCGGGCGAGTGCCGGTGTGAGGGAAACGGCCCTTGTAGGGCCGCCAGTCAGGTGGCCCAACTACGGCATAGGCCTCTTGGTCCAGGGTGCCAGCACGGCTGCGTGATCGTTCGCGCAGCGGCTCGCAAGCCGAATGCAAAGTATTGCGCATCGCGCACCGCGGGGCACCATGGCTCAGCGGCCCCCGAGTCCTTCGCTGCCGCTCGGGGCCCGCCCGCGCAGCACCGGTGGCTCAGGCCTGGGAACGCGCCTCCAGCATGGCCACCGCGGGAAGCGTCTTGCCTTCGAGATATTCCAGAAAGGCGCCACCGGCCGTCGAGATATAGGACACCTTGTCGTAGATATCGTACTTCTGGATCGCCGCAATCGTGTCGCCGCCGCCGGCCAGACTGAAGCCTGTGGCATTCGCGATCGCCAGTGATACCGTCTTGGTGCCGGCCCCGAACTGATCGAGCTCGAAGACACCGACCGGACCGTTCCAGACGATGGTGCCGGCCTGGGCGATGATCTCGGCCAACTCCTGAGCGGACCTGGGACCGATGTCGAAGATCATGTCATCATCGGCGACATCCTTGGCCTCCTTTTGCACCGCCGGCTCGTCCTGAGCGAACTTCTTGCCAACCACGACATCCACTGCGATTGGGATACTGGCGCCGCGGGCCGCCATCTTGTCCATTAGCGCCTTGGCCGTTGGCACCAGGTCGTGCTCGCAAAGGGACTTGCCGACGTTGAAGCCGGCCGCCGCCAGAAAGGTGTTGGCGATACCGCCGCCGACGACCAGCTGATCGACCTTCTCCGACAAGGCCTCGAGCACGGTGAGCTTGGTCGAGACCTTGGAGCCGCCAACGATGGCGACCATCGGCCTCGCCGGGCTCGCGAGGGCCTTCGCCAACGCATCCAGCTCCTCGCTGAGCAGCAGGCCAGCGCAAGACGTCGGCGCCAGCTTGCCGACACCGTGCGTCGAGGCCTGGGCACGATGGGCGGTGCCGAAGGCATCCATGACGAAGACGTCACAGAGGGCGGCATACCGGCGCGACAGCGCCTCGTCGTCCTTCTTCTCGCCCTTGTTGAACCGGACATTCTCGAGCAGCACCAGCTCGCCGTCGCCCAGGTCGGGGGCCTGCTCAAGGTAGTCGCGGACCAGCCGGATCGGCTTACCCATCTTGGCGCCAAGATCCTCGGCGACCGGAGCCAACGAGTCTCCCTCGGAGAAGACCCCCTCCTCCGGGCGCCCCAGATGCGACATCACCAGGACCTTGGCACCCGCTCTGAGACAGTGCTCAAAGGTCGGCATCGAGGCCGTGATCCTGGCATCGGACGTCACCTTCCCGTCCTTGACTGGGACATTGAGGTCGGAGCGAATCAATACGCGCTTGCCGGCGAGATCCAGATCGGTGAGCTTGATGAAGGACATTCGACGACCCTCTTAATAGGTGAGTAAGGAATCGAAGCAATCTGGCAAGCCGGTTGGGGCCGCCTAGGCATGAGGGGGCCGATCGCGCCTTACGTCCCGCATCGGCGCAGGTCGGCAGGCTTCCGTACGCGGCTGGCCGCACGACCCACGTCAGCGAACTCTTGCTACCTCACCTGCCCTTTCGGTCTAGGCTTGCCGGGTTGCTCCCTTTCCTCGTTTCGAGCGCTCGGTGGCCCGCGCAGCGGACCCTACGGCTACCGGCGGCTCTCCGGGTTGCTCGGGTACCGGCCGGGGTACGGCGCGCGCCGGCTGCTCTGCAGACCTCCGCAGAGCTGGCCTCTGGCGCACCGAACCCCGCCCCACGGGGTTCCAGGACTGCTCGCGTCCTAGGCGACGTGCTCCAACATGCGCAGCATGTTGCACGTGTAGCCGTACTCGTTGTCGTACCAGGCGACAACCTTGACGAAGGTCGGGTCGAGGGCGATACCAGCACCGGCATCGAACACGGAAGGCGTGTTGCAACCGCGGAAATCGGTCGCGACGACTTTATCCTCCGTGTAGGCCAGGACGCCCTTCAGATCGCCGGACTCGGAAGCCGCCTTCATCGCGGCACAGATGGCGTCGTAGGAGGCCTCATTGCTCAGCTCTACGGTCAGGTCCACGACCGAGACATCGGAGGTCGGTACGCGGAAGGCCATGCCGGTCAGCTTGCCGTTGAGCTCGGGCAGGACCTTGCCGACCGCCTTGGCCGCGCCGGTCGAGGAAGGGATGATGTTCTCGAGGATCCCACGACCGCCGCGCCAGTCCTTCTTCGACGGTCCGTCAACCGTCTTCTGCGTGGCCGTCGCCGCGTGGACGGTGGTCATCAGGCCGCGCTTTACACCCCAATTGTCGTGCAGGACCTTGGTGACGGGCGCAAGGCAGTTGGTCGTGCACGAGGCCGCCGAGATAATAGTCTCTCCAGCATAGGTCCGATGGTTGACGCCGTAGACGAACATCGGCGTCGCGTCCTTCGACGGGGCCGACTGCACGACCTTCTTGGCGCCAGCATCGATATGGGGCTGGCAGTTCTCGGTGGCCAGGAAGAATCCGGTGCACTCCAGCACGACATCGGCTCCGACATCGCCCCACTTGAGATTGGCGGGCTCCTTCTCAGCGGTTAAGCGGATGGTCTTGCCGTTGACGATCATCCTATCCCCATCCACTGCGATATCACCGGCGAAATTGCCGTGAACCGAGTCGTACTTGAGCATGTAGGCGAGATAATCGGGGTCCAGTAAGTCGTTGATCCCGACGACCTCGATATTCGGGAACTCCTTGGATATGGCGCGAAAGGCCATACGGCCGATACGACCGAAACCATTGATGCCAACTTTGATCGTCATTGTTGCGTGCTCCTCGTTAGGGGTAGAGACCGCCCGGCGGAGGCTACCGCGTTCGGCACAGGGCAATTCAGGCCCGCCCCCTATGCCGCGCCCGCCTCAGCCGGGACAAAAGCTTAAGCCTAAGGAGATCAGTTAAAGGACGCCCTTCACCGTGGCGACAACGTTATCGACCGTGAAGCCAAACTCCTTGAACAGCGCGCCAGCCGGGGCCGATTCGCCGAAGCGGTCGATACCGACCACGGCACCCTCGCTGCCGACATACTTCCACCAGCCATCCGTGACCGCGGCCTCGACCGCCACGCGGGCCTTGACCGCTCTGGGCAAGACCGATTCGCGATAGCGCTCGTCCTGGGCATCGAAGGTAGCGGTGGAAGGCATCGAGACGACACGGATACGGCGGTCCGACATCGCTTCAGCGGCCTTCACCGCCACATCCACCTCGGAGCCGGTCGCGATGATGATCGCCTCTGGTGTGCCGGCGCAATCGCGGAGCACATAGCCCCCACGCGCGATGGCCGCAACCTGCTCGTCATCGCGAGTCATATGGGCAAGGTTCTGGCGCGAAAAGATGAGACAGGTCGGACCGTCGCGGCGCTCGATCGCGAGCTTCCAGCTGACGGCAGATTCGACGGCATCGCACGGGCGCCAGACGCTCATGTTCGGAATCATGCGTAGCGTTGGAAGCTGCTCGATAGGCTGATGGGTGGGCCCGTCTTCGCCAAGGCCGATGGAGTCGTGTGTGTAGACGAAGATCGAGGGGACCCGCATCAACGCCGCCATGCGCAGGGCATTGCGGGCGTACTCGGAGAACATGAGGAAAGTCCCGCCGTACGGGATCAGGCCACCATGCAGCGCGAGGCCATTCATGATGGCCGACATGCCGAACTCGCGGACACCATAATAGATGTAGTTTCCGCCTTGCTCGCCCTTGCCGAGACCCTGGCAACCCTTCCAGATCGTGAGGTTTGAGCCGGCCAGATCGGCCGAGCCGCCGATCAGCTCCGGAAGCAGCGGGCCGAGCCCGTTCAGGGCGTTCTGCGAGGCCTTGCGCGAGGCAATCGACTCGCCCTTCTCATTGACAGAGGCGATGAAACGCTGGGCCTGCTCTTCCCAATCGGCCGGAAGCTCCCGGGCCTGACGGCGCTTGAATTCGGCGGCCAGCTCGGGGTAGGCAGTCTCGTAGGCCGCGAAACGCTCGTTCCAAGCCGCTTCGTCCTTCGCGCCGCGCTCTTTGGCGCTCCAGCCATCGTAGATGTGAGCCGGGATCTCGAACGGCGGATGGCTCCAGCCGATTGCCTGGCGGGTCAGGGCCACCTCGTCCTCGCCGAGCGCGGCCCCGTGACATTCCTCCTTGCCCCGCTTGTTCGGCGAGCCCCAGCCGATGATCGTTTGGCAGCAGATCAGCGACGGCCTGTCGGTCACCGCCCGCGCCTCCTCCATCGCCGCCTTGACCGCCTCGGGGTCATGACCATCGACCTTCGCGATGACATGCCAACCGTAGGCCTCGAAGCGCTTGGGCGTATCGTCGAGGAACCAGGCGGGGGTGTCACCGTGGCCGCGCACCTCACCGTCGATCGAGATATTGTTGTCGTCGTAGACCGCGATCAGCTTGCCCAGGCCCAGGGCGCCGGCAAGAGAGCAGGCCTCGTGGGAGATGCCTTCCATCAGGCAGCCGTCGCCGAGAAAGACATAGGTGTAGTGATCGACGATCTGGTGATCCGGACGATTGAACCGGGCCGCCAAGGCCTTCTCGGCGATCGCCATCCCAACGGCGTTCGTCAGACCCTGACCGAGCGGACCGGTCGTCGTCTCCACACCAGGGGCGTAGCCGTATTCGGGGTGTCCCGGCGTCTTCGAGTGGAGCTGACGGAACTGCATCAGCTCATCCATGCCGAGCTCGTAGCCTGAGAGATGCAGCAGCGAGTAGAGCAGCATGGAGCCATGGCCGTTCGACAGGACGAAGCGGTCCCGGTCAGGCCATTGGGGGTTCGCCGGGTTGTGCCTCAGGAAGTCATTCCACAAGACCTCGGCGATATCGGCCATGCCCATCGGTGCCCCAGGATGACCGGATTTGGCCTTTTGGACGGCGTCCATGCTTAGGGCACGGATGGCGTTGGCAAGTTCTCTGCGTGAGGACATCAGCCCCTCCTCTCGTTTCGATAACAGGGATAACCCAAGCGTGCCACATGCCGAGGCCGCCCGTGTCACCCCGCAGCGCGGCGCGGAGTCAGAACGGGAAAACGACCGATGCGGCCTAAATGGTCAGCCAATAAGGCCAGGCAGGAGGATCCGCCTCGTGCAGCCCGCCCGCATCGACATCGATAGGGGTAGGCGTGACAAGCCCGGCATTGTCGCCCAACCCAGCGACACGGACAAAAAGACTGGCCTTATGGTACCAAAAAATAAGTTTTATAAGGTGGACGCATGATGATCATTGATCCTAGACAGTGCTGTCAGCCAATCCGCAGATCAGGCGCCGGGTGACTCGGGCCCGTCTCGTCTGGCCACGGCGCACCGCGCGAGCGACGCCAAACAGGATGGCGCCGCCGGGGCAGCTATCGCGACCCGTTCAGTCGCTTTCCCGCCACTTGATCGAGCACCCCATACTCGGGATCTGCTCGCGGGGCCCCTCGCCGGTTGCGGCCACCGCCCGCATCGCCTCAAACAGATCTCGGCGAGCGCCCTCTGGCGCCGTCTCTTTGCGACTCTCATCGAGACGACCGCGGTACTGCAGACCGAGATCGGCGTTGTAGCCGAAAAAATCCGGCGTGCAGACGGCGCCATAGGCCTTGGCCACCTCTTGCGTCTCATCGAGCAGATAAGGGAAGGGAAACGCGAGCTCCTCCGCAACTTGCTTCATGTTTTCAAACGAGTCCTCAGGGTAATCGGTCGGATCGTTTGACATGATCGCCACCGAGCCAATACCGAGCTCGGCGAGCTCCCGGGCATCCCGCACGATTCGCTCGCGCACGGCCTTGACGTACGGGCAGTGGTTGCAGATGAACATGACCAGCAGCCCCTTCTCGCCCTTGCAATCGTCGCGGCTCCAGGTCCGACCATCAACGCCGGGCAAAGCGAAATCGGGGGCCGGCCGGCCAAAATCACAGACAGGTGTTTGCAAAGAGACCATGTGCTCACTCCTCAACGCAGTCTTAACTATGAAACTCGCAACGCACGTTTCCTCCCTCGCCCTCTGGGAGAGGGTTGGGGTGAGGGAACGATCAGGGGCGAGGCGGTATTTGATCATCTGGGGCGGCTTGCCTCGTCCCTGATCGTTAGGGAAATCGAGATCCTGGTGCCTCGGGTAGCCAGAATGCTAATTCATGCGTCTGCCGGGTTGCCAACGTATCTAAGGACCCACAACGCTAGGGCCAACCCGATCGACCGCCTGCATAACCTGGCCGCTAAGCCCCCCGAGCGAAGACCCAGATCGAAGCGCCAGTGATCGACCTGGCTCAAACGCCAGTCATACAACACATATTCATTGGCTTAGCAACGCCACAATCGGCCGGGCAATGGGTCGCGCTGGGGGTGCCCCGGGCCGTTGGCGTTTCCCTGCCGGCGCAAGACTCTTTACAATGCGCATCTCCTCAGTGTCTCGATCTCTCCGGAGTGGGCGCGGGGACTCCCATCTCGAACCATTCTCGATATAGCCTCACAAAGACCATGTCTCATAACTTTATCTTCACCTCGGAATCGGTTTCTGAAGGCCATCCGGATAAGGTCGCCGATCAGATCTCCGATGCCGTGCTCGACGCCATCCTGACGCAAGATCCGGATCCGGCACGGGCCCGCGTCGCCTGCGAGACGATGATCAAGACGGGTGTCGTCATCGTCGCCGGCGAGATCACCACCAACGCGACGATCGACCTGGAGCACATCGTGCGAGGCGTCGTCTGCGACATCGGCTATACCAGCTCCGAGGTCGGCTTCGATGGCGCGACCTGCGCCGTGATGTCACTGATCGGCAAGCAGTCGGCCAACATCGCGCAGGGGGTCGATCGCGCCCTGCCTGAGGAGCAGGGTGCCGGCGATCAGGGCATGATGTTCGGCTACGCGACCAATGAGACGGACGTGCTGATGCCGGCCGCTATTACCTTCGCCCATCGGCTAGTCAAGCGCCAGGCCGAGGTGCGCAAGACGGGCGTGCTGCCGTGGCTGCGGCCGGACGCGAAGAGTCAGGTCAGCTTCCGCTACGAAAACGGCAAGGTGGTCGCCGCCGACGCGGTCGTCCTCTCCACGCAGCATGACCCGGATATTCAGCACAGCGATCTCCGCGAGGCCGTGATGGAGCATATCATCCGGCCAGTGATCCCAGCCGAGTGGGTCCACAAGGAAACCAAGTTCCACATCAACCCAACCGGCAGCTTCGTCATCGGCGGGCCGGTCGGCGACTGCGGCCTCACGGGCCGAAAGATCATTGTCGACACCTATGGCGGGGCCGCAAGGCATGGCGGTGGGGCATTTTCCGGCAAGGATCCGACCAAGGTGGACCGTTCCGCCGCCTATGCAGCGCGCTATGTCGCGAAGAATATCGTCGCCGCCGGACTAGCCGAGCGCTGCGAGATCCAGGTGTCCTATGCCATCGGCGTTGCCGAGCCGACCTCGATTGCCGTGGAGACCTTCGGTACAGGCAGGGTTTCGGAGGAGCGCATCGAATCGCTGGTGCGCGATCACTTCGACATGCGCCCGTTCGGCATTGTCCGGATGCTCGACCTGATCCGGCCCATCTACCGCATGACGGCCGCCTATGGCCACTTTGGCCGCACCGAGCCCGAGCTGACCTGGGAGCGGACGGACAAGGCCGACGCACTGCGCGATGCCGCCGGCCTGTAGCGGCGACCATCTGGAAGGATTAGGACACGAGACGAGGGATTGAAGGGGGAGCCTCGCGCTACCCCGCGCCCCGTCAGATCCTCTGGAGCCGACAGCCGGCTTGCGTCACAGGCCGGTTCGACGGGCACCGCGACTCAACGAGGGAGCCTATAACCCCCATTCTCTCACTACGCCCCGCTTCGAGGAGCGCTGCAACAGGCCATGGCCTGCCAGGCTCGAAGTTGAAGGGCTGTCACTTGGAAACGGCGCTCACTCACGATAATCACTGGAGCTGACTACCATGAGTGAGCAACCCGATTACAAAGTTGCCGATATCTCGCTTGCCGACTGGGGCCGCCGCGAGATCAGTATCGCCGAGACCGAGATGCCTGGTCTGATGGCGCTACGCGAGAAGTACGCCACCGCCAAGCCCCTCAAGGGCGCACGCGTGACGGGCAGCCTGCACATGACGATTCAGACGGCGGTCTTGATCGAGACGCTCATCGCCCTCGGCGCCCAAGTCCGCTGGGCCTCGTGCAACATCTTCTCGACACAGGATCATGCCGCCGCCGCCATCGCTGCCGCCGGCGTCCCAGTCTACGCCTGGAAGGGCGAGACCCTCGAGGAATACTGGTGGTGCACCGAGCGGGCCCTGAGCTGGCCCGACGGCCGAGGTCCGAACATGATCCTCGACGACGGCGGTGATGCGACGCTCCTTGTTCACAAGGGCGTCGAGCTCGAGAGGGCCGGTGCCGTGCCCGAGCCGACCGACGGCGACAGTGAAGAATGGACCGCCGTGCTGCGCCTGCTCGGGCAGGTCTTTGCCCGCGACCCGCACCGCTGGCATCAGATTGCCGAAGGCATCAAGGGCGTCACCGAAGAGACCACCACAGGGGTCCATCGGCTTTACGAGATGGCCAAGAGAGAGACGCTGCTCTTCCCGGCGATGAACGTCAACGACTCGGTGACCAAGTCGAAGTTCGACAATCTCTACGGCTGTCGCGAATCCCTGGTCGACGGCATCAAGCGCGCGACCGATGTGATGATCGCCGGTAAGATCGCGATGGTCTGCGGCTACGGCGATGTCGGCAAGGGTTGTGCTCAGTCCCTCAAGGGTCTCGGCGCCACCGTCTGGGTCTCGGAGGTCGATCCGATCTGTGCGCTACAGGCGGCCATGGAGGGCTTCAAGGTCACGACGATGGAGGAGGCAGCGCCGATCGCCGATATCTTCGTGACCGCCACCGGCAACAAGGATGTCATCACCTACGACCACATGGCGGCGATGAAGGATCAGGCCATCGTCAGCAACATCGGGCACTTCGACAACGAGATCGACGTCGCGGCGCTTGCCTCATGCCGCTGGGAGGAGATCAAGCCGCAGGTCGACCATGTCATCTTCCCCTCGGGGCGGCGCATCATCCTGCTGGCCAAGGGTCGGCTCGTGAATCTGGGCTGCGCGACCGGCCATCCGAGCTTCGTGATGTCGGCGAGCTTCACCAACCAGGTCCTCGCGCAGATCGAGATCTTCTGCAGGACCGACGACTATCCGATCGGCGTCTACGTGCTACCGAAGCAGCTCGACGAGGAGGTGGCCCGGCTGCACCTGGCGAAGATCGGCGCCAAGCTGACGCGCATGAGCCAGCAGCAAGCCGACTATATCGGCGTGCCGGTCGAAGGGCCCTACAAGTCCGATCACTATCGCTACTGACCGATGGCTGATCCTTCGCCCATCTTCAGCTTCGAGCTATTCCCGCCCAAGACCCCCGAGGGTATGGATAAGCTCAAGGAGCAGGTGCGAGCGCTGAACGCCGTCGGTCCGCGCTACTTCTCCGTCACCTACGGTGCCGGCGGCTCGACCCGTACCGGCACCCTGGAGACCGTCAGCTGGCTTCGCGAGCAGGGGATCGACACGGCACCGCACTTGACCTGCATCGGCGCCAGCCGCGCGGAGATGCGGGACCTCGTGCAACATTACCGGGACCAGGGCATCCATCGTCTTGTCGCCCTGCGCGGCGACCTTCCTTCGGGCATGGGGCGCGGCGCAACCGGAGAGCTCCGCTACGCCAACGAGCTCGTTGCCCTGATCCGTTCCGAGTACGGCGATACGTTCCATATAGAGGTTGCCGCCTACCCCGAGGTCCACCCACAGGCGCCGAGCGCGGCGCGCGACCTGGATAACTTCGCGCGCAAGGTCGAGGCCGGGGCCGATGCCGCGATCACGCAGTATTTCTACAATGCGGACGCCTACTTCGGCTTCGTCGAGGCGTGCCGCGCGCGCGGCCTGGAGATCCCTATCGTCCCCGGCGTCATGCCGATCACCAACTTCACCCAATTGGCCCGCTTCTCGGACGCCTGTGGCGCCGAGATCCCCCGCTGGATCCGCCGCCGCCTGGAGGGCTTCGGGGATGACGTGGCAGCGCTGCGCGCCTTCGGCCACGAGGTGGTGCTCGCGCTGTGTCGACGATTGCTCGCCGGTGGTGCACCAGGGCTCCATTTCTACACGATGAATCGGGCCGGACCAACGCTGCGTCTGTGGCAAGAGCTTGGGCTAAGCCACCCCGCCGAGCCCCACACGATTGCGGATTGTCACTGACGCGCGCGAGGGTTTATCGATAGATTGGCGTCTCGCAAACATCCATCCTCCTTGGAAAGCCGCCCCGCCCGCCTCTTTACGGGGGCGGCTGCTTTTTCTGCTCACCGAACACGGCATATGCGCTGCGCTGGATGGCAGGGCGCCCAGCTGGTCGATCGCGCCCGCCGACGCGGTCGAAATTGCCGGGTCTAGCATCTGATGTCGGCCCCATCGTCTCTGCAGATGATCGCCAGCAATCTTGGCGGGTGACGGGCCGCTCGCGCCGGCGCTGCGAGCGCAGGCAGCCCAGTGCGGCCAAGACGACCGGATTGTCTGGGCAGGGTGGCAGCGAGACCCCAGCCTGTGCCTCCAAATGGCCGACCTGGTCGTCTTCCCCTCCCTAGATGCCGAGCCCTTCGGCAACGTCATACTGGAGGCCTGGGGTTGGGCCAAGCCGCTGTTATGCAGCCGCTTCCGCGGTGCGCGGAAGGTCGTCCGTCACAGCGAGGACGCCTGGACTGTACCCTGCGCCGACCCTCAGGCTCTCGCCGAAGCCATCATCCAGCTGCTAGGTCAGCCCCAGCTCATGGCCGACTTGGCCGAAAGAGGCTTGCGCCGAGCGCGGCACGACTTCAGTCGCGATGTCATCGTCGAGCGCTACCTGGAGCTCTATCGCACACTCTCTCACGGCTAGCCAATTCCTCAACCTCTATCCTGCGAGAATGATTTGAAAGCCCTTCCAATGAATTTCGCGAAGCACGTTCGCTCCCTCACCCTCTGGGAGAGGGTTGGGGTGAGGGAACGATCAGGGGCGAGGCGACCTTTCATCATCTGGGGTGGCTCGCCTCGCCCCATGATCGTTAGTGCGTCACCAGGGATTCGAAAAACTCCAGGTGACCGCGCGCAGCGGCCAGGCGGCCGTAGGGCTCGGCGGCACGCTGGAGCATCTCAGGATCGACTGGGGTATCGAGCCGATCCCGTAGCGCGTCGGCCAGCGCGCGATCATCCCCGACCGGCACCAATGACCCAAGCTGCCCAGAGCGAAGGAGGTCGCGCATACCCTCTGTACAATCGGTCGCGACCACTGGCGTCCCGACAGCCATGGCCTCGACGAGCACATTGCCGAGTCCCTCGCGCCGGGAAGTGAGGGCGAGTACCCGGCACCGTGCGATATAGGCAAAGGGGTTGGCCGTGAACCCGTGAAGGTCGACGCGATCCGCGACCCCGAGCCGAGCGGCCAGCGACTCAAGACGCGGCCGCTCTTTCCCCTCGCCGATGACGAGCAGTCGCACGTCACGTTCTCCGATCAATCGCGCAAAGGCACGCAACAACGTCGGGAAATCTTTGACCTGTCGCAAACCCCCGACAGCCACGATCACCGGCGGCTGCCCGTCAACGAGCCAGGGATGTCCGCATGGGGCCGCAGCCCGCTCCGCCACATCGGCCGGAATGATTGGATTTGGCAGCGCGCGCATCGGCACATCGCACACTCCGAAATGCCGGCATAGGTCGCGAAGCACGTGCTCTGAGACCCCCGTGATCCCGTCGAGCCGCCGATAGACACGACGGATGCGGCGCCGATCGCGGATCCGCTTGAGTAGATTGAGCCGGGTAGACGCCAAACGCCCCGACATCAAAGTCCCAACAGCGGAAACAAGTCGCGTCGGGGTCCCGAGCCCATCCCGCAGCGTGAGGGCCGCGAGATCGTCGTTCAGCTTGCCGGTGATCAATACCTCCGGGCGCTCCTCCGACAGCAGGGTCCGCAGCGCGTTCCGGCGATCGCCTCCAACCGGCAAGCAGCGCACCCGCATGTCCAGGTCGTCGAGGTATGGGTGCTCCGGCGTGCCGACGAGGAAAACTACCTTAGGCCCAAGCTCGGCCAGCGCACTGGCCAGGTTTGTGAAAGTGCGCTCCACCCCACCATCGCCGAAGCTGCTCACCAGGAGCGCCACCTTCTCCATCACAACTTCCCCTCCTGCCGCCAAGGCACGGTCCGTAGCACTCGCATCTGAAAGCTGTAGAGAATCCCGAAAAAGACGATGAAGAAGAAGCCGAGATCCACGTGCACGAGCCGAAAGTCATAAAGGCAAAAGAGCAGCGTCAACAGGCCACCGAGGACCAGAAAGCGGCGTAGCGGGAGGTCATCGCTCTGCGACCGAAGCGTGCGATACGCCTGGACGATGACGACGACGAACAGGAGAGCGAACGCTCCACCAGCCAATCCGAAGCGCACCAGCACCTCGACGAGCGCGCTGTGGAGGTGGGTCCACTGCGGCGCATTCACGCGGTCATACTCGGAGAGACCGATAACCCCCTTCGGGACCAGGTAGGTGGCGCCACTGGTGCCCGGTCCCCACCCGAGCAGAGGACGCTCGGCGATCAGCGCAACACCAATCCGGTGGAGATTGATCCGTATCCCGAGCGAGGATTCATAGCCGTACTGGCCGATGGTCGGCGTCTCCATGACTGCTGCGATATCGCCCACGATCCGTTCCCGACCAGCCCAGAGCACGGTCCCAACCAACGCCACCGTGAGCAAGCCGGCAATCAAGACGGGTGCGCGAGGCTCGCCGTCCGGTCGGCTCCTGAACCGATCCACGACACCGCAATAGATGGCCGAGGCGATGACCACCAGGCCCAAGGCGAATGTCGCGCCACGTGACTGCGTCGCGATGAGGATCCCGACAAAGGCGATCGACAGCAGCACCCAAAGCGCCCAGCCAAGCATCGGGAGTGATCGGCCGCCCACCCGTAGCCCCGTGATCTCGCGACGGAAACTGACGAGCGCCAGCACGACGATCGAGGCAAGAAAGCCAATCCCTAAGGCGGAGTACCCGAAATCGGCGCGCGCCCCGTGGAGGATCTCGAGAAGATCCGACCAACCGGTCTTGCGGGCGATACCGACCAGGAGGCCGAGCAGCCCCGCGACCAGTACCCAGCGACACAGCCTCGGGTCTTGGCTCAGCCACCAGGCCACGACCACGAACAGCAGTGGCCGCAACCATCCGGAGAGGGCTGCCCATTGCGCCGCCGCCGTGTCGGGGAACAGGAACACCGCCCGCGTTGCGAGCAACGTCGTCAACGTGACCCCGCCAAGCAGAAGCCAGAGGCCGGCGTCCCGCCGCAAACGGTCCCATTGGCTCGGGAGATCGAGCAGAAAGAGCAGACACAAGAGCGCCAGAGCCACGTGCGCGAGGCCGGTCAGATTCCAAGCGGCGAAGGAGAAAAGGATCAGCAGGCTGGCCGCAAGCCTCGATCGCATACTTCGACCGGCGTACCCAGCGATCAGCACGCGCATCGATGCGGCAAACCTAGGGCTTCCAGGTAGGCGCTTGCGCTGGTCTCGACCTCAAACGGGCGCGCCGCCTCTCGGAGCACCTCCGGCCGCGGCGGGTCGTCAAGGGTCGCGGCAATGGCCCCGGCAAGGGCTTCCGGGTCGCGGATCGGCACAAGCCGGCCATAGCGCCCCCCGTCGAGCACCTCGCCCGGGCCGCTCGGGCAATCGGTCGCGACGACAGGGGTCCCGACGGCGAGGGCCTCGGCCAACACGAAAGGGTTGCCCTCCCAGAGCGAAGTAAACGCAAAGACCTCGGCGTGGGCCATATAGTCAAACGGGTTTGAGACGAAACCCGGCAACTCGCAATCCTCGCGCACACGCAGACGTGACGCGAGGTCCAGCAGGACCTCTCGCTGCTTGCCGCGACCGAGTATCACGAGTCGGCATGGTCGCTCCGATCGGACCAGGGCAAAGGCGCGGATCAAGGTCGCGAAATCCTTGCGCGTGCACAGCTCACCGACCCCCAGAATGACGGGCGGCGTACCGACGTCAAACCAGGGGTGATCCGGTCGCGGTTGCGGCTGCTCGAAGAGCGCTGACGGCGCCACCGGATTGGGGACCACCCGGATCCGCTCCCTCGGCAAGCCGGTATACGCCGACATGTCGTCCGCGGCACCTCGAGAGTTCGTGATGACCTGGTCGGCGAATCGGTAGAGCCAGCCGACCGAGAGACGCGTGATCGCGCGTTTCACACGGCCCCGACCAACCAGGTCGCGCGACAGGGTCGTGCCCGAGCGCAGCACGAGCCGCGTCGGCACCCGTGCGATCAGCCGAGCCAATAAGGCCAGACGGTTCACCCGATCCTTGTCCGAGAGCATCACGACGGGCCGCGCCCGACGAAGATACTGGACGATGACCGGCAGGCAGGCATTGGTGTGGCGCGAGCCGAGGTCGAGGATGCGGACACCCGCGGGCGCCTGACCGAGGTCCGGCCCGTGCAGACGCACTTTCAGCAGATCAACGCGGTAGCCGCGGCGGGCCAACGCCGGGATCAAGTTCTTGGCCACCCGGTCCACCCCGCTGTGGCCGGAGGTGGAGAAAAAACAGGCGATACGCTGAGAATCAACCATTTTCTTTGAAGACAGACGCTGGATCAGCTGTTGTCGGCGACCCAGTCCAGCGGGTCCTCATCTGGCGGCGGAACCATTGCCGAGCCATCGATGAACAGCCGGTGCCAGATCGCGGACTGCATCAGACTGAATGGCTCGCGGATACCGGTTACATCAAACCATCGCTGCACGCCGCGATTGGCACACAGTTGCTGGCCAGGCGTCAATGAAGGGGTCTTGAAAACGCCTCGGGGCTTCGGTACGCGCCGGGCCAAACAGTCGCCGCGCCCAGCGCCTACCCCATTGGCCGCGCGTTCGGGATCCGCCACTTCAGGGTGTGAGCCAATCCTTGGTCCAGCGCTCCAGTGGTGCCGGGTAGTAGCCGCGATAGCCGACCGAAGAGGCCTCGATCCGCCCTGCCCCGTGCTGCGCGAGAAGCGCAGCGAGGATACCCCGCAAGGCCGCCAAGAAGCCATCACCGTAGGCGGCATAGGCAAGCAGAATCGCCTCGGAATCCGATTCCGTTTGGGGTATCTGCTCCAGAGACCGCGCCTCTTCGATCAGCTCGATGTATGGGAACCACTCCTTCAACCATCGATGGGAATGGAAAAGGTCCAGAAATTGACGATGAAGTGGGCGATGATGCTCGCAAAGTAGCCAAGGGCGATGTACTTGGTCCAGCGCAGATGCTCAAAGAAGGTGTAGATACCCTTAGTTTGCCCCATCAGCGCCACGCCGGCCGCCGAGCCGATCGACAGCATGCTGCCGCCAACGCCAGCGGTCAAGGTGACGAGCAGCCATTGGCCTTGGGACATGTCCGGATTCATCGTCAGGACAGCAAACATCACGGGGATGTTATCGACGATGGCCGAGAGGATGCCGAC
This sequence comes from uncultured Chromatiaceae bacterium, assembly GCA_964583605.1. GTDB lineage: Bacteria > Pseudomonadota > Gammaproteobacteria > Chromatiales > Chromatiaceae > CAZOWL01. The sequence goes on along the minus strand of CAZOWL010000026.1, from coordinate 24,906 downwards.
CATGGTGTTGGCGAAGGTCGCACCGATGTCGACATAGGCGAGGGCGGAGACCAGCTCGAGATAGCCGATGAAGCCGAGCCCGCCGACACAAAGGACGACGCCGTAGAAGAACAACAGGGTGTCCCACTCAGCGCGTGCGATCTTGTTGAAGATGTCAAACGGCATCGAGTCCTCGATATTGCCGGCCTTAACAGTCGACATCTCACCTGTCCGCGCCAGGTAGAACCCGAATAGCTTCAGATAGGCCAAGCCAGTCATCATGCCGAGCACAGGTGGCAGATGAAGGAAATTGTGCACGCTCACGGCGGTCGCGATCGTCAGGAGGAAGAGCACGACGATGCGCTTGGCCCCGCGCTTCGTCGCCACCCGCTCGTCGCTCGGCGTCGGCGTGAGATCCGGAACGGCGCGATGCATGAAGTACGCCGGCACAAGGAAATTCACCATTGAAGGGATGAAGAGCAGCAAAAAGGTTTGAAACTCGAGGATTCCTTTCTGCCAGACCATGAGGGTCGTGATGTCGCCAAACGGGCTGAAGGCGCCACCGGCGTTAGCCGCCACAACGATGTTAATGCAGCCCAGGACGATGAAGCGGCGGTTCTCGGCGCCGACCGCCATCACCACGGCGCACATCAACAGCGCCGTGGTCAGATTGTCGGCGATCGGCGATATGAAAAAGGCCAAGAAGCCCGTCGTCCAGAACAGCCTACGATAGCCAAAGCCACTGCGTATGAGCCACGAGCGAAGAGCCTCGAAGACCCGTCGCTCCTCCATCGCGTTGATGTAGGTCATGGCCGCGAGCAGGAAGAGGAACAGCTCCGCGAATTCCATGATGTTATGACGCACCGCCTCGCCAACCAGCTCCGAGTCGCCCTCGTGCGTCGAGTAGTAATAGGCGACAAGGATCCAGATCAGACCGGCGGCCAGCACGACCGGCTTGGACTTACGCAGATGCGTGAACTCCTCGGCCATGACCAGCGCATAGGCGATGACGAAGATGACCAACGCGGTATACCCCGCCCAGGTGGCGGTCAGATCCTGGCGCACTACGCCCTCCGAAGCCCAAGAGAGGCTTGGCAGGAGCCAGATCAGTGAAACACCAACAATAGAGAGGAGGAGACGAAGTGAAGCCCTAGACGACATGAATGCTCCTTCGGCGGACAACGGAGGGCCGCGAAGATCTTGTTTCGTATTGGCCTTACCGGCACCGAGGGCACCGATTGATCCCTTGCGCGAGGGGCCGAGCGGATCGCCGCAGAAACGAGAGTCCTGGCGTCCGGATCACAGCACCGCGCGGCGCCATTATCACCTGTATTGCCGCAAGTTCGGAAGTGAACTGCCTAGCAAGCCCAGTGATCACGCGGCAACTGCGGAAGCGACGCTCGCGGCCTGAATGTTGAGAGTGTCGTCTCAGGCCAACCCATCTAGGCGTAGGCAAAGATCCCGACACCGGGAGGCGGCGTGGCCGCTGCCCGGACCATCGCGCCTGGCGATGCCTACCGCCAACGATCCGCGTCATATCCGCTCGGCCTGCCCCCTTGCGGCTCCGAGGCGATTGAGTTAGAAAACAGCCTCTTCCTCCATCTCCCGCTGTTTGGGCTCGATGGCAACCGCTGCCCAGCGCAGAGCGGGTATCCTCTCATGCTCATAGCCTGCCTTGGCCAATCCGGCCGAAGACTTGTCGCCTACTGCCTGGTCCTTGCCGCGACGACGCTAGTGGGGGGCCATCCAGGCGCTGTGCTGGCCGATGGCGAGCGGGACTCGATCCTGCGCCCCGAGGTCCGGCCGATCCGCGAGCGCATCGCCCCGCTGATCGATGCCGCGCAGGAGCGGTTCCAAGTGCCCGGAATCAGTCTCGCGCTCGTGCGCGGCGGGGAGGTCCTCTGGGCAGAAGGATTCGGCCATGCCGATCGCGAAAGAGGCATCGCCGCGACGCCCCAGACCATATATCGCACCGGCTCGCTGGCGAAGCCACTTACGGCCGTAGCCGCCATGCAGTTGGCCGAGGCTGGAGAAATCGGCCTCGACGAGCCATTGCAGGCCTATCTGCCGGAATTCTTCATCCGCAGCCGGTTTGGCTCCGCCCGCGACCCCATCACCGTGCGCAGTGTCCTGTGCCACCACTCCGGTCTGCCGACGGATCTGAACAAGGGGATGTGGACGGAGACGCCTTTTACGCAAGTGGCGCGTCAGCTCCATCAGGAATATACGGCCTTCCCGCCGAATCTGGTCTTCTCCTATTCGAACATCGGCTTCACCCTCCTCGGGCACATGATCGAGAAGGTCTCGGGCCAGGCCTATGCCGACTACCTGAGCCAACGGCTGTTCGTCCCGGCCGGGATGATGCAGAGCTCCGTTGCCGGGCGCCCGCAGGCACGCGGGCAGCTCGCGCGTGGCTACCGCGACGGTCGGCCCTTCAAGCGGCTGCCGATCCGCGATGCGCCAGCGCTCGGACTGGACACCTCGGCCGCGGACCTCGGGCGCCTCATGAGCGCACTCCTGAGTGATGGGCAGATCGACGGCAGACGTCTCATCGGATCGGCCACGCTGCGCGAGACCTTCACGCCGCAGAACCTCGACGTCGCGCTGGACCTCGATATCATCAACGGCCTTGGCTGGTTCATCGAGGATGGCACCATCCCCGGCGGCGGGCCCGTGGTCCGCCACGGCGGCACGACGCTCGCCTTCGCCAGCGAGATGGTCCTGTTGCCGGCGCATCGCCTAGGTGTCGTTGTGCTGGCCAATGCCGATGGCTCGCGCCCCATCGTCTCCCAACTCGCCGAGGGCATCCTCAAGAGTGTCCTGAAGGTGATGCCCGAGCCGACGACGGCGCACCGCTTCCTGGCCGATCTCGAAAGGCGCCGGACCAAGGCCGAGCCGGCCGAGATCGCCGGCAGCTACGCCACCGACTTCGGGCTGATCTCGATCCAGCGGCAAGACCCTAAGCTCTGCGCCTGCCTCCTCGAAGAGACCTTTGACCTGATCCCGCACCCCGATGGCTGGTACGGCCTCGGCGGCGCCGCCCTGAGTACTTTGCCAGGCGCCTTCAGGCCGCTGGCGGCGATGCGTCTGCAGACGCAGATCATCGACGGCCGGGAGGTCGTCGTCGCGAAGCAGGGCGAGACGCGGATCCTGATGGGGGAGAAGGTGCCGGAAGGCCCGGTTCCGGAGGCCTGGCTGAAGCGGGTCGGACGCTACCGGATCTTGAATCCGGACCCCGGCTTTCCCCTCACCAGGCCAAGGCTCAAGGTCCGGGAGGGGCATCTGTGTCTGAGCTACCAGATGCCGGCCCTGTCAGCCAATACGATCCAGGTCCCACTGCACGCCATCTCGGACACGGAGGCAATCATTCTCGGGCTCGGCCGTACCCGCGGCGAGACGCTTAGCATCGTCCGCGTGAACGGCGAGGAGCGCCTGCGGTACTCGGGCTTCATCGGCCGCAGGGTTGGCAGTTGAGGACCTGACGCGGGACGCGCGACACACCGGAGGGGCGACCTCCAGGTCGACCCGTCCCCGGAACGCAGGAATGTGGGTCGGTCGCGCGCGTCTGTCCTTCGGCCTCCCCCGAGTCGTGTCGCCCGAGAGGGCGACACAGCGACCCCCGCCGGGTGGCGGTGAGCCGGTGATGATCGAGCCATTGCGCAGGGCCGGCAAAGCAGCTAATCGTGTACACAGAACCCGCACATCTGTTAAAGCAAATCAAAGAGCGCAGCGACATACCCGCGAGCTGGGCTCAGATGCACCCGTCTCGCGGGTCTAACGATCATGGGGCAAGGCGGGCCACCCCGGATGATGAAAGGTCGCCTCGCCCCTGATCGTTCCCTCACCCCAACCCTCTCCCAGAGGGCGAGGGAGCGAACGTGCTGCGCGGATTTCATTGTAAGGCTTCAGCCCGAGGATGAGATCCATGACGTTCGTGCCCGTCGGGCCGGTGTAGATCAGATCCCCGGTCGCCGCGAGCACGGTTCCCGCGTCGGCACGCCGGAGACCCTCATTGGCGTCGAGCCCCGCCCGCGTCGCGCGGACCACTGTCTCACCGTCCACCAAGGCACCGGCCGCGTCGGTCGGGCCATCACTGCCATCGGTGCCGACGCTCATGAGCCAAGCGTCCCCTGCGGCCATCGCGCAGGCGGCGGCCAGCGCGAGATGCTGATTGCGCCCGCCGCGTCCGGGGCGCGGCGGCAATTGGACCGTGGTCTCACCGCCCCAGATGTGGACACCGGCCGGGGCCGTGCCAAGTCCTATGCCCAGCTCTCTGCCCCTGTTCTCAGCCTCCCCTGCGACGAAATCCGGATGCCCGTGCACCGCCCAGCCCTGCGCCCGAGCGGCCTCGGCGGCCGCCTGCTTGGCCTGATCGAGCGTCGCGACGAGCTCGATGGCCGGTCCTTGCGATGGGGCCTCACCGCGCTGCCCCAAGCCGCGGGAGACCCAGGCCCGGAGCCAACCGGGCAGCTCGAGGCGCGCCAGGTCCTCGGCGAGTCGCGGCTCCGGGACCAAGAGGCCAGACCCGATCACCGCCGGGTCGTCGCCCGGCACATCGGAGATAGCCAGGACTCGCAGGCGGCTACCTGCCACGCTGCGCAGCAGCCCCCCGCCCTTGATGCGCGACAGCGCCTTGCGTACGCGATTGATGCTGGCGATCGGCAGGCCGCTGCCGAGCAGCCAGTCGTTCGCCCGTTGCAGGTCTTGGAGACCTAGACCGTCGATCGGCCATTCGATCAGGCTCGACGTCCCCCCTGAGAGCAGGACGAGCCAGGTCGCACCAGTGTCCTCCGCGAGCGTAGTCCTCAGCGCCTCGCCTGCCGTCAGGCTGCCCAGACTGGGCAGCGGATGCCCACCGATCAGGCCCGTGAGGCGATGGGCCTCGAGCCAAGCGCGGTCCAGGTGACCGGCCTTCGAGACCACCAGACCGCCCTGTACGGCCTCACCCAGTGCGTCGATCGCCCCGACCGCCATCGCCTGGGCCGCCTTGCCCAGCGCGACGAGCCTGACCGGCCCAGCGACCGGCTGCGCGCGGAGCGCCCTCGCTACACACGCGCGGCCATGGACCGCCGCCAACGCGGCGTCGAGAAGATCCCTCAACAGATGGCGCGGCTCCACCGCGTCAGAAGATCTCGGGGCCTTCATGTTCCTCGGGGTCAACCATGCTTCGCCGTCTCCTCGTACGATCGGCTATTCGATTCCTCGGGGCACGAAATCCCTAGGATTCCAATGCGCCACCCTAACCTTGTGGGCCATGAAACGCACCCTGATGCGACGCGCGGCGTTTACCGCTTGGCCCTGGCTCTCCGTCCTGCTCGCCGTCCTGATAGCGGTGGCTGTCTACCGCGGTGCAGCTCGGTGGCCGGCCGACGACGCCCAGGTCGCACCACTCGATCCGGGCTGCGACCTCCGCGCCGGGCCGTGCTGGACCCGATTCCCGACGGGCGGCGGCGTGCAGCTCGGCATCGAGCCCCGCTCGATCCCGATCTTGCAGCCATTGACGCTGACGGTCACGACCGATGGACTGCAGGCTGGCGCGGTCGAGGTCGATTTCGCCGGCACCGATATGGACATGGGGTTCAACCGCGTCGGGCTCGAAGCAACTGGCGAGAACACCTACCGGGGGCAAGCCCTGCTACCGCTCTGCGTGCGCCGGCGCATGCACTGGGAGGCCAAGGTGATCCTCGACACGCCGCAGGGCACGCAGATCGCGCCGTTTCGCTTTGAGACCCGTCGCTGACGAGACACGTGGCGCCTGGGCGTCGATCACGATCCGGTCTAGCGCGAGCGGGAAGGTCCTACGCCTGGGATTTCCGCACGAGGGAGGTCCGCACAGCGGACCTTTCCCGGTGGCCGGGCTGATGATCAAGGCCGGCGCCTGGGGCTGGATGGAGAGGGCTCCGACCGTATCTCGCGAGCTGCGCCGTGCGGAGCTCGGCCGAACTGGTGGGCGGAGCTGGGCTTGCCTCTGACGGCTCAGCAAGGCATCCTCAGGGCCGGGCAGCGATATGTCTGGCAGGCATGCCGCTCGCAGATCGCTTCGCAGGAAGAACGGGTCAATGGCATGTATATCCTAATGCTCAGTGTCCACGGCTTGATCCGTGGAGAGGACCTTGAGCTCGGTCGCGACGCCGATACCGGCGGCCAGACCAAGTACGTCGTCGATCTCGCCCGCGCCCTCGGCGAGCGCTCGGATGTCGCTCAGGTCGATTTGGTCACCCGCCGCGTGATCGACCCAAGCGTCAGCCCCGACTATGCCAGGCCGCTCGAGCCTTTGAGCGAGAAGGCGCGGATCATCCGCGTCGATACCGGGCCGGACGAGTACATCGCGAAGGAGCAGCTCTGGGATCACCTCGACGGCTTCATGGACAATCTCGCCGCCTTTCTTCATCAACAAGGCCGCTGGCCGAACCTGATCCACAGCCACTACGCCGATGCCGGCTATGTCGGGGTGCGGCTCTCCAACCTGATCGGGGTGCCACTCGTTCATACCGGCCACTCCCTCGGCCGCGACAAGCGTCAGCGACTGCTGGCCGCGGGCCTAGAGGGCTCGCAGGTCGATACCCGCTACAACATGCTCCGCCGCATCGAGGCCGAGGAGCGCGTGCTCGGCACCGCCGATCTCGTGATCACCAGCACCCACAACGAGATCGAGCAGCAATACAGTCTTTACGACTACTATCACCCCGAGCGCATGGTCGTGATCCCGCCGGGCACCGATCTGGTGCGCTTCCACCCCCCGAGCGATGCCGACCCGCAGATCCCCTTCCTCGCCGAGATCAATCGTTTCCTCGATGACCCAGACAAGCCGCTGATCCTGGCGCTGTCGCGAGCCGATCAACGCAAGAACATCGTGTCGCTGCTCGAAGCCTATGGGGAATCGGCGGAGCTCCAATCCTTGGCCAACCTATTGATCATCGCCGGCAACCGGGATGATATCCGCGACCTCGATGAAGGCGCGCGCACCGTATTGACCGACGTGCTGCTGACGATCGACGCCTATGACCTCTATGGTAAGGTCGCCGCGCCGAAGCGACATCGCCCGGATGAGGTGCCTGAGATCTATCGCCTCGCCGCCGCGAGCGGCGGCGTGTTCATCAACCCGGCGCTGACCGAGCCCTTCGGCCTCACGCTCCTGGAGGCCGCCGCGAGCGGACTGCCTTTGGTCGCCACCGAGAACGGTGGGCCAGTCGATATCATCGGCAACTGCCGCAACGGCCTGCTGGTAGACCCGCTGGACCGCTCCGCGATCGCCGCCGCCCTGGTCCGCATCCTCAAAGACGGCGAATACCGTCAAACGCTCATCCGCAATGGTCTCGCCGGGGTTCGCGATCACTACTCCTGGCAGGCTCACGCCGAAAACTATCGCAAGCTCGTGGCACCTTTGACCAAGCGCGCCGAGCCGATACCCGATACCCCGCCATTGCGCCGCCGCCTGATCTACCGCGATCGCGCCCTCTTCACCGATCTCGATCAGAGCCTGCTTGGCAATGCCGAGGGGGTCGCGCGCTTCGCCGCCATGATGCGTGCGAACAAGCGTTGCGCCAATTTTGGGATCGCGACTGGCCGCCGCCTCGATTCGGTCCTCTCTGAGCTCAAACGCCACGGCATCCCGATCCCGGATGTGCTGATCACGAGTCTCGGCACCGAGATCTTCTATAGCGCGGCGCTAGCCCCTGATAACTTCTGGAGCGAGCACATCGATCACCTCTGGAAGCCCAAGACGGTGCGCCGCGTGCTTGAGGGCGTGGAGGGACTCGTACCACAAGGCAAGATCGAGCAGAGTCGCTTCAAGGTGTCGTATCACTACGACCCGAGCTTGGCCCCGACGGTCGAGGAGCTCACCGCCCTCCTGCGCAATCATGAGCAGGCCGTGAATGTGATTCACGCCTTCGGCCAGTACCTCGATGTCGTGCCGATCAGGGCCAGCAAGGGGCTCGCCTTGCGCTATGTCGCCCATCGCTTTGGCATCCCGCTCGAGCATGTCCTGGTTGCCGGGGGGTCAGGGGCTGACGAGGACATGATGCGCGGTAATACGCTTGCCGTCGTGGTCGCCAATCGCCACCATGAAGAATTGTCGCAGTTGGTCGAGATGGACAACATCTACTTCGCGCAACAGGATCACGCCCTGGGAATCCTCGAGGCGATCGATCACTATGATTTCTTCGGGGCTTGCCAGGTCCCAGCCGCCGCCTGACATGGTCGCAGTCTGCGTGCGGCGAGGCTGTGCCAAGGGCACGTTCCCGTTGTGAGCTGCCGGCGACGACCCCTGGAGTGGACTCATGCAGCACACCTCGATAGCGATCTTCGGTGAAGTCCTGTTCGACTGTTTCCCCGATGGCCGGCGCGTGCTGGGTGGCGCCCCCTTCAATGTCGCCTGGCACCTCAGTGCGTTCGGGGCCGCACCCCGTTTCATCAGCGCCGTCGGCGATGACGCCGATGGCAAGAAAGTGCGCCAGGCGATGGCCGACTGGGGCATGAGCGAGGACGGCCTACAGACCGATCCGGCGCACGCCACGGGCAAGGTCCAGGTCCAATTCCACAACGGCGAGCCGAGCTACGACATCATCGCGGATTGCGCCTTCGACTATATCCGCCCGCAGGACTCGGATCAGGCGGCCGGCCTCCTCTACCATGGGACCCTGGCGCTGCGCCAACCGGTGTCCGCCGAGGCGCTCAAGGGCATCAAGGCGCAGGGACAGTCGGTCCGCTTCCTGGATGTCAATCTGCGCGAGCCCTGGTGGTCACGCGACGAGGCGCTCGAGCTGGTCGCCGAGGCCGACTGGGTCAAGCTCAATCAGGACGAGTTCGCCCAGCTCGCCGGCACGCGCACCGGTGATCTGACAGACCGCGCCACCGATTTTCACCGCCGCCACGGGCTGACGGGCCTCGTCATCACGCTCGGGGCAGAGGGGGCGCTCGCGATTGGTGCCGACGCCACGCTGACCCGCGTCGCCCCGTCACCAGCCCTCGTCGTCAAGGATACCGTTGGCGCCGGTGATGCCTTCTCCTCCGTCCTGATACTCGGCCTGGTCCACGCCTGGCCGCTGGCGACGACTCTCGAGCGCGCCCAGGCCTTTGCGTCGCGCATCGTTGGCCAGCAAGGCGCGATCTCCGCCGACGTCGCCCTGTATCGCCCCTTCATCGAGCAATGGCACCTGAGCGCACCCGCGAACGCAGCCGGGCCCTGATATAATCGCGCCGCCGCTCCGCCATTCATTTCGGTCGTCATCGCCCCGGCCCCACGGCGGGCCACGTCGGCACCCGACCGCCAAGCCCGCCCACGGTCTGGAGTCAGTCGCCCTCTCCTATCGGTGAGCACGCCTCGTTCCGAGAGGCGAGAGCGAGGCCACCAAGCCCGTGCAACGTGCCCTCGTGACAGACAGGGAGAATCGATGTACGAACAGGTTTCCCACGCCCTGCTCAACGACATCCTCGATGAGCTCAGCAACGAAATTTCCCGCGAAGATCTGAGGCACTTCTACACGCGGCTCGGGGCGAACTTCTACGCGATCCACTCGCTATTCCAGGTCCTATACGGCCACCGCGAGGACTTCAAGGTCCAGATGGTGAGCCTGACCGAACGGCTCGCCCGCGCGTACATCGATCGCCCGCCGGAGCTGAGACGGATCGACATGGCGCGGGAGGAGGACCACAACTGGTTCCTGACCCAGGAATGGGTGGGGATGGCGCTCTATTCGGATGGGTTCGCTGGCAATCTGCCGGGACTTCAGCAGAGGCTCCCTTACCTGCAACAGCTCGGCATCAACATGGTCCATGTGATGCCGATCCTCAAATGTCCACGCGGCGCGAGTGACGGCGGGTACGCCGTCAGCGACTTCCGCGCCATTGATCCGCGCGCGGGAACCGTCGAGGACATCCGTGCCCTGTCCGAATCCATGCGGCTGCGCGGCATGCTGCTGACGCTCGATGTGGTCGTGAACCACACCTCGAACGAGCACGAATGGGCGCAACGGGCCCGTGAGGGTGACCTGGACTACCAGAATTTCTATTACTGCTTCCCGAACCGCGATGTCCCCGACATGTTCGAGGAGACGATGCCCGAGATCTTCCCGGAGACGGCGCCCGGAAACTTCACCTGGGACGAGGCAATGGGGAAGTGGGTGATGACGGTGTTCAACACCTATCAGTGGGATCTCAACTATACCAATCCGGCTGTCTTCATCGAGATGGTCGATATCATTCTCTTCTGGGCCAATCAGGGTGCCGATATCGTCCGCCTCGATGCTGTCGCCTTCCTCTGGAAGAAGATCGGCACGACCAGCCAAAACGAGCGGGAGGCCCACCTGATCCTGCAACTGATGAAGGATTGCTGTCAGGTCACGGCACCCGGCGTGCTCTTCATCGCCGAGGCCATCGTCGCCCCATCGGAGGTGATCAAGTACTTCGGCGAGGATGCGGTCATCGCCAAGGAGTGCGAGATCGCCTACAACGCCACCTTCATGGCCTTGCTGTGGGATGCGGTCGCGACGAAGAATGCCAAGCTGCTGACGCAAGGCATCAAGAGCCTACCGAACAAGCTGGATCGAGCCACCTGGCTCAACTACATCCGATGCCATGATGACATCGGGCTCGGCTTCGACGACGCGGATATCCGCGCCTGTGAGTACGAGCCCTATGCCCATCGACGCTTCCTCGTGGACTGGTTCACCGGGGCCTTCGAGGGCTCACCAAGCCGTGGGCGGCCCTTCGGTGTCAATCTCAAGACCGGCGATGCGCGCATCGCCGGCGCCTTGGCCTCCCTCGCCGGTCTCGAGACGGCGCTCGAGGCCGACGACCAGCAGGCCGTCGCACAGGCCGTCGAACTGATCCTCACCCTCCACGCCATGATCCTCTCCTTCGGCGGCATCCCGTTGATCTGGTACGGTGACGAGCTCGGCACACTGAACGACAGCTCATTCCTCGAGGACATCGACAAGGCCAATGACACCCGTTGGATCCACCGTCCACGGATCGACTGGCAGCGCGCTGAGCGTCGCAACATCCAAGGCACCGTTGAGCAGCGCGTCTTCGACGGTCTCAAGCGCCTCATCGCCGTGCGCAAGGACACCCCGGCCTTTGCCGACTTCAATAACCGGGAGCTCATCGATGTCGCCAATCCGCACCTGTTCGCGTTCCTACGCACGCATCCGACGCTGCCGGCGGGCGCCGTACTGGCCGTCGCCAACTTCGACGCCAATCCGCAGTACCTCGACCTCCAGGTCTTGAGCAGCCGCGGCCTGTTCCGCTATGGCCAGGTCCTGGACCTGGCCTCCGGGGAGCGACCCGCGATCTTCAACGATCGGGTCGTGATCCCGCCATGCCGCTTCTACTGGCTGTCGAGCCAGCGACCCGGCGGCCTGCTCGATGACCCGTTCCACAGCCATCCTAGGGTGCACCGCGCCCCTTCGAATTGACCAGAGCCATCGACCTAGGCCGGCGGCGGGCGGCCCTGGGAGCGCCGAGCCCCAGCTCGGCCGCAGCAACGCCGAGCCCCAGCTCGGCCGCCGCCGCGCCGGCTGCGCCCCAGCCAGCCGCTATCGGTCGCGACCTCGAACCCCACAACACCGGATCGCCCAGGGCTGAGAGCGAAACGCAGCAGCCAAGAATCGCACCCGCGTCCACAAAGCGGTCGCCAGCGTGACTGCCGATGCATTTGTGCTCCGAGCATTCCGACCCCGAGCCCGACAGAGCCCCCCGCAGCTGCGCCGGATCAACCCCCGACGAGACCTCGGTTGCGGCGGCAATTGGCGGGGGTGTACCCTTCGGCGCACCCGCGATCGCATCCGCCCTGCCGTCATCGGCTTAGAGATCTTGCCCTTGTCATGCCCCCCGCGCCTGAAGGACGTCCTTATCGCGAGACCTTCCACCTCGTCCTGATCACACCGACCAAGTACGACGAAGACGGCTATCCGTTGGTGTGGTGGCGCTCCGTGCTGCCGTCGAACTCGCTGGCGGCGCTCAACGGCCTGGGCCGGGATTGTCAGGAGCGCCATATCCTTGGGCCCGATGTGGAGATCCGGCTGACAGCAATCGACGAGGCCAATCGCATCATCCGCGCGCAGCAGATCATCAAGATGGTGCGGCGCGATGGCGGCAAGGCGCTGATCGGTCTCGTCGGCGTCCAATCGAACCAGTTTCCGCGCGCAGTCGACCTGGCCCAACCCTTCCTCAAGGCGGGCCTGCCGGTGTGTCTCGGCGGCTTTCACGTCTCCGGCTGCTTCGCGATGCTGCCGGAGGTCACGCCTGAGATCCAGGCGGCCATGGACCAGGGTATCAGCCTATTCCTAGGCGAGGCCGAGGAGGGCCGGCTCGACGAGGTCCTGAAAGACGCCTACGCTGGCCGCCTGAAGCCGATCTATCACTATCTGGGCCAGCTCCCGAACATCGCCGGGGCGCCGATCCCGATCCTCGACGACACCGACATCAAGCGCACGATGGGCTGGATCTCGAGCTTCGACGTCGGCCGCGGCTGCCCCTACAAGTGCTCCTTCTGCACCATCATCAATGTGCACGGCCGCAAGAGCCGCTTCCGCACCGCGCAGGACCTCGAGCGGATCGTCCTCGAGAACGACGCCCAAGGGATCCGCCAGTTCTTCGTCACCGACGACAACCTGGCCCGCAACCAGAACTGGCCGGAGCTGTTCGATACCCTGATCCGGCTGCGCGAGGAGCGCGGCATCAAGCTCGAGCTCTCGGTCCAGGTCGACACCCGCTGCCACCAGATCCCGGGCTTCATACCCAAGGCCGCCGCGGCCGGCGTCAATACCGTCTTCATTGGCCTCGAGAACATCAATCCGGACAACCTGGCCACCACCGGCAAGGCGCAGAACCGCATCACCGACTACCGCGAGATGCTGCTCGCCTGGAAGAAATACCCGGTCACCATCTGTGCCGGCTACATCGTCGGCCTGCCCTTCGACACGAAGGAGTCGCTGATGCGGGATGTCGAGATCATCAAGCGCGAGCTCGCGATCGACCACATCTTCTTCACGATGCTGACCCCCCTGCCCGGCTCCGCCGACCACGCGCGGATCTATCAGTCCGGCGAGTGGATGGACCCCGATCTCACCCGCTACAACACCAACTTCCGCGTCATCCACCACCCACGGATGACGGATCAGGATTGGGACCAGTCCTATCGCGAGATGTGGCGTCGCTACTATTCCTGGGACCACATGACCCGGATGCTGAAGCGCGCCCACGCCCTGCGCGGCGACATCCGCAAGACCCGCAACTATCTCGGCTGGTATCACCACTTCCCGATCAATCTGGGCCTACATCCGCTCGAGGGGGGGCTCGTGCAGCTGCGCTCGCGGCGCGACCGACGTCCGACACGACCGCGCGAGCACCCGCTGGTCTTCTATCCGAAATACCTGTTCCGCGAGATCCGCGTCATGCTGACCTTCTGGCTGATCGTGCGGCGGATGCGCCGGATCGATCGCCGGATCGAGCGTGACCCAGGCCGTTTCGACTATCGCGACGAGGCGATCACCCCGCCGAGCGAGCAGGACTTCGCCGATCTGGCGCTCTTTCGAGAGACGCGCGGCGGACAGGACGCGGTCGCCAAGGCCGCGGCGAAGAAGGCCGTCGCACCGCGGCGACGGATTGCCTAACGATCATGGGGCGCGGCGAGCCACCCCAGATGATGAAAGGTCGCCTCGCCCCTGATCGTTCCCTCACCCCAACCCTCTCCCAGAGGGCGAGGGAGCAAAGGTGCTTCGCGCAATTCATTGCAATTGGATGCCGATTATTGGCCATCCTGGCCAGAATCGGCTCGCGTTTCGAACCTGAGCCCGTCTAGGTCCGATCATGTTACGAAAGAGAGCAAGACAACCCGGGCGCGAGATCTTCCACCTGATCATGATCGTGCCCGCCCGCTACGACGAGGAGGGCTATCCGCTGCAGTGGTGGCGCTCCTGCATGCCGGCGAACTCATTGGCAACACTCAATGGGCTCGGGCGCGATTGCCGGGATCGGCACGTGTTGGGACCGGATGTCGACATCCGCCTGACGGCGATCGACGAGACCAACCACATCATCCGCGCCAGCAAGCTGATCCGCATGGTCCGGCGCGACGGCGGCAAGGGCCTGATCGCGATGGTGGGCGTGCAGTCCAATCAATTCCCACGCTCGCTCGACCTGGCGCAGCCGTTCGTCGACGCGGGCCTGCCGGTGTGCATCGGCGGCTTTCACGTCTCGGGGATCGTCTCGACCCTCGGCGAGCCGACGCCCGACATGCGGGCCGCCATCGACCGGGGCATTGGCTTTTTCCTTGGCGAGGCCGAGGAGGGACGCCTCGATGAGGTCCTCATCGACGCCTATGGTGGGCGCCTCAAGCCCACGTACAACTATCTCCACAAACAGCCGCAAATCGCCGGTGCGCCGATCCCGATCCTCGCCGAAGAGGACGTGCGCCGCACCATCGGCTGGATCTCGAGCTTCGACATAGGCCGCGGCTGCCCCTACCAGTGCTCGTTCTGCACGATCATCAATGTCCACGGCCGCAAGAGCCGGTTCCGGACCAAGGAGGACCTCGAGAAGATTATCCGCGAGAATGATGCCCAGGGCATCCGCCAGTTCTTCGTCACCGACGACAACCTGGCCCGCAACAAGAACTGGCCCGAGCTCCTCGATCACCTGATCACGGTGCAGCGCGAGATGGGCATTCGGCTCGAACTCTCGATCCAGGTCGACACCCTGAGCCACAAGGTGCCGAACTTCATCCCAAAGGCCGTCGAGGCCGGCACCAAGATCGTCTTCGTCGGCATCGAGAACGTCAACCCGGACAACCTTAAGGCGGCCGGCAAGGCACAGAACCGCATCACCGATTACCGCGAGATGCTGCTCGCGTGGAAGAAATACCCGGTGGCCATCTCGGCCGGCTACATCGTCGGCTTCCCATTCGACACCAGGGAGTCGCTGGGCCGCGATGTGGAGATCATCAAGCGTGAGCTGCCGGTCGACCACATCTACTTCACCCAGCTGACCCCACTGCCCGGCTCAGCCGACCATGCCCGCTTGTACAAGGCCGGCGAATGGTTGGACCCGGATCTCAATCGCTACAACACCAATTACCGCGTCTTCCGCCACGGCACCATGTCCGATGAGGATTGGGATGCCGCCTATCTGAATATGTGGCGCAGCTACTACTCGTGGGATCACATGACCACGATCCTGAAGCGCGCCCATGCGTTGAGCGGCGACATCCAGAAGACGCGGATGTATGTCGGCTGGTACCACCACTTTCCGGTCAACCTTGGTATCCATCCCGTCGAAGGCGGCCTGCTACGGCTCCCGGCCCGCACGCAACGACGTCCCGGCCTGCCGCGTGAGAGTCCGCTGATCTTCTATCCGCGCTACGTCTATCGCGAGATCCGCGACATACTGACCTTCCGCCGCGTCGTGCACCGTCTGCGCGACATCAACGAGCGTATCGCCAACGACCCGAACCGGCTCGCCTACCGTGACGAGGCGATCGCTCCGGTGGATGCGGCCGACTACGCCTCGCTGCGTCTCTACCAGACCACGCGTGGAGGCCAGGAGGCAGTCGCGAAGGCCGCCGCGAAGGCCGCAGCCCAGGCAACACTTCGCCGAACCGATACCCGCTCAGCCGCTTAGGGCGGTCGCGGTCGGTGTGCACGCGATGACTGACACGAGCGGGCGCGGCCCTTGGCCGCGGATCGCCGTCCTCGGTGCTGGCGTCTCTGGGCTCGCCATGGGCCACTATCTCACTCGCGCCGGGCTTCACAACTTCACCCTCTACGAGAAGGCCGATCGCGTTGGTGGCTACTGGCGTGAGAACACCTATCCGGGATGCGCCTGCGATGTGCCGGCGCCGATGTATTCCTTCTCGTTTGCGCTGAACCCGAATTGGTCCCATTCCCACGCCCCTGCACCCGAGATCCGTGCCTATATCGAGGAGGTGGCGCGCAGCACGGGTCTGGCGCGGCGTGTCGAGCTCCGCTCCGAGGTCGCCTCGGCGAGCTTCGAGAATGGGGCCTGGCGGGTCCAGCTCGTCGATGGCAAGGCGATCGAGGCCGACGTGCTCGTCAATGCCCTCGGCCCCCTTCACCAGATCAACATCCCGGACATCGAGGGCCTCGAGGCCTTCCAGGGGCCGGTCGTGCACACCGCACGATGGCCGAACGATCTCGACCTCCGCGACAGGCGCGTCGCGATCATCGGCACCGCCGCCAGCGCCGTGCAGATCGTCCCAGAGATCGCCCCGCAGGTCCGTCACCTGACGATACTGCAACGCACGCCGAACTGGATCGTGCCCCGTCCCGACGTACACTATGGACCGCGGGCCCGTCGCCTGCTCAGTTCCGTGCCGGGGCTGGCCCGGCTCCAGCGCTGGATCTACTTCCTGCTGCTCGAGGCGCGCTTCTTCATGACCCGCCGGGGCACGCGCACGAACCGCCGCGTCGAGCGCAACGCCAGACGTCACCTCGAGCGGATCATCACAGACCCGCAGCTCCAAGCGAGACTGACCCCTAGCTATCCGGCAGGATGCAAGCGGCTCCTGTTCCACAACCGCTACTACCCAGCCCTGCTACGCGACAATGTTCGGCTCGAGACAGAGGCCATCGCGCGGATCGACGAGGAAGGGCCGATCCTCGCCGACGGGGGTCGCATCGACGTCGACCTGATCATTCTGGCGACCGGATTCCATGCCCTCGCGTTGTCGATCGACATCCGCGGGGACCGCGGCGTGAGCCTGAGCGAGCAATGGGCCAAGAATGGCAGCGAGACGCTGCGCAGCGTCATGACCCCGAACTTCCCAAACTATTTCTTCATGCTCGGCCCAGCGAGCGGCCTGGGCCACCACTCGATGCTCTTCATCGCCGAGCAACAGGCGAATTACATTACCAAGGTGATCCGGGCAATGGGCGAGCAAGGGGCGACATGGATCGCCCCCAAACTGGAGGCCGCCTCGCAATTCACCGCCAAGCTCCAAGGGGCAATGCAGTCGACCGTTTGGACAGCAGACTGCAACAGCTGGTACAGACACAGCGGCGGCAAGATCTACAGCATGTGGCCCTACACGGCCACCGAGCTCTGGTGGTCCATGCGCCGGCTTCGACACGAAGAGTATGAATGGCGGTAGCAGCGCCTGCTTTCCTCCCAGGGCCTTGCCTCTGGTCGCGATCACGGGCCGAAGGGGTCATTGAGGAGACAGATGCATGGCCCGGAGAAAGACCCCGCCGAGCAGGGCGCGGCGGGGTCTCGCGGCAGAATCAACGATGAGTCGCGGCCTTACGGCAGGCGCACGACGCGTGGATTGGCGGGAGGGTCAGGAAGATCGACGACGCCGCCCAATACATCCTGGATATACTCCTCAAGGATCTGCTGCTCGCCGATCGCGGTCTCGTCGAGGAGCGGCGTTGCCGCGGCGATCCCAGCATAGCCGTCGCCGCCCGTCCTGAGGAAGCTGTTGGTCGCCATCACGAAGGTGCGACTGAGGTCGCCCTGGGCCGTGAAGTCCTCGATCAGGGTATCGGTCGCGCCGTCGCTTCGGGTGATGATCAACGTCTTGACCCGCGACGGCGTCGTCAGGCTCGCCTGACCCTGCTCACCCGGCTGGCTGGCGTCGTACTCGAGGAACATCCCCGCAACCTGCGGGAAACGCCCGTCAGCCGCCGGGACCCGACTCACCGCGTTCTCCATCGTCGCGATCAACTGCTCGCCGGTGAGCTCGACCACAGCCAGCCGATTGTCGAAGGCCAGAGCCGCCTGTATGGTCAGGCGGATGATCGACGGACCCGTGATACTGTCGCGGATGCCACCGCCGTTCTTTAGCGCGATGTCCACCGTGTTAGGGAGGATCTTATCCGCGTACCAAAGCGTAGAGTCGGCCGCCAGGCGTCCGAGGTTCGTCTCGCGCGTGCGCACGTCGGCGCGCAGACCATTGAGCGGATTCTCTGTCTCGCCGACCACGGCGAAGGCATCGACGATCGACGGCGTGCCTTGCAGGGCCGCAAAGACGGTGGCGACATCATCGGCCGGCTCGAGGTCCATGCCGAGCTCTGTCTCGAGGAGCTCGACCGCCTCCGGCGTCGTGGCAACCGGTCCGCTGCGATCGTCGATACCGACGATCCGGCCATCGCGATCGAGCTCGACGATCAGATTGCCGACATAGCGATACTGCTGGTCGCTGTTGATCGTCAGAACGGTTTCACCATCGTCGTTCTGAAGCACGAGCGGATATTCCACGGTGCCGCGATCCTGCTCGTCCTCGGGACGCAGGAAGTTGAACGGCCCATCGGCCTCGGCCTTGGACTGGAAGCCGGTCGCACCGGCCTCGACGATGATGTCGACGCCGCGCAGCTTCCCAAACGACGCCTCGTCGGTGTCGAAGTCCTGCGCATGATTCAGCAGGATGATCCGCTTGACGCCGCGCCGCTCGAGCAGCCTGACCTGCTCATTGATCTGGTCGACCGGGTCCTCGAAGGCAAGGTTGGTCTCCGGGTCGCGCCCACCGACGAAATCGAGGCCGCCGAGGGTGTTGAGCGGGTCTTCGATGACGTTGAAGAAGTCACCGGGTGCGCGGCCGATCAGACCCACCCGCTCCCCACCGACGAGGGTCCAGCAGCTCTTCGCCACCTTGCCGCGGCTGAGGAAGCAGGGGCCGGCATCACGTCCGATGCGGATCTTGGGCGTGCCTGGCTCCAGCGCGACATTGCTGAAGTCGAGGTTCACCGCCAGGAACGGGTAGTCGGCCATTGCGAGCATCGTGGCAAACTCGTTAATGCCGCCGTCAAACTCGTGGTTGCCGATACCGTTCGCCGCAAGGCCCATCGCGTTGTACATCTTGATGTCGCCGAGGCCAGGTGCGTCCAGGAAGTCGACCTCGGCCGCGGCCTGATAGAAGGGGCCGGGGATCGTGTGGTCGCCGGCAGTGACGTGCAGCGACGGGATGCAGTCGCGGCGGGCAACCTCGCGCAGGCCCTCGACCACAGTCGAGAAGCCGAGGATCTTCTCCTCAAGGGAGTTCGGATCCTGGAACGAGGATTCGTTGTCCGAGCTGTGCAGCACCTGCAACTTGTTGCGGGTGTTGCGCAGGCAGGTCAGTCGCTCACGAAGCTGGTCGAGCTTCCCAACGAAGTCGAACCGGTCGTCCTCGTCGTAGCCCAGGGCCTGCGTTGGCGGCGCCTGTAATCCGATGGCGAGCATTAGGGTCGCCGCGCCAAGGACGGCAAGCAGCTTGGTCGTTCTCATGCAGATGAGTCCTGAGGTCGGGTTAGAGAGCCTAGAGTTTAGAGAGACTGGATTAATTTAGTGTTACGTGCCGACGACACTAGGATGACCAGCAGTTGCGTGCGAACAGTCCTTGAAGCGCCAGTCAGCTGGCCCGACTGGGCGCTTCCGTGGTCGGTCGGGGGTCGCAACGCCAAGCCCGTATTCCGGAGCAGAGTCGATATAGCGACTCCGCTCCTTAGGCTCGCCGCCGCGAGGACGCCGCAGGCGTGATGGCGCGCCTACCGCCCCCGGAACAGAGGCAGGCGCACGAGCAGGGGGTCGTGATCACTCGCCCGTTGCGGCGTCTCAGCGTACTCGGCGTTGACGTGCACGACATCGAACTGCGCCCAACGGGATAGGTTCGGCGTCACCAGGATGTGATCGAGCGATTGCGAGTTCCCGTCGAAGATATAGCTGTAGCGCTCGTTTGGCAACAGCCTGTTGGTGAGGTTGACCAGGCTCTGCTCCAGCGTCTTCAGCGGCGAGACGAACTCGAACTCGTTGAAATCGCCCAATACGATCACCTTGGCGTCAGGGTCGTTCCCGAGAATCCCGTCGACATGGGCCAGCACGGCATCGGCCTGTGCCCGGCGTTCATCGAGACTACCGTTTACGGCTGGGTCTTCCTGGCGCTGGTCGGCTGGCTGCGCCATACCGAACAGTGGCTTGCTGCCGCTCTTGGACGAGAAGTGGTTGTTCACCACCGTGATGGTCTGGCCGTTGAGCTCAAAGGTCGCGATCAGCGGCAAGCGCGCGTCGTAGAACGGATTGTCCGGGTTGATCTGCTGATCCTCGGGGTCACCGATGGTCGCGACGGTGCCAGCTACCAGATGGACGCGCTCCGGGTTATACAGGAAGGCGACCCGGATGTTGCCATTTGGCTGGCCGCCGCTGGTGTTGTCGCCGATGAAGGGGTTGTCGATGTACTCGTATCGAATGCCGCTCTGGTTAGCGATCTCGTCGACCAAAAGCTGAAGGGTTTCGTCGGCGGCAACCGTGCCGGGCTCGGCCCCGTTATTGTCTTGCACCTCCTGGAGCGCCACGATGTCCGGCGCGCGGAGGTTATCGACGATCTGCCCGGCAATTGCGGCGAAGCGGCCGTTACCGACGTCATCGTCGGTGTTGCTGCTGCTTTGCCCCTCCTCGATCTTCGGATCCAGGTTCAAGACGTTGTAGCTGGCCACGGTCAGCTGGTGACGGGTCGGGCTCAGGCGTGAGGTTTCCGGACGTGGGGTACGCGCGAAAAGCTCAGAGAATGGCTCCGTGGGGTAGACCTCGAAATTGCCGAAGCTGTAGCCGACGACCCCGGTGACGTCGGTGAGGCGCACACCGGTGTCGACGACAAGGTCGAAGCCGGGCAAGATGCCGCTATCAAGCTGGATCTGGACCCGTTCGGGATTGAAGTCGTCGGGGCCGATGTTGATCGTCCCGCGCAGGCTGCGTCCGGTGGCGAATGGAATCCAGCCGCCCCCGGCCAGCGTGTAGATCTCGCCGAAGCGATTGCGTCCGGACACGCTCACCGGCTGCACAATCTCGACGCGCATGCCTTCCAGCGACTCGTAGAAGTCGAGGCCGTCGCTGTCCGGGTCGAAACTTGCGAACGCATCGTCGTCGATGTTTGCGGTCGGGGGCTTCCGGCCGAGCGGCCCCCCGATCCGCACCGGCTCCGGCAGCCTATTGCCCACGGACAACACCGTGAGCTCGGCCGCGTCGATCTCGGTGGTCGATAGGTTGCCGGTGGAAGCGCCGCCGGGGATGTACTCAGTCACCGGCCCAGTCACCTCGACGAGATCTCCCGATTGCGTCGCGGGCGCCGCACCTGTGAAGACGAACAGTCCATCCGCGGTGGCGTCGTTGCCGTCGCCGTCGGGGTCCTGGATATAGAACCCGTTGGAGTCCACCGCGGTCACGATGCCAGTGGTCAGCACGTTCTTGCCTTCGAGCGGGGACAGGTGTCCGGCCCCTTGGATCTCCATGATCGTCGCCGCGATCGGCGGCGGGGTTGGGGAGGTGTCGCCGCCCGTCGGGGTATTGTCAGCGCCCAGATTAAAGTCGCTGATCAACCAGTCAGACGCGGCATCGGTGTCGACCCCGTCGACTGCCCGTCGCACGCCTGCAGGAAAGAAGTCGCCATCCGGTCCGATCACCGGCGCGGCGAAGAAAAACATATCGCCGTTGCCTCCATCGTCGATTCCCACCGCGTCCAGGACCACCTCGTCGCCGCTGACCGAGTCGCCGCTAATGCTCGCGGTCTCCACGAGCGCCACAGTGAGGCTGCTGTTCTCCAGATAGTTGTCTTCCACCTCGATGTTCGGCACAACCCCGTAGTTTGCCGCCAGGCCGACGGGATTCCCGATCAGGTAGAAGCCGTTGCTTCCGAGGATATCCGACGCCTCGAAGTCCAGGCGCCGGTCGATCGTCCCCGCGCCGGATGAATCGCCCTCGACAACGATCAGGCTCAGGCCCTCCAGGGTCGTGCCCGGGAGGCCGAACAGCTCGACGTACTCGGTGTCATCTGTTCCAGTGTGGCTCGCTAACACCTCGTTGATCAGCACCGGGTCGCCCGTTGCCGCCGACGCCGTCTGGGCGCCAAGCGCCAAGGTGACGGCGGTGGCGATGGCTGTGAGCGCGTTGCTCGTTCTGAACCGCATGTGGATCGATCCTCAGGTTGGGAGAGGTCTTGGCCCCTCGGGTCTGATCGGCCGCCGACAGGCGGAAGGCGTTGGTTGAGCCAGTTGTGGGTAGGGTGCGCGGTCGCCATGCGTCCCGTACCCCACCGCAGCCGTGAATCACTCGATGACGTTCTGAAGTTTTGCGCCGATATCGCCGCGAATACGGATCGCGCCGTCGTCGTTACCGCTCAGGTTGCCGTTCTTCACCTCAAGCACGCTACCGGCGTCACCGCCCGCCTGCTCGGCATCGATGCCGCGTCCGCCGTTGTCGGTAGCGGTCGAATTCTTGACCTCGACGTCGAGCATGCCGGCGTCGTCCTGGCCGATGTCCAGGCCATCGCCGTCGTTGCCGTCGAAGTTGCTGTTCTTGATGTCGGCCTCGAGGTCGCCGTCACCGGTCTCGCCGAAGCTCACGCCGTCGTCGGCCTGGCTGTACGATGAGCTCGTATTCCTGATCTCGACCAGGAGGTCACCGCCGCCTTCCTCGTCGGCCTTCAGGCCTTCGTCCAGGTTGCCATCGGCGACCGAGCTCGTGACCTCGACATCGACGTCGCCCTCGCCGGCCTCGTCGAGGTCAAGTCCCTCGTCGAAATTCCCGCTCAGCGAGGTATTCCTGAGCCGGGTCACGATGCCGCCGTCGTCGGCCTCGTCGATGTCGAAGCCGTCATCAAGGTCGACGAGGTCGGGACGGTCGCTCGGTGGTACGGTCTCGCCGTTGCCCTCGAAGGTCGCGTTCCTCACGTCGGCGTAGACGCTGCCGTCGCCGGCCTCGTCCAGCTCCATGCCGTCGGCCAGGTTGTTGTCGAAGTGGGCGTTCCTCACGTCGGCCAGGATGTCGCCGGCCCCGCCCTGATCGACGCGCACGCCGTCGAAGTCCTGCGGACAGCCGGTGGCGATGCTCGTGTCAAAGGTCGGCGCAAGGACGCCGCTGTCGACGACGGTCGTATTCGCGATGTCTACTACGATCGTGAGCCCCGAGTCGACCGGATGCGGATCAACACAGTTGGGATGGATGACGTCATCGGTGTTGTAGCCCGAGGAGGACTGGCCATCGATAAGCACACCGTGGAACTGTGCACCGGAGACCTGCACATTGCGGAGCTTCAGCTCCATCGTCTCCCCGATCGCGCTCGCCGGCAGGAACACCGCCACGCCGTTGTTGAAGCTGTCCACGAATGAGATGTTGACGAGCTCGAGATCGGCGGCCGACGCCGATACAAACAGTCCGCCATCCCAAGTCGTGTTGGCGGCGGCGTCGCCGCTCGCACCGGACACGGTCGAGCCATTGCCGTTGATCTTCAGCTCCTGATCACCGGTGTAGACCACCTCTGTCTCAAGCCCTACGACGAGACCGGGCGCGAAGTCGATCTTGTCGATCGAGGGATCGGCGTTGGCCGCTTCAACGGCCGACCGGAAGGAGCCGGGGCCGCTGTCGTTGGCGCTCGTCACCGGTGACGTGGCAGCATCGGCGGCGCCGACCCCGGCGACAAGCGCCGAGCCAACGAGGGCTCCAACGAGGGAGACGCGCGTGACATTCGCGCAGAGACGTGTAGCGGCCATGACGGTCCTCTCTATTGACAGTGTGATGCGGCGTACAGCTTAGAACACGAATGTTACGAGTTTGCGTATGCAGCACCGCCCGGGGGCGGAGTCACGCCCCGGGGACGGAGTCAGGGGCAGGCGGGGACGGGGACGGAGTCAGGTCTTGTCTTTTGCCCACGGCGAGCTAAGCTTCGGGCATGGCCCGTCCCCTGAGAGTCGAGTTTCCCGGCGCTTCTCTACCACATCACCTCGCGCGGTGACGCGCGTGAGGCTATCTATCGCGGTGACGGCGACCGCCGGATGTTCCTTGCCCTGCTTGCCGAGGTCTGTGAGCGCTACAACTGGTGGGGACACGCCTACTGTTTGATGTCGAACCACTATCACCTGCTGATCGAGACGCCAGATGGAAACCTGTCCAAGGGCATGCGGCAACTGAACGGCGTCTACACGCGGCGCTTCAACGATGCACACGGACGCTGCGGACACGTCTTTCAAGGGCGGTACAAGGCGATCATCGTCCAGAGAGAAACGTACCTGAGGGAGTTGGCCCGTTACATCGTCTTGAATCCGGTGCGGGCACGGATGCTCGACCGACCCCAGGATTGGCCATGGAGCAGCTACCGCGCGACGACGGGCGAGGCGGCCTGTTCGGATTGGCTGCGCCGGGATTGGTTGTTGTCGGCCTTCGGCGCCACGGAGCAGACTGCCGTCGCGAGGTATCGGCGCTTCGTCGCCGAAGGCATCGGCCAGCCCGGGCCCTGGGAGCAGCTCAAGCACCAGGTCTTTCTCGGCTCCGAGGCATTCGTCGACAACCTTCGGCGCCAGCTGCCGAACGACCGGGATCTCTCGGAGGTTCCCCGCGCGCAGCGCCGTCCGCCCGCCAAGGCGCTGGCCGAATATGCCACCCTGTACCCGGACCGCGATGAGGCAATCGCGGTCGCCTATGCCAGCGGCGGCTACACGTTGAAGCAGATCGGTGAGTATTTCTGCCTCCACTACTCGCGCGTCAGCCGTATCGTGCTTCGGGCAAGAGAGGCAAAAGGCAAAACCTGACTCTTGCCCTTCGTGACTCTTGCCCTTCGCAGAGAAGGGCCTTGCGCCTCGCTGTCCGCGTGCTCCGCGGCAGCGAGTCCGGCACGGCAATGGTAAGCTGCAGGCTATCCTTAATCGTCTTCTACCTCGTCAGGTTGGGTGTGGAGGTCGCTAAGCGTCGCAAGGGTTCGGAGGGTCGTCTCCAGCTCGCCCTGGGAGAGGTTCCCTGAGATCGACCTGGTATGCTCATTCCAAGCGGCCTGGACCGCCTCATAGGTGCGCCGGTCCGCGTCGGTCTGCTCGTAGAGCGGCAAGCGCTTGTGGAACGGATTGTGGCGCTGGCAGACCAGCCCTTCGGCCAACAGCCGACTGAGCTGCTTCCGTGGGAGGTGGTACCCCCTGTCAAGACAGCTCCTCACCGAAAATAAGATGTAAAGGT
>CAZOWL010000025.1:0-44249 GCA_964583605.1 uncultured Chromatiaceae bacterium | reverse complement strand
GTTTTGCGGTGCGCGAGGGTGGACGCACTGTCGGCGCCGGCGTCGTCTCCAAGATCATTGAGTAGCGGCATGGCGAACCAGAGAATTCGTATCCGGCTCAAGGCGTTCGACCACCGGCTGATCGATCAGTCCGCACGCGAGATCGTCGATACGGCGAAACGCACCGGGGCCCAGGTTCGGGGTCCTGTGCCGCTGCCCTCGAAGCATGAGCGCTTCACCGTGCTTGTTTCCCCGCACGTCAACAAGGACGCGCGCGATCAGTACGAGCTGCGAACGCACAAGCGCCTGATGGACATAGTCGATCCAACGGACAAGACAGTCGATGCCTTGATGAAGCTCGATTTGGCCGCCGGCGTCGATGTGCAGATCAAGCTGAGCTGAGGACAGAGCCATGACGATCGGTGTAATCGGGCGCAAGGCCGGCATGACCCGCGTATTCGCCGAGGACGGGACGACGATTCCGGTCACCGTCATCGAGGTGCTGCCGAACCGCATCTCCCAGCTCAGGACCGCGGAGCAAGATGGCTACCGCGCTGTTCAAGTCACCTCTGGAGCCCGTAGAGCCTCGCGTGTGACGAAGCCGATGGCAGGGCATTTCGCCAAAGCGGGTGTCGAGGCCGGCAGCCATGTGCGGGAATTCCGTCTTAACGATGGGCAGGGGGGCGAGTTGGTGGTTGGCGGCGAGATCGGCGTGGCCGTGTTCGAGGCCGGACAAAATGTCGATGTCCGAGGTGTGACGAAGGGGCGGGGCTTCGCCGGCGTCGTGCGCCGTCATCATTTCAGCACGCAGGATACCACGCACGGCAATTCGCTCTCCCATCGTGCGCCGGGCTCGATCGGGCAGAATCAGACTCCAGGTCGCGTCTGGAAGGGTAAGAAGATGGCTGGCCATCTCGGTAGCGTCCAGCGGTGCCAGCAGAATCTCGAGGTCGTACGGGTCGATCAAGCGCGCAATCTCCTATTGGTGCGCGGCGGCGTGCCGGGACCCGCGGGAGGGCGGCTGATCGTAACGCCTTCGGTCAAACAGAAGAGCAACGGCGGATAGTGATGGATCTCGCGATTCGTAACGCAGGCGATACGGCCTGGGCCTTGTCCGTTTCGGACGAGATTTTCGGGGCCCAGTATAAACCGGGCCTCGTCCATCAAGTCGTGACGGCCTACATGGCCGCGGGACGGGCCGGCACGCGCGCTCAGAAGAATCGGTCGGCAGTGCGTGGCGGCGGCTCCAAGCCGTGGCGGCAGAAGGGTACCGGACGCGCGCGGGCCGGCACCAGCCGAAGTCCCCTGTGGCGTGGTGGCGGGGTGACCTTTGCGGCGCGGCCGCAGAGCTATGCGCAAAAGGTCAACAGGAAGATGTACCGTGGGGCGGTGTGCTCGATCCTATCCGAGCTCGTTCGCCTCGGGCGCTTGCACGTCATTGGCAGCCTCGTCCTCGAGGCGCCCAAAACCAAGGAGCTTGCCGCTCGGTTGCGTGAGATGGCTCTGACGGATGCGCTGATCGTCACCGAGAACCTCGACGATACATTGATGTTGGCGGCGCGTAATCTTCCCCGAGTCGACGTGATGTCGGCACATGAAGTCGATCCGGTGAGCCTGATGGCGTTCGAGTGTGTCGTTGCCACCCAGGGCGCGGTGCGTAAGCTGGAGGAGCGGCTGACATGAATCAGGAGCGCTTGTTCAAGGTTCTTTTGAGTCCCGTGATGTCTGAAAAGGCCGTCCGTGGCGCCGAGATCGGTGGGCAGTACGTGTTCCGGGTCATACCCGATGCGACCAAGGCCGAGATTGCCAGCGCGGTGGAGAAGATGTTCGACGTCTCGGTCGAGCGCGTCCAGGTGTTGAACGTCAAGGGAAAGGTCAAGCGTTTCGGTCGCCGCTTTGGCCAGCGGAAGGATTGGCGCAAGGCCTATGTGCGCCTGAAGGCAGGGCAGGATATCGATTTCGGCGGCGGCGTTTGACCCCTCGCGCGGCAGGATGACTTGAGATGCCAATTATAAAGACCAACCCAACCTCCGCTGGCCGGCGCTTTGTCGTCAGGGTGCGAACGCCGGGTTTGCACAAGGGTGCTCCGTACGCGCCGCTGGTGGAAAAGAAGTCGAAACACGGTGGTCGGAACTCATCGGGCCGTATCACTGTTCGTCACCAGGGCGGCGGCCACAAACGGCGTTATCGCGTGGTCGATTTCAAGCGCAATAAGGTAGGTGTCCCGGCTAGGGTTGAGCGTATCGAGTACGATCCGAATCGCACCGCGCATCTTGCGCTGCTGTTGTACGCGGACGGAGAGCGCGCATACATCATCGCCCCTAAAGGGCTCACGAAAGGCGATACCGTGCGGGCAGGAGAGGACGCGCCGATCGCCCCGGGGAATTGTCTGCCGCTGCGCAACATACCGGTCGGCACGCAGCTGCATTGCATCGAACTGCGTCCGGGAAAGGGCGCGCAGCTCGCACGGGCAGCGGGTAGCTCGGCACAGTTCATCGCCCGGGAGGGGGGCTATGCCACCTTGCGGTTGCGCTCAGGCGAGATGCGGCGGGTGCACATCGACTGCCGCGCTGTCATCGGCGAGGTCGGCAATTCCGAGAGCAGCTTGCGCAAGCTCGGCAAGGCAGGGGCAGCACGTTGGCGGGGTGTCCGACCGACAGTGCGCGGGGTCGTCATGAATCCGGTCGATCATCCGCACGGCGGCGGCGAGGGCCGCACTTCAGGCGGTCGGCATCCTGTGACGCCGTGGGGCGTGCCGACCAAGGGATATAAGACGCGCAAGAGCAAACGCACCGACGGCATGATCCTGCGCCGCCGCGGTCGCAAGTGAGCAACACGAGGTTCGAAAAGTGCCACGATCGATTCGGAAGGGACCTTTTGTGGATCACCATCTCGCGAAGAAGGTGGACGAGGCGGTTGCGCAGAACATTAAAAGACCGATCAAGACATGGTCCCGGCGTTCTATGATATTGCCCGAGATGGTTGGGCTGACCATTGCGGTTCACAATGGCCGGCAGCATGTGCCGGTCCTGGTCAATGAGAACATGATCGGCCACAAGCTTGGCGAGTTCGCCCTTACGCGGACATTTCGCGGCCACGCCGCCGACAAGAAGGCGAAGAAGCGCTAAGGGAGGGGCTGTCAATGCGAGCCGAAGCCAATTTGAAGTATGCGCGTATCTCGGCGCAGAAGGCCCGGTTGGTTGCCGATCTGATCCGCGGTCGCAAGGCTGAGGAGGCCCTGAACACGCTGGCATTCAGTACCAAGAAGGGCGCGTTCATCGTCCGAAAGCTTCTCGAATCGGCTATTGCCAATGCCGAGAACAACGAGGGAGCGGATATCGATGAGCTTAGGGTCGCGGCCATTCAGGTAGACGAAGGGCCTATTATGAAGCGCATGCACGCGCGGGCGAAGGGGCGCGGCAATCGCATCAGCAAGAGAACGAGTCATATCCGCCTCGTTGTGGCGGAGCTATAAGATCTTGAAGGGGCCATAATGGGTCAGAAAGTACATCCTACCGGCATTCGCTTGGGTATCGTCCGGGATTGGAGCTCGAAGTGGTATGCCAATTCTAGGGATTACGCTGAGTTCCTGAATACAGACCTGGCCGTCCGCGCGTATTTAAAGAAACGCTTGGCCCAGGCCTCGGTGAGCCACATTCAAATCGATCGACCGGCGAAGAATGCGCATATCACAATCCACACCGCCAGACCGGGGGTTGTGATTGGGAAGAAGGGCGAGGACATCGATGCCTTACGGGGCGATGTCGCCAAGATGATGGGTATCCCGGTTCATATCAGCATCGAGGAGATCCGCAAGCCGGAGCTCGATGCGCAATTGGTGGCGGAGGGGATTGCCCAGCAGCTTGAGCGGCGGATCATGTTCCGGCGGGCGATGAAGCGCGCCATTCAGAACACCATGCGGTTGGGCGCCGAAGGGATTCGAGTCAATGTCGCGGGACGCCTGAACGGGGCCGAGATCGCCCGCAGCGAGTGGAGTCGCGAAGGGCGGGTACCTCTGCACACGCTGCGCGCCGATGTGGACTACGGGTTCGCCGAGGCCCGCACCACGTATGGTGTGATCGGTATCAAGGTGTGGATATTCAAGGGTGAGGTCTTCGGAGAGCAGGGAGCCGTAGAGCCGACGCCGAAGCCGGCAGGGCGAGCCGGAAGGAGGGTATAGGCGATGCTACA
Source organism: uncultured Chromatiaceae bacterium (assembly GCA_964583605.1). Classification (GTDB taxonomy): domain Bacteria; phylum Pseudomonadota; class Gammaproteobacteria; order Chromatiales; family Chromatiaceae; genus CAZOWL01. The sequence continues at coordinate 40,079 of CAZOWL010000025.1, read as the reverse complement.
ACCGAAGCGCACAAAGTTCCGGAAACAGCATAAGGGTCGGAATCGCGGGCTGGCGCAAACCGGCAACCGAGTCAGCTTTGGTGATTACGGTCTGAAGGCCTTGGGACGAGGCCGATTGACGGCCCGCCAAATCGAGGCCGCACGGCGTGCGATCACCCGTAAGGTGCGGCGTGGTGGGAAGCTGTGGATACGAGTGTTTCCGGACAAGCCGGTTTCGAAGAAGCCGTTGGAAGTCCGCATGGGTAAGGGCAAGGGAAATGTCGAGTATTGGGTGGCCTTGGTCCAGCCTGGCCGGATGCTCTACGAGATTGAAGGGGTCTCGGAGGAGATGGCTAGGGAGGCATTCCGACTTGCGGCGGCGAAGTTGCCAGTTCCCACCACTTTTACAACGAGGACGGTGCTGTAATGAAGGCCAGCGATCTGCGGGCGCGGACGGAGCCGGAATTGCAGGAGCAGCTTGAAGGGCTGCTGAGGGAGCAATTCAACCTTCGCATGCAGCGAGGCACTGGGCAACTGAGTCGTCCGTCGCGCGTGAAGGAGGTGCGACGCGAGATTGCGCGTGTCAAGACCATCATGAGCGAGTTGAAGGCGGGCGGTGCGCAGTGAGCGAGCACACGAAAACGAACAAGACGCTAACGGGAAGGGTTATCAGCGACGCGATGGAAAAGACGATTACCGTGCTCGTCGAACGACGTGTCAAGCATCCCCTTTACGGGAAGTTCATGAAACGCTCGACCAAGATTCACGCGCATGACGAAGACAATCGGTGCAGCGGGGGAGATCTTGTGCGCATCGAGCAGTGCAGGCCGTTGTCCAAGACTAAATCTTGGCGCCTGTTAGATGTCCTTGAGAAGGCGCGTTGATGGCCAAGAGCCCAGCTTGCGTCGCGGTATCCCCGGACGATGCTGTAGAGAGGGAATACAACAATGATCCAGATGCAGACCAATCTCGGTGTTGCCGATAACAGCGGCGCCAAGCGTGTGCAGTGCATCAAGGTGTTGGGTGGCTCGCATCGCCGCTACGCGGGGATTGGGGATGTCATCAAGGTCGCGGTGAAAGATGCGATTCCGCGGGGAAAGGTCAAGAAGGGGGACGTCTTCAACGCTGTCGTGGTACGCACGCGAAAAGGCGTGCGGCGGCCTGATGGCTCCCTGATCCGATTCGATGGCAACGCGGCGGTACTCTTGAACAATCAGCTCCAGCCGATCGGAACGCGTATATTCGGGCCGGTCACTCGCGAGCTGCGCAGCGAGCGCTTTATGAAGATCATTTCGCTCGCTCCGGAAGTGCTGTGAGGTCACTTGGCGATGCGAAAGATTAGAACGGGAGATGAGGTCGTGCTGCTGGCCGGCCGTGATAGAGGGAAGCGTGGCACGGTACTGAAGGTCGTCGATGCCGAGCATGTCATTGTCGAGAATATCAACATTGTCAAGAAGCACCAAAAGGCCAACCCGCAGAGAGGGATGGCGGGCGGCATCGTCGACAAGGCCATGCCGGTGCACATATCGAACGTGGGGCTATATAACCCCCAAAAGGGCGGGGCGGACCGGGTTGGCTTTCGGCTGTTGAATGATGGTCGCAAGGTGCGGGTCTTCAAGTCCGATGGCGAAGTGATTGATGCCTAGCTGGTGGAGCCATCATGTCGAGACTACAAGCTCTTTTTCGCGACGAGATTGCCGGTCAGCTCAAGGAGCGATTCGGTTACAGCGCCGTGATGCAGGTCCCGCGGGTCGAGAAGATCACCCTGAATATGGGCGTTGGCGAGGCGATTGCGGACAAGAAGGTGATGGACAATGCCGTGAGCGACTTGCGGGCGATCTCTGGCCAGCAGCCGATCGTGACGAAGGCGCGCAAATCGGTTGCCGGTTTCAAGATACGCGAGGGATGGCCGGTCGGCTGCAAGGTGACGCTGCGCCGCGAGCGGATGTACGAGTTTCTCGATCGCCTCATTACGGTCGCCATACCGAGAATTCGAGACTTCCGGGGACTGAATCCGAAGGCGTTCGATGGACAAGGGAATTATTCTCTAGGTATCCGTGAGCAGATCGTCTTCGCGGAGGTTGACTACGATAAAATCGATGCCCTTCGCGGATTGGACATCACCATTACGACAACAGCACGCACCGATGAAGAGGGTCGCGCCCTTCTAGAGGCGTTTCGTTTTCCTTTCAGGACATGACTGAAGATATGGCGAAGAAGAGCATGATAGCGCGGGATGCGAAGCGGCTCAAAACAGCCGCTCGCTATGCCAAGCAGCGCGCCGAGCTCAAAGCGATCGTCGCTGATCGCTCGGCTTCAGCCGAGACGCTCGACGAAGCGCTAATCCAGCTTCAGAAGCTGCCGCGCGATGCCAGTCCGTCAAGGCAGCAGCGGCGGTGTCGCATAAGCGGTAGACCCCATGCCGTGTATAGAAAATTCGGCCTGGGACGCAATAAGCTGCGCGAGGCTGTTATGCGCGGCGATGTGCCGGGCGTAGTCAAGGCCAGCTGGTAAGGCTGACGTCCGCACCCCCATACCACTTTAGGCGAGCGCCGGTAGCATTGGCGCCGCCGCAGGCCCAGGCTCTGACCGAGAGCATTAGCGGGCGGAGCGCGGCACGGCTTATCCGGCGGGCCCGGTGGTGTGCCGGCGCTCAAGGCCCGAAGAGTATGCCGCGGCGACCTATTTTGGAGCCAGCGTTTGGCGTTCAACGCGGGTATCGCATCCTATGTGATGGCCTGACCCCTGGAGTAGATCGATGACTATAACGGATCCAATCGCGGACATGCTCACGCGCATCCGCAACGGTCAAGCGCGCGGCAAGATCACCATCGCGATGCCCTTGTCGAAATCGAAGATGGCGATTGCCCAATTGTTGAAGCAGGAAGGGTACATCGCGGATGCTGTTGCCGAGGGGGAAGGCGTTAAGGCGACATTGGTGCTCAAGTTGAAGTATTTTCGTGGTAAGCCGGTCATCGAGCACATCAAGCGGGTGTCACGCCCGGGTTTGCGAATCTACCGCGGCAAGGACGACCTACCAAAGGTATGGGGTGGTCTCGGTGTTGCCATTGTTTCGACCTCCCAGGGCCTCATGACGGATCGTGCGGCACGGAAGGCTGGGCAGGGCGGTGAGATCTTGGCCTTCGTGGCCTGATTCGTCAGGAGATCTATCTATGTCCCGCGTGGCAAAGGCCCCGATCGATGTGCCGGGCAACGTGGCTGTCGAGCTTGCTGGTCAGTCCGTCAAGGTCAAAGGGCCAAAGGGCAGCTTACAATGGACCGTGCATCGGCACGTCTCTGTGAGGCAAAGCGACGGCAAGTTGCACGTGGCGCCTTCCTCCCAGGACGAGAAGTCTGCCTGGGCGTTGGCCGGCACGACGCGTGCCCTACTGAACAACATGGTCGTTGGCTGCGGAACTGGCTTTGTGCGCAAGCTGACCCTAGTGGGCGTTGGCTACCGCGCCCAGGCACAAGGGCGACAATTGAGCTTGGCGCTCGGCTTTTCACATCCAGTGAACTATGCGGTGCCGGAAGGCATCGAGATCACGACCCCCTCGCCGACGGAGATCCTGGTCAGTGGCGCCGACAAACAGCGAGTCGGGCAGGTCGCGGCCGATATCCGTGGCTTCCGGCCCCCGGAGCCCTACAAGGGTAAGGGCGTGCGCTACGCCGACGAAGAGGTCGTGCGCAAAGAGGCGAAGAAGAAGTAAGGCATCGATATGGAAAAGAAACAGGCACGGCTACGACGCGCGATGCGGGGGCGGGCGAAGATGCGCGAGCTCGGCGCTTACCGGCTCTGCGTCCATCGCACGCCTCGACATATGTATGCCCAAGTCATCGCCCCCGATGGCGGTCGGGTGCTCGCGAGTGCCTCGACCCTTGAGAAAGCGCTGCGCGACGGAATCACCGGTCATCTTGGCAACCGCTCGGCGGCTGCTGTGATCGGCAAGGCGATTGCCGAACGGGCGCGCAGCGCCGGCATCGATAGGGTCGCATTCGATCGCTCGGGGTTTCGCTATCACGGTCGGGTGAAGGCGCTGGCCGAGGCGGCCCGCGAGAACGGATTGCAATTCTAAGGGGCCACGTATGACAAATCTCAATCCGCGAGCGGAAGGCGATGAGCTCCTGGAAAAACTCGTGTCGGTCAATCGTGTCGCGAAGGTTGTGAAAGGCGGCCGTCAATTCGGCTTTGCGGCGCTGACGGTCGTGGGCGATGGCAAGGGGCGGGTTGGCTACGGCACCGGCAAGGCGCGCGAAGTGCCTGTGGCTATTCAGAAGGCCATGGAAAGCGCGCGTAAAAATATGGTCGACGTGAAGCTCAACGGCGCAACCCTCCAGTATCCGCTTAACGGCCGACACGGTGCGGCTCGGGTATTTATGCAGCCGGCGTCTGAGGGTACGGGAATCATCGCCGGCGGGGCCATGCGCGCAGTATTCGAGGTGCTTGGGGTGCAAAACGTCCTGGCGAAGTGCCTCGGGACGAATAATCCAATCAACGTCATTCGTGCAACAGTCGCGGGTCTTCGGGCCATGAAAGACCCGGAGGCGATCGCGGCCAAGCGCGGTAAGACGATCGAACAGATTATGGGGTGAGTTATGACCGGGAAGGCAATAATGAAGGTCACGCTCGTCCGGAGCCTGCATGGCCGTTTGGCCTCCCACAAAGCCTGTGTGCGCGGCTTAGGGCTGCGGCGCATGCATCAGGTGGCTGAGGTGGAAGATACCCCTTGCACTCGTGGCATGCTCAGCAAGGTCAGCTACATGGTCAAGATCGTCGAGGAACCTTGAGATGCGCTTGAATAACATCCGTCCTGTAAAGGGAAGTAGGCCGGTCGCAAAGCGCGTGGGCCGTGGGATTGGTAGCGGGCTCGGCAAGACGTGTGGGCGCGGGCACAAGGGACAAAAGGCCCGTGCCGGTGGGTTCCACAAAGTGGGATTCGAGGGCGGCCAGATGCCGCTTCAGCGGCGCCTGCCCAAGGTCGGTTTCCGCTCTCGTAAGGCGTTGTGCCGCGAAGAGGTGCGGCTGCACGAGCTCGACGCTCTGCCTGGCGACGTCATCGATCTCCCGACCTTAATCGCTGCCGATGTTGTTCGCCGTGGCACGATGCGGGTCAAGATCATTGCCTCGGGGCAGATCAAGCGCGCCATTACGGTGCGAGGCGTCCCCATAACAAAGGGTGCGCGGGCAGCGATTGAGGCGGTGGGTGGCCGCGTCGAAGACTAGATAGGGGTCCGAATCTCGCATGGCCAAGAACACCTCGTCCATGATGGAGACGCTCGGCGGTATGGGGCGTCTGAAGGAGCTGAGGCAGCGCCTGCTGTTTGTGCTCGGCGGCCTTCTGGTCTATCGCATCGCGACCTTTATCCCCGTGCCCGGCGTCAACCCTGAGGCCCTGGCGGCTCTCTTCGACCAACACCAGGGCTCGATGCTGGACATGTTCAACATGTTTTCAGGTGGGGCGTTGGAGCGGGCTAGCGTCATCGCTCTTGGGATCATGCCTTATATCTCGGCGTCGATCATCATGCAGCTCATGACGGCGGTGATCCCCAAGCTTGAGCAGTTGAAAAAAGAAGGCGAATCCGGGCGGCGCAAGATCACCCAATACACGCGCTACGGCACCCTCGGGCTGGCCACCTTCCAAGCGATCGGTATCTCAGTGGCGTTACAAGGTCAGGCTGTGGCTGGATCGGCGATCGTCACCCAGACTGGCTTGGGATTCGTGTTTACCGCGACCGTCTCCCTCGTGACGGGGACGATGTTCCTGATGTGGTTGGGCGAACAGATCACCGAGCGCGGCATCGGCAACGGCATTTCACTGATTATTTTCGCGGGTATTGTGGCTGGGCTGCCGGCCGCAGCAGGTGGGACGCTCGAGCTTGTGCGCACCGGTGAGATGAACACGCTTGCTGTATTGGCGATCTTCGCGTTGGCTCTTGCCGTGACGGCCTTTGTGGTTTTCATCGAGCGCGGACAGAGACGAATCACTGTGAACTATGCGCGACGCCAACAGGGTCGGCGGATGATGGCAGCGCAAAGTACACATTTGCCCCTCAAGCTCAATATGGCCGGCGTCATCCCACCGATCTTCGCTTCGAGCATCATTCTATTCCCGGGTACGCTGGGACAGTGGTTCGGCAGCTCGGAAGACATGCGCTGGCTCGCGGATCTCACTGCGAAGCTCTCCCCGGGAGAGCCGGTATACGTGCTGCTCTATGCGTCGGCGATCATCTTCTTCTGCTTCTTCTATACCGCCTTGGTGTTTAATCCGAAAGAGACCGCCGATAACCTCAAACGTTCGGGGGCCTTCATCCCAGGCATCCGCCCGGGCGAGCAGACTTCGCGTTATATCGACTCGGTGATGAGCCGGTTGACGGCGGCCGGAGCCATCTACATTACGGCGGTTTGTCTGCTGCCGGAGTTTCTAATTGTTGGCTGGAATGTGCCCTTTTATTTCGGTGGCACTTCCCTTCTGATCGTGGTCGTTGTGACCATGGATTTCATGGCCCAGGTTCAGGCGCACCTCGTATCTCACCAGTATGAAGGACTGATGAAGAAGGCCAACCTGAAGGCCCCTGGCGCAGGCATGCTCCGCTAAGCGGTTTGCGAGCCCTGTGAAGCATTCTGGAGAGAAAGATGAAAGTGCGCGCCTCGATCAAGCCCATATGTCGCTATTGCAAAATCGTCCGACGGCACGGAACAGTGCGCGTGATCTGCAAGGATCGGCGGCATAAACAGCGACAAGGTTGACGCGAGTCGGGATTGATGTTTTTTCGGCATTGTGTCAAAATTGCGAGTTTCGTCGCGTAAGGCATTAGGATTGGGAGCGTTAAGCGAATGGCGCGTATTGCTGGAGTCAATATTCCTGACCGAAAGCATGCTGTCATCGCGCTGACGGCCATCTATGGGATCGGCCGTGCTCGCGCGGCGGAGATCTGCGAGGCGGTCGGCGTTGCGACAGATGCCCGCATCCAGAATTTGACTGAGGACGAAGTGGAGCGGCTTCGTGCCGCCGTAGCGAAATATGCGGTCGAGGGCGATCTGCGACGCGAGGTGTCCATGAACATCAAGCGTCTCATGGATCTTGGCTGTAACCGCGGGATTCGTCACCGCCGCGGCTTGCCCTTGCGGGGGCAGCGCACACGCACGAACGCCCGGACCCGCAAGGGGCCGCGTCGCCCGATCAAGCGATAGCGCGGCCACTAAGCTCAGGAGACCTAACGGAAAGAGTCGATGGCAAAGCCCGCTCGCACGAAGAAAAAAGTCAAGAAGACCGTCGTGGAAGGTATCGCGCATGTCCACGCGTCGTTCAATAACACCATCATTACGATCACGGATCGCCAGGGCAACGCGTTGGCGTGGGCGACCTCCGGCGGCTCTGGGTTCCGGGGCTCGCGGAAGAGCACACCGTTTGCGGCGCAGGTGGCAGCGGACAAGGCGGGGCAGGCCGTGAAGGAGTTCGGCATGAAGGCCCTTGATGTGAATGTAAAAGGTCCCGGGCCGGGGCGAGAATCGGCGGTGCGCGCACTGAATAATGCGGGCTTCAAGATCACGAGTATTACCGACGTGACGCCTATCCCGCACAATGGCTGTCAACCGCCGAAGAAGCGGCGCGTGTAGTGGGGACCAATAGGAAGCAATATGGCTAGGTATATCGGTCCGACCTGCAAGCTGGCACGGCGAGAGGGCGCAGATCTCAGTCTGAAGAGCCGGGCGCGCTCACTCGACTCGAAGTGTAAGCTCGAGAAGATGCCGGGGCAGGCAGGCGATCGGCGCCGCCGCTTGTCGGATTACGGCGTGCAGCTCCGTGAGAAGCAGAAAGTGCGGCGAATCTACGGAGTCATGGAAAGGCAATTCCGTAACTACTATAAGCGGGCGGCCAAGTCCAAAGGTGCGACCGGCGAGATCCTTCTCCAGTTGTTGGAACGGCGTCTCGATAATGTCGTGTATCGGATGGGCTTCGGGGCCACGCGGGCCGAGGCGAGGCAGCTGGTGGCGCACAAAGCGATTGCTGTGAATGGCGCAGTCGTGAACATTCCATCCTACCAGGTCTCCTCGGAAGATCAGGTAGAGGTCAGAGAGGTTGCGCGCAAGCAGGTTCGCGTACAGAACGCCCTCGCCCTGGCCGAGCAATACGGGTTTGCGGATTGGATCGAGGTCGATAGCAAGGGATTGCGGGGTGTTTTCAAGCGCATTCCAGACCGGTCTGATCTGCCAAGCGATATCAACGAGTCGCTGATCGTCGAGCTGTACTCGAAGTAAGGAGCGCGTCAGAGGGTTTTGGCATGGCAGAAGCTGTGGGTGACTTCCTCAAGCCCCGGAGTATCCGCGTTGAGCCCGTCGATGGGAGCGTGAGGCACGCCCGGGTCACCCTGGAGCCTTTAGAGCGGGGGTATGGTCACACGTTAGGTAATGCGCTGAGGCGGGTTTTGCTCTCGTCGATGGCCGGCTGCGCCGTGACCGAGGTCGAGATACAGGGGGTCCTGCACGAATACACAACGCTTGAGGGCGTCCAGGAAGATGTGCTGGAGATCCTGCTGAACCTAAAGAACGTCGCGATTTCTCTGGGCGGTAAGACGGAAGCAACCTACGCCCTGAGCAAGAAGGGACCGGGTACTGTAACGGCCGGGGATATCGAGCTGGATCACGCTGCGACCATCTATAACCCAGAGCTCGTAATCGCCAACTTGACGGGCCCAGTTGAGCTGAGCATGACAATCACGGTGCGCCGCGGGATCGGTTACCAGCCGGCAACGCAGCGGGAAGCCGAAGGCGAAGTTGGCGAGGACCGGCCCATCGGCAAGCTGCGCCTGGACGCGTCATACAGCCCTGTTCGGCGCGTTGCGATCGAGGTACAGTCCGCGCGCGTGGAGCAACGGACCGATCTCGATCGCCTGGTGATCGATCTCGAGACTAACGGCACAGTCGAGCCGCGGAGCGCTATCCAGACTGCTGCACTCATCTTGCGGGACCAATTGTCGAGCTTTGTCGCGTTGGAAGGGAACGATCTGCCCGATATGTTGGAGCCGATTGGCAGCAAGACCCCCGAATGGGATCCGATCCTGCTGCGGCCCGTGGATGATCTGGAGCTTACCGTGCGCTCGGCGAATTGCCTGAAAGCCGAGAATATCTATCTGATCGGCGACCTCATTCAGCGCACCGAGGTGGAGCTCTTGAAGACGCCGAATCTGGGCAAGAAATCGCTTACTGAGATCAAGGACGTGTTGGCCACGCGCGGTCTTTCTCTTGGCATGCGCCTCGAGAGCTGGCCACCGGAGAACATTGACGAGCTCACGATACGCTGAGCGAGGATTGGGGCACAATCATGCGTCACCGTAAGGCTGGAAGGCAGCTCAACCGCACCAGTGCGCATCGCCAGGCCATGTTCCGCAACATGGCCAATGCGTTGTTTCGGCATGAGCTGATCAAGACGACGCTGCCAAAGGCAAAAGAGCTCCGCCGAGTCGCTGAGCCCCTGATTACCCTGGCTAAGACGGACTCCGTGCACAAGCGTCGCTTGGCATTCGCTCGCCTTCGCGACAAGGAGACCGTGGGCAAGCTCTTCGCTGACCTCGGCCCCCGCTATCAGGAGAGGCCCGGAGGCTACCTGCGGATCCTGAAATGCGGATTCCGCTCAGGCGATGCTGCCCCGATGGCCTATGTCGAGCTTGTTGGACGTCCGGAAGGCGGCGCAGCGGAAGAATAGCCTTTGCTGAGCGGGCCAGCTGAGCAGATCGCACTGCTTACGGACTTTGGTCCTGGGCCTTACGTTGGTCAAGTCCGGCTCCGGCTTCACGACCTGATCCCCGACCGCCCGGTTGTGGATCTCGTCAACGACCTGCCGGCATTCCGCCCGGATCTTTCGGCTTATCTTCTTCCCTGTTTACTCCGCGATCTTCCGGCTTCCTGCCTGTGCCTATGCGTTGTCGATCCCGGTGTCGGGGGCGCGCGTGACGTCTTGCTTCTTGATGCAGATCGCCACTGGCTGATCGGGCCGGATAACGGACTGCTGGCACTGGTGGCTCAGCGCGCGCGATCGCCTAGGCTGTGGCGGTTGGGCTGGCGGCCCCGTTGGATGTCGGATAGCTTCCACGCTCGCGACCTCTTCGTGCCACTGGCGGCGCGGATTCTACGCGGTGAGGATGTGCAGGCGAGCGACAGCCCTGTGAACGCAATGCACGGGGCGGATTGGCCGGTAGAGAGCGCCCGGCTGGTCTACCAGGACCACTACGGCAATTTGATGACAGGGTTACGGGGGGATGGTCTCTCGCGGGAGATGCGGATCCGAGCCGGAGTGCATCTGCTGTCCCACGCCCGGACGTTCTGCGAGGTACCGGTGGGGGCCGGCTTCTGGTATGAAAATGCCTTCGGTCTCGTCGAGCTGGCTGTGAATCAGGGATCGGCGAGCCAGGTGCTTGCGCTGCGGGCGGGCGACCTAGTCGAGATAGTTTGATGAGGCGCGTGCTCAGGAGATAGCCGTTCGAGCGCGTGAGGCCGACTCCGGGTGCGCTGCACTGGAACGCGACCGGCCGAGCAGGTCATCCGCGGGCCGGCGGTAGGTGAGCTAGAGATAGATGACGTTGGCAGGCGAACGCGCTGTCAGGTGCTCGGCGGCGCCATCCGGGTGCGTTGGTTGCTTTGCTGCCTGTGCATCCTTGCGGAATTGCCATGTCAATTGTATAGTTCTCAGCTCTCGCACGACAGGCGCGTAGCTCAGTTGGTTAGAGCACCACCTTGACATGGTGGGGGTCGTTGGTTCGAGTCCAATCGCGCCTACCAACACGCTGGCTGTCCCCCTCAGCGCATCTTTCCATCGCCGCGGCTATATGCTCCGGAGGTTGTGCCGACCGGGGTGGCGGCCGATTTCGTTCAAGTGATCTCTCGTATCGATCACCACTGAAAACCAGGGATTCCTTCTGATGCCGCTCGTCACCCTTCCGGATGGTTCTCAGCGCCGCTTCGACGCACCGCTCTCGATCTACGAGATCGCTGTTGCGATCGGACCAGGTCTTGCCAAGGGGGCGCTGGCCGGACGTTTCAACCGCGCGCTGGTCGACACGTCCTTCGTCGTCGACGAGGACGGTCAGGTCGAGATCGTGACGGCCAAGGATGAGTTCGTCGCCCTGGAGCTGTTGCGCCATGATGCGGCGCATGTCATGGCTCAGGCGGTTCAGGAGCTCTACCCCGAGACCCAGGTCACGATCGGGCCGGCCATCGAGAACGGCTTCTATTACGACTTCGCCCGCAAAGAGCCCTTTACCCCCGAGGACCTTGCCGCGATCGAGAAGCGAATGCACGAAATCGTGGCCCGCGATCTCCCGATCGTGCGGGAGGTCTGGGATCGCGAAGAGGCGAAGGCGCGCTTCGCGGAGATCGGTGAGCATTACAAAGTCGAGATCATCGACGACATCATCCCCGCTGGGGAGGCTGTCTCCGTGTACCGGCAGGGCGACTGGTTCGATGTCTGCCGCGGCCCACATCTGCCGAGCACCGGGAAGCTTGGGAACGCGTTCAAGCTGATGAAGGTGGCCGGTGCCTATTGGCGCGGCGACGCGCGCAACGCCATGCTGCAGCGGATCTATGGCACGGCTTGGCGCGACAAGAAGGAGCTAAAGGGCTATCTGCATCGCCTCGAAGAGGCCGAGCGGCGAGATCATCGCAGGCTTGGCAAGGCACTGGAGCTGTTCCATTTTCAGGACGAGGCCCCGGGCATGGCCTTCTGGCATGCTAAGGGTCGCACCCTCTATCGTCAGGTGGAGGGCTACATGCGCGAGAAGCTGATCGCCTACGGCTACGAAGAGGTGGAGACGCCTCAGGTGCTCGACCGCTCGCTCTGGGAGCGGTCCGGGCATTGGGAGAAGTTCGCTGACGACATGTTCACGACTCAGGTCGATGAGCGTGACTATGCGATCAAGCCGATGAATTGCCCTGGGCATATACAGCTTTTCAATCAGGGTCTTAAGAGCTATCGCGACTTGCCACTGCGAATTGCGGAGTTCGGTATCGTGCACCGCAATGAGCCCTCTGGCACCTTGCATGGCCTGATGCGTGCCCGCCGGTTCACACAGGACGACGCCCACGTCTTTTGCACCGAGGGGCAGTTGCAGACTGAGGTCGCGACGCTGATCCAGATGGTCTTTGAGACCTACCGCGACTTCGGGTTCAATGACATTGAGCTCGCCTTATCCACCCGTCCGGAACGACGCGTCGGCAGCGATGCCCTCTGGGACAAGGGCGAGGCGGCGCTGGACCACTCGCTTAGGAGTCAGGATCTGGATTTTGTCGTCAAGCCGGGTGAGGGTGCCTTCTACGGACCGAAAATCGAGTTTACGCTGCGTGACAGCATTGGGCGGCACTGGCAATGCGGTACCATCCAGGTCGATTTCTCGATGCCGGGGCGCCTCGGCGCGCACTACATCGCCGAGGATAACAGCAAGCAGGTACCGGTCATGATCCACCGGGCCATCTTGGGCTCAATGGAACGTTTTATCGGTATCCTGATCGAGCACTACGCGGGTGCGCTGCCGCTGTGGCTGGCGCCCGTTCAGGCCGTCGTCATGAACATCACGGATCGACAGGCCCACTACAGCGAAGGGGTCTCTAAGACTTTGCGCGACAAGGGCTTCCGTGTTGAATGCGACTTGAGAAACGAGAAGATCGGCTATAAAATCCGCGAGCACACCTTGCAGAAGGTCCCTTACCTGCTCGTGGCTGGAGACCGTGAGGTAGAGCAGCAGATGCTCGCCGTCCGCAGCCGCCACGGCGAGGATCTTGGGGAGCTCGATCTCTCGAGCCTGATCTCCCGCCTGCGCGATGAGGTGGAGAGGCGATCTCACTAATGCGTGCCGTCGTCGGCTGCCCGCTCAAGAGCGCGGTCCGGCGGGCTGTTTTTGCTGGTTGATCTGGAGGAATCGACGATCGCTGCACCAAAGAGAAACCGCGTCAACAGAGAGATCAGTGTCCCAGAAGTGCGTCTGATTGGCGCTGATGGAAACCAGATCGGGATCGTCAAGACCTGGGATGCCCTTGAGCGGGCTGAGCAAGAAGGGCTTGACCTGGTCGAGATCGTACCGACCTCCGAGCCGCCCGTCTGCCGCATCATGGATTTCGGTAAGTTTCTCTTCGATCAGAAAAAGAAGAAATCCGAAGCAAAAAAGAAGCAGAAGCAGATCCAGATCAAGGAGATGAAGTTCCGTCCTGGAACGGACGAAGGGGACTACCAGGTCAAGCTGCGCAACCTGTCTCGTTTCCTCAGTGACGGGGACAAGGCCAAAGTGACGATGCGCTTTCGCGGTCGCGAGCATGCGCATCGCGAGCTTGGCCTCGAGCTCTTGCGCCGTGTCGAGCAGGATTTGGCCGATATCAGCGTCGTCGAGCAACAGCCCCTGATGGAAGGGCGGCAGATGGTGATGGTGTTGGGCCCGAAGAAAAAGTGACGGTCGTCCAGGCTTTGGAGATCTTCCGTAGCCCTCATGGCGGCACGACAACGATGCAATAGCGGAGTAGTGAATGCCTAAGCTCAAGACCAACCGCGGGGCGGCCAAGCGTTTCGCTCGCAATGCTTCCGGCGCGTTTAAACGGGGCGCCTCCCACCGGCGCCACATCCTGACCAAGAAAAGCACCAAGCGCAAGCGCCACTTGCGCTCACCGGCCGTGATTCATCCCTCGGATGTGCGGGCGGCCACGCGAATGCTGCCTTATTGTTGAGCCGATTCACCGCGGAGTAGAGTCATGCCCAGAGTCAAGCGCGGCGTCACGGCGCACGCCCGTCACAAGAAGGTCTTGCAGGAAGCCAAAGGCTACTATGGCGCCCGCAGTAAGGTCTACCGCGTCGCCAAGCAGGCTGTTATCAAGGCTGGCCAGTACGCCTATCGTGACCGTCGCCAGAAGAAGCGTCAGTTCCGCGCCCTATGGATCGTGCGGATCAATGCCGCGGCGCGCGACAATGGCCTTTCCTACAGCCGTCTTATTGAGGGCCTGAAGAAGGCAGGCATCGAGGTTGACCGGAAGGCCCTCGCCGAAATCGCCTATCACGACCAGATCGGGTTTGCGGCGATCGCGGAGGAAGCCAAGGCCGCCTTGGTCGCCGCCTGATCGGCGGCGTGTTCTCGGCTCGCGGGACGGTCACGATGCGCAATGAATGAGCATGGCCGACGACAGCGCCATTACTGTTGAGGATCTGACGGCCGAGGCCCGCGCGGAGATCGAGGCCGCTGCCGATGTCTCGGCGCTCGATCAGGTGAGGGTCCGGTACCTGGGAAAGAGTGGTCGCGTCACGACGCTCCTTAAAGCTCTCGGGCGCCTGCCTGTAGCCGAAAGACCGGAGGCTGGTCAGAGGATCAATCACGCTAAGCAGGAGTTACAGGCCGCTGTCGACGTGCGCCGTGAGGCATTGCGGGAAGCGGCGCTCGCCGCTCGCTTGGCGGCCGCGACCATCGATCCGACATTACCGGCCCGCGGCCAACGTCCCGGAGGACTCCATCCCATCACGCGGACGATGCGTCGGATTGAGCGGCTGTTCGGCAACGCCGGATTCAGCGTCGCCGAGGGCCCCGAGGTCGAGGACGACTACCACAACTTCGGCGCGCTGAACATTCCCGAGCACCATCCCGCTCGGGCGATGCACGACACCTTTTATTTCGATGCGCACCGTTTGTTGCGCACGCACACCTCACCGGTGCAGATCCGTGTGATGGAGCGTCAAGGCCCTCCGATCAAGGTCATCGCCCCGGGGCGCGTCTATCGTTGTGACTCGGATCTTACGCATACCCCGATGTTCCACCAGGTCGAGGGCCTGCTCGTGGATGAGGCCGTGAGCTTCGCCGATCTGAAGGGCGTGCTGTACGATTTCTTGACCCATTTTTTCGAGCGGGACTTGGCCCTGCGCTTTCGCCCGTCCTATTTCCCGTTCACGGAGCCATCCGCCGAGGTGGATATCCAATGCGTGATGTGCCGCGGCAAGGGCTGTCGCGTCTGCAAGCAGAGCGGTTGGTTAGAGGTCCTGGGCTGCGGGATGGTCTATCCGGAGGTGTTCCGTCACGTCGGCGTCGACCCCGAGCGTTACCTGGGTTATGCCTTCGGCATGGGTGTCGAGCGGTTGGCCATGCTGCGCTACGGCATCGACGATATCCGCCTCTATTTCGAGAACGATGTGCGCTTCTTACGGCAGTTCGCCTGACTGCACCTCCCGTGTGTCGACGACGACGCTGGACTAGGTAATGCGATTCAGTTTGGCCTGGCTTCGGGAGTGGGTCGATCCACCGGTCGACACCAAGACCCTCATAGAACAGCTGACGATGGCCGGCCTCGAGGTCGACCAGGTCGTACCGGCTGCGCCGGATTTCTCTCATGTCGTGGTCGGTGCTGTGCGCGCCGTCGAGGCGCACCCGAATGCCGAGAAGCTTCGCGTGGGCACGGTCGACGTGGGTCAGGGCGAGCCGCTAACGATTGTCTGTGGCGCGGCGAATCTGGCCTGCGGGATGCGCGTGCCTGTGGCCCTTGTAGGGTCCACGCTGCCGGGAGGGCTCAAGATCGAGGCTGCTGAGCTTCGCGGGGTCCGATCGCTGGGCATGATCTGCTCGGCGAGCGAGCTGGGCCTCGCCGAGTCATCGCAGGGCATCCTGGCGTTGCCGGACGACGCCCCGATTGGCAAGGATCTGCGCGTTTACCTTGGCCTGGACGACGTTAGTATTGACGTCGACCTGACTCCGGACCGCGGGGATTGTCTCGGGCTGGCCGGTATCGCCCGCGAGGTCGCAGCCATCAACCGCATGTCGTGGCATGCCCCGAAGCTCGCCCCTGTGCCGGCGCAACGGTCTGACCGCACCGAGGTCCAACTTGCCGCGGCTGAGGCCTGTCCGCGTTACTGCTGCCGCGTCGTGCGGCACATCGACTCATCCGCCCAGACGCCGCTGTGGATGCGCGAACGGTTGCGGCGCAGCGGTCTGCGTGCCATTCATCCGGTCGTGGACGTGACCAACTATGTGATGGTCGAGCTCGGCCAGCCGATGCATGGCTTCGACCTGGCGCGGATCGATGGGAAGATCCTGGTCCGGCTCGCCCGCGACGGTGAGCGCCTGATGCTGCTCAATGGTGACGAGGTTGTCTTGCGCGGCGACACCCTGGTGATTGCCGATGCAGCGCGCCCGTTAGCCCTGGCCGGCATCATGGGCGGGGCTGAATCCGGCGTGTCAGCCGAGACGCGAGACATCCTGCTCGAGAGCGCCTTCTTTACCCCGGTTTCAATCAGCGGGAAGGCGCGAAGCTACGGATTGCATACCGACTCGTCCCACCGCTTCGAGCGCGGTGTCGATCCGAGTCTCCAGCTGCGGGCCCTCGAGCGCGCGACCGAGCTGCTGCTCGCGATCACGGGCGGGGAGCCGGGGCCCGTTGTCGATGCGCTGGGTCCGCAGGGTGTGCCGCGCCCCTCGCCGTTGACGCTGCGCCGGCGGCGTATCGCGCAAGTCCTAGGCTTGGCCCTGCCCGACGCGCAGATCGAGGAGCTGCTCGAGCTGCTTGGGATGCAGATGGTCCGGACCGATGAAGGGTGGTCGGTTCAACCGCCGAACTCGCGGTTCGATTTGCTCCTGGAAGTGGATCTCATCGCCGATCTTGGCCGTCTCCACGGCTACGACGCCATCCCAGTCAGCCGGGTCGAATCGGGCACTGTGGCCCAAGTGCCCCAGGAGAGCGCCTTCGACCTGGAACGGGCCAAGCTCGCGCTCGTGGCGCGCGGCTACTTCGAGGCGATCACCTACAGCTTCGTTAGCCCTGATCTTCAGGCACTCATCGAGCCGGACGCGAGGCCACTCGTCTTGGCGAACCCGTTGTCGACGGATATGTCCGCGATGCGCACCAGCTTGTGGCCCGGCCTGCTGCAGGCCGCGCGGCAAAACCTGGCCCGCCAGCAGTCGCGCGTGCGCCTCTTCGAAAGCGGGTTGCGCTTCCGCAACGAGCCGAGCGGCTTGCAGCAAGAGGCGATGCTCGGAGGGCTCGCGGTCGGCGACCAGGATCCTGAGCAATGGGGGCAGCCGAAACGGACACTGGACTTCTTCGATCTCAAGGCCGACGTCGAAGCGGTACTCGCCCTGACCGGGGATCTGGACGCCTTTCGCTTTGTGCCAAGTGCGCATCCGGCGCTGCACCCGGGTCAATGCGCTCGGATCGAGCGGGCCGGGAGATCGGTTGGTTTGGCTGGCATGTTGCATCCTGCGCTGGGCGCGCGCTTGGACATCGATGCCGACTGCTTTCTTTTCGAGCTGCGGCTGGAGCCCCTGATGATTGGTGTCCTGCCGGCTTTTCGGCCGGTGTCCAAGTTCCCCGCGATCCGACGAGATCTGGCCGTGGTCCTCTCTGAAGCCACCCCTTACGAGCGGGTTCGGACTGGGATCGCCGAGGCCGCTGGCGACTGGCTGCGCGAGCTGATCCTATTCGATGTCTATCGCGGTGAGCGGATCCCGGATGGATGCAAAAGCTTAGCTTTGGGATTGATTTTGCAAGCATCTTCTCAGACACTTACAGATGCGGATGTGGATCGGGTGATCGAGCGCGTAGTGGGATGCCTCGCCGATGACCTGGGTGCAAGGTTGAGGAGCTAGACAATGGCACTGACAAAGGCTGAGATGGCCGAGCATCTGTTCGAGGTGTTGGGATTGAACAAACGGGAGGCCAAGGACCTGGTCGAGATGTTCTTTGAGGAGATCCGCGCAGCGCTGGAGCGGGGCGAGCAGGTCAAGCTGTCCGGTTTCGGCAATTTCGATCTGCGGGCCAAGAAGGAACGCCCTGGCAGAAACCCGAAAACCGGCGAAGAGATACCAATCACGGCGCGTCGCGTCGTGACCTTCCGGCCGGGCCAGAAACTGAAGTCGCGCGTCGAGGCCTATGCGGGCAACGACTCCTAGCGACGAGGGCGAGGGGGGCGGTCTCCCTCCGATTCCGGGAAAGCGCTATTTCACCATTGGTGAGGTCAGTGAGCTCTGCGGCGTGAAGCCCCACGTCCTGAGATATTGGGAGCAGGAGTTTCCCCAGCTCAAGCCGGTGAAGCGCCGAGGTAACCGACGCTACTATCAGCAGCACGATGTACTCATGGTGCGGCAGATCCGCAACCTGCTCTACGAGCAGGGCTTCACGATCGGCGGGGCGCGCCTTCAGCTCGCTGGTGAGTCCCCACGCCAAGACGCCAGTCAGAGTCAGCAAATCATCCGCGAGATCCGTGCCGAGCTCGAACAGATCCTCCAGGGCTTGAAGGCGTGATCGGTGCGGCGTCTCGTGCGCCCGGGCGGCGTATTGGCGAGGCCTCCCGACAGGTTGGGGCATCGTCCGATGCCGGGCATCGGCTGATCCGGCTAGGCGGATCCTCCCACCAGGCTGGTCACCTTGGGAGCTCCGGCATCCGTTGTCTGCCGCATATCCTCGTGGCTGCCGATTGGCTCCTCCCATTCCCCTTGGAATTGCAGTCGGGCGAGCCGCGCGTAGAGGCCGCCTGAGGCCATCAGCTCTTCGTGCCGACCACTGGCAACGAGGCGCCCTTGATCGAGGACGAGGATGCGATTCACCTTGCGTACGGTGGCGAGTCGGTGGGCGATGATCAGGCTCGTGCGCCCCTGCATCAGTGCCTCCAAGGCTCGCTGCACAAGGCGTTCGCTCTCAGCATCTAGCGCGCTCGTGGCCTCATCGAGCAGCAGTAGCGCCGGGTCACGCAAGATCGCGCGCGCGATTGCGATGCGTTGGCGTTGTCCACCAGAGAGGCGCACCCCCCGCTCACCGAGATAGGTTGCGAAGCCGTTCGGGAGCCGATCGAGGAACTCAGTTGCCTGCGCGGCATCAGCCGCACGGCGTACGGCGGCGTCGCTGATATCCTGCAGGCCGTAGCGGATGTTTTCCCAGGCATTGGCGCCGAAGATGACCGGATCCTGCGGGACGATGGCGATGCGCTGGCGCAGGTCGGCCGGATCGACGGCCCGCAGGTCACAGTCATCGAACCGCAGGGCGCCGCGCTGAGGGTCATAGAACCGCAGTAACAGCTGAAATAGGGTGGTCTTTCCGGCGCCCGATGGCCCGACCAGCGCAACCCTCTCGCCGGGACGGATGGTGACCGAGAGGTCCCTGATAACCGGCACGTCGGGATGGGCCGGATACGCAAAACGGAGATCGCGGAGCTCGATGCGCCCTGCTGCCGGCTTGGGCAGGGCAAGCGGCTGGGCGGGTGCGGTGATGCGCGGCTCCTTGGCGAGGAGCTCGACCAGGCGCTCACCGGCACCGGCGCCCCGGAACAGCTCGGCGGCCATCTCGCTGAGTCCCCCGACCGAGCTGGCTACAAGCAGGGCATAGAACAGAAAGGCTGAGAGCTCCCCCCCGCTCATGCGCCCGGCGATGACCTCCTGGCCGCCGAGCCAGAGTATCAGCCCGATCGCACCGAACGTCAGTGCCATGGCGATCCCGCCGAGCGTTGCGCTGAGCAGCGCCCGGCGCCTGGCTGTGGCAAAGGCCTGCTCGACCCGTTCGCCGTAGCGCCGCCGGTCGATCGGCTCGTGGCAGCAGGCCTGCACGGTGCGAATCGCGTGCAGCACCTCGTCGACATAGGCACCTACGTCGGCGATGCGATCTTGACTGGCGCGCGAGAGGCGGCGCACACGAAAGCCGATCAGCCAGACTGGAAGGAGGATGACCGGCGTGCCGGCAACGACCCAGGCCGTCAATTTGGGACTCGTGACGGCCAGCATCAGGATCCCGCCTACTACGAGCAGCAGGGCACGTAGCGCCATCGCCAACGTCGAGCCGAGCACGACCTGGAGGATGGCCGTGTCGGCCGTCAGCCGCGAGATCACCTCGCCGGTGCGGGTCGTCTCGAAGAAGCCGACGTCCAGCGCCAAGACTCGGTCGAAGACGGCGCGCCGCAGGTCGGCCACGACGCGCTCCCCGATCCAGCTGAGCAGATAGGAACGCGCGAGCACGGCGGCGGACAAGACAGCGACTACGGCTAGAAAGACCAGCAGTGCCTCATCGAGTGCTCCGCGTGTACTGCTTGCGAGGCCCGAGTCGACCAGGGTCCGGACAACCTGCCCGAACGCCAGCACGGCGCCGGCGGCGATCAGCAGCGCCAGCACGGCGAGTGCGATGCGCGGCGCATAGGGGCGAACGAGCCCGAGCAGGCGTAGTAAGGGGCGTAGGTCTCGGGAGATGGGGCGCTGAGTATCGGAGGCAGGCTTGGGCGGCATGATCTCGCTCGATGATGCGGATGGCGGTGAGGTGCGCGGTTCGCGTCGGCGGGACCGGCTCGGGGTGCGGGCAACCCCTCCGCGAAGAGGATCGTCTCGCCGCGGGGACGCGGCCCTGGCGAGACGCTGAATCAGACACGCGGTTCAGCCTCCGCGAGCTGTGCCCGCGCGCCCTGGGACCTTTCTCCAGCCGGTGGGATACCGAGTCGGCGGGCCAGCCAGACCAGCAGCGGTGTCAGCACCGACCAGCCAGCCGCGATCACGGCCAGCGCCATGAGGGTCTCGCCGAAGGCCACGCCACCGAGCCGTGAGCCGGCGTAGAAGGCCATGGGCCCGCCGACGGCGCCGAACAGGGCGGCGAGGATCCAACGGCCGTGGAGCCAGCGCAGCGTCACGTTCAGCATGGTCGCGAACAGCACCCATAGGGCGACGATCCAGACAGGCGGCAGCCAGGGCAAGATCATACCGGACGGGTACGTGAGGAGTCCGGACGCAACCAACAACCCGTCCCACACGACGCCGATGGCCGCGGCGGCCAGCAAGAGACGCGCTTCGCGCGCGGGCCGCTCAGTAAGCTTCAGGTGGATCGCGACGATCAGCAGCGTCAGGCCGACCCCGGCCCAGGGCAAATGGTGGGCCCCGCCGAGTACGCACGCGAGCCAGCCAACCTGAAAGGCAACGAGGTTCACAATGACCCGCATCGCAGGATCTCCGAATGGCAGAAATATCGCCACAGTTGATGGCCAAGCTGTGCGTTACAAGACCGCGGTCGCAGAAGGCGCTGCCCAAGATCGCGCAGCGTCTGGTAGGATTCAATAGCCTGCTCAAGGTGCTTGACGTGGGCCTCGTCCTCCCCGCGTCCGGGCCGGGGATGACCAACCAGAACGAGAGGTGGGACGGCGATGTTTCAGGTGCAAGCGAAGCTCATGGCTGTGGCGTTGATCGCGGCGCTGGCTGTTAGCGGTTGCGCCACCGATGGCCAAGGCCAGCCCAGGGGGATGACCGAGACCGGCGCAGGGGCGCTGATCGGGGCCGCAACCGGGGCCGCGATCGGTGCCTTAGCGTCGAGCAAGTCGGCCAAGGGGGCGCTCATCGGCGCCGTGGGCGGGGCGATCGCTGGCGGCATGGTTGGCGCTTACATGGAAGAGCAGCGTCGGGACTTCGAGCGGGCGCTGCAGGACGAGATCGCGAGCGGTATGATCCGTGTCGAGGCTCTGCCGAACGACCAGCTGCTCGTTGCCATGACGGGCGCGACCGCCTTTGAGACCGACTCGGATGTCATCCAGCCAGGTTTCTTCAGCACGCTGGATAGAATTTCGGGGATTGTGAGGCGTTACGGAAAGACCCAGCTCGCGATCAGCGGGCACACTGACAGTACCGGCTCGGTGGCCCACAATCAAGAGCTCTCAGAACGTCGCGCCCAATCGGTTGAGACCTATCTGCTCGCCGATGGTGTAATGCCCGAGCGCCTGTCGGCTGCCGGTTATGGCCTGCACCGGCCGATCGCGAGCAACGACACGCCGGAGGGTCGCCGGCTTAACCGGCGGGTCGATATCCTGATCACCCCGATCACGGCTAGTTGAATGCTCGCGCGCGGGCGAACGATCATGGCGCGACCCGGGCGACCCCGGACCATGAAGCGCCGCCTTGCCCCTGATCGTTCCCTTGCCTCAACCCTCTTCCAGAGGGCAAGGGAGCGAACGCGCTGCGCGGATTTCATCGTAATGTCGACGGCCATCCATGCGATTCCCATCCCAATCCTAACGAGCGGTCCGAGTGGTGATCTTCGCTAACGGGTGCCCGGCTTTGTGGCGGGGCCGCCGCGCTTGCCTTGCCGCTGGCTGCTTACCGTCGGTATCCGGTCGGTCATGACAGCGATAGCCCGACGCCACGGCCATGTCTGAACCGGATCAGGATCAGCTGACGCCATCGTCCGGCGGCGCCTTCAAGGGCTATGTCGTCGCGATTGGCGCCTCTGCCGGCGGGCTCGATGCGCTCGAGCGCTTCTTCCAGGATCTGCCCGGGCACACCGGGGCGGCCTATGTTGTCATTCAGCACCTCTCGCCGGACCACAAGAGCATGATGGTCAATCTGCTCGGCCGGCACACGCCGATGCCGGTCGTGACCGTCGAGGATGGCATGGCGGTCACCGCCGACCGCGTTTTTCTGATCCCCCCGGCCAACACGATGCGGATCGCCGATGGCCGCCTGCGGCTAAGTCCGAAGGACTCGCGCGTCCTGACCCTGCCGATCGACCTCTTCTTCACCTCGCTGGCCCAAGAGATCGGCCCGCATGCCGTCGGCGTGGTCCTGTCCGGAACCGGCTCCGACGGCACGCGCGGCTCGCTTGCGATCAATGAGGCCGGCGGTCTGCTCCTTGCCCAGGATCCGGAGACCGCGAAGTTCGACGGCATGCCTCGCAGCGTCATCGCCACCGGCTTGGTCGACGGCGTGTTCGACGCCGAGGAGCTCGGTCGCCGTGTCCTGCAGCACATCAGCCAGGCGCCGCGTGCCCGTCCGCCGCGGCGCGAGCGCGAAGCGATGCCCTCGAGCTCAGGGCGTGGCTCGGCACTGGACGTCATCCAGCACCTGCTGCGCAGCAGCGGCGGCATCGATTTCCGCGATTACAAGCCGGCGACGGTGATGCGACGCATCGAACGGCGCATGAAGGTCAGGCATGTGCCTAGCTTCGACGGCTATGCCGAGCTCCTCGAGGGTGATCAGGCCGAGCTGGCGACGCTACGCCGCGAGCTCCTGATTCCGGTTACGAGCTTCTTCCGGGATGCCGAGGCCTTCGACGTTGTCGCCGAGTCGGCGATCGCGACCCTCGTACGCGAGCGCAAGGATGGACAGCCATTGCGCATCTGGGTATCGGGAGTGTCCACGGGTGAGGAGGCCTACTCCTTGGCCATCCTGATCACTGAGGCCTGTGAGCGAGAGCGCCGTTGGCTGGACTTCAAGGTCTTCGCGACCGATGTCGAGCAGCAGACCATCGACACGGCCGGGGCCGGGGTGTTCCCGGAGGCCATCACAGCCGAGGTCTCTGCGGAGCGTCTGCGACGCTTTTTCTTGCACCGCGCGAACCATTTTGTCATCAAGCCGGAGATCCGCCAGAGTATCGTCTTCGCCCGTCACAACCTGTTGGTCGATCCGCCGTTCACCCGGATGGACCTGGTCTCTTGTCGCAACGTCCTGATCTACTTCGAGCCTGACGCCCAAGATCGGGTCTTGCGACGGCTCCAGTATGCCCTGGTCCCAGGTGGCTTCCTCTTCCTCGGCTCGAGCGAATCGCTGGCGTCGCGGCAGGATGCCTTCACGCCGGTCAGTAGCAAGCACAAGCTGTTCAAGGTCCTGCGTCAGGTCTCCCTGCCGTTAGACCTGACGGGCTCAGGGCTCGCGCGGCTGCCGACGGCGCCGCGCCGCCACCGTCTCGGCCGTCCCGGGGCCGGCAACAGCGACGCGGCGGCGATCGACGCCGGGCTGATCACCCTGCTGCGCAGCTATGCGCCGGCAAGTCTACTGCTGACCCGCAGTCACGAGCTGCTACATGTCTTCGGCGATGTGACGCGCTACCTGCGTTTCGGCGAAGGGAGCGCGACGCTCGAGGTCAGTAAGCTGTTGCCGCCGCGACTGGCGCCAGTGGCACTGGCCTTGCTGCACAAGGCCGGCAAGGCTGATGCACCGCTGCGCTCCGGTGTGCTGACCTGGGGTCGAGATGGTGAGTCGGATCTGCGGCTGCGACTGGTCGTGCGGCCGGTGGCGATCCCGCAGGGCGAGACGCATCTCATCCTCTCCTTCGAGCCGGAGCCGGAGCCGGAGCCGGCCGGTGGCAGCGGCGAGGCGCTGATGGAGACGCTCGACATGAGCCGCGAGACCGGCGAGCGCGTGCAGGGCCTCGAGAAGGAGCTGGCGGCCACGCGCGAGAGCCTGCAGGCGACGATTGAGGAGCTGGAGACGGCGAACGAGGAGCTCCAGGCGACCAATGAGGAGCTGATGGCCGCCAACGAGGAGCTGCAGAGCTCGAACGAGGAGCTGCAGTCGGTCAACGAGGAGCTCTATACGGTCAACGCTGAGAATCAAGAGAAGATCGGCATCCTGAACCGGCTCAACGCCGATCTGGATAGCCTCGCCAAGGCTGTGGCGATCGCTACGGTGTTCGTCGACGAGAAGCTGCGCATTACCCGTTTCACTCCGGAGGCGACACAGCTCTTCAACATCCGTGACGCCGACATCGGTCGGCCGCTCGGTGATTTCACCAATCGGCTGGAACATTCGCTATTCCTTGATGAGCTCCGACAGACGATCGCCGAGGGCCACGCCCTCGAGCATGAGATCCTCGCCGGAGACGACCGCCGTTACCTGGTGAGGATCCTCCCCTACGAGCTGGGCCGCGGCGGGGCTTGCGGCGCCGTAGCCACGTTTGTGGACGTGACCCAGGTCCATGACCCCGAGTACTTGCAGGCGATCCTCGACGCCCTCCCGAGCCCGATCGCGCTGCTCACGTCCAGCGGTCGCGTTGCGATGGTCAATGCGGCCTGGGCGGAGCATGGCGAGTCCGCTGGAGCCGGGTGGATCGGCGCGGGCCCGGGCGATGACTACCTCGCGGCCTGCCAAGCCTGGCCGGACGGCGAGCTCGCGGCCAGGCTCCGACAAGGCATCGGGCAGGTGCTGCGTGGCGAGCGTACCGATCTCTGTCTGGAGTATGGTGGCTCGCCAACGGATGCCTCCCCGCGGTTTCTGCTCTGTGCGGCGCCGATCGACGGCGGCGATGCTATCGCGGTCGTGAGCCAGATGGCACTTGCCTCTACACAGCATGGCTAAGACGAGACACCCGAGGCACACACTTCCCAGCCCCGAAGAGCTCCACCATCGTGCGCGCGAGGCCCTGGTCCAGGGCCGCTTCGACCTCGCCGAGGAGGCCCTCTCTCGCGACGAGCTCGATATCGAGGGTCTCATCGAGGACCTGCGCATCTACCAGGCCGAGCTCGAGATCCAGAATCACGAGCTGCAGGAGAGTCGAGCCTGTCTCGAGCACGCCCTAGGCCGCTTCACGGCCTTCTTTGCAACGCTGCCGCTCGCCGAGTTGATCGTCGATGACAAGGGGTTGATCCTGGAGGCCAATCAGGCGGCCGCGCAGCTCTTCGAGCTGGCCCGTGACCACCTGCGCCAGCATTTCTTCGTCCGCCTGGTGGCCGAGTCCGACCGCGGTGCCGTCATCGATACCTTCGCCTCGGCGCAGCAGGCGCAGCGTGCCGATCTGATCGAGATCGGCTTGCGAACTGTGATCGGGCGGCCCTTCACCGGCGATTTGCATATCGCCAGTCTGCCTGCCGAGGTGGGCCAAGAGCGCCAGTATGTCTGTGCCGTGGTGGATCGCACCGACGCCGTCCATCAGCGCGAAGTCCTGCGCGAGACCGCCGAGGGGCTGCGCCGCGGCCGCGCCGAGCTGGCCGAGCGAGTCAAGCAGCAAAGCTGCCTCTATGACATCGTCAAGCTCAAGCTCAAGCACGACGTGCCGACGGCGGTAGTGCTGCAGCAGGTCGTCGAGCGACTGCCGGCTGCCATGGGCGAGCCTGAGTTGGTCGGCGTCTGCATTAGGCTCCCGGATCAGGACTACTCGTCCGCGGGCTTTCATCCGGCCGAGGGCATGGTCGACGTGCCCTTCGCGCTGCACGGGGGGGAGGAGGCGCGGTTGCAGGTCGCCTACCGCGAAAGCTCCAGCTCTGCCGGGGCTCACTGGCCCGCCCTGCGGGCCCAAGAACGGAGTCTGTGCGAGGCTGTCGCCGGCCACCTCGAGAGCTTCCTGCGGCGACGCGCGATCGAGTCGGAGCTCGAGCAGAGCCGCGAGTCCTACCGTATCCTCGCCGAGTACAGTCCGGAGTGGGAGTACTGGCTGGGCTCCGATGGCCGCTATCTCTACGTGTCCCCGGCCTGCGAGGCGATCACCGGCTATCCCGCCAAGGCCTTTCAAGATGACCCGGGCCTGACGGCGCGGCTGATCCACCCGGAGGATCAGGAGCGATATCTGGCCCATCGCGAGCAGGTCTTGGCCCCTGGCCTTGGCGCCCGCCATCGCGACGCCGAGCGCCTTGAGCTTAGGTTGCGCACCCGAGCCGGCGAGGGCATCTGGATCGATCACATCTGTGCGCCGGTCGTGAGCCCTGATGGTCGCTGGCGCGGTCGCCGCGGTGTGAACCGCGACATCACGGCTCGCAAGCGCGCCGAGGCCGGGCTGATGCGGATGAGCCGCCTCTACGGCACCCTATGCGCGACGAGCCAGGCCATCGTTCGGCATGCGAGC
Source organism: uncultured Chromatiaceae bacterium (assembly GCA_964583605.1). Classification (GTDB taxonomy): domain Bacteria; phylum Pseudomonadota; class Gammaproteobacteria; order Chromatiales; family Chromatiaceae; genus CAZOWL01. The sequence continues at coordinate 13,585 of CAZOWL010000025.1, read as the reverse complement.
GAGGAAGGGCTGCTGGGCGAGCTATGCCGTATCGCGGTCGATCGTGGCGGGCTTGCGGCCTGCACGGTCCACCGCCGCCAAGCAGGCATCTGGCCGCCGGAGCCGGTCGCTGCGACCTACGCCGCGCCAGCGCCGAGTCAACGAGACCCGCGAGGCGTGCCGATGGCGGCCGCGCCCTGGGGCGAGGGCGTCAGCCCTGCCCACGGCCTGTGCTTCCCGCTCGTCGTTGGCGGCGAGCTCGTGGGGTGCAAGACCGTCTATGCCACCGAGCCCGACTTCTTTGCCGATGATATCGTCGCGCTCCTCGCCGAGATGGCCGACGACTTGGCCTTCGCGTTGGACCGCTTCCGCAAGGACGAGGCCCGCGCGACGGCGGAGCGGGTGCTCCAGGCGCGAGAGCAGGAGCTCGGGGCCATCTTTCGCAGCGCGAATATTGGGATTGGCCTGGTACAAGATCGGAAGATCCGCCAGGCCAACGACTACTGGTTCGGCCTCGTTGGCTATCGGCCTGCGGAGCTGCTCGACCGCAGCACGCGGGTGCTCTATTCGGATGACGCCGAGTATGAGCGCGTAGGTCGCGAGCTTTACCGGGCGGTCGCGCGCAGCGGCGCGGGCATCGTGGAGAGTCAGCTCAGGCATAAGCACGGACACCGCATCGATGTCCTGGTCGGTGTGGCGCTGCTCGATCCAGCGAATCGGCATGGACCCGTGGTGTTCTCGGCCCTCGATGTGACCGAGCGCAAACAGGCTGAGCGTGAGCTCGAGCACTCCGGCCGGCGTCTCGAGCAGAGTGAGCGTGCGCTGCGGGAGAGCGAGGAGCGGCTGCGCCTGACGATGGCGGCCACGACCGATGCCCTCTGTGACTGGGACGTGCCCTCGCGCAGATGGCTCGTTAATCCGCGCTTCTTCGAGATGCTCGGCTACCAGCCCGGCGAGCTCGAGCCGACCTTCGATCTGGTGACGAGCTGGCTTCATCCGGAGGATCGCGCGCCGGTCGTGGGCCAGCTCGAACAATGCCTCGACGGCGGTGAGCCGTTTGCGCTGGAGGGGCGGCTGCGGCGCAAGGACGGGGGTTGGCTGTGGGTCCAGGCCCGTGGCCAGGTCGTGGACCGTGAGCCCTCGGGGCAGGCACGCCGTGTGGTCGGTACCTTGACGGATATCACGGCGCGCAAAGAGGCCGAGGGCAAGCTCATGGAGTCGAACCGCCGCCTCCGCCAGGCCGCTCGGGTGTTCGAAAACACGGCCGACGGTGTGCTGATCACCGATCCTGAGCAGCGCATACTGGCGGTCAATCGCGCCTTCACCGAGATCAGCGGCTATGCTGAGTCCGATGTCGTCGGCCACACACCGGAGGTCCTGCAATCCGGGCGGCACGGCGACGCTGCCTCATTCCGCTCGATCTGGGGGATCCTAAGTCAAACCGAATCATGGCGTGGGGAGCTCTGGAGCCGTCGCAAGGACGGCGAGCTCTATCGAATGCGGATGACGGTGAGCACGGTCCGCGATCCCGATGGGGCGGACCTCAACTATGTGATCGTTATCAGCGACATCACGAGTCTTACGCAGACCCGTGACGAGCTGCAGTTCCTGATGCATCATGATGCCCTAACCAGGTTGCCAAACCGCACGCTGTTTCGCTCGCGCTTGGAGCACGGTCTGCAGCGGGCCGCGCGCGATCGGCGCGCGATCGCGGTGATGCTGCTGGATCTGGACCGTTTCCGGGTCATCAACGAGTCGCTCGGTCCGACAAGCGGCGACCTGTTCTTGCGTCTGATCGGTGGCTGCCTGGCCGGGGCGCTGCGGCCGGGGGACACCGTGGCCCGGCTGAGTGGTGATGAGTTCGGCTTCATACTCGAGGATCTCGGCGGTCCGCATGATGCGGCCGAGATCGCCCAGCGTTTGTTGCAGCGCTGTGCCGCGCCGCAGCGCGTTGCCGGGCAGGAGATCGTCGTCACTGGCTGCGTTGGGGTCGGGATCTATCCGAACGATGGCGAGGATGTCGAGAGCCTGCTGCGACACGCCGATGTGGCCCTCAAGAAGGCCAAAGAGCGCGGACCTCACGTCTTTGAGTTCTTTGAGGCGGCGATGGAGCTTGATGTCCTCGAACGGCTCGGCATCGAATCCGCGCTGCGCCGTTCGCTCGAGCTGGATGAGCTCGAGCTCCACTACCAGCCGCAGGTTGTCCTCGCCGACGGCCGGCTGATCGGTGCCGAGGTCCTGCTGCGCTGGCAGAGCGCGGAGCTTGGCCGCGTCCCTCCAGGTCGCTTCATCCCGCTGGCTGAGGAGATGGGGCTGATCAACGGAATCGGTGCCTGGGCATTGCAGCGGGCCTGTGAGCAGCTGGTTGCCTGGGACAGCGAGGGTCGTCGTCTGCCGCGTTTGGCGGTCAACGTGTCCATCCGCCAGCTCGAGCTCGGCGATCTGGTCGCGCAGCTCGATCGGATCCTAAGGTGCACCGGTGCCGATCCGACGCGCTTGGAGCTCGAGATCACCGAATCGATGGTCATGCGTCGCATCGATCTGGCTCTGCCCGTTCTCAAGGAGCTGAGGAGCCTAGGGGTGCGTCTCGCGATCGATGATTTTGGCACTGGTTACTCGTCACTCGCCTACCTCTGGCGGCTGCCGGTGCACCAGCTCAAGATCGACAAGTCGTTTGTCGACAGCATCGCGAGCGACCCGAACAGTGTCGCCGTCGCGCGCGCCGTGATCGCGCTTGGTCACAGCCTCGACCTCGAGGTCCTGGCCGAAGGCGTCGAGGACGCGGATCAGGCCGCGCTCCTCTGTCGTGAGGGTTGCGATCTCGCGCAAGGCTATTACTTCGAGAGACCGCTGCCCGCCGCCGATTTCGCCGCCCGCTGGCTGGCTTGACCCCCGTCACACGCCCTATCGCGTGCTCCATCCCCGGCTCTCCCGTGCTGGAGCTTTACTTGGAGATTCTCGGCGCGGCCTATTGGGACGCAATACGACGCGCGGTTCTGTAAGTAGTAATACGTGGTCTGGTAATACGGAGTGCATTCATTGACGCTTGGGCCGCCACATATGGCTGCCGCATCGAAGTTTGGCCTTGATCGGTCCCGTTCCTTCTATTGGCGTTTCAATCTCGACACCTCGCCAGCTGTCGCCTGATCGGCGGAATCGCGAAGGCCATGAATCCCTCCACTCAGCTGAAATACTTGATCTTTGAGCCAGCTCGCAGTTGCTGCGGACCGCGAATAGGAATGACTCCAGAGGATCTCATCTTGCTGTTCACGGTGAAGGGATAGGAAGTGTCTGCGGTTATTGAATTAGACGCTAATATACTAACCAATAGCACGGCTGGCCCGCCCATCAATTGGCATTGACGACAAGACGGGTTGACACTGAATACATTTCATTGAAAGATAAAAATACATTGTGAAAAGAATGTATACCGCTAACGGGGTCTCTATGCCGCCAGCCACGACGCCAGCCTTGCCACAGACGTCCGTGTCACCACTTGACGAAATAACATCAGAGTCATCGCTATCTGAGCCATCGCTGCTCGCCGCCCTCAGGGCCGCCATCATGGCTCCGCCGGACATCCCTTTTGGATCCGGCGAGGGGCCTCGCATTTCGGTGCAAGACATCGGTCGCATCGAGATCGTCGCGGCTAAGGGCGAAACGGTCAGCCTGCGCACCGACCCTGGCCGAGGTAACGGACGGCTGTCGGCGCTCATTCTGCGCTCAGGCTCGGCCTCGGTGCGCCAAGGCACGCAGGCGACCGAGCTCGCGGCTGGCGATCTGTGCTTCGTCCGTCGCGGGCGCGTATTCTCGTTGACGTTGACAGGGCCATTCGAGGTGCTATTCGTGACCGCCCCGGAGCAGGAATTCGCCGAGCGATTCCCGCTATGGCGCACGGCGCTGTCGAAGCGCATCCCAGCGACCATAGGGGTACCGGCCGTCTTCCTCGACGCCGTGCAATCGCTTCAGCGCTGGCGCGAGACGCTGGGACATGCAAGCAGCGAGGGTATCGCCAATGCCCTCATCGACTTGATGGGTGCCGTGATCTGCTTCGCCGTGCCGTCCAGCGCCGATTGTGTGCTGAGGTCTCTCTATCACCGTGAGCGCGTCAAGCGGTATGCGCAAGAGAACCTCCGCAATCCCGAGCTGAGTGTGGAGCGTATTGCCGAGGCCGTGCAGCTGTCCCCGCGGCAGATCCATCGCCTGTTCGCGGACGAGCCCATGTCGCTGATGCGCTGGGTCTGGGCTCGGCGTCTGGAGAACTGCCAGCGTGAGCTCTGCGAGCCTGCCCTGGCCAAGCGTCCCATCAGCGACATCGCCTATGCTTGGGGCTTCAATGATCAGGCCCATTTCAGTCGCGCCTTCCGCAAGCACTTCGGCGTCCCGCCAAGCGACGTACGGGGGCAGCTCGGTCAGGACGCGGGTGAGACCGACAAGGTTGCTTAGGACTGTAGGGTCCGCTGCGCGGACCGACTCCCTGACGCCTGGCCCACGGCTGTCCTTCGGTCCACACTGAATACAGTGAAACCAAGAATTGGGCTGCCGGACGTCGCTAACTCGTTGTTTCTTATTTTGGACGGTAGATCCATCCAACCACATTATCTGCACTGCCGCCGCGGAGGACCCGTGAGAACATTAACTTGCGCCACCTCTGGAGTCGACAGTGTCCAGTGTGGGTAATAGACAAGCCCCGCGGACGGGTCCCGCTTCGCGGTCCACGGGCTTGGCGCTACCCGGGACCCCCCGCACGAGGTCCCTCCTGAGAACATGAGCCTGCGTTGCTTCGAGGGGCGGTGTCCTCGGCTCGCAAGCGGGGCCTGGGTGGATCCCACGGCTGTGCTCGTCGGTGATGTCACGCTCGGGTCGAGTGTCTCCGCCTGGCCGCACTGCGTCATCCGAGGGGACATACATCGCATCGAGATCGGCGCCGAGACCAATATCCAGGATGGCAGCATCCTGCACGTCTCCCACGATAGTCGTTTCCACCCCGGTGGCGCGCCGCTGATCATCCACGACCGCGTGACGGTCGGCCATCAGGTCGTGCTGCACGGCTGCGAGGTGGGGGCACTCTGTCTGATCGGCATCGGCGCGCGGGTGTTGGATCGTGCCATACTCGAGCCCCGGACCATGATCGGTGCTGGGGCCCTCGTGCCGCCTGGTAAGCGGCTTCAAGGCGGCTTTCTCTACCTCGGTACGCCGGCACGCCGCGCCCGTACGCTGACCGATCAAGAGCTCGAGTACCTGGACTACACCGCGGCACATTATGTCCGCCTCGCGGCACGCCACCGCGAGGCTTGATTGAATCCCGATCAATCCCGAATCGGCCCCGGATAAATCCCGAATCAATCAGACATCCGATCGACGTCGACGGCGACGGTGAGCTTGTGGGCACCGCCGCCGTAGAAGACGCCGCGCAGCGGTGTCACATCCTGATAGTCCCGGCCGACGGCGGTCGTCACATATTGCTGCTGGGGGACCTGATTGTTCGTCGGGTCCAGATCGATCCAGCCAAGCCCCGGGATCAGCACGGAGAGCCAGGCATGGGAGGCGTCGGCGCCGCGCAGCTTGGGCTGGTCTGGTGGCGGAAGGGTCTCCAGATAGCCGCTGACATAGCGGCCGGCCAGCCCCAGGCCGCGCAGCCCGGCCAGGGCCAGGTGGGCGAAATCCTGGCATACCCCGCGGCGGTGGGCGAGGACCTCATCGATCGGTGTGGCCACGGTCGTGAAGCTCGGGTCGTAGTCGAAGTCGTGATGGATCCGCCCCATCAGGTCAAGTGCGGATTCGAGCAGCGGACGGCCCGCCGGGAATGAGGGGCGTGCATACTCGGTCGCGGCCGACGAGAGGGGCACCTGGGCCGAGGGGAGCGTGAACACACGCGCGCCGATCAGCTGGGGGTCCGGCCCTTGGCGCAGCGCCTGGGCGGCGCGGTCCCAGCTCGGCGTGGTCAGCGGGTCAGGGGGTGTCCGCGCAGTGACTTCGATCTCGCTGACGGCCGTGACCTCGAGCGAGACATGGCTCATCTGGATCGAGAAGTAGTTGACGCGGTTGCCAAAGAAATCCAGATGCTCGCGGGACACGGCGGGCCACGGATCGATGCGAAGCTGCGCCGCGAGACAGCGCTGCGCGGACGTGTCCCGCGGCTTGAGTCGGGCGACGCTATGGCACAGGGAGACCGACTCGACGTAGTCGTAACGGGTGACGTGGCTGACGCGCAGCCTCATGGACTGGACGATCCGGCCTGGCCGAGGAGCGAATGCGGCTGCTCCTCGTGGCGAAAGTATTGGGCGGTGAGGGCATCCGAGATGCCGGAGAGCTGATCCTCGAGCTTGCCCAGCATGCGCCTCAGAACCACGCGTGTCCGCCCGGCGGGGTCTGGGCGAATCAGCCGATCGATCTCCGCCAGGCGCACGCCGGTCAGGCTCCTCAACACCAGCTTGTCGATCGCCGTGCGCCCAACTGTCAGCTCGGGCCGCGGCATCTGTCGGCACAGCCGCTCGAGCGCTGCCAACTGGTAGGCGACCGATCGTGGATTGCTCTCGTCTTGGAAGACGAGGTCGAGGACGGCGCCGACCCGCGTCCCTGACTGATAGCGGCGGCGGTAGGTGATCAGGCTGTCGGTGATCCCGAGCACGGCCTCGATGATCAGGTTCTCCTCGCCTTCACGACCGACGCGGGTCAGTGTGCCGCGCAGCAGTGCGGCCGTGTTGATGCCGCGCTCGAGGCGCCGGCCGGCCTCGATGAAGTGCCAGCCCTCGTTGTGCGTCATGTTCTCCTGGGTGAGTGCCGAGAAGGCGACCAGCACGGTCACCATCGGATCGAGCTCATCGAGTGCCAGACCGAGCTCACCTGGGGGGTCCTGGGTCAGGGCCTCGAAGTGTGTCTCGACCTCGTTGATGACGCGCCAGGTATCGGCGGAGAGCCGCTCGCGCACCGACCAGGCGGCCTGCCCAAGTGCTTGGAGGGTCTGCGGCAGGCCGCCGACGCGTTGCAGGTCGGTGATCAGCGAGAGCATCTCGGGCGTCGGGTCGCGCAGGCGCTGCTCGCAGCCTTCGCCGACGAAGCCAGGGTAGGTCTGGGTCTGGGTCGTCAACGCCTGCAACAGGGAACGGATGCAGCCGAGCATCTCATCCCCGCGGCGATAGCCTTGGCGTTCCGTCAGGTTGAAGATCGTGATGCGCAGCTGGCGGACGAGCGCCTCCGCACGCTCGGCATAGCGCCCGATCCAGAAGAGGTTGTCGGCGACACGGCTCGACACCTCGCTCTCCTGCGACACCGCGGGCGAGAGCCGATCACCGGTGCCGAGTAAGGTCTCCTGGCGCTCAGGCTCGGAGGCCAGGACCCAGGTGTCCTTGCCCAGTCCGCCGAGGCGACCCGCCGCGAGCGGCGGGGTCTCCGGCGAGGCGATGTGGCTCAGCCCGCCCGGCATGACCGCATACCCCTCCTCTTCGGCGACAAGAAAGGTCCTCAGTACCGTCGGACGTGGCCTGATCTCCCGGCCGATCAGGGCCGGTGCCGTGGATGGCTCGATGTGCTCCTGAGCGACGAAGCGGTAAGGCTCGGCGCGAATCCGCTCGATCAGGGCGGCGCGGGCCGCCGCATCCATCTGTGCTGGAAAGATACGACGCTGGCCCGGGGGATTGCCGACCTGCTTGATGACCAGCGTGTCGAGGTCGGCCAGCACACGCTCGAGATGGGCCGGCTGGCCGCACCACCAGGTGGGAATGCCTGGCAGCAGCAAGTCCTCCCCGAGCAGCTCCTGGCACAGGCTAGGGAGGAAGATCGTCAGCCCGGGATGCTCCAGGACGCCGCTGCCGAGCGCATTGGCCAGCGTCAGGTTGCCGGCACGGGCGGCCTGCGCAAGGCCCGGCACGCCGATCTGCGAGTCTTCATCGAGATCGAGCGGGTCGCACCAAGCGTCGTCGACGCGGCGCAGCACGGCGTCGATGCGCTCGAGCCGCCCTAGCGTGCGTAGCCACAGGGCGCCGTCGCGCACAGAGAGATCGGCGCCCTGCACCAGGTTGTAGCCCAGGTAATTGGCGAGATAGGCATGCTCGAAATAGGCCTCGTGACTCGGCCCAGGTGTGAGCATGACGATCCGCGGGGTGCCGCTTCGGCGCGGTGCCAACCGGGTCAGCGCGCGGCGCATCGAGCGGTAGAAGCCAGCGAGCCGGTGCACGTGGGAGTCGCGGAACAGGCTCGGCATGACGCGCGACAGGACGACGCGGTTCTCCAACGCATAGCCTGGCCCTGAAGGGCTCTGCGTATGGTCACCGATGACCCGCCAGCTGCCGTCAGGGCTTCGCGTCAGGTCGACGGCGTAATGCACCAAGGGCCGGTCGCCGGCGACTTGTATGCCGTGACAGGGGATCAGATACCCGGGATAGGCGTCGATCAAGGTCGCCGGCAGGTGTCTGGCAGCAATTAGCTTGCGCGGTCCGTAGAGGTCGCGCAGGACGAGGTTCAGCAGCTCGGCACGCTGGATCAGGCCGCGCTCCAGAACGGCCCACTCATCGCTGCGGATCAAGAGCGGCAAGAGATCCAGCTCCCAGGGGCGCGACATGCCCTGCGGGTCGCCGAAGACGTTGTAGGTAACGCCGTTGTCGCGTATCAGCCGGCGCGTCTCGCGCCATCGCTCATCGAGTCCGTGTGGGCCGAGCTTGCGTAGCGTCTCCAGCAGAAACAGCCAATGCGGGCGCACCTCGCCGGTCGCCGAGCGCATCTCATCGTAGACGTCGGCCGCTGGCAGATAGTCATCGACAATGGCATGGGACTCGCCCGCCGGGGCGGTGCTGAGGAGCGGCATGGGTCTTCCGGGCAGAGACGGGACAACCGCGATTAGACACCCGACGGGGGCAGGACTCAACCGCGTTCGGACGGGCGCGATACGAGACCGCGCCGTCTTTGCCAGAGGCGCAAGCGGACCGAGCAGTTACTGTGAGCTAAACGCGGGTGGTACGCATCGCGTACCCCCCGCACGCCGAAGTTCATCCATCGGGCTGAGTCGGTGCTTCCAAACAATGGATCCGGGAACATTTTTGATAGAGATCCAGGTCGCGGATCCCGTCCGCGCCATGGCGAGCCTCGACGACAATGGATATCTCCGCCAGCGCCGCCGTCGAGGTACGGCAGTGCGGCGCGGCCTCGATGGCCTCGTTGAAGCGCCGCCGCTCCGGCTCGTCTCCCAGAGGGCGAGGGAGCGAACGTGCTTCGCGAAATTCATTGTAAGCGCTCGCGCAACGCTCGGGTAACGGCGGCCATCTTGGTTTCCCCGGTCAGCTCGGCGATGCGCTCGGTGAGATCTTCGGTCTCCGCCGAGGCGGATGAACCGAACCGACAGGTCGACCCGCGCTCCACAGCAGGGTGTTTCCGCGCCCGTGGTGATGACACGCTCTTCGCTGCGGGGGCATCGTGATCTTGGATTTGTGTACTTCGGACGCCTAGTGAAGCTGGTTCTGCATGAGGCTTCACGTAACCGAAACAGAGTCTTCGATCGGACGTCATCTTTCATTGCTATTTGCTGCGGGCCTCGCGGCCCGACCGCGGCGGGTCGTCGGCGTAACCACTGTCCCTTCTTCAAAACCATTCGAGAGTAGGAAACCATGAACGAGCAGAAGTCTGATCTCCGTACCCTCGACCAGCACGAGATCGAGGCCGTCAGTGGCGGCTTCGTCTGCGGCGGCCTGTGCATCGCCGGCATCGCCTTCGGCGCTGGCTTGCTCTTCGGCTCCGGCGTGGCCGTTGGCTACACGGCGGCGAAGAAGTCCAACTGATCGCGTTAACGATTCGTCGCGCGTCCGACCCCTCCGTGGCGTTCGCCGTATCCGCCCTGTGCGGACGGCAACACACCAGCCAAGGATTGGGCCGCGGCCATCGAGACCGACACCAACCCACAGCAGGTATACGCAATGACCCCTGAGCTTCGCACTCTGAACCAGGCCGAGATCGATTCCGTGAGCGGCGGCTTTGTCTGCGGTGGCCTCTGCGTCGCCGGCCTCTTCGCGCTCGGCGCCGTGATCGGCTTCGGCGGCACCTACGCCATCCTGAACTGATCGATTCTTACACGACCGACACGCAACGGAGAGTAATCATGACCAACGAGCTTCGTACCCTGAGCCAGGACGAGATCGATAGCGTCAGCGGCGGCTTCGTCTGCGGGGGCCTCTGTGTCCTTGGCGGCATCATCGCAGGCATCGGCCTGTTCGTCTCCGGCATCAAGGTCGGGGAGGCTGTCGGCAAGGCCACGAACTGATCCCGCACCTGGATCAAACCTGCGATGCCCCGCCCCGGCGGGGCATCGCCGACTTCTAGAGGAGCCACGTTCATGCTTGCGACTGCTGTTACTCTCTTCAACGAGCTCGGGAGCGGCCTGCAGGTCCTCGTGCTCATCGTCGGCGGCATCTTCGTTTTCACGGCCGGCATTCTGGCCGGTGAGCTGCTCTTCAACCTCATCGGCCGCTGAGGGCAAAAAGTGTACGAGCTGACTGCCGACCATCAGGTCGCCATCATCGGCGCCGGCATCGCCGGCATGAGCACAGCGCTGATGCTGGCCCGCGCGCGCATCGACGTTTGCGTCATCGGCGACCCGGATCGCGCTTTCTACGCCGGGCCGACGCACAACTTCCTGACCCATGACGGCCGGAGCAAGCAGGCGATCCTCGCGGCGGCCGCTGCCGACGTGGATGCCTATCCGTCGGTGACCCGGATCAATAGCGAGGTCGTCGCCGTCGACAAGGACGCCATCGGCTATGGGTTGCGGCTTGCCAACGGTGGGGAGCTCACGGCCCGTCGCCTGGTCTTTGCTCCGGGCTTCCGCTATCCGAGTGGCATCACGGGCATCGACGGGCTCGACCCGCGCTTCGGGCAGGACGTCTTAACCTGCCCCTACTGCCATGCCTATGAGCTCTCGGACCTGCGCCTCGTCCTCATCGGCACCGGCGAGCGCGACCGTGACTTCTTTCGGCTATTGTCGAACTGGACCGCCGACCTGCACTACATCACCCACGACGGGCCGTCGGCCGCGGAGATGGACGCCGTGGTCGGCCGGGTCAGCCAGGGTCGGATCGTCGACGGTCGCGTCCGGGCAATCGAGGGCGAGATCGGCCGGCCGGTGCTCAAGCTCGACGATGGCACCGAGGTCGAGGCCCGGGCGATCTACATGGCCGACCTGCCTGGCAGTGCGTCCTGGCCGATCATCGACGCCCTCGGCATCGAGCGCGGCCTGCACCCAATGACCGGCAAGGCGATCTACAAGACCGATCAGGCGGGACGCACGGACCTCGGCGACGTGTTCATCATCGGCGATGCCCGCACCGGCTTTTCCACGCTCGTTGGTGCCGCCCACGAGGGCATCATCGCGGGCTTCATGTTGGCCAACGACATTATCGAGGAGCGCACCAAGGGCGCCACCGCCGCGCCGATCTGACACCGCTACGATGTCCCATACGCTGTACCGAAAGGAGGCGCTGGAGAGCCGGATCAAGGGCTTCTCGAACCCGGTCAGCATCCGCGGGAGCCTGTCCGCGACGCTCCTGACCGCTTGCCTGCTCGGCATCCTGGTTGGCCTCATTGCCTACGCCTGGCTTACGTCGTACACGCGCAAGGTCACCGCCCCCGGCTTTATCGAGCCCAGCTCCGGCGGCATCACGCTATCGGCCCCGGTGGCCGGGGTGCTGGAGCTGCGCGTGGCCAACGGTGCGCGCGTCGAGAAGGGCGAGCTGCTCGCTGTGATCTCCGATACCTTCGACGTGGACCGCCGCGAGAGTCTGATCAGCCTGCAGCTGGAGGGGCTCGAAGCGCGCCGACAGCTCGTCGATGAGCGCATTGCCCTGACCGAGCGGCGGCTGACGAGCGCCGAGCGCATCCATAGCGTGCGCATCGCCAACGCGGAGCGTCAGCAGCACACCCGCGAGCGCATCCTTGAGATGCAACGGCGCGAGCATGAGCTGGCGGTCGCCTCACGCGATCGAGTCGCGGCCCTGTTCGAGCGCAAGCTCGACACGCAAAGCAGCCTGGACGAGGCCGACAGCACCCTGATCGCCGCCAGTCAGCGACTGATTGACGCCGAGACCGCGGCCTTAGAGGCGGCGGAGCGGGTCCAGACCAGCCGCATCGACCGCGAGCTGGAGCTCAATGAGATCAACGCCCAGCTGGTCGACTATCGCAGCGAGGGCCTGAGCCTCAGCAACCAGATCGAGCGACTCAGTGCGGAGCAGCGCCGCGACATCGTCGCGCCCATCGATGGCGTCGTCACAGTATCGAAGGCGCGCGACCTCCAGCGAGTGAGCCTGGCTGAGCCGCTGTTTCGCATCGACCCGGCTGGCGATCATTTCCAGGCCACGGTGCTGGCGCCGTCGGCGGCTATCGGGTTCGTCGCCGAAGGCGACCTGATCTCTATACGTTACGCCGCCTACCCCTATCGCGAGCACGGGGTCTTCCGCGGCTTGGTTCGGGCCATCGACAACACCGCGCAGCTACCGCAAGCAATCGCCGCGCCGATCGCCGGCGACGAGCCGGTCTACCGCATCTACACCGACATCGACCAGGCCCCTGTCAACAAACGCGGTGAGCGCCTGCGCCTAGCCTCTGGGATGCTGTTCGAGGCCAGCATCATCGCCGATCAGAAGCCGATCCTGTTCTGGCTCCTAGATCCCGTGCTCTAAGCCGACGCCCGCTGCTATTCCGCACACCCGGGCAACGGACGCCAGTCCGGGCCGATCGCGTAGCCCCCTGAGCCTATGTTCATCCGCAAGAGCCTCCCTGTCTATCTGCAATCCGAGGCCGCCGAGTGCGGTCTTGCCTGCATCGGCATGGTTGCCGCCTACTGGGGTCGTCAGATCGACCTGCCGTCGTTGCGTCGCCGCTTCCCCATCACGCTGCAGGGGGCAAAGCTCAGCGACCTCATGCGCATCGCCGAAAAGCTGGACCTGAAGCCGCGTGCGCTGAAGGTCGATCTGGACCGGCTCAACGAGGTCCGCCTGCCGGCGATTCTGCACTGGGAGTTCAATCATTTTGTCGTCCTTCGCCGAATCACCCGGCGCCACGCGTTCATCCATGACCCCGGCGCCGGCGAGCGCAAGCTCTCCCTCGCCGAGTTTTCGAAGAGCTTCACCGGCATCGTGCTCGAGGCTCTGCCATCTGCGCAGTTCCGCAGCGAGCGGGTCGACAGCACCATCCGCCTGGGCAACATCCTGCGCGGGGTCAAGGGCCTGGTCGGGCCGCTGACGCAGACGCTGATCCTGTCGCTTGCGATCCAATTGGTCGCCATCGCCCTGCCATTCTTCAGCCAGCTTGCCATCGACGACGTGGTGCCTACCGGCGACCTAGATCTGCTGCTGGTGCTCGCCATCGGCTTCGGCATCCTCTATGTGACCAATCCGCTGCTGGAATGGCTGCGGCAACGCCTCGTGATCTATCTCTCGGTGCAGTTCTCCGAGCAGATGACGAGTAACGTCGTCGGCTATCTGCTGGCGCTACCGCTCGGTTTCTTCGAGATGCGCAGCATCGGCGACCTGCTCGCGCGGCTGGATGCCTCTGAGCGGCTGCGCGACCTGCTGTTGTTTCGCTCCTTAATCCGCGATCCACCGGCTGTATTTTCAAAGATTGGCTC
>CAZOWL010000024.1:31247-44487 GCA_964583605.1 uncultured Chromatiaceae bacterium | reverse complement strand
ACGAGGCGGCATTTCATCATCTGGGGTGGCTCGCCTCGTCCCATGATCGTTAGGTGAGCAAGATCGACTGGGCAACGCATCGAAATCCCTGCCGCTCGTCGTGCCCTTTGCGGTTCAATTGCGTTTCTCACGACAAGAGGAAGTCGGCATGCCCGACGATGATCCGCGACTGTCCGGCGGCAACCTGACGGAGCCGTCTAGCACGCCACTCGCTGATCGCCAGGCGGCAGCGGGAGGGCTGAGGTCCGTCCATTGCCTGCTCCAACGCCGCGCGAGCCCAGCCGTCGATCAGGGCGTGCTGCAGCGCGCGTTCGTCAGGCCCGAGCTGCCAATCGCTGGTCGCCGATTCGAGCTGTAGCCCGAGCTCCGCACCGATGCAGGCGAGTGCCTGTGGGGCGCCGGGTCCGAGCGCGGCGCCGAAGCCCTTGTTGCGACGCTGATGGTGATTGACGAGGTCGACGACGAGGCCGTCGAGCGGATCGGAGGGCGAGAGCTCGACGCGGCCATCGTAGTTGAGCGCGTAGAGCTGCACGCAGGCCTGGCCGGCGCAGAGCGCGAGCAGGCGCCTGAGCCAGCTCTCCGAGACGAGGTCGAGCAGCGCCGCGGCGCTCACCAGGCCCTGCGGTGCCAATGGCAATCGCTCGAGGTCGGTGGCCAGGTCACAGCGAGCGACACGAATCTCCCAACTGCGCCGCTCGCTGACAAGCCGGAGGCCCTCTGGTCGCGGCAGGGTGCCGATGCCATGCGAGGCTGCCCAAGCCGTCGTCCTGCTCGTCAGCGCATGCAGCAGGTCGGGATCCTTGTCGAGGCACAGCCAGTCTTGCGCGCCACCGAGCCGCGGAGCTAGATAGCGCAGATTGGCCCCGGCGCCACTGCCCAGATCGATGACCGGCAGTTTTGCTGCGTTGTGGCGCTTCAGCTGCTCCGCGAGCCGCTCGGCCAACGCCGCCGATCGGGCCCTCTGGTCCGCGGGCTCGCGCAGACTGAGCCAGTCGGCGCTGAAGTCACCCACCGCTGAGCTCGGTGATCGCCGCGGCGAAGACCCGGGCGCTCTGCTCCCAGGTCGGCAACCCTTGACCGGCTGCCCGGGCGCGATCAGCGAGCCGCCGCCGCAGGTCAGGGTGCTCGAAGAGCCGCCGCAGCGCGGCCGTGAGCGCCGCCGGACAGTCAGGAGGCACAAGCAGCGCGGCATCACCGGGCAGCGTCTCCGCGAGGGCGCCGCCGGTGGTGGCGACGATCGGCAGTCCGCGCGCCAATGCCTCAGCACAGGCCATGCCGTACCCCTCGAACCGGGACGGCAGCACGAAGAGGTCGGCGCCGACGTAACAGCGCTCGAGATCCGCCTCCGCGAGGGCCCCGGTGAATCGCACCCGCTCACGCAGCCCCAGACGGTCGCGCAGCCCATACAGCGCGGCGGTCCACTCCTGATCCCGCTCCGTGCAGCCTACGCAGGTCAGTCGCCAGGGCCAGTCCGCCAATCGGGCCAGGGCCCGCAGCAGCAGGTCGTGCCCCTTGCGGCGGGTCAGCGTCGCGACGCAGAGGAGATGCAGCCGCCCGCCGCCGGAGCCCTCAGCGGGTGGTGCCGGATCCGTGCCCGGCACCACGACTCGGATGCGCTCGTGAGCCACGCCGAGCCTCGAGACGGATTCCGCCGTCGTCGCGCTCGTCACAAGCACCCCGCGCGTGCCGCGCAAGGCGCGAGCCTCGCTGGCCTCGAGCTCGGTGGCACGCTCGGCATCGAGGCCGCCCTCCATGCAGAGGGGATGGTGCACCAGCCCGATCAGGCGCAGCCGTTGATGCTCCTGCTCGGCGATCTCGGGCAGGACCCCGAGAGCCAGGCCGTCGACGACGACTGTCTCGCCCTCGGGTATCGAAGCGATCAAGGCGCGCGCCGCGCGGCGTGACGCCGCGCCGGGGCTCGGGAAATCACCGCCCAGGGCGCGGTGCTCGACGTGCCATCCAAGCGCGCGAAGCCCGGAGATCATGCGCCGGTCGTAGCGATAGCCGCCGGTCGGGGTCGCCAGGTCCCCGGGGACGAGGAACCAGGCGCGCGGCCGGTCATTCATCGCTCCCACGCAGAGGCCTGGCTAACCATCGCGCAGGGGGTGGGGTGCCCCAGGGGATGAGCCTCGGCGTGTGGCAAGCAAGGGACGCGATGCGTACCCTAAAGCTCGGCGTCTGGGACTGGGCGCCCCCTTGAATCGCGCAGAGACCAGTGCTGTCATGTTGCAAAGCCCGTTCGGAGGGAGTGCTCGATGCGCCTGACAGACCAGCAAGTCGACGCGATCAAGCGCGCCGCGGCTGAGATCTATGGCGAGGCCGCGCAGGTGTGGCTGTTTGGCTCCAGAGTAGACGACCGGAAACGGGGAGGCGATATCGATCTGCTGATTCGGCCGCCGGAATGTGCACGGCATGCCCTGATCGACAAGATCCGGCTGCTGGGGCGACTGGAGCAGGCGTTGGGCGAGCGCAAGATCGATGTCGTCATCGAGACGGCTCACGACCGTCGTCCGATCGTCGAGATCGCGCATACGCAGGGGGTTCGACTGTGACGGCGCGCGCGGATGCAGCGGCACGGCTCGCACTCCGACACGCATACCGCCTATGTGGCACACATCATGATGCGTTGTTGGAGGCGCTGGCCGACATGCGCCGGGAGCCCTTCGGCGTTGCCCGGCTGGAGCACCTCGACAAGGACGACCGCCGATTGCTCGACCAGTTTGCCTATCGCTACACACGGCTGCAGGACGATATGGGCGCCAAGCTCATGCCGGCCTTGTTGCGTGCTCTGGGTGAAGAGCCGGCGGCACTGCCGATGCTTGATCGTCTCAACCGGCTGGAACAGATCGGGTGGCTGGAGTCGGTCGAATACTGGAACGAGCTTCGGCGGATTCGCAACGAGTTCACCCATGACTATCCTGAAGGCGTTGTGGAGCGGCTCGCCCGGCTGGAGCTTGCAATGGACGCCGCCGGGCGCCTCATCGAGATTTACCGCTCGTTCAAGCGACGTTTGCAGGCGCGAGGCGATCTTCTGCAAGACCGGTCGGCCTGAGCGGGCTCGGTAGGGCGGCAACCCTTTGCCGCCGCGGCGTTGCTGGTTCCGACCCAGGTCGCGTGGTGGCATCGGCGATCGGCCTTGCGCCAGGGCGGCGTCACTGGAAGCGGCGGGTTGCTGCGCCCATCGCCGTGGTGGATGGTACCGGGCCCGTCGATCGGGCGCCTCATCCGCCCTACGTCGCTGGCTAACCCCCGTGCAGGGGGTGGGGCACCCGGGGGATGAATCTCGGCGTGTGAGACGGTACGCGATGCGTGCCCTACGTTGTCGGTTCACGACGGGATTCGAGAAGACAGCACTCATCGGGTCAGCGCGGCCTCGAAGGCCGCCGAGGCGATATGCGATTCCCTCAGTACGACCCGCAGCCGCTCGATGCCAAGCGCCGAATCACCGAGCGCCCCGGAGGCGATACTCCGCGCCATACCCTCCCAGATCACCTGGGCGAGGCGCTCGGTGGTTGTGTTCTGACCGGCGAGGGCAGGGTGCTCATCCAGGTTGCGATAGTCGAGCTCGGCCAGCACGGCGCGCAGTGCCTGCCCGGCACGGCCGATGTCGACGACGAGGTTATCGGCGTCCAGCTGCCCTCGTTGAAACTCGACATCGACGACGTAGGTGGCCCCGTGAAGCCGCTGGGCCGGGCCAAAGACCGCGCCGCGGAGACTGTGAGCGACCATCATGTGATCGCGGACACAGACAGAAAACATCAGCGGACTCCCCATGTTTCGCAAGATGGATAAAGATAGCTCAAGGACAACCCGGTCATCGAGGGCTCTCGGGTTTGCCTTGAGGCCGACTCATCGGCCGATTAGCAGGGCCGACTTGTACGATTTGACCCCAGCGATGATGCAGCGGGTCACCCGGAAGATGAACGTCGGCGTGGAAGGGGTACGCGATGCGTACCCTACGCCGTGTTGCCTCGGTCATCCGTCGCGTAGCCGATGCGGTGCATCAAGGTGTCGCCAGGATCGGTGGCGAGACGGGCCTGAACGGCGGGTAGCGCATCGAACGGGTCTTCACCGCTGATGAGCTCGTCCAGAATCGGATCCGCGAGCAGCGAGAGCGCCAGCGCCATACGTCGGCGGTGATCCCACCGCGGCCGTTGCCGCGACGGGATGCTGCCGACCTGCGAGGAGCGAATCGCCAGCCGGCGTTGATGGAAGGCCTGGCCAAGCGGCAGCGCGACGTCGGTCGTTCCGTACCAGCTGAGCTCGAGCACGATGGATTCGACGCCGGCGAGCCTCAGGCCCAGGACCAGGCCGGCCGGCGAGCCGCTCGCATGGATCACCAGATCGGCCTCTCTGTCGGCCGCCTCCGGTGTGGCGAAGCCGACACCGAGCCGCGCGGCGATAGCCGCCCGCCGCGGGTTGATGTCGACGAGCTGGACGCGACAGCCCGGCAGGCGGCCGGCGAGCCAGGCGGTGAGGCAACCGACGGTCCCCGCGCCGATCACCGCAATGCGGTCCCCGACGCGCGGCGCCCCGTCCCAAAGCCCGTTGATGGCCGTCTCGAGATTGGCGGCGAGGATCGCCCGGCCTGCTGGGACCTCAGCGGGTACGGGATGGAGCGCGGCGGCCGGCACCCGATAGCTGGTTTGGTGCGGGTGGAGGCAGAAGACGGTCCGGTCGAGCAGCTCGGGCGGCCCCTCCTCGACGACGCCGACGCTGCAATAGCCGTACTTGACCGGCGCCGGAAAATCTCCCGCTTGAAACGGGGCGCGCATGCGACGGCGCTCGCTCTCGGGGACCTCGCCGCGGAAGACGAGGGACTCGGACCCGCGGCTGATGCCGCTGTACAGTGCCCTGACCAGCGCATCCCCGCGCTGCGGCGCGGGGAGCGGCTCGGACCGGATCTCACCCCGGCCTGGGGCCTGAACCCAGAAGGACCTGACCGTGAGCGCGCCCACAGCTGGCTGCTCAGCGCATCGCGCTTCAGAGCCGATCAGATGCGCAGATAGCCGTCCTTGGGCTCGATCATGACCAGATTCTCCTGCCGGTCGAAGATCACGTAGCGGGTCAGATCCTGACCGGTCAAGACATCGTTCGCCATCCGGTCCAGGTGAGGCTCGGCCTGCTCGCTGGTCGGCGCATTGCCCTCGGCACCGCTCAGGCTGGCGACCAGCATCATGTCCCAATCCGTCGTGACCTGGTCGGCCTCGGCAACGAGGGATGCGAAATTGTCGATCTCCTCCGGTGCCTTGTCCACGCAGATGATCGGCGTCAGCGTGCCCGTATGACCATCGCTGCCAAGCGACCCCTGCGAGTCTGCCTTGGCCAACAGCAACAGCAGACGTTGCGGTTCCTCCATCGCGTAGGCCATGTCGAGTATGTCTTGGAAGTCACGGATCATGTTGATTGTGCCTCGATATTCGTCTCACCGATTGCCGCCGACCCTGCGCTCGAGCCCCCGTCCCTGCCTGCGGGCGTTTGTGGCTCAGGCGTCTGAATTCAACCCTTCGCGCGACATCGCCACCACTACCGGGCGCGATCGGCAGGCCGCGGCCTAACGATCCTGGGGCGAGCCGAGCCAGCCGGGATGATGAAAGGTCGCCTCGCCCCTGATCGTTCCCTCACCCCAACCCTCTCCCAGAGGGCGAGGGAGCGAAGGTGCTTCGCGGATTTCATGGTAAGTACGGGGCTTACAGCACCGGTGCGCGCTCCTCGCCGGCGCGCTCGCCAAGGTTGCCGTAGCGGTGGTAATCGCGGCTGAGGCTCTGCTCGCGCAGATACCAGAGGAGCTCGATCCGACCCTCGGCCAGCACGGGTGCCCGTGCCAGGTAGGCCCCTGAATCCTGGGCCGCGAGATGGATCGCCGGCGGCACCCGCTGCGCGGCCGCGTAGCGCACGCGATCGCAGAGACCTTCGCGCAGCGCGAGCGCGAGCGCCGCGTCGTCCTCGTCGACAATTGGGCAGGCCTCGCTGTGATCGGCCATCGTCCTGCGCAGCCAAGACAGGCCGGGCACGTCGACTCCTGGCGGCAGGCTGAGCCGGAGCCCGCCGCCGAGGGTGCGGGCGGCGGCGATCCGTGCCCCCACGTCGAAGAAGCTGTCGTCGGGATGCACACGGATGCGCAGCGCCTCGACCGACCGGTAACGGCGCAGATTGTCCTGGCCAAGCAGCCGCACGTGGTCGTGCTCGCGGCCGAATTCGTCATCCAGCGCCTGTTGATAGCTGGCGATCGCCACGAGGAGGCGGCGCACCTCGGCGGCCGTGACACCGGGGATGGTGTCGCGATCGGACCGCAGCCGATCGGCGAGCTCGGCCAGATACGGATCGCGGATCGTCACTCCGGCGGGCGTCGAGCCGTCGCCATCGTCCTCCGGAGGGGCCCTGTCCTCGAAGTCCATCAACTGGGCAACATAGTTGGGGCCGCCGGCCTTGACCCCCGGACCGAACGCCGACTTGCCCATGCCGCCGAACGGCTGGCGCAGCACGACGGCGCCCGTCGTGACACGGTTGATGTAGAGATTGCCGGCACGGACGCCCGCGGCCCAGGTCTTCTGCTCGCGCTCGTCGAGGCTCTCGATGCCGGAGGTGAGGCCGTAGCCGGTCTGATTGACGAGCTCGATGGCATGATTCAGATCGCGGGCGCGCATCACGGCGAGCACCGGCCCGAACAGCTCGGTCATGTGCGTGAAGCTCCCCGGGGCCAGATCCCATTTCACCCCGGGCGACCAGAGCGCGGGATTGGCATCGCGCCTGCTCGGCAGCACGGCCCAATGCTCGCCTGGCTCGAGCTCTTTCAGGCCGCGCTCGAGCACGCCGGAAGGCGGTCGGATCAGCGGGCCGATACGGGTCTTGCGCTCCCAGGCCGGGCCGACCGGCAGGCTCTGAACGGCATCGCAGAGCGCCGCCTTGAAGGCCGGGTCATCGTAGACCTCGGCCTCGAGGATCAAGAGCGAGGTCGCCGAGCACTTTTGCCCACTGTGGCTGAAGGCCGAGTGCAACACATGCTTGATGGCCTGATCCCGATCGGCGAGCGCCGAGATGATCGTGGCGTTCTTGCCCCCCGTCTCGGCGATCAGGTCGAGCCCCGGGCGCGCACTGAGGATGCGTCGCGCCGTCTCGGTGCCACCGGTCAGGATCACCGTGTCGACCCTGGGGTCAGTGACCAACTTGGTGCCGATGCCGCCGCCGGGGCCAGGTAGGAATTGCAGGGCCTCACGCGGCACGCCCCCCTCCCAGAAGCACTGGGCGACCTGCCAGGCGACCAGCACGGCATCGGAGGCCGGCTTCAGGACGACGCTGTTCCCGGCCGCCAGCGCCGCGGCGATCCCGCCGCTCGGGATCGCGATCGGGAAATTCCACGGCGGGATCACGGCGACGACGCCCTTGGGGCGGGCGTGGAGCGTCGGCAAGTGCTCGAAATAGAGGGCGCTGCGCCGGTACAGCTCGATGAAATCGATCGCCTCGGAGACCTCGGGGTCAGATTCCGTGAAGGTCTTCCCGCCGTCGGCCATCGCCGCCCCCAGCAGCTCGGCACGCCGCTCGCGGAACACCTGGGCGACCTGGCCAAGGATCGCGGCCCGCCGCTCGGGCGGCGTGGCACGCCAACCGCTGGCGTCGCGGCGCGCGCAGTCCAGCACCTCCGCCAGATCCTCCTCGCTCGCCTCCCAATACCGGCCGACGACATGACCCGGCCGCGACGGATCGAGGCACTCGCGCACCGATCGCCCGCCGTCGCGGTGCTCCCGCCCAGCGACGACCAGCGGGATCTGGGCCGCGTGCCCACCGTACCGCGGTTGCCAGCGCGCGATGATGGCCTTGGCCCAGACCAGGTTCGCCGGCAGCGAGAAATCGGTATCCGGCTCGTTGCGGAAGCCGTTCAGGCTCAGGTCCTCCCTCAGGTTCTCCGTTCGTCGCTGCGGCGGCAGGTGGCGGTCCTGTGTGCGGCGCGGCGTCTCCGGCAGACCCTCGACCAGCGCGAAGGAGGCCACGAACTGCTCGGCGAGCCGGTCCCAGGCATCGCTGTCGGCCGTCAGCCGGAAGGCATGGCTCAAGAAGTTGTCCGGCCCGGTGTTCTCGTCCAGGCGCCGCACCAGGTAACCGATGGCGTGGACGAACTGCTCGCGGCGGGTCGCCGGCGCGTAGAGCAGCAGGTTGTCGGTGACCTCGGCAAGCGCCCGGCGCTGGTGATTGGCCATGCCCTCGAGCATCTCGATCTGGATGCGATCGAGGAGGCCGCGTTCTGATGCCAGCACCAACGCATAGGCCACGTCGAACAGGTTGTGCGAGGCCACACCCAGATGCACCGCCGCGCTGTTCTCCGGCTGCAGGCCAAGCTCGAGCATGCGCTTGTAGTTGGCATCCGTCTCGGACTTGGCTCGGAACGGGGCCTGAGGCCAGCCATGCAGCGCCGCCTCGACGCGCTCCATCTCCAGGTTCGCGCCCTTGACCAGGCGGAGCGTCACCGGCGCGCCGCCTGCTTGTACGCGCGACCGGGCCCAGGCGTTGAGCTCGCGCTGCATCGCATAGGCGTCCGGCAGATAGGCCTGGAGTGCGATACCGGCTCGGGCCTCGGTGAGCCCCGGCCGATCGAGGGTCTCCATGAAGGCCTCGGCCGTGAGGCGCATGTCGCGGTACTCCTCCATGTCCAGGTAGACGAGCTTCGACACCTCGGTGCCGTTGGCACGACGAAAGCGCGCCCGGGCCGCCTGCCGGTAGAGGAGCTCGAGGCGATCGCAGAGCGCCGCGACCGTGTCCTCGCGCGCCAGGGCCGAGATCTGCGAGTAGAGGGTCGAGATCTTGACCGAGAGACACTCGATCGCCGGGTGCTGTAAGGCGTCGAGATCGGTCTTGAGCCGTTCCTCGACCGCCTGCTCGCCAAGCAGGGCCTCGCCGAGCAGGTTCAAGTTCATGCGCAGCCCGGCGCGCTGCCGCTCCTCGAGGTGCGCCAGCAGATGCTCCTCCTCCGCCGGCAGGATCACGTTGGCCGTCTCCTCGCGCATCTTGCCCTGCATCAGCGGCACCGCGACACCAGGGAGGTAGCCGCCGAAGGAGCGGAAGCCCTGCAGCATCGCCTTATCGAGGGGCGTGAAGAAGCGCGGGATCCCCTGCACGTCGAGGATGTGGATCAGCTGATCGGCGACGCGTTGTGCTCGGTGCGAGCGCAGCGCCTGGTCGGTGATCTGCACCAGCGTCGCCTTGTCATGCGGGCTCTGCATGATGCGCTGCAGCTCATCCTGCTGCCGCCGCTCCTGGGCCGTCTGTGCTGCCGCGGCGCGCTGCTGCAGGGCCCGCGCGATCTGGATGGCCCGCTGCACCCTCTTGGGGATTGCCGAGCCGGTGTCGGCCCGGAAGCTACCCAGCATCTCGCGCAGACGCTCGGCGGTGGGCGATCGGCTAGGGTTGTCGGAGGGTAGGGACATCGGCTTCCTCCTGCTCAACCAGGCTCAGCCCGGCCCAGTAAGGACTTGCGTGGATCCATTTATGTGCGAAATGCACCGGTCATTTGCGAAATGCACCGGCGACTGGCTCTCGGCGAGCGCCGGAGATCAGCGCCCTTCCTGTAGCCCGGCGGCCCCTGTGGCGTGACCGAAATCTGTAAGGAACGCGAAATGAAGATCAAGCCGACCTTTAATCTGTGCGGCCTCGCCCGCATCAAGGCGCTGCCCCCGAGCACGCTGAGTGGCAGACGGGCAAGCCGTTCAAAGCGGTACTCGACAGGGACTTTCACGTTGACGCGTTGACTTAGTCGTTGACGCATTTGCTTAGCAATAGTCTAGAGGACAACTTCCAATGTCACTGCTGCAACGTTCCGTCGCCGAATTCATCGGCACCTTCTGGCTGGTCCTGGGCGGCTGCGGCGCCGCCGTCTTTGCTGCCGGCGTCCCCGATGTCGGCATCGGCTACCTGGGCGTGTCGCTGGCCTTCGGTCTGACTGTCCTGACGATGGCCTACGCGATTGGGCACATCTCCGGCTGCCACCTGAACCCGGCTGTCTCGGTCGGCCTCGCTGTTGGCGGCCGGTTCTCCTGGAACGATCTACCGGTCTACGTCATCGCCCAGACGGTGGGCGCCATCGTCGCGGCCTTCCTGATCCTCTTCGTCGCGAGCGATATGGGCGTGCACAAGGAGGGACAAGCGACCTTCGAGCTCGCCGCGAACAGCCTCGCCGTCAACGGCTACGGCCCGCTCTCACCACAGGGCTATGGCCTGGTCGCCGGTTTTGTGACGGAGATCGTGATGACGGCGATGTTCCTCTTCATCATCCTGGGCGTCACCGATCGGCGCGGCACCGCTGTGGCCACGGGTCTCGCCATCGGTCTGGCACTGACGCTGATCCACCTGATCTCGATCCCGGTCACCAACACCTCGGTCAACCCGGCGCGCAGCACCGGCCCTGCCTTGGTCCTCTTCCTGAACGGCCAGGGGCTGGCCTTGACGCAGCTCTGGCTCTTCTGGGTCGCTCCGATCATCGGCGCCGCGCTCGCCGGCGTCATCTATCGCCTGTTCGAGCCGCGACAAAGCGCAGCACCAACCCCGGCCTAACGATCATGGGGCGAGCCGACCCACCCCGGACGATGAAATGTCGCCTCGCCCCTGATCGTTCCCTCACCCCAGCCCTCTCCCAGAGGGCGAGGGAGCCAACGTGCTTTGCGAGATTCATAGTAAAGCGTCTCCGCAGGGCGACAGGGATTAGGTCATGCCTTTGCGGAGGTCGATGAGCGCCTGATCCAGGGTATCGACCCGGATCAGGCCGAGACGCGGGTACTCGATATCGATGATCACATAGACGGCGAGTGCCACAATGACGGCGTAACCGAGGACATGGAGCCAACTGCGCGACCGGGCCCCGCCCATCCCGTACCCGGCGAGCAGTGCGCTGGCGAGTGCCAGGGTGAAGAGCATCGCCCAGATCACCGCGGGCGGATGCATCTGGATCGCAAAGGTGCGTGTCGTCGTGATGTCGAACATCTCGTTGAGGGCCGGCAGCAGTAGCTTGCCGGCATCGGGGGAGGCGCCCGCCGCCTGGCTCTCGGCGAGCGCCTGCGACCAGAGCTCTCGCTGCAGCGCGGCGGCCCTCGTCAGCTCTTCGGCGACCTCCGAGGGGCGTCGTGCACCCTTCTGGTAGATCGCCAAGCGCGCATCGACGTAGTTCCGAAACGCCTCACGCAGCCTCATCCGCGCCTCCGGCGCGAGCAGGTCAAGCCGCAGGTAGGCGGTGCCGATGGCGTTTGTCTCGGCGACGATCAGATCGCGCCGTGCGTCGAACCTGGTGGCAGCGCCGGAGAAGGTGAAGGCGATGATGAGGCCGAGCAGCGCGAAGACCGCCGCCTCGACGGCCCCCGTACCCAGCCGAGCGCCTTTCGGGTCCTCGACGACGCGTCGGGCCGCAATGCGGCGACCGGTCTCCACCATCACGAGGATGCCGACGAACAGGCCTGCCGCGAATACAAACGCCATCATCATCGTAGCCATATGCGCCTTCGATATAGCGTGAGCTCTGTCAGCTCGCCACGTCACAGGGATCCTGCAAAGGGCGAGCTTATCACCCATTCTTCAGGGTAGGAGCAGTGAAGATACCCTAGTCGGAAAACGTTTGTGCGTCGGTCCGCTTGACGATAGAATGCGAATCGCTAGTGTTTGTATGCGCTTCCGGAGAGCCTCAGAGGTCCTGCATGAGCCACTATATCCATCATGTCCCTGGGCGCCTGCGTGTTCGGTCAGGCTCGTTCCAATGTCGTTCAGCGGTCGCGGAGGCCGTCAGGAAGGAGTTGCTGGCCCTCGGCGGCGTGAGAGAGGTCCGCATCAACTCGCGGGCTGGCAGTATCACGGTGCATTATGATCCGGAGCAACTGACGCGAGGTCGTCTGCTCGCTCTACTGGAAGAGCACGGCTGCATCGGAGCGAGGACACGCGACCATGACGCGGCTGCTCGGGTCGGAGAGCTGTTCGGTAAGGCCTTCGTCGGCGCTGTGGTCAATAAGGCCATCGAGCGCTCGGCTCTGAAGCTCGTCAGTGTCCTGCTGTGACCCTTCGCTGTGCCCGCCTTTGCGATGATCCATAGCTCGGCTCGACGCTGACGCCTTAGGCACCAGCCAATCACACACAAGCCACGCCGGCCCAGCCGACCGGCGTTTCCCTCTTCCCTTTCCCTAAACGGGACAGATTTATTTTCGAGCTGCTATCCTGACCTGCATCGGCACTCGTGGGAGGTCGACAGTATGCCCAGAATCGGTCGCGTGGTTCTCCCGCACTATCCACATCATGTCGTGCAGCGCGGACACAACAAGCAGGTGATTTTCGCCGAAGCGGCAGACTACCGGTACTACCTCGAGACGCTGGAAACCTTCAAGGCGATTTACAACATCAAGGTCTATGGATTCTGTTTGATGACGAACCATGTGCACCTGATTCTGCAGCCTGGGGAAGCGGTCGCCAGCCTGGGACAGCTCATGAAGCGTCTAGCCGGGCGGCAGACGCGGTTCGTGAACCGGCAAGCATCGCGCACTGGAACGCTTTGGGAGGGGCGATACAAATCGAGCCCGATCGAGACGGATGCCTACTTGCTCGGGTGCTGCCGGTACGTCGAGCTGAACCCGGTGCGTGCGCGCATGACCGACACCCCCGCCGCATATCCGTGGTCCAGCTATCGCTGGCATGCTGGCGAGCACGCAGACTACGGTTGGCTCGACACCGACCCTTGCTACGAGGCCTTGGGCGCGACCGCTGACGAGCGTGCACTCCGGTATCGTGAGTTCGTGCGAGGCGCGATTCCCAAGGGCGAGTGGACACTCATCCGTGAAGCATTGCAGCGTGGCCAGTTGACTGGAGGAGCGCGATTCACCGATCAAGTCGAGGCGATGATCAACCGTCGGATCGAGAACCGCGAGCGCGGTCGCCCTCGTAAGAGCATGCTGGCCGAAGGAGAGGGAGAATGAATAAGGGAAAATAAATCCCTTGCCGTGGGCATTTTCCTCCTTTTCCTCGTTGTCCTTCCGGGAAAGTGAACACGATGAATGCGGCCATCGAACAGAACCCGATGTCGAAGATCCGAGCGCTTTCACCTCAGCAGCTTGCCGAGGCGGAGGGCTTCGTGGAGCGCTTGGCGGCTAAGGCCAAGAAGCGCGCATCGCCGGACCGGCTGCTAGGCATCGTCCCAGCCCGGAGGCGGTTGGAGCCGAGCCGTTGAGAGAGGGAGAGGTCGCCGCTGAAGTGGCAGCCGTTGGAGGTGAGCGCCGCGAGC
>CAZOWL010000024.1:0-31147 GCA_964583605.1 uncultured Chromatiaceae bacterium | reverse complement strand
AGTCCTGCGGCCGTTGATTCTGCATAAAAATAAATCTGTTCCCTATTTGCGGATTGAGGTGAGCGCCGCGAGCAGTCCTGCGGCCGTTGATTCTGCATAAAAATAAATCTGTTCCCTATTTGCGGATTCTGCATAAAAATAAATCTGTTCCCTTTTTGCGGAGCGGTGACCGCCTTGCGGCCTACGTACGTAGCCTAGGTGATCGCTCGGATAGACATCTTGGCGGCTGTGGGCTAGCGTTCCCTCGAGCATGTAGCGGCTGTTACCGACTGAGGGCTCGTCAGGGTGCGTTGCTCCGGCGGGGTTGCAGGGGCGGGGCTCAGCGTCCACCTAGCTGCGTGCAGTCAGACTGGATCGGCGATGGAGCACAAAGCTGGAGGAAGACAAGCGATGAAGAGCAAACCGAAGATGGCCTTCCGTCTACCCGCCGTGTGGCTGGCGCTTGCTCTCGGTGCGATCGCCCTGGCGGGCACCAGCATGCTGGCCGCAGAGGACAGTGGGCCACGCCAAAATGCCAAGGGTCTGTACGACGCCTCGACCTCCAGCTATACCGTGGCGGCGGGGGATCGTCTTTCGGATATTGCCGAGCGTTTCGGTACCACGGTCGGTGAGCTGGAGAGGCTCAACACGCTCAGCTCGGACAAGATCCTGGCCGGTCAGACGCTCATGGTGGGCGCCGCTGGCCAGAGCTTCGAGACCCGGGCGCAAGGCGATCAACCGCAAGTGCCTTTCCAGAGCGACCCGCTGCCCTCATGGATCGATAGTGCCACCAAGCAGGCCATCACCGAATTCGTCCAGACCGTCACCGACGAATCGAGCCCCGGCTTCGTACCGCCTGCCGAGCGCATCGCCACGTTCGACAACGATGGCACGCTCTGGCCGTCACACCCAATGTACACCCAGCTCGCCTTTGCGCTAGACAGAATCAAGGCGCTCGCGCCCGAGCACCCGGAGTGGCAAGACCAACAACCGTTCAAGGCCGTGCTCGAGGACGACCTCGAGACCCTGGCCGCCGCCGGCGAGAAAGGCATGGTCGAGCTGGTGATGGCCTCGCACGCGGGCATCAGCACTGCCGATTTCGAGGCGATCGTGATCGATTGGCTGGACAGGGCGCAGCACCCGCGCTTCACGCGGCGCTACACCGAGCTCGCCTATCAGCCGATGCTCGAGCTCCTCGAGTATCTGCGCGCCAACGGCTTCAAGACCTTCATCGTCTCCGGTGGTGGTGTCGAGCTCATGCGGCCCTGGACCGAGCAGGTCTATGGCATTCCGCCGGAGCAGGTCGTGGGCTCAATGATCAAGACCAAGTACGAGATCCAGGACGGCAAACCCGTTCTGATGCGTCAGCCGGAGATCGGCTTCATCGACGACAAGGCCGGCAAGCCGGCCGGCATCAACGCCTTCATCGGCCGGCGACCGATCGCGGCCTTCGGCAACTCTGCCGGGGATCGCGAGATGCTGGACTGGACCGGTGCGGGCGACGGGCCGCGGCTGATGATGCTCGTGCTCCATGACGATGCTGAGCGCGAGTATGCCTATGGCCCGGCCAACGGCCTGCCCGATACCAAGTTCGGCGCATTTCCACAGGCGCTGATGGATGAGGCCGAGGAGAAGGGCTGGGTCGTCGTCAGCATGAAGAACGACTGGGCCCGCATTTTTGCCTTCGATCAATAAACGTGTTTTCGACAACCTGACGGAGAGCCTATGACACGTAACCCAACCCTCCCCATCCTGGCCGCGGCATTGGCCCTGCTGGTCGCGCCGCTGCATGCCCAGGAGCAGGAGCCGGCGCCGCCGCCCGCCGAGGCCGCTGCGCCTGCCGCCGAGCCTGCCCCATCCAAGCCCAACATCCTGGTCATCTGGGGCGATGACATCGGCACCTGGAACATCAGCCACAACAACCGCGGCATGATGGGCTACGAAACGCCAAACATCGACCGCATCGCTGACGGGGGCATCAGCTTCACCGATTACTATGCCCAGCAGTCCTGCACGGCCGGTCGCGCGGCGTTCATCGGCGGCACCGTGCCGCTGCGCACCGGGATGACGAAGGTCGGCCTGCCCGGCGCCGCCGAGGGTTGGCAGGAGCAGGACATTACGATCGCCGCCGTGCTGAAGGAACAGGGCTACGCCACCGGCCAGTTCGGCAAGAACCACTTCGGCGACCGCGACGAGCACCTGCCGACCAACCACGGGTTCGACGAGTTCTTCGGCAACCTCTACCACTTGAATGCGGAGGAGGAGCCGGAGAACCGCGACTACCCGCGCGACTTCGTCATGCCCGACGGGCGGACCTTCCTCGAGCACTATGGTCCGCGGGGTGTCATCAAGTCCAAGGCCAATCCCGATGGCACGCAGACGATCGAGAACACCGGCCCGCTCACCAAGAAGCGGATGGAGACCATCGACGATGAGACCGTCGCCGCCGCCAAGGACTTCATCCAGCGCCAGGAGGCGGCCGGCAAGCCCTGGTTCGTCTGGTGGAACGCCACGCGGATGCACTTCCGCACGCATGTGAAGGACGAGCACACTGGTCTCTCCGGCCCGTGGGGCGACGAGTACCACGACGGCATGGTGGAGCACGACATGCACGTGGGTCAGCTGCTCGACCTCCTCGACGAGCTCGGCATCGCCGAGAACACCGTTGTCCAGTATTCGACCGACAACGGACCGCACTTCAACACCTGGCCGGACGCCGGCTACACGCCGTTCCGCAAGGAGAAGAACTCCAATTGGGAGGGCGCCTACCGCGTGCCCGCCTTTGTTCGCTGGCCCGCGCAGTGGCCGGCCGGTGAGACCCTCAACGGCATCGTCGCCCACGAGGACTGGATGGTCACCTTTGCCGCCGTCGCCGGCAAGGACGATCTCAAGCAGGACCTGCTCGACGGCTACGAGGCGATCGGCCGGACCTACCGTCAGCACCTTGACGGCTACGACATGAACGAGTACCTGGCAAACGCGGACAGCTACGAGGGCCTGGAAGAGAACATCAAGGCCTCTCCGCGCAAGGAGTTCCTCTACGTCAACGACGACGGCGCGCTGGTGGCGATCCGCCTGGATCAGTGGAAGGGCGTGTTCCTAGAGAACCGCGCGGATGCGTTCCAGATCTGGCGCGAGCCATTCACCGAGCTGCGCCTGCCGCTGCTGTTCAATCTGCGGCGCGATCCTTTCGAGAAGGCCCAGATCGATGCCAACGTCTACCACGACTGGTTCCTCGAGCGCCCGTTTGTCGTCGTGCCGATGCAGCAGATCGCAGGAAGGTTCTTCCAGACACTCAATGAGTACCCGCCGAGCCAGACGCCCGGCTCCTTCAATCTAGAGAAGGTGCAGGAGCAGATCGAGGACGCCGCACGCGGACGCTGATGCGTCCTCGCATGGCAGCATGAAGTGCGCCGTGGCCGGCCGGAACGCCGGCCACGGTGTTGTGCAGTATGCGCCGCGGTGGGCAGCGAGCGGGTCGCAGGTGAGGGATCGCGGTCACGCTCGTTCCTGCCGGATCGACCGCTCGCGCCTTGGCCCGCTGCAGTTGCCCACCCGCCTCGCTATACCATCACGCCGGACGAGAAGCTGTAGCTGTCGAGGATATTAACGTAGTTCGCGCGCTCGAATTGGGCCGGATCCGGTACCGAGAGCGCGCTAACGCGGCCGCGGAAGTCGTCGACAGAGGTGAAGCCCTGGTCGAGCATCCATTCCTTGATGCCCTCTTGGATGTGACCGATGTAGCTTGGGCCCTTGGCGAGGAGGGCGCTGCACAGATGGACGACGTCGGCGCCAGCGAGCAGGAGCTTGATCGCGTCGGCCGCGGTGTGCACGCCGCCTGTGGCGCCAAGGGAGAGCCGTGTGCGGCCATAGAGGATCGCGATCCAGCGCATTGCAAGCAGTGCTTCAGCCGAGGTCGAGGGATGCAAGCTCGGCTGCAGCCGCAGGCTGTCGATGTTGATGTCCGGCTGATAGAAGCGGTTGAAGAGCGCGACGCCATCGGCACCGGCCTCGGCCATTTGTTTGACGATGTGACCCACCGAGCTGAAGGCCGGGGAGAGCTTCATGTTGATCGGTAGGGAGACCTGGTCGCGCAGCTCGTTCAGCAGAGTCAGATAGCGCGCCTCGACCTGGGCGCCGCTCTGCTCGATATCGCCCGCCACGTAGTAGACGTTGAGCTCCAAGGCATCGGCTCCCGCCTCCTCGAGTAGCTTGGCATGACCGACCCAGCCTCCCGGCGTGACTCCGTTGAGGCTCGCGATGACAGGGATGTCGAGCGCCTCCTTCAGCTTGCGGAGCTGCTCGAGATACTGCTCCCCCGCACCAGAGAAGTCGGGGAAATCCGGCAGGAAGCCGGCGCTCGTCTCGGCGAAGCCGATGTCCTGGTGGTGGAGGAAGCGCACCATCGACTCGGACTCGGCCGTGATCGCCTCCTCGAACAACGACCACATGATCAAGGCCCCGGCACCCTTGTCCTCGAGCTCCTTGGCCATGTCTAGGTTGCGGGAGAGGGGGGAGGCGGATGGGACCAGCGGGCTCTTGATGGTCAGCCCGAGGTATTCGGTCGTGAGATCCATGGCATTCTCCAACGAATAGGAAAACCGGTTTGCAGCAATAGCGGGGCGCGTGGCGACTTGAAGGCGCCCGCACGCAAGCGTTCGGGCGCCATCGGTCCATAGCGGCTAGGCCTTTTCGGGGGCCTTCTCCACCGCGAGCCGAGCCAGCTGCTCGTAAAGGCTGAAGCGTGTCCGCACATGCGCCTGGGCGAGTTGCAGGTAGCGCTCGGCGTCATCCGGGTGCGTGCGGTTCAGCACGTTGAAGCGCGTCTCGCTCGCCAGGAAGTCGCGGTAGGGCAGGCTTGGAGCCTTGCTGTCGATATGCAAAGGATTCTCACCTTGGGCGGTCTTGCGCGGGTCGTAGCGGAACAGCGCCCAGTGCCCGGAGTTGACCGCCATGTCCTGCTGGCGCAGGTTGTTCGACATGTCCACGCCGTGCGCGATGCACGGCGAGTAGGCGATGATGATCGAGGGCCCGTCATAGGATTCCGCCTCGAGGAAGGCCCGAATCGTCTGGACGTCCTTGGCGCCGAAGGCGACCTGTGCGACATAGACGTTTTCGTAGGCCATGGCCATCATTGCCAGGTCCTTCTTGAAGGTCGGCTTGCCGGCGGCCGAGAACTTGGCCACGGCCCCAAGCGGGGTCGCCTTGGATGTCTGCCCTCCGGTATTGGAGTAGACCTCGGTGTCGAGCACCAACAGGTTGACATTACGCCCCGAGGACAGGACGTGGTCGACACCGCCGTAGCCGATGTCATAGGCCCAGCCGTCGCCGCCGATGATCCAGACGCTACGCTTGACGAGCTGATCGCAGACGCGCTCGAGCGCCCGGGCGTTCAGGCCGTCCACCCCGGCTAGGCGTGTCTTCAGCGCCGCGACACGCTGGCGTTGCTCGTAGATGCCGGCCTCGTCGGATTGATCCGCCTCCAAGAGGCCGGTCGCCAGATCGCCGCCGATCTGATCGGCCAGCTGCATGACCAGCTCGCGGGCATAAGCGGTCTGCTTGTCGACGGCGAGACGCAGCCCCAGGCCGAACTCGGCGTTGTCCTCGAAGAGCGAGTTGTTCCACGTCGGGCCCCGGCCGTCGGCGTTCGTCGTGTAGGGCGTCGTCGGCAGATTGCCGCCATAGATCGACGAGCAGCCGGTGGCATTGCCGATCAGCATGCGATCGCCGAAGAGCTGGGTAGCGAGCTTGATATATGGCGTCTCGCCGCAGCCGACGCAGGCGCCGGAGAACTCGAACAACGGCTGCAGCATCATCGCGTGCTTGATCTTGCTGCTGTCGAGCTTGGTCCGATCGTACTCGGGCAGCTTGAGGAAGAAGTCCCAGTTGGCCTGCTCGATGTCGTGCAGCACGGGCGCATCGACCATGTTCAGCGCCTTGCGATCCGGATCCTTGCGATCGCGGATCGGGCAGACCTCGACGCAGAGACCGCAGCCGGTGCAGTCGTCGGGGGCGATCTGATAGGTGACGCGGTAGCCCTCGGGGAAATCCTTGCCCTTGATCGGCACATGACGGAAGCTCGCCGGCGCCTCGGCGGCCAGGTCGGCGGGAAATACCTTGGAGCGAATCGCTGCATGCGGGCACACCAGCGGGCACTTGCCGCACTGGGTGCAGAGATCCTCTTCCCACTTCGGCAGGGCGAGTGCGATGTTGCGCTTCTCGAACCGCGTCGTGCCGGTTGGCCAGGTGCCGTCGGCCGGCATCAGGCTGACCGGCAGGCGATCTCCCCTGTCAGCGATCAAGGTCGCTGTGACCCGCTGCACGAAATCCGGCGCGTTGGCCGGCACGACGGGCGGACGCTCGAAGGTGCTGGTGACCTGGCTCGGGATCTCGACCTTGTGCAGGCCCTTGAGCGTGGCATCGATGGCCTCGTAGTTGCGGTCGAGCAGCCGCTGGCCCTTCTTGCCATAGGTCTTCTTGACGGCCTCCTTGATGTGGGCGATAGCCTCATCGCGCGGCAAGATCCCGGAGATGGCGAAGAAGCAGGTCTGCATGATGGTGTTGATGCGCCGCCCCATTCCGGTCTCGCCGGCGATACGGTAGGCGTCGATCACGTAGAAGGACAGCCCCTTGTCGATGATCTGCTGCTGCATCGTGCGCGGCAGGTCATCCCAGACCTGATCGGATGAGGTTGGCGAGTTCAGCAGGAACACCCCGCCTGCCTTGGCCTTCGCCAGCATATCGTAGCGGTTGAGGAAGATCGGCTGATGACAGGCGACAAAGCTTGCCTCGTCATCCCCGATCAGATAGGTACTGTGGATCGGCTTGGGGCCGAAGCGCAGATGCGAGACGGTGACGGCGCCGGCCTTCTTCGAGTCGTACTGGAAGTAGCCCTGGCCGTAGTTCGGCGTCTCCTCGGCGATGATCTTGATGGAGTTCTTGTTGGCCGAGACGGTGCCGTCGGAGCCGAGACCGTAGAAGACACACGCCGTGACGCCTGCGGCCGCATCGGGGCGGAACGTCGGGTCCCAATCCAGGCTCAAGTGGCTCACGTCGTCGATGATGCCGACCGTGAAGCCGTTTCTCGGTTGGTCCTTGGCCAGCTCGTCGAAGACGCCCTTCACCATGGCCGGTGTAAACTCCTTTGACGACAGGCCATAGCGACCGCCGACCACGCGCGGCATCGTCGCCATGTTGCCGGCAGCCACCGCCTGGGCGAGGCCCGAGAGCACGTCCTTGTAGAGCGGCTCGCCGTCGGCACCGGGCTCCTTGCAGCGGTCGAGCACGGCAATCTTGGTCGCCGTGACCGGCAGGGCCGACAGGAGGGCGGCCGCATCGAACGGGCGGAACAGGCGGATCTTGATCAGGCCGACCTTCTCGCCGCGCGCCGCGAGGTGCGTCACGGCCTCTTCGGCGGCACCGATGCCCGAGCCCATCAGCATGATGACACGCTCGGCGTCGGCGGCGCCGACATACTCGAACAGCCGGTACTGGCGGCCGGTCAGGCCGGCAAACCGGTCCATCCACTTTTGGACGATGCCCGGCAGATCGCGATAGAAGGGGTTGACCGTCTCGCGCCCCTGGAAGTAGACATCCGGGTTCTGCGAGGTCCCGCGCAGCACCGGGTGATCGGGGTTCATGGCCCGGGCGCGGTGAGCCGCCACCAGCTCCTCGTCGATCATCTCGCGCACCGTCTCCTTTGAGATCCGCTCGACCTTATCGACCTCGTGGGAGGTGCGAAAACCATCGAAGAAATGCAGGAAGGGCACACGCCCCTCGAGGGTTGCGGCCTGAGAGATGAGCGCGAAGTCCATCGCCTCCTGGACCGAGGCCGAACAGAGCATCGCATAGCCGGTCGCGCGGCAGGCCATCACATCCGAGTGATCGCCGAAGATCGAGAGCCCTTGGGCGGCGAGCGAGCGCGCCGAGACATGCAGGACCGTCGGGGTCAGCTCCCCGGCGATCTTGTACATGTTCGGGATCATCAGCAGGAGGCCCTGCGAGGCCGTGAAGGTGGTCGCGAGGGAGCCGGCCTGCAAGGCCCCGTGGATGGCCCCAACCGCACCGGCCTCGCTCTGCATCTCGACGACGTCGGGCACTGTGCCCCAGAGATTCTTCACCCCGAGCGATGACCACTCATCGGAGAGCTCGCCCATCGGCGACGCGGGCGTGATCGGATAGATGACAATGACCTCGTTGGTCATATGGGCGATGTAGGCGGCGGCTTCGTTGCCGTCGAGCGTTACCATCTGAGTCTGAGACATTGTTCAGTTCCGGATTTCGTGAAAAGGATCGCGCCGAACGTTCGGCCAGCGGCGGCCATCGGCCGAGAATGGACGCTAACCCGGTACTATAGCCGCAACCGCGCGGCGGTGGCTGCCCGCAGCCGAACAGGTCACCGGCCGTGACGGCCTTGGGCGAGCGTCGACTTTCGAAACAGAAAGAAACAAAAAATCAGTCGGTTGGGATCTTGTTGTCGGCGTCCAGCCGGTCGCGGCACCGATCTTTCTCGCCATTATGCCTCAGTCTGTGCGTTCTAACACCCTGATTTGCAATCTCATTGTTTTGTTAAATCCTTATGCTTCGCTCGTGGCCGCGCGTCGGGTCCGTTGCCGAGGCAGCGGGATGGCTCAGTCAATCGCTTGCATGGCGATGCGAGACGCGCAATGGCCGCTTTGATCGCGGATCGGGGTGTCGCGCTCCGCCCGATGCTGGCGTCAGACCTCGTCAGTGTGCTTGATGTCGAGCGAGCGGCCTACGACTACCCCTGGACCGAGGGCATCTTCCGGGATTGCCTGCAGGTGGGCTATTGCTGCTGGGTCGTCGAGAACGCCAGTGGGCTGGTGGGCCACGGCGTGATGTCGGCGGCCGTTGGCGAATGCCACATCCTCAACATCTGCGTCCACCCCGACTGGCGGCGGCGGCGGCTCGGTCGCATGCTGCTTCGCCGTCTCGTCGCCCTTGGTCGTCGACGCAACGCCGATACCGCCTTGCTCGAGGTGCGTCCCTCGAATCGCGCTGCGGTCGCCCTCTATGAATCAGAGGGATTCTCGGAGGTCGGCTGGCGCCGCAATTATTATCCTGCGGCCAACGGCAAGGAGGATGCCCTCATCATGGCCAAGGCGCTGCTCTAACGATCATGGGGCGAGCCGAGCCACCCCGGATGATGAAATGCCGCCTTGCCGCTGATCGTTCCCTCACCCCAACCCTCTCCCAGAGGGCGAGGGAGCAAACGTGCTGCGCGAAGTTCATAGTAAGTCATGTTCGGAGGACCGTTTCACCGCGAGGTGAAACCGCGCGCATGGCCGAGCGAGCGCAGCGTCTCCGCCCTCGGCCCGGAGTGCCGTGCTCGATGGCGACACGGTTGAGCGGGGGAGGTCGGCTCAACGCTTGTTGGCCGGATTCCCCTCCGGCCGTCTGGGCAGGGTCGGCCTGGAGGCCGACCCATCTCGGCCGGTTTCCTGATAGGATTGCGCCACGTCCACGGAGCTTCGCCGCCTCTTCCTGTGATTGGCCTTGCCGCCCTGATCGCTGGCTTCCTGTTTCCTCACTCGGTGTCTGGTGAGGGTTTCGCGGGCCTCGATCTCAGCGTCCATGAGGGCGATTACACGCCTTCGGTGACGCTGACCGAGCACGACAACCGGGTCGTCGAGGAGTATCGCGTCAACAACAAGACATACATGGTCAAGATCACCCCGGCGGTTGGCGCCCCGTATTACTTGGTCGACCAGGATGGCTCCGGCGATATGGCGATGAGCCGCGGCTTCTCCGGGATCGAGCAGCAGATACCCCAGTGGGTCCTGTGGAGCTGGTAGGGCCTGGCCTGCGCGGCTGATTTCTGTTCGAGGAGATATGCATGGTACCCGCGATCGTTAGGCTGCTCGCGTTGGGGCTCGCCGCGATGCTGGCACAGGGCCTGTCAGCGGACACGCTGACCAGCGTCAAGGAGCGTGGTGCTTTGCGCTGCGGCGTCAATGGCGAGGTCCCGGGGCTGTCTCACCAAGACGAGCACGGCGCCTGGAGTGGGCTCGATGTCGACTTCTGCCGCGCCGTCGCAGCCGCCGTCCTCGGTGAGGGCGGCAAGGTCGAGCTCATCCCGCTCTCGACCGCCGAGCGTCTCGCTGCCCTGGCAGAGGACCGTATCGATCTCCTCGCGCGCAACACGACCTGGACCCTGTCGCGCGATATCGGCCACGGGATGACCTTCGCCGGCGTCCTCTATTTCGACGGCCAGGGCTTCATGGTCCCGCGTGAGGCGGGCTTGATGAGCACGCTCGAGCTGAGTGGCAAGCGTGTCTGCGCGTTGACCGCCTCGACGAGCCTCGACAATGCCCGGCGCTACTTTGCCCGCCACCGGATGTCGCTGCAGCTCGAGCAGTTCGACAGCCTCCAGGCGGCAATGCAGGCCTATCTCGACGGCCGGTGCACCGCCCTCACGACCGATCAATCCCAGCTGCATTCCCTGCGTTCCGGTCTCGATGAGCCTCGCGCGCACCGCATCCTGCCGGAGATCATCTCGAAGGAGCCGTTGAGTCCGGCCGTTCGCAAGGGCGATGCACGCTGGCTGGATATCGTACGTTGGACCCTATTCGTGTTGATCGATGCCGAGGAGCTCGGCATCGACTCGGCCAACGTCGCGCGCGCCGCCGAGCAGGCGCAGACGGGAGAGGTCCGCCTGCTGCTGGATACCGCGAACGAGACGGCCGAGCAGCTCGGCCTCGAGCCGGGCTGGAGCCGGCGCATCATCGCCCAGGTCGGCAACTATGCCGAGATCTTCGAGCGCAACCTCGGCGCCCAATCGCCGCTCAAGATCAAGCGCGGCCTCAACGCCCTATGGCGCGATGGCGGTCTGCTCTACGCACCCCCCGCGCGCTAGCCTGGGAAGGTAGGGTACGCACCGCTTACCAACCGTGGCACCATAGCAGCGTAGGGTACGCACCGCGTACCCGCTTCAGCTGTGGGGTCAGCAGTGCATACCAACTGCAGCCTCCTCCAACCATCGCCCCTCCAGGCAGCCCATATGAGCCAGATGTCGACCTACACACGGCGAGAGGTGCTGCGCACACTCGCCGCACTGACGGTAACGCTTGGGGCCCCCAACCTGGCCCGGTCGGTGGCCTTCGAGCGCTACCCCTTCTCATTGGGGGTCGCATCCGGCTATCCGCGCCCGCCCGGGGGCGTCCTCTGGACGCGGCTCGCACCGGACCCCTTGATCCCCGGTGGCGGCTTGTCGCCCGAAGTCGTCGCCGTGCGATGGGAGGTCGCCGCCGATGACAGCTTTCGGTCGGTGGTTGCCGACGGCCTTTACGCAGCCACCGCGGATTGGGCACATTCCGTCCACGTCGAGGTCAACGGGCTCGAGCCGGACCGCGAGTACTGGTATCGCTTCCATGCCGGTAACGCGACGAGCCCGGTCGGCCGCATCCGCACCGCGCCGGCGCGCGACCTGCTGCGACCACGCCTGCGTCTCGGCGTCGCCTCCTGCCAGCACTACGAGCAGGGCTGGTACGTGGCCCATCGGCACATCGCCGCCGATGCCCTCGATCTCGTCCTGCATCTGGGCGATTACATCTACGAGTCCTCCTGGGGCTCCGGTCATGTCCGCTCCCACGGTACACCGGAGCCGATGACGCTCGAGGACTATCGCCGCCGCTTGGCCCTCTACAAGTCCGACCCGGACCTGCAGGCCGCGCACGCCAGCTGCCCCTGGCTGGTCGTCTGGGACGATCACGAGGTCGAGAACGACTATGCCGGCGACCGCTCGGAGAATGACGACGACCCGGCCTGGTTCCTGATGCGCCGCGCGGCGGCGTACAAGGCCTATTACGAGCATATGCCGTTGCCGCGGCAGATGGTGCCGTTCGGCCCGCATCTGCGGCTGCATACGACGGTCGGCTTCGGCCAGCTTGCTGCCTTCCACATGCTGGATAACCGCCAGTACCGCACGCCCCAGCCTTGTCCGCGGCCCGGCCGTGCCGGCTCGAATGTTATCCAGGACTGCGCGGCGCGACTCGAGCCACAGGCCACGATGCTCGGACCTCGCCAGGAGCGCTGGCTCGAGGCGCAGCTCGGTGCCTCCGAGGCGCGCTGGAACCTCCTCGGACAGCAGACGCTGATGGCCCAGGCCGACGGCCTCGGCGGTCCGGGGCAGGTCTTCTATTCCGACGGCTGGGATGGCTATCCCGCCGCGCGCCGCCGGCTGCTCGACACGCTCGTGGCCCAGCGTGTCGCCAACCCGGTCGTGCTCGGCGGCGATGTCCATTCATTCTGGGTCACGGATCTGAAACCGGACTTCGATGACCCGCAGGCCCCGACGATCGCCAGCGAGTTCGTGGCCACGTCCATCACCTCGCGGCCTCCTCCCGAGGAGCGCATCCAGGTCGCCAAGTCCGAGGGACCGCACATCCACTATGCGACTGGCACCCACCGGGGTTACCTGCGTCTCGAGCTGACCCCTGAGCGGCTCACCGCCGACCTGCGCGGCGTCGATTCGGTACAGAGCCGAGATGCAGGCTGCGTGACGCTCGCCTCCTTCGTTGTCGACAACGGCCACCCCGGCCCGCGGCCAGCGTAGGGGTGTTCGCGAGCCGCTCATCTCAGCTCGTCGGACCACAGATCTCGCCTGGTCGCATCAGCCGCTACTCGTTCGCAGGGAGGCGGCCGCGCGCTGCGCAGAACAAGGCGGAGTCCTCCGGCCATGTCGCTTCAGGCGACCACGACCCGATTGCGGCCTAACTCTTTGGCGCGGTACAGGGCCTGGTCCGCACGTTGGAATAGCTCGGCGAAGCCCTCGCCCGGGCGGTGCTCGGCCAGACCGACGCTCACCGAGGCCATGATGTGGACGTTCCCTTGGGTGATGCGCAGGGACTCGACGGTCGTGCGGATGCGCTCGGCTACGCACAACGCGCCCTGCGCATCGGCGCTGGGGAGGGTGACGACGAATTCATCGCCGCCGTAGCGGTGAATCGCATCGGTATTGCGGACGGTCTTCGCCAGGGCGTCGGCGATCGCGCGCAGCACCCGATCGCCCACGATGTGGCCGTGGGTGTCGTTCACCTCCTTGAATCCATCCGTGTCGAGGATTAGGAGCGACATCGGCGTGCCCAGGCGGGAGGCCTGCTCGACCTCCCGCTCCAACGCCAGATCCAGCGCGGCCCGATTGTTGAGCCCCGTCAACGGATCGCGGAAGACGAGGCGCAGCGCCCGCTGGTATTGCACCGCGTTGCGTAACGGATAGATGAGACTCGCCGACAGCTCGGCGAGCTCTCGGGCCTCCTCCGGCAGGAAAGGTCGGTCGCGGGAGACCTCGACCGCTCCGAGCTTCTCATCCGCCAGGGCTAAGTCTTGCCTGAGACGATGACCGCCACGCCGGCCGACGTGCTGCTCGATCCCGAGCGGCTCCACGTCCAGAGTAAGCCCCTGATGGGGTACCAGTCCTCGCAGCCCTTCCGAGAAGCCTTGAGCCAGCGATGCGAAGTCCAGGTCGCGCGACAAGGTGTTGGTGAGCTGAAGGGTGCGGATTTGCCGGGGTGTCACCTGCTGTGGCGGGGCCGTTGCGAGCTCGGTGATGTGCTGGTCCCAGCAATGCTCAGGCAAAAGGTCGTCGGCTGTACTGGTCTGTGGCATCTCTTAGTCCTCGCTGGGGTCTCCCTTGGCCTGCCGCAAAGCAATGAGCATGCCATTGAAGCGGGAAGGCGGATGTCTCATCGAGCAAGCCC
The DNA here is from genome assembly GCA_964583605.1 of uncultured Chromatiaceae bacterium. Taxonomy (GTDB): domain Bacteria; phylum Pseudomonadota; class Gammaproteobacteria; order Chromatiales; family Chromatiaceae; genus CAZOWL01. Next base: position 17,450 of record CAZOWL010000024.1, on the reverse strand, counting down.
CCCCGGTCTTGCGCTGCTGAAACCGTTAGCTTTTCAAAGGTTTATGTCCCTCTGCAAGGACCCGATGCCGTAGCGGTCTCGATGCGTAACGGTTCACTAAGCGGTCCCAGCGGCCCATCGCTTCGGGTCGCTCGCTCGGCGGCATGAGGCCCGCTCCGCGCCCCGGCACCGCCGCGAGTGTCAAAACTCCGACGCGGACATTGGTTAAGCGAAGGCCACAGACGAGGCCGCGGATCGGTTCGGTGGCAACCGGTTGAAGGCCGGAGAAACTGGGTCCTTCAAGCCGGCCACCGCATGTGGTGATCATCGAGGTTATCGGAGCGGACCGGGCTGATGGGTCCAGAGGTGCGCCGCGTCCTGTCGCCTCAGCCAAGGGCCGGCGATACCGTCATTCGAGCTGAGGTGAAATGCGATGGCCCCGGACCGTCCGGTGTCGAGCTCTAGGGCCCCGATATCGGCGACCCGCGCGCGGACCGAGGGCGACGGGAATCCGTAGCGGTTGGCGAAGCCGCTTGTGTAGACAACGTAGCGCGGGGCCACGGCCGCGAGAAACGGGGTGCTCGATGAGGTGTCGCTGCCATGGTGCGCCGCCAGCAGGACATCGCTGCGCAGGCCGTCGCCGAGCTGCGCGACCAAGCGCTCCTCGATCTGGCGGCTGATGTCTCCGGTGAGGAGTAGGCGCGTGTCGCCTGCCTCGATGCGCAGCACGCAGGAGCTGTCGTTGCCCTGATACCCTGGGCCATCGGGGTGCAGCAGCGTGAAGGTCACCCCATCCCAGTCCCAGGAGGCGCCGGCCTGGCAGTGCTCGGCGGCGATGTCCTCGAGCCGTTCGGGCTCCCCGCTCAGGAGCCGTCGGATCGGTATCGCGCTGATTAAACCCACCAAGCCGCCGGCGTGATCATTGTCGGCATGGCTCACGATCAGCACATCGATCTGGTCTATGCCGGAATGGCGCAGGAAGGGTTCAATGACAGTCGCACCGGTGTTGAAACCGCTCGGATAGGCCGGGCCGGTGTCATAGATGAGCACGTGCCGGTGCGTACGCACCACGGCGGCCAGGCCTTGGCCGACGTCGAGGATCGTGACCCACGCGCTCCCGGGGTCTGGTGAGGACGGCCGCACCAAGAGCACCGGCAGCAGCCAGATCACGCCGAGCTCCCGCCCGGGCAGACCGCGGGGCGCGAGCCACAACAGCACGCCGATGCCCATCGCGACCCACACCCAGGTGGGCCGCCAGGCGATCGTCGCGGCGGCCCAGGGCTGCTCGGCGAGTCGCTCGAGAAGCCGGAATCCCCAGCCGAGGAGCTCGGCCACGGCGATCAGCGGGAGGCCCAGGCTGGGAACGAGGCTCAGGATGCTGGCGATCAGGACCATCGGCAGCAGCACCGCAAACAGCGGAACGGCGAGCAGATTGACGGCTGGCGCAATCAATGACGCGCGCCCGAAGAACGGCAGCAGCATCGGCAATAGGCCCAAGGCCACGGCCCATTGAGCACGTCCCCATCGCCACCAGATCCCACCCGTCAGCTGGCGCTGACCCAGCCCGATCAGGAGCGCGGCAACGGCGCCGAATGAGAGCCAGAACCCGTAAGACAGGACCGCCCGGGGGTCGAGCAGCAGCACGCCGACCAGGGCCAGCACGAGCGCCGCGAACGGGCGCAGCGTGCGCCCCCAGAAGAGGGCGGCCAGGACCACCGCCAGCATGATCAGGGCGCGGCGTGTTGGGATCGCGAAGCCGGCCAAGGCGCTGTAGCCGAGGGCGGCCAGCGCGGCGGCGACGGCGGCCGCGCGCGGGGCAGCCAGCCGCAGACTCAGCGCTGCGCTTCGCGTCCAGAGCCAACGCCCGAGGCGGAAGGCGACCGCCGCGACCAGCCCGATATGCAGACCCGATATCGCCATCAGGTGGTTCGTGCCGGTACGCGTCAAGACCTCCCACTGCGATGGTGTCAGGCCACCGCGCTCGCCAAGGACCAACGCCTGGATCAGGGCCCGCGCGGTCTCGTCTTCCAGCCGTGTCTCAAGATGATCCCGCAGCCGCTGGCGCCAGCGCGCGAGCGTCAAGGCGCCGCCGTCATCGAGCAACTGGTTGATTGGGTCCGCGCGCACATAGCCGGTCGCCTTGATGCCCTGGGAGAAGAGCCAGCGCTCATAGTCGAAGCCACCAGGATTCGCGAAGCCATGCGGTGGAACGAGTCGGACCTTGAGCCGCCAGTGCTCGCCGACCTGGAGCGGCGGTGAATCCTGATACCAGGACAGGCGGACCAACCCCGAGAAGTCGAGCCGCTGCTGGTCCCATTCGGCGGAGCGTACGCGGAAGAGAAAGCGCTGCGCTTGGCTCGCCTCGGCAGGGAGTGAAGCGATCCGGCCCTCGACGATGAGATTGGCCCGGGTGGCCTCCTCCGGGAACGGGCTGCAGAGGAGCGCGCAGGCATGCAGATGTGCGTAGAGGAGGCCCAGCGCGAAGAAGGCCGAAGGCTGCCAGAGCGGCCATCGCCAGCTGAGAAGCAGAGAGAGGCCCACGGCCCCGATCGTGACGGCCCAGGGTGGCGTTGCCGGCAAGCCGTGCAGCAGGCCAACACCAAGGGCGAAGGTCAAACCGCCGACTAGCAGCCCCGACCGACCCCTTGCCCCACTCCCGCGGCCAGCTGGCCCCGCGCCGGGCTCGCCACCCATCGCTCAGATCCCTCTGTCTGGCCCCCTGGATACCAGCGGATTCTAAATGGGCGAAGTCACCGGGCGCACGACACCGTTCACGCTCCCGCCGTCAGCCACCAGCGACCAGGCTCCAGCGTCGGTCGTGTCGCGGTGGTCCGTCGATGCGAACCCCTCACCGCCGCGTGACCTTACCGGCCGTGTACAGCATAGGGTACGCACCGCGTAACCAGCACGCCGTATTCTGGCTGGCCAGCCCCTGCGCTGAGGCCGATGGGCTGAGCTTCTCAATTGAGTGCCGGAACCTGGATGCTTTTCCCGGCTTGAACCTCGAACCGATCGACGCGGTGCGCACACGGCACCCGCTGCGGCCGCTCAGCGGGCGGCGGCACGGAGCTCAGCCATCGGCGTCATCTCTACTCGCAGGGAGCCGTCGTCCAAACGCCAGACCTGATCGAGGCGTCCGGCGAGCTCGAAGTCGTGCGTGACGATGACGAAGCTGGTGCTGCGCTCGGCATTGAGCTCCAGCAGCAGATCGTAGACGCGCTCGGCCGTGTGCCGATCGAGGTTGCCGGTCGGCTCGTCAGCCAGCACGCAATCGGGCCGCGTCACCAGGGCTCTCGCGATAGCGGCCCGCTGGCGCTCGCCGCCGGACAGCTCGCCAGGCTTGTGGATGAGCCGATGCCCGAGCCCAACGCGCTCCAATATCGCGGTGGCCTCGCTCTGCGCGGCCTTCGGGCTCGCACCGCCGATCAGCAGCGGCATCGCGACATTCTCTAGCGCCGAGAACTCGGCGAGCAGATGGTGGAACTGGTAGACGAAGCCAAGGTGGCGGTTGCGCTGCCGATCGCGACGGGCGTCGGGTAGCGTGGTGATGTCATGGCCGCTCCAGTAGACCTGGCCAGATGTCGGCCGCTCGAGCCCGCCGAGACACTGCAGCAGGGTGCTCTTACCGGAGCCCGAGGCGCCGACGATCGCGATGCGCTCGCCCCGGTTGACGGTCAGATCGATGCGGCGCAGCACGTCCACGTCCAGCGGGCCCTGGCGGAAGCGCTTCGCCAGACCACGGGCCTCGAGCGCCGGCGTGCCCTCACTCATAGCGCAGCGCCTCGGCCGGGTCGGTGCGCGACGCCCGCCAGGCCGGGTAGATGGTCGCGAGGATCGACATCAGAAAGGCCCCGCTGGCGATGAAGAGGACATCGGACAGGCGCGGATCGGAGGGCAGGGCGCTGATGTAGTAAATGCTCGGGTCGAGGAAATGCACATCGAATAGCCCCTCGATCGAGGTGACGATGGACTCGACGTTGAGCGCCAAGATGACGCCCCCGATGACGCCGAGCAGGGTGCCGACCACGCCGATGGTCGTTCCCTGGACCATGAAGATGGCCATGATCCGCGCCGGTGACGCGCCGAGTGTACGGAGCACCGCGATATCCGAGCGCTTGTCGGTGACGACCATGACCAGTGTCGAGACGATGTTGAAGGCGGCCACGGCGACGATCAGGAACAGGATGATCGTCATCATGCGCTTCTCGATGCGCAGGGCCTGGAAGAAGTTGCGATGCGACTGGGTCCAATCGGTGACGCGATAGACCCCGCCGAGGTCGATGGCGATCTGGCGCGACAGGCGCGGCGCGTCGAACATGTCGGTGAGCTTCAGTCGCACACCGGTCACCCCATCTCCGAGGCGCATCAGCTTGGCCGCATCGCGCAGGCTGATGAAGGCGGCACCGCGATCATAGTCGCCCATGCCGACCGAGAAGAGGCCGATGACGTTGAAGGCCTTCAAGCGTGGCATGATGCCGACCGGCGAGGCGTTCAGCTGGGGCGTGACGACCGTGACCTTGTCGCCGGGCCCGACCCCGAGCACCATCGCGAGCTCCTGGCCGAGCACGATGTTGAACGAGCCATCGGTGAGGTCGTCGATCGAGCCGCTGATCATGTCGCGGCGCAGATCGGCCACCTGATCCTCCTCCTCGGGAACGATGCCGCGAACGACGGCCCCATTGACGTAGCCGCCGTGCACCAGCATCGCCTGGACCTCGACAAAGGGGGCGGCCCCGACCACGGCCGGGTGTTGGCGCACCCGCGCGAGGAGCTCCGGCCACCCGACCATCGAGCCATTGGGCTCGCTCAGCGTCGCATGCGAGGCCATGCTCAGGATGCGCTCGCGGATCTCCGTGTGAAAGCCATTCATGACCGACAGCACGACGATCAACGCGACGATGCCGAGCGTGATTCCGAGCATCGAGATCAGCGAGATGAAGGAGATGAAATGATTGCGCCGCTTGGCGCGGGTGTAGCGCAGTCCGATGAAGAGCGCGAGGGGGCGGAACATGGCGCGCCATTAAAGCATGTTGCCTGCGGCGCGGCTACCGAACGGGTTGGACCGTCGCTTCACCTGCGCGTAGCATCGGCCGTGTCCCCCGCGATCTGTTGACCGGCCTCTCCGCACCTCCTGAGGATGCCCTGAATGCGCCGCCTGCCTGCCGAGTGGGAGCCACAATCGGCCGTGATGCTGACCTGGCCCCATGCCGATACCGCTTGGCGGGACCAGCTCCCCATCATCGAGGACCTCTATACGCGGCTCGCCCACGAGATTGGGGCCTTCGAGCCGGTGCTGGTCGTCTGCCGCGACCCTCGGCACCGGGATGCGGTCGCGGCCCGGCTGGATGCCGCGCGATGGCCCCGCGGCCGCCTCGTGCTCGCGTTGGCGCCGAGCGATGACACCTGGGCTCGCGACCATGGCCCGATCACGGTGCTCGATGACGGACGAGCCCGCCTGCTCGACTTCCGCTTCAATGGGTGGGGCGGCAAGTTCTCCGCGGAGCTCGATGATCGGATCTCCGCGAGGCTCCAACGGGACGGTATCTTCGGTGATGTGCCGCTCGAGTCGAGCGACTTGGTCCTCGAAGGTGGCGCGATCGAGAGCGACGGCGGGGGCACAGTGCTCGCGATGACCCGCACCCTGGTCGACGAGCGCCGCAATCCGGGCCGCGACCGGTGCGAGATCGAACGGGTCTTGACGGCGTATTTGGGTGCGCAGCGGTGCCTGTGGCTTGAGCACGGCCAGCTCACAGGCGATGATACGGACGGCCACATCGACACCCTCGCGCGCTTCTGCGCCGCCGACACGATCGCCTATGTGTGCTGCGAGGACCCGTGCGATCCCGACTATCCTGGCTTGGCAGCGATGGCGCGGGAGCTTCGCGCCCTGTGCCGGGCCGATGGCCAGCCCTACCGACTGATCGCATTGCCCCACCCTTCACCCATCCGCGGCGCGGATGGCGCACGCCTCGCGGCCAGCTACGCGAACTTCCTCATCATCAACGGCGCCGTCCTGGTGCCTGTCTATGGCGATCCGGCCGACCGCATCGCGCTTCAGGTGCTCGGGGACCTCTTCCCGGACCGCCGGATCCGCCCGCTCGACTGTCGCCCGGCCATCGAGCAGGGTGGAAGTCTGCACTGCCTGACCATGCATCTCGCCAGGCCGTTGCCGATCTGTGCGCGCGAGGCCTAGCGGTACGCGATGCGAGGGACTCGATTTGTGAGAGAATCGTCGCTGCCGGCGCGGTTTCTTGGGGCGTGCGCATCTCTGGCGAGTGGATGCGGTCGATTGGGCGCCGACATTGCAACGATCACGGGGCGAGCCGAGCCACCCCGGACCATGACATGTCGCCTTGCCCCTGGTCGTTCCCTCACCCCAACCCCTCTCCCAGAGGGCGAGGGAGCGAACGTGCTACGCGGATTTCATCGGAACGTCCAGGGGCCCGATCGCAGATGTACAGCCAAGACCGCCTCGTCATCCTCGATGCCGACGGGACGACGATCGATGCCTTCAAGGCCATCGAGAAGACCTTTGCCCACCATGGCATGGACATCGGCCCGCTGGCGCGCTTCCAGAAGCGTCGCAACATCTTCAAGTATCTCGGCGGTATCAAGGAGATGCCGCGGAACCTAAGACACCAGCTCGGGCGCACCCGGCGTCGGAAGATCGTCGAGACCTTGACTGAGGTGTATCGCGAGGAGGCGACGATGTTCGACGGGATGGAGCGGTTGATCCGGCATTTGGCGGCCGCCCCAGACGTGCGCGTCGGCATCATCACCCGCAATATCACGATCGAGCCCGTCGTCACGCTGACACGTCTGTTTGATCGACACGGCATCGAACCGGATCTGCTGGATTTTCTCGTCCATTTGCCGCTGTCCGAGGACAAGCTCGCCTCGTTCCGACGAACCCGCGAGCGCTTCGAAGTCAACCCAGCGCGCGCCTATGCCTGTGGCGACGAGCTCAAAGATTTTCGCGCCGCGATCAATACGGGCATGCACCCCTTCATGGTCGCCTATGGGTTCGAGGACTACCAACGGCTGCATACCAAGCACGCGATCCCGGCCGAGATCATCTCGCGCAGCCCAGATGAGCTGGCCTGGCGCGTCTGCCACGCCCTGGGGATCGACGACGACTGAATGAAACCAGGTGGGCCCGAGGTGGTCTATCCCGTCGTCCCCTTGATCGCGGGGCCTGCCGCGTCATCGCGCGTGCTCCGCGCTTCACGGCCAGTGTCAGTGCGGCGACGCGTCGACCGGCCCGCCGCGAGTCGTTGGCAAGGGTCGTTGCTAACTTGGCCGCATATCACGACGATCAGCCCGGTCATAACCTCCTCACTTTGGTTTCCGGTCCGTCCACGCCAGGCGTGGCTCAGGCCCGATCTGGATCGCTCGAGATAAGTCAACGGATAGTCAGTGCGCACAGTCTTTAGGCTCTCCCTCCCGTTTGTATTGATCGCCATCGGTCTCGGTGTGTTCAGTCTGCTCAAGGCGACCAAGCCTGAACAGGAGCCGCCGCGCGTCCGCGAGCGTGTCTGGCGCGTCGAGGTCGAGGTCGCCGACCCGCGGCGGCTGGCACCCGAGCTCGAGCTCTACGGCCGGGTCGAGACACCGGATCTACTGAAGGCGACGGCCTCGGCGACGGCTTGGGTCGCCGAGGTCGCGGTCCGCGATGGCGATCTCGTCCGTGCGGGTGAGGTCCTGGCTCGGCTCGACGAGCGGGACTTCTTGCCCCGGATCGCGCAGGTCCAGGCGCAGATCGCCGAGCTCGAAGCAGAGATCGCGAGCGAGCAAAACCGCCTCGAGACCGACAAGCTGGCGCTCGAGAAGGAGCAGCGGCTGTTGGCGATCGCCCGCGAGGCGGTCGCACGTCAGACGCGCCTGATGACGCAGAAGCTCGGCGCCGAGCAGGCCTTGGACGAGGCCGAGCAGGCCGAGGCACAGCAGGCGCTGGCGGTCAGTAACCGCGAGATGAGCCTTGCCGACCATCCGGCTCGGCTCCGTGCCCTCGAGGCCCGCCTCACCAACGCGCGAGCCCGTCTGCAGGAGCTCGAGCTGGAATACGGGCGTTCGACGATCCAAGCCCCTTACGATGGTGTCGTCACCGGGGTCGAGGTCACCGAAGGCGACCAGGTGACCAAAGGCGCCGTCGTCGCGCGCATGTATCCGATCGGGGGCCTGGAGGTGCGTGCGCGGATCCCGGCCCCCTATCTCAACGAGCTGATGGGGGCCCTCGCGGAGGGCGCCGAGCTCTCGGCAACGGCCAACATCGGCGGCGAGGAGGCGGTGTTGGTGCTCGACCGCTTGGCCGGAGAGGCCGATCCGAGTGGCGTCGACGGTCTATTCCGAGTCCGCGGTGAAGCCGCGGCCTTGCGGCTCGGTCAGATGCTGACATTGCGCATGCAGCGTCCTCCCCGTGAGAACATCTTTGCCGTTCCCTTCGGCGCCGTCTATGGCGGCGGGCGCTTGTATCGGGTTGAGGACGGGCGTCTCGCCGGACTCGATGTCGAGGTCGTCGGCAGCCGGGATGGGCGCGGAGAGGCGTCGCGGCTCTTGATCCGTTCGCCCCGTTTGCAGGCCGGCGATCAAATCGTTACGACTCACCTACCGAACGCCGTCGATGGCCTGAAGGTCGAGGTGGTGTCGCGCGAGTCGCTGGCTTTGGCACGGCCCACTGGCGGAGGCGCGCGACCATGACCGCCCCGATACGCCATCGCACCGATCTCATCGGCGTCTTCGCGCACCACAAGGTCGCGGCGAATCTATTGATGGTCATCATGATCCTGAGCGGCGCGATTGCCCTCGATCGGCTCAATGTACAGCTCTTCCCGACCTTCGAGCTCGACGTGGTGACCGTGCGCGTGGTCTGGACCGGCGCCAGCGCCGAGGATATCGAGGACGGCATCACGAGCCCGCTGGAGCAGCGGCTGCGCTCCGTCGACAACCTCGACAAGATCACCTCGACCTCCAGCCAGGGCATCTCGGCCATCACGCTCGAGCTCGCCGAGGGGACGGACCCGCTCCTCGGCCTAGATCAGGTGCGCCGCCTGGTCGATGAGTTCCGCAACTTCCCGCAGGACGCGGAGAAGCCCCAGGTGGCGCTGGCGACCCGCTACGAGCAGGTGGCGCGGCTCCTGATTACGGGCCTCGATGACGCGGCCGAGATGCGGCGGTTGGCGCGTCGCTTCGAGTCCGAGCTGCTCGATCGCGGGCTGGACAAGGTTGACATCACGGGTCTCCCCGATGAAGAGATCCGGATCGAGGTCGACCACGAGCAGCTCGAGCAGCTCGGCCTCGGCCTGGCGGATATCGGGCGGCGCGTCAGCGATTTCAGCCGTGATCTTCCTGCCGGCGCGGTCGGGGTCGGCGAGGGGTCGCGGGAGCTGCGTAGCCTGGATAAGCGGCGCGAGCCCTTGGAGTTCGCCGAGCTGCCGGTACGCAGCGACGAGGAGCTGCGGATCGACCTCGGCGATATCGCCGAGATCGAGCGCACACCGAGCGACAATACGGTCTCGCTCTCCGTCGGCGGCGAGCCGGCCGTCGAGATGCTCGTGCGGCGTGCCGAAAAGGGCAACACGTTGGAGGCCGCGCGGCGCCTCGATGAGTGGCTCGCCGACACCCGCCCGACGCTGCCGCCAGGGGTCGAGATCCAGGTCTACGATGCCTCTTGGGAGCTCGTGCGCGACCGCATCATGCTCCTGGTGCGCAACGGGCTCGGCGGCCTGCTGCTCGTCGTCCTGATCCTGAACCTCTTCCTCAGCGGCCGGGTCGCCTTCTGGGTGGCTTGGGGCATTCCGGTGACGCTCGGCGCGACGCTCTTCATCGTCTACCTCGCCGGCGGCAGCATCAATATGCTCAGCCTCTTCGCGCTGATCATGGCGCTAGGCATCATCGTCGACGATGCGATTGTCGTCGGCGAGGACGCCATGGCGCATTACCAGATGGGCGAGGAGCCCCTGCTCGCCGCCGAGGGCGGCGCGCGGCGGATGTTGGCGCCGGTGATCGCGTCGTCATTGACGACGATCGCCGCCTTCCTGCCGCTGATGCTCGTCGGTGGGCGGATCGGGAACATACTGAGCACGATCCCGGTCATCATCGTCTGCGTGATCCTGGCCTCGCTGGTCGAGAGCTTCCTGGTGCTGCCGGGGCATCTGCGGCATGCCTTTGTCCACTCTCACAAGGTCAAGCGGCAGTCGCTTCGCGCGCGCCTTGATCGTGGCTTCGCGCGCTTTCGCGAGCGGCTCTTTCGCCCGCTCGCCGCGGCCGCGATTCGCAATCGCTTCACGACCGTCTCGGCGGCGCTGATGGTCTTGATCATCGCCGTCGGCCTGGTCGCTGGAGGGCGGACCGCCTTCGTCTTCTTCCCGACACCGGAGGCGCAGATCATCTATGCCAATGTCACCTTCGTCGCGGGCACACCGCGCCCCCGTGTCGATGAGCTCCTGGTGCACCTGAAGGAGGCCTTATACGAGACCGAGCGCGGGCTCGACCAGGGCCGGCTGATCAATGTCGTCGTCGCGACTCACGGCGCCTTGAGCGGGAGCCGCGGCGGAGGCACGGGCGATCAGCTGGGCTCGCTGATGGTGGAGCTGATCCCGCAAGATCGGCGCGATATCGGCAACAGCGACTTCATCCGCGCCTGGCGCGAGCGGGTGCGCATGCCGGCTGGTCTCGAGAACCTGAATATCACGGCGCGGCGCTCGGGACCGCCCGGCCGCGACCTGACCGTGCGCCTCACGGGCAGCGATGCGGAGTCGCTCAAGTCCGCCGCCGTGGATCTTGGCGAGACCTTGCGTGGCATCGATGGGGTGCTCGAGGTGGAGGACGATATGGCCTACGGCCGCGAGCAGCTGATCTACTCAGTGAGTCCGGCTGGCGAGGCCTTGGGCCTAACCGTCGCGGACCTCGGGCGACAGTTGCGCACCGCATTCGATGGCCAGCTGGTACAGATCTTCCAGGATGGTCCGGACGAGGTGGAGGTTCGGGTAAGGTTGCCGCAGGCCGAGCGCGCGACGCTCGCAAGCCTCTACCGGCTCAACGTGCGCACACCGGCCGGCGAGGCCGTCCCGCTCACCGCCGTTGCCGATTGGAGCTCGCGGCGGGGCTTCGAGGTCCTGCGCCATGCCGACACGAAGCTGGCCGTCGAGGTGACCGCGGACGTCGATGCGACCGTCAATAACGCCAATCGCATCCTCGCCGCCTTGCAGCAAGGCCCGCTCGAGGAGCTGCGACGCGAATACGCCGTGGATTACTCCTTCGAGGGCCGAGCGGAGGATCAGCGCGAGACGCTCTCAGACATGCGCAAGGGGCTCATCCTCGGTCTCGTCTTGATCTACCTGATCCTGGCCTGGGTCTTCGCCTCATACGGCTGGCCGCTTGTCGTCATGGTCGCGATCCCGTTCGGACTGACCGGTGCCCTGTTCGGGCACTGGCTGATGGGCATCGATCTGACGATCCTCTCACTGTTCGGCATGTTCGGGCTGTCCGGGATCGTCGTCAACGACTCGATTATCCTGGTGAGCTTCTACAAAGACCTGCGTGCCGAGGGCGTCCCCGTGAACGAGGCCCTCATCGAGGCGACCTGTCAGCGGCTGCGTGCCGTGCTGCTGACCTCGCTGACCACGATCGCTGGCCTGACGCCGCTGCTGTTCGAGACATCCTACCAGGCCCAGTATCTGATCCCGATGGCCACGTCGATCGCCTTCGGTCTGGCCTTCGCGACACTGCTCGTCCTGCTGGTCGTGCCGTCGCTGCTCTCGATGCACGAGAGCCTCCATGCGGGTCTCCGTCGGTGGCTCGGGGCCCGTGAGGCCGAGGCCGCCTGACGCCAGTCGGCAGGTATTTGCGCGGCCTATGTCGTTGCGCTATCCTCAGCTGCCCGGCGCGGGGCGCGCCAAACCCTCCTTGCTCGTCAGTGCCTTTTCGGAGAGGTGTCCGAGTGGCTTAAGGAGCACGCCTGGAAAGTGTGTATAGGTTAATAGCCTATCGAGGGTTCGAATCCCTCCCTCTCCGCCATATAATCAATTACTTAGCGTTCACTGGCCATTTTTTGGGTGTTTTGAGGTGGGTTTGGTCCGTTTTTTGGTCCGCTTTTCTCAGCCCCACTTCTGAGCCGCCAGGCTCCCGGCCTCCGGCGCATCAATGGCAAGGTCGCCGGTTCCGGACAATTTTTCGACGAGCCCGTCGAGCCCGCCAATGTCCGATGCCACAGAAAGTATTTTCTTGTCACGGGCCACGAAAGTGCTCCGCTCGACCTCGTTGTCCTTCAGGTCCGCTGTGAAATCGACCGCATAGGGGAAATCGCCGGAGTATGCGATGAGATCGATCTCCTCCTCGAGCCCATGGGTCCGGAGGTAATCATGAATCGGCAGCAGGATATCTCGGCGGTACTCGTCCACACTGAGCGTGCCTGTCGAGCGGATGCCAGGCAACCGCAGCAGATGCGTGTCGGGGATCTGCCTTCCAAGCGCCGCCGTTGAATCCTGTGCGCCGATTGCCTTCAGAGGGCTGGATAGGTTAGAAAGCATAGTTTAAGCTTGCCGGCTCACGGCGCCGCTGAAGCCTTCTCAGGCTTCCTGAGACTCGGCGAGCGCCTTGGACTGGCCTGCCAGCGAATCCTGTGCCGCAGTCGGGGCGCGACCTGGCTCAGCGGGTGCTTGTCTGAGGTATTCCACGACAAGCGGGTTGGCCCGCATACGCGAGCCACGACAAGCGGCTTGAGATCGGGCGGTTCATGCACTATCGAGTCTTCTACTACTTCGCCCGTTCCCAAGAGGCATTGTCTTCGGCCAGCGCGGTGGAGATGACGGCGCGTGCGATCCGCGAGCAATTGCTGCCCCGTCTGCAATCCGAAGACGACTATCTCGGCATCATCGATGCGGAGGACAATATCTTGCAGATCCTCTGCGAGCCTGGCACGGAGCGCTACTGGGTCGAGATCCCGATCGACGCGGCCAAGGCCTCTTACGGACGACACATGACCTACGCCGAGATGGAGGATTTCGTCGCCTCTTTGCCTCAGATCCTCGATCAGGACCGCATCCCGGGTCTTAGTTATCGGCCCTGGTGAGATCTGGATGGGTGCGCGATGCGTGCGCTGTTGGCGCTTGCATGAGAGCAGGGATGGTACGCGATGCGTACCTACCGACGTCGGCGAGGCCGTCTACTAAGCCGTGATCTCGATTAATACCTCGTCCGGATTCACGGTATCGCCTTTGGCGACGAATACCCCGCTGATCGCACCGGCGATCGGGGCTTGAATCTCGGTTTCCATCTTCATTGCCTCCGCGATCAACAAGGGTTGGCCGGCCTCGACCTGATCGCCTTCCGCGACCAGGACGTCGATGATGTTGCCGGGCATGGTCGTCGTCACGTCGCCTTCCTTGCTTGGCTTGGGCCGCTTGCGTCCAGCGTCTTTGGGCACAGCGCCTGAGGTCCCGCCGGTGAGAACCAGCTCATCCAGGGTCTCGACGACAATCTCCTCAGGGATGCCGTCGATCGCGAGATAGAAATGGCGCTCGGATTGCTCCTTGTGGCCTGTCCCGGTGATCTTCACGTGATAGGTCTCGCCGTGGACGGCGATGTTGAATTCGGTCGGCGCGCGTTGGCCATCTGAGGGGCTCGGCGGCGGTTCCAACGGCTCCGGCTCGAGGGTTCCGGCGGCGCGGTGCTCGAGGAACGAGCGACCGACCTCGGGGAACATGGCGTAGGTCAGCACGTCCTCTTCACTGCTCGCCAGTGAGTCGATGTCGGCCGTCAGCTTGTCCATCTCGTCCTTCAGGAGGTCGGCGGGGCGACATTCGATGAGTTCTTCTTTGCCGACCGCCTGCTGCTGCAGCGTCGGGTTTACCGGCGCTGGGGCGTGTCCGTAGCCCCCCTGCAGATAGCGTTTGACCTCGTTCGTGATCGTCTGGTAGCGCTTCCCGGTCAATACGTTGATGACGGCCTGCGTGCCGACGATCTGGGAGGTCGGCGTGACCAGCGGCGGATAGCCCAGATCGGCCCGCACGCGCGGAATCTCCGCGAGCACATCCGTCATGCGATCGAGGGCATTCTGCTCCTTCAGCTGATTGGCCAGGTTAGAGATCATCCCGCCCGGCACCTGGTTAGTCTGCACGCGGGTATCGACACCCGTGTACTCGCTTTCGAACTGGTGATAGCGCTTACGGACCTGGTAGAAGTACATCCCGACTTCTTGAATCTTCTCTAGGTCCAGTCCGCTGTCATAAGGCGTGCCGCGCAGCGCTGCGACCAGGCTCTCTGTCGGCGAGTGCGAGGTCCCGCCGGCCAGCGACGAGATGGCCGTGTCGATATGCTCGCAGCCGGCTTCGATGGCCTTGAGATGGCACATCTCGGCGAGTCCCGCCGTCGCGTGCGAGTGCAGATGCAGCGGCAGGTCCACAGCATCCTTGAGGGCCTTGACTAGCTCGCTCGTCGCGAAGGGCGTCAAGAGTCCAGCCATGTCCTTGATCGCGATCGAATCGCATCCCATCGCTGCCAGCTCGCGGGCCATCTTCACGAAACCGGCGCTGTCATGAACCGGGCTCACGGTGTAGCAGATCGTGCCTTGCGCGTGCTTGCCGGTCTCCTTGGTGGCCTCGATCGCGGTGACCAGGTTGCGTAGGTCGTTGAGCGCATCGAAGATGCGGAATACATCCATGCCGTTGGCGGCCGATCGGACCACGAAGGCGCGCACGACATCGTCGGAGTAATGGCGATAACCCAGCAGATTCTGCCCACGCAGGAGCATCTGCAGCCGTGTATTGGGAAGCGCCTCGCGCAGCTGGCGCAGGCGCTCCCACGGATCCTCTTTGAGGAAGCGCACGCACGCATCGAAGGTCGCGCCGCCCCAGCACTCCAGCGACCAGTAGCCGATCGCATCGAGCTTTGGGCAGATCGGCAGCATGTCCGCGAGGCGCATGCGCGTGGCGAGGAGCGACTGATGGGCGTCGCGTAGGACAACGTCGGTGATATGGACCTTGGACATCTTCGCTGATCTCGGTTACAGGCCGGCGTGGGCGGCGACGGCGGCGGCGACAGCCGTTGCGATGTGCTCGCGGCGCCGCTTCGTGGAGTAGCCCAGCAGCTCCGGGTGGCGCTCGAGAAACCCAGTGTCGAAACGTCCGCGGCGGAACTCGGGATGATTCAAGATGGCCTGATAGAACGGAATGGTCGTCCTGATGCCAAATACACCCATGTCGCGCAACGCACGGCTGCCGCGGGCCAGGACGTCCTCCCAGCTCAGGGCCCAGACGACGACCTTGGCCAACATCGAGTCGTAGTGCGGCGGTACCCTATAGCCGGTGTAGATGCAGCCGTCGGTGCGCACGCCGGGGCCGCCCGGGGCGTAGTAGCGCGAGATGCGCCCAAAGCTCGGGAGGAAGTTGTTCTTGGGGTCTTCGGCATTGATGCGGAACTGCATCGCGAAGCCGCGGCGCATGATCTGGTCCTGCTGGAAGCGCAGCGGCAGGCCCGCGGCGACGCGGATCTGCTCCTCGACGAGGTCGACGCCGGTGATCGATTCGGTGATCGTATGCTCGACCTGGATGCGCGTATTCATCTCCATGAAGTAGAAGCGGCCGTCGTCATCGAGGAGAAACTCGACAGTGCCGGCGTTGGTATAGCCGACGGCGCGGGCGGCTAGCACGGCCAGGCCGCCGACGTACTGGCGTTGGGCCTCATCGAGCTGCGGCGAGGGCGCGATCTCGATGAGCTTCTGGTTGCGGCGCTGGATCGAGCAGTCGCGCTCGAACAGATGGATGCAGTGGCCGTGCTGATCGGCCAGCACCTGCACCTCGATGTGCCGGGGATTCACGACGCAGCGCTCGATGAAGATCTCAGCCCGCCCGAAAGCCTTCGTCGCCTCGGATATGACCCGCGCGTAGTTATGGCGTAGCTCGGCGCGGTCATTGCACCGGCGGATACCTCGCCCGCCACCGCCGGAGGTGGCCTTGAGCATCACTGGGTAGCCGATCTCATCGGCGATCGCGGAGGCTTCCTCGAGGCTTGCGACGTTCCCTGGGCTGCCGGGCGTGACCGGTACGCCGGCGCGCTGCATCGCGAAGCGCGCCTCGGTCTTGTCGCCCATGCGTTGGATGACGGGGGCGGACGGCCCGATGAACGTGAGTCCGCGCCGCGCACAGGCCCGCGCCAGCTCTGGGTTCTCCGAGAGAAAGCCGTAACCGGGGTGGATGGCATCACACCCGGTCGCTAGCGCCAGGTTGACGATCCGATGGACATTGAGGTAGCCGGCAAGCGGGTCGGCCCCGAGGTTATAGGCCTCGTCCGCCTTCTTGACATGCAGCGAATAGCGGTCGGCCTCGGCGAAGATCGCGGCCGAGCGAATGCCCATTTCCGCGCAGGCGCGGATGATGCGGACGGCGATCTCGCCGCGATTGGCGATGAGGATTCTTCGGATCATGTGGGCGTCTCTTCGCAGCGGTTTACTCGCCGACCAAATGCCTCGGGGCGAGCGGGTGCGCCCAGTCAGCGCCACGGATGGGCCTCGAGTCAAGCGGCGCGGCGCTGTAGCGGAAGTGGGCGGAGCTGCAAAGGCAGGCCCCGTCCTCCCGCGGACTCAGCAGATGGCGCCGCCTGCCCTCTGCTCGCCAATGACGTAAACTCAAGATAGAGGGCCGCAGCCGGTTGGCGGTTGACGAGATGCCGCCGCGGTGGCCCCGCGTCCGCCCGACGTTTATATCCATGGCCCAACGAGCGAGGTCGTCATGTCTCAGTCCATTTATCAGCATCTGCTTCTTGCCGTGGATTTTACCCCGGAAAGCGAGCTTGTTGTCGCCCGCGCGCAGCAGCTGCGCGATGCTTTCGGGGCCCGTCTTACCTTGCTCCATATCGTCGCCGGTCTTCCAGCGGCGATCGACTACATGCCCATGTCCTATTCGGGCGACGCAATACTCCCGGAAGACCTGGGCATGGAGAAGGAGTTGTTGCAAGTCGCCCGCAGCCAGATCGACCAGCTCGGCGATAGGCTCGGGGTATCCCCAGCCGATCGTTTGATCAAGATCGGCATGACCGGCTACGCGATCGACCATACGGCCGAGGAGCTTGGTGCGGATCTTATTGTCATCGGCAATCATGGGCGCCACGGTCTGCGCGCCCTGTTTGCCCCTTCGACCTCGAAGGCCGTGCTGCGAACGCCGTGTTGTGATGTCCTGTGTGTGCGGATCGGCGAGGACACCGGCCGGGATTGAGCAGGTCCGCGAAAGTACTGTTCCGACGTTAGAGAACGGCCACCCAAGACTGCCTGCGATGGTAAGGCACGAGCCGACGCATCAGCGAAGAGCTGTCCGATCATGGTGCGCCATCATGAGCCGCGATAAGTTGGCAGAAAAGATGAACCATCGGACGCGCCTTGGCCGCTCTCCTGCGGGATGTGATGCGTTGCATCATTGGCTCGGGCGTTACTATGAAATTCGCGCAGCACGTTCGCTCCCTCGCCCTCTGGGAGAGGGTTG
>CAZOWL010000023.1:0-46201 GCA_964583605.1 uncultured Chromatiaceae bacterium | reverse complement strand
GGTCTATCTCATAGAGGCGCGCCGAGTTGAGACCGAGGATCGCGTTGCGCACCGGTCGGAGAAGACGCCCGGCCGGCCGAAGGCGGGGTCCTTCTCGGCGAGCCGCTCCCACAGCGTCCAGGCACCTGAGGTCTCCTTCCCCTTGAGCCGGGCGGGCTGAGTCAACGAGC
Organism: uncultured Chromatiaceae bacterium; assembly: GCA_964583605.1. Classification (GTDB taxonomy): domain Bacteria; phylum Pseudomonadota; class Gammaproteobacteria; order Chromatiales; family Chromatiaceae; genus CAZOWL01. Next base: position 46,031 of record CAZOWL010000023.1, on the reverse strand, counting down.
CTACGGCCGAGCTCTCGACGATCGAGCCGTTGGTGACGAAGACATAGTCTTGCTCGCCCAAGGCGATCGTCCGGGCGCGCCGTGCTCGACGCAGTGGATGGCCGTCGCTGTCTTCCGGGCGCCTTCAAGGTGGAAATCGATGTCAACGACCCGGGTCTTCAGCGAAAAGCGCACCCCCTGCGCCTTGAGCCAGCCTTGCAGTGGCAGGACGACCGAGTCGTACTGGTTGTAGACCGTCCGGTAGATGCCACGCAGCTCGTGGAGGCCGGGGAAGAGGTGCATGAAGCGCAGGACATAGCGCCGCATCTCCACCAGGCTGCTCCAGATCTGGAAGGCGAACATGGACTCCCAGAGCCGCCAGAAGTTGGTGTGGAAGAAGGTGGGCTGGAACCAATCCTGGATGCGCTTGTTGCCCAGTGATTGCTCAGGGGCCAGCGTGAGTCGGGTGAGGTCGAACTTGTCGCGCAGGCCCAGACCGAATGAGGACACATCGACAATCTCGGCCTCCCGCAGCAACCGGGAGCGGGCGCAGGAGACGAAGCGCTGGTTGAACGCGAAGGTTTCCTCGGTCACGCTCTGGGCCGAATCCGTGGCCACGGGGATGTTCGAGAGCAGATCCCAGTAACAGACGAACTTCTCCTCGTGCATTCTGCCGCCACGAATGAGAAAGCCCTTGTCCGCATCGCCGTGCCCATCCAGGGCGCCACCGATGACCTCGTCCTGCTCCAGGACCAGGATGTTCGGCCCGGGAATGCCGGCATCTTTGATGAGGTAGACAGCACTCGCGAGGGCGGCGATGCCGCTGCCAACGAGATAGACATGCGTCGCGGACGAGGAACCTGTGTTCATGGGCTTCTCCTTCTTGCCGAGCGGCGAGCTTCGCCTTATCCGCCCCATTTGAGGCTCTGCGGCCCCGTCTGGCCCCGTCTGGCTCGGTGCCGACCCGACGGCCGGCGGGCCTAAGCGGCTGCTCTCTACCATTACCTTAGACCATCTGGAGGTTTAGGGTAGAGCGCAGACCTCCTGGCTTCGCGATAGGCGGAGCGCCCAGCGTTCCGTCATCGCGAGTCGAGCAGATCCAGGACGAGCCCGTGCTGGTGATCGCGCGGCGGGTGAGCCTCTGCGCAGGCGCATGCTGCGGTGGCTGACCGATCACCTTGACACGACCCGCACCTACTCCGTCTCAGGCGAGCTGCGCACCGGCAGCCGCCGCGACAACCCGGTCGAGGACCTCGCCCGCCGCTGCCGGCCGGGGAGAGAGAAGCGAGGGCTGGTAGTCCCCGGTAGGCGTAGGCGCGAGCGTGTTGCCGCAGTGGCGAAGTGGCGAAGTGGCGCGAGACCCGAAGCCGCGCAGGCAACATGCAGAGCGCATCCGACACGCCGTCAAGCCATTCGCGTTGGGCCGTGGCGCAGCCCGAGCGCGCCCAATGGGCGCACTTCGTGGCGGCGCCGCGGCCCAGATCGGGGCGCACCGGGGCACCATCAGGCTGTCGCCATTGCGCGAGTCCTGTCGGCGGCAGGAGCCCCCGACAGGTATCACGAGCGCAAACGCGACACTCCTTCGTTGGAGCTAGCGATCGAGGAGGCGGGGGAGGTGGAGGGGGTGCCGGAGGAGTTGCGGGGGTATTTGTGATGGTGACCGTTGGGCAATCGGCTTGACCTGGAGTACTCTGAGGCAAGTTAAGTCGATGTAAGTCAATGTAAGGTAGGGCATAGAATGCCGTGCATCAGATGCAAGGCCCCAATCCCTGATCCGGCGGCGCGATGGGCGCGAGGGAGGTGTCGCGTGAATTCGACCAGACTCTTGGGCGTCGTTTCGATCCTGTTGGGGGTGGCCGCGATCGTCGCCCCCTATCTTGTCGGAACCCTCGCCGTGATGACCCTTGGCGGCCTGATGCTGGCCGGCGGCATCGTCGCCCTGCTCTTCGTGCATGACGTCCGCCGGCAGGGTATACCCGTCAGCGTTTTTGGTCCCTGGGCGCAGATCCTCGTCGGTGCGGTGGTGCTGATGTGGCCAGAGCTCGCCCTGTGGCTCGTCGCCGTGCTCTTGGGCGGCGGTTTGATCCTGAGCGGCATCACCGGCGTGACGGCGCTGCGCGACTCGGGCCTGGTCAACCCGCCGCTGTTACGGAAGGTCGGCTACTGGGCGAGCATCCTGCTCGGCGTGCTGCTCATCGCGACCGGGGCCTTCGGCTCCGCCGTGCTGCTGAGCCTGGTGCTCGGCATCGCCTTGATCAACATCGGCCTTCACCAATGGCGCGAGGCGGATTTCGTCATCTGAGCCGGTTGGCGAGATGGGAAGAGGCTCGGATAACCCAAGTGAAGCGATTTCTATTGAGGGGGCGCGGTGGGCGATGGGTGTGACTTGCGTTACTCTGAGACAAGTTAAGTCACGTTCACTCACTCCACGAAATCCCCTTGCCATGGACTACCTCACCCATTTCGACACCCGGCCGGATATCTGCGGCGGCGAGACCGTGATCCGTGGCACGCGGGTGACCCTGCGCACCCTCCTTGCCAGCCTGGCCGAGGGGGCCACAACGCCTGAGATCCTCGCCGACTTCCCGACCGTCTCCGCCGAGGATCTCCGCGCCGTGATCGCTTTCGCCGCGGCATCAACAGAAGAGGATCTGCCTCTGCGACCCGTGCCCAAGGTGGCATGAGGATCAAGCTCGACGAGAACATCCCCACCAGCTTGGCGGCCGAGCTGCGCGCGCTCGGCCACGATGTTGACTCGGTCCCCGCCGAGGGGCTGACCGGTAGGCCGATCCGGATGTGTGGGCGGCCACGCAGCGTGCAGGTCGCTTCTTCATCACCCAGGATCTCGACTTTTCGGACCTGCGTCGCTTTGCGCCGGGCACGCATCACGGCCTCCTCTTGGTGCGGCTCAGGCAGCCTGGGCGCGCCGCGGTGGCCGCGCGGATCCGGGGGCTCTTTCAGCACACCGATGTCCGTGTCTGGCGCGCCTGCTTCGTCGTGGCCACCGAGCGGAAGCTACGCGTGCAGCCGCCGCCATCCAATTGATCCCCTTCGGCGGTAGGGCGCTCTCTGCGCATCGCCGGCAACACTGCATGGCGCGGTCGATACCGTCCACGCCCTCGATGCCGACCAGACCGAGCACAAGATCCGGCTCTCCGGGATCGATGCGCCCGAGCGCGGGCAGCCGTTCGGGACCAAGGCTAAGCGCCGGCTCCTGGAACTCGTAGGCGGGGAGACCGTCGAGGTCCTCTGGAGCAAGCGCGATCGCTACGGCCGGATCGTCGGCAAGGTCATGCTCGACGGCTACGATGTGAACCTGCAGCTTGTGCGCGAGGGGTTGGCGTGGTGGTACCGGAAGTACGCTGAGGAGCAGTCGCGCGAGGATCGGAGGCTCTATGAGGAGGCCGAAGGGGAGGCGCGGGCGCGGCGGGTTGGGTTATGGGGGGATCGGGCGCCGGTGGCGCCGTGGGATTGGCGGAGGGGGTGACGGGAATCGACCCCTATGTAAAGGTGCCAACTATGTAAAGCGTGGCACGGCTGTCATCGCAAGTTGATGTGTTTGAAGGTTTTTCCTGGAATGAGCGGCGAGTGAGCTTTACATAGTTTTGCGGTTTACTGAGAGGCTCCAGCCACTTCAGGAGACCGCGATGAGTCCTACACGCCGACTTCCCGAGCGATCAATCCGCCAGCTGCGTCGCAGCCCGCTGGCACCTTACGTCGACGCCTTCGCGCGCTACCTCGAGGAGCGCGACTACGCCTCTCAAACCACTGCGACCTATCTCCGCTGCCTGGCCCACTTCGGGCGCTGGATGGACCGGTGCCGACTCCGGGTCGAGTCCCTCGATGAAGACCGGGTCACGGGGTTTCTCGAGGGGCATCTACCACAGTGCGATTGCGCCGCACCGGCGGTTCGCACGCGCGAGGACCTGAGCGCCGCGCTCGGGCACCTCTTGGTCGTTCTGCACGCCGAGGGGGCGATCCCCGAGCGAATGGTGCCGACGACGCCTGTGGACGAGGAGCTGCATCGCTTCGACGAGCGCATGCATCGTGTGCAGGGACTCGCCCCAAAGACGCGCGCCCAGTATCTGCGCACGGTCCGTCGTCTGCTCGTCGAACAATTCGGCGATCGGGCAATCGAGTTCGATGCCATCACGCCCGAGCGCGTGCGTCGGTTTCTCGCCAACCAGAGCGAGCTCTACAGCACTCCGGAGAGCGCCGCCACGCTGATCTCGGCGTTGCGCGGCTACTTCCGTTTCCGCACCACCTGTGGCGATCGGGTGCATGCGCTGCTCGGGGTGCTGCCCTATCCGGCCAACTGGCAGTTGGCCGCGCTGCCGAAGGGTCTGGACGATGCCGAAGTCCAGCGCCTGGTGGATTCGCTCGGTTGGGAGGGGCCGTCGGCGCGCCGCGCCGCGGCCATGGTGCGCTGCGCCCTCGATCTAGGCCTGCGCAGCGGGGAGATCGCCCACCTTGGCCTCGACGATATCGACTGGCAAGCCGGCACGATCACTTTGCGCAGGACCAAGAGTCGCCGCGAAGACAGCTTGCCGTTGCCGCCGAACACGGGACGGGCCATCGTCGATTACCTCCTGCACGAACGCCCGCCGAGCGCCAGTCGGGCGGTCTTTGTTCGCCGTGTCGCCCCGAGTGACCGCCCGCTCGGTGCCGACTGCGTGCGCAAGAGCATTCGCCAAGCCTATGCCCGTGCCGGTTTGCCCTACACACGCGCGCACCTGCTGCGCCACACCATGGCCAGTCGCCTGCTGGCAAGCGGCAGCTCGCTCAAGGAGGTCGCCGATGTCCTACGTCATCGTTCGCTCAATACCACGCTGATCTACGCCAAGCTCGACAGCCGGAATCTGACCGCGGTCGCTTTGCCATGGCCAGGAGGTGCGGCATGAAGACCGCCCTGCAAACGTACGTCGCGCAATTCCAGGCCGAACGCCAGCGGCTCGGGTTTGCCTCGCGCTCGATGGGGTATGCCCTCGAAAGCCTTGCTCGTTACATCGATGGCCTGGCAACGCAAGGGCCGCTCACCGTCGAGGTCATGGCCGCATGGGCACGCTGCCCGAACAATGGCAGCGACAACCCGATGACCTGGGCCCGGCGACTGAAGATCCTGCGTCCCTTTGCCCGATGGATGCAACAGTTCGAGCCGGGCACCGAGGTGCCGGACGACAGCGTCTTCGGCAACATCGACCAACGGTTGACGCCCCACATCTACACCGAGGGAGAGATCGCCGACCTACTGGTCGCAGCCGCTCATCTGCAGCCGCCATTGCGCGGCGCCACCTATGAGACCCTCTTCGGCTTGCTGGCGGCAACCGGTCTGCGAGTCTCCGAGGCACTGCATCTGCTTGATGCGGATGTCGACCTGCGCGCCGGTCTGCTGACGGTCCGGCGGACCAAGTTCGCCAAGTCCCGGCAAGTGCCGCTGCATCCGAGCACGCTGGAGGCACTGAGAGCGTACCGGCGCCGACGCGACCGGCAGGTCGCGAGTACGGACGAGACGCCGTTCTTTGTCGCCACGCGCACTCCGCGCCAGGGGGGCGCGCACTGAGCCTGCGCCAAGTCGATCGGGTGTTCCGGGGTTTGTGCGACCGATTGGGGTGGATCAACCGCGGTGCCCATCACGCACCGCGCATTCACGATCTGAGACACACGTTCGTCGTGCGCCGCATGGTGCTCTGGCAAGCCCAGGGGATCGATGTCGACCAGCAGATGTTGGCCCTGTCCACCTACGTCGGCCACGCGATGGTGACCAACACCTACTGGTACATCACGGCGGTGCCCGCGCTCATGGCATTGGCCGCCGAGCGCTTCGAGCCATTGCTGCCGAGTGCGGAGGTCAGCCATGTCTGACGACAACGCGGTACACGCGCCTTCGTTTCCGGGACTGGTCCAACAGTTCTTCGCCGACCATCTGCTCGCCCAGCGCGCCATGAGCCCCAACACGGTCGCGTCCTATCGGGATGCGATGCTGCTGTTTCTGGACTTCGCGCACGACCGCCTGGGCAAGATGCCGACTGAACTGCGCCTGGTGGATCTCGAGCCGGACTTGATCCTGGCATTCCTCGACGATCTGGAACGGCAGCGCAACAACTCGGTGCGCAGTCGCAATCTACGCCTGACCGCTCTGCGCGCGTTCCTGAAGTTTGCCGGGCGGCACGATGTCGCCTCGTTGCTGAGCGTCGAACGGGCCCTCGGGGTACCGATGAAGCGCTTCGAGCGTCCCATCTTGGGGTTTCTTTCGCGCGAAGAGATGCTCGCGGTCATTGGCCAGCCAGGCGCGACCTGGACGTCGCAGCGCGATCACCTGTTGCTGACGATGCTCTACAACACTGGGGCGCGTGTGTCGGAAATCGTCGCTGTGCGGGTCGCCGATGTGGTATTGGATCCATCTGCTTGTGTGCATTTGCACGGCAAAGGCCGAAAGCAGCGCGCTGTGCCGTTGTGGAAATCCACGGTCCGGGAAATCCGCGCTTGGTTACGCTGCAATCCTGCGCTCGCGGGGGAGTCGCCGTTGCTACCCAATCGTGACGGCCGCGCCATGACACGCCAAAACGTCAACCAACGATTCGCTATCGCCGTGACCCGTGCCACCGAAACGCATCCCTCCCTCGCGAAACGGCATGTTTCTCCGCACACGGTTCGTCACTCAACGGCTATGCACATGCTGCAATCCGGTGTGGCCTTCAGCGTCATCGCGCTTTGGATGGGCCACGAAAGCGCCACGACCACACATCGGTATGTGGAAGCGGATCTGACGATGAAGGAACAGGCGCTCGCGCGACTCGACGAACCTCCTGCAGCGCTCCCCCGCTATCGCCCGCCCGACCCACTGCGAGCATTCCTTGAAAGCCTGTAACTATGTCAAGAAGCTGCTGGCTCCGACGCCCGGCATTGCAGGAGCCAGCAGGCCAGCTTTACATAGTTGGCACCTTTACATAGGGGTCGATTCCGGACCCTGGGCCGCAGCGCCCGACCGAGGTGTTCGATCAGTGGCGGGCGTTGGCCATGCAGTATCAGGAGATTGTGAGAAGGCGGCACAAGTAGCGCAGGGGACGTCTCAATGAGCAGCAGCCTGACCCTCAGGCAGATCGCAGGAGAGATCCGGACACGGCTAGAGCCTGTGCTACCGGAGCCCGAGACAGGCCTGTTGGCATGGCTGGAATCGTCGCAAAGGGTTGGACTGCTCCTGGATGCCTTGGCGGTGGAACCGACCCCTTGCGCCGCGCGCTCCAAGAGCCGATCGCGAGCTCGCGTATCCGATCCCTGCCGACATCGAAGCGCTGGAGCGCGCGTTCCCAATGCCGGTGGAGCGCCACCTCGAGTGGCACCAAGCCGGCTTTCTGTCTCAGATTCTGATCTGCTACGACTTTTGCGCGACGGCGTCGCCCGTGGCCTGAACAGCGCGCAGCGCGGTGCGGCACAGGACGGCCTGGCAAGGCCGCGTGTTCGAGGGGGGTGGGACGCCCGCCTGGTAACCGCCCGCCACGCGCCCAGTGTCGAGACTCGCGGTGCGCGCGGGATTATCAGGCCCTCGTCATTGGCAAGGTATCCGGGGCAGGGTGATGAAGCGTTGGACGGACTCCATTTCCAGCAATGGCCGCTGTGGGCTAGCCCGGGACATCCCGATAGATGCGGTCGACCCAGGCCCGGAACCAGGCGGGCCGCGTGAGCAAGACGTAAGCGATCACCAGCGCCGCAAGCGGGATGGCGAAGGCCAGGGCATCGACGATGACAATGAGCAGGGTCAGGACCAGACGATCGACGAGACGCATGGGGATCTCACGCTTGGGGATTCAGGCCGCGGGCGGCCACTGAGGGATGCTCGAAGGCCGCTCACCGTACCCGCCGGGCGGGTCCGGACGGCGCCGAATCGACAATCGGGCGACGGCGTCCACGATCTCCTATGCCCACGACAACCACCGGCTCGCCGGCACCGTCGAGCGGGTGACCTGCCACTCGCCCGAGTGCGGCTTCTGCGTGCTACGGGTGCAGGGGCGCGGTCAGCGCGAGCTCACGACCGTCACCGGCTCGGCCGCGCCCGTTGCCCCCGGCGAGCACCTCGAGGCCGAGGGGCAATGGGTCAACGATCGCCAGTATGACCTCCAGTTCTCGGAAACGACAGGGCACACCGGTAGCCTCGAGGATGTTCTCCCGGCTCATTACTATGAAATTCGCGAAGCACGTTCGCTCCCTCGCCCTCTGGGAGAGGGTTGGGGTGAGGGAACGATCAGGGGCGAGGCGACATTTCATCGTCCGGGGTGGCTCGCCTCGCCCCATGATCGTTAGGTGGAAGTGAAGGTGCGGCGCCGTAGAGTTGCCGGAATGGCCAACCTCCGCGAGCTTCTGGCCGATGCGCACTTCTTCATCTTCTCGAACCTGAACCGATCCGCGGCGGGCATGAGCGAAGAAGGCGTATACCTGATGGCCCGTCATCTTAGGAATGATGTGGTTTCCCAAGATGGGCCTCAGGTCCTGGGTCCGTTTCGGATCGAAGGCCAGGGCGTTTTTCAGCACCACAGCTAGGTCGCGAAGCAAATGCAAGCCTCTTCCTCTCTGGCCAGCCGTCTTTCGCCGCCGTTACGGTTCCCGCGAAGGGGGCATGGATCGGGTCGGATCAGCCATGGCACTCCTCCAACCCGACGCCGATGAGCAGATACCGCAACATCGATCCGCGAAAAAACTTGAGATCTTCTCGGCCCTTCTCGATGCGCACAAAATCGTAGGCGTAGGTCTGCGCCAGCTCGTCCGTACCGTGGCTTGGCACCTTTTCGGCGAGAGTATGCTCGGCTTCCCACTCGCCACGGAGCGGAAACTCAACAGTGATTGACTTGATGTCCATGCGGCGGGCTCCGTTGCTACCTAGCGCCAACGCTCATCGGCACGCCAGCCTGGCCGAGCTCAGGAGCTACTGAGCCAGGCGGCTGTCGAGATGCTTCAGCGTTGAGCGCAGGGTGCTCGGTGCCAGACCGAGCGCCGCGACGACACGGGCATGGGTGCGGATTGGCTCGCTCTCGATGAGCTGGCTCGGCAGGGCGGCACAGTCGAGCTTGACCAGGGTCTGCTCGCCGCGTTTGCTCAGACCGCGTAGCGCGCGGGCGATCAGCTCCTTGCCGATCCCAGTCTCCCCGGTCAGCAGGACAGTCGTGTCGGCGGCCGCCACCCGCTCGACCTGGGCGAGCAAATCCCGCATCGCCTTGGACTCCCCGACGATCTCGCCGGAGCCGCTCTGCCGCCGGATCTCCTCCCTGAGGTACTCGGTCTCGACATGCCCGTGCCGGTTTGCCCTACACCCGTGCACACCTGCCGCGCCACACCATGGGCAGTCGCTTGTTGGCGAGCGGCAGCTCCCTCTCAAAGGAGGGGCCGATGTCCTGCGCCATGGTTGGCTCAATGGAGGCTTAGAAGTGGCGACCCCGCGAAGGGCGATCGCTACGCGGCTTAGCCTGGTTGACCTTCATGTTGCGGCCCCTCAGTGGGGTTTCGTTCAGGGCCTTGATCGCGGCATCGGCCTCGGCGTTGCTCGACATCTCGACGAAGCCAAAACCCTTCGACTCGCCGGTGAATTTGTCGGTGATGAGATTCGCGCTCTCGACTTGGCCATAGGCACTAAAGGTCTCGCGCAGCTCGTCCTGGGTTACGCCATAGGCCAGGTTACCAACATAGACATTCATGAGTATTCAGTCTCTCGGAAGGAATGTGCATCGAACCAAGGTGCCCTCTGCCCGGCGGATGCACAGGCCGGTCGAGGGATTTGCGATGCGGCCAGGGCCGCCCCGCGAAATGGGAGTGACCCGATGGTGCTCAGGCGCCGGGCCTCAATTTTCTCGGACGGCTGTCGGTGCCCTGGCCACTTGGCCGCCGACGCAAGCCACCATCCCGAGGGGTCTGATCAGGGGTAGCGGATCGTATTCGCGTACGATGCTTGCGCGGTGCTTGCTCCGCACTGGGCCGATGCTCTTTCGCCTTGGGCGCCGCGGGCGCGCCCTTCTCCTCGAACCCGGTAACGACTTCACGCTTAATACGACGACCAAGCAGCTTTTCGATACCCGCAAGCAAGCCGAGCTCTTCGGCACCGACCAGTGAGATGGCCGTTCCGTCGGAGCCGGCGCGCCCGGTGCGGCCGATACGGTGTACGTAGTCCTCAGGAACGTGCGGCAGCTCGAAGTTCACGACGTGAGGCAAACGATCGATATCGAGCCCGCGAGCCGCTATGTCGGTGGCCACCAGGGTTCGCACCGCGCCGCGCTTGAAGTCCGCCAGCGCCCGGGTCCGCGCCCCCTGAGTCTTGTTTCCGTGGATCGCCGCTGTGGTAATTCCGTCCCGTTCCAACTGCTGGGCGAGCCGATCGGCTCCGTGCTTGGTGCGGGTGAACACCAGCACCTGTCGCCAATTCCCAGATCGAATCAGGTGGGACAATAGTGTCCGTTTGCGATCCCTGACGACGGGGTGTACCAACTGCGCAACCGTCTCCGCGGCGGTATTGCGCCGGGCCACCTCTACGCGAATGGGATCGTCCAGCAGCCCTTGGGCTAGCTGCTCGACCTCGTACGAGTAGGTGGCGGAAAACATCAAGTTTTGGCGCCGCGGTGGCAGCAGCTGGAGGAGCCGGCGGATGTCGTGTATGAAGCCCATATCCAGCATGCGATCGGCTTCGTCGAGGACCAGAAGCTCGATCGCGGAAAGATCGACCGTGCGTTGGCCGGCGTGATCGAGCAGGCGCCCCGGTGTGGCGACGACGATGTCCACACCGCGGCGCAGCTGTGCCACCTGCGGCCCCATACCGACTCCGCCGAAGATCTGTAGCGAGCGCAGTGGTAAATGTCGCCCGTAGGTGCGTACGCTCTCGGCGACCTGCGCCGCAAGTTCCCGCGTCGGCGTCAGCACTAGGCAGCGCGGCGAGCGGTGTCGGTCACTGGACTGACTCAGCAAGTGCAGCATCGGGAGAGTGAAGGCGGCGGTCTTCCCAGTCCCGGTCTGGGCACCGGCGAGAACATCGCGGCGTGACAAGACCGCTGGGATTGCCTGCAGCTGGATGGGTGTGGGCTGCGTATAGCCCTGTGCCGCGACGGCGCGCAACAATTCGGCCGAAAGGCCGAGCGTAGAAAAAGGCATAACGACTCCTGGGTTGGCCTACCCAGGGGTTTGCTGGGCCAGTCTAGGCAGGGAGGTGTAAATCGTTCCGGATGAGCCTTGAAGAAGGAGATTCAACCGAGAGACGGAAACGCGCCGACCGGATAGCGCTTGATTTGGTGCACCATACGCGAAAAACGCCGGGTTGCATAGCGAAGAATGCTTTGAACGTCAAATCTGCCGCCGCGATTCCGGCGCGAAGCTCCTAGGGACAAACCCGTGGGCGCAGCGCGATGCCATCCCTCTGCAGGCGGCTTGGCCCCGCCGGAGCTTGACGCCGTGAACAACTCTCAACTCATGTCTCTCTTCTGGCGAACGGACTGTAATCCAGCTCGCCTAGCGCGGTGCCACTATCGTTGGCCTCACTGAATTCCTCCGCCTTCGAGAACACGCAGCCGTTCTCGAAGGGCGTCGATCTCGGCCTGTCCGCCTGTAGCGGCTGGAGATGCGTCGTAACCGGTCGGGCCGCCGTACACCCCAGGGGTCCGCTATAGCCGTAGCCCGGGCTGCCGTACGGCCCCGGTCCGCCATAACCGTAGCCGGGGCTGCCGTATGCGCCCGGTCCGCTGTAGCCGTAGCCGGGAACACCGTATGTCTCCGGTCCGCCGTAACCATAAGCGGGGCCACCGAATCCGCCGGGTCCACCGTAGCCATAGCCGGGACCACCCCAAGGACCATCGTCGTAGTCGTCGCGGTCTCCCCCGCCTCCCATCCACTGAGATGGATCCATCATGTTGCCCATATCGAAGGCGAAGCCGGTACTCAGGGTACCAGCCAGTGTGCTTCCGACGATCAGCGCAAGTGCGCTCCGCAAAAATGTACTATGAATCATGTTGTTACCTCTGTTCACTTCGCGGGTTGTCGATTTGCTGGGGTTAAACCAACGCCCGGGCACTTCCGGACAAGCCCCAGCTATTCAGCTAGCAAGAAAAAGGGGGTAGATTCCTGCGGTCGCAGGCGCCTGCTTCAGCCTATTCATGCTGATGTCATGTCGACACCGGTCCGTGCCTTGCTAGCTTGCGCCGGGCGTCGGCGTCTGGTCGCCTCGTTCCATCGGCGACCCACCTGCAGAAAGGATGGCGCGAGCGCGCGCCAAATCGGTGCCCCCTGGGTTCCGAGGCTTAAGGTTGTCACCCTCGGGTGTGTCCGGGGGCAGAACATGGAAATCGTCGGTGATCGCGCCGCGGCAGACGCAGCCTTCACCTCCGATTCGGCAGGGTTGCGATTACCGTATCCAAGTCCCGTTGTAGTATTCCCTGCCGGACTCGTTTATCACGTAATGTCGGGGCTTCAGTGCTAGGTTGGCCGCATCCCTTGCCTTGATCGCTTCGCCGAGATCAGCGAACCGGGCCACTTCGATTTGATCGTAGGCGCACGATGAGCCGGGCGCAGCACGTCTGTGCTTCGTGCGCTCGGATTTCATGAGTGTATACATGTAGTTGGCCGTATCGCTCGGATTCATCCTGGATCCTGAGACCGCAAGATCTCGGTCTTGAATCCGTCTCTCAGTATACGCGCGAGTTGCCGACCAATCGAATCTTACTTTCCCGCGCTTACACACTTACACCGAGATGCCCGAAGGCGATACGATCCACAAATTGGCCATTTATCTGCGCCCGCGCCTGCAGGGGCGATGGGTGGAAGCCGGCGTGGCGCGGGTGCCGGAGGCACGACCGCTGGCCGGGCTGCGTATCCGGTCGGTGCGTGCGCTCGGCAAGCACTTGTTGATCGGCTTCGAGGATGGTGCGCTGCTCCGCAGCCATCTCGGGATGTGGGGCTCCTGGCATCGTTATGCGCTGGGGGAGCCTTGGCGCCGCCCGCCGCGCGAGGCGGCCGTCGAGCTCGTCGTCGACGGCCAGATCTACGTCTGCTTCAAGCCCAAGGAGGTCGAATGGCTGCGCGATCTTGGGCTGCGCCACCGCCTGCTAGCCTCGCGTCTCGGACCGGATCTGATCCAGTGCGATGCCGACTATGCGTGGATCACCCAGCGCGCGCGGGAGCTGCTGCCGGACGAGGCGTCGCTGGCCGATATGCTGCTCGATCAGCGGATCGCAGCCGGCATTGGCAATGTCTACAAGTCCGAAGTCCTTTATCTCGAGCGCCGACACCCACTCGCGCGCATCGACTCGATCGATGACGAAGGCCTGGTTGCCCTCTACCGCCGTGCCCGCACCCTGTTGCGAGCCAACCTCGGCGGTGGACCCCGCGTGACGCGGTCACCTGGCGACGACGGTAACCGGCTTTGGGTGTACGGGCGCAGAGGCTGTCCCTGCCTTCGCTGCTCGGCAGTGATCGCCTTCGCCCGGCTCGGCCCAGCCCAGCGCTCGACCTATTGGTGCGGCGCCTGCCAACCACAATGACCTGTAAGGAGAGCCAGATGCCATTCCTCCGCGCCTTGTTCCTCGTCGTCCTCGCGCTATTGTCCGGTCTCCTGGCCGCGGACACAGGCCTATCGCTAGCCGGGGCCGACCCTGCGATCAATCGCCCCTATGTCAATCCCGACTATGGCGAGTGGGTTGAGCGCTTTGAGCGCCCTGGCCGCGAGCTCTACGACCTCCGCCGCGCGATTCTCGCCGAGGCCGATCTGCGCCCCGGTATGGTGGTCGCGGATATCGGAGCCGGCACCGGTCTCTTCACTCGTCTGTTCGCCAGGGCGGTCGGCCCGAGCGGGCGGGTGCTCGCGGTGGACGTCTCCGAGGAATTCGTGCGGAACATTGAGCGGACGGCCGCTGAGCAGGGCTTGGGCAATGTCGTGGGAATCGTCAATAGCCAGGCCGGTGCGGGGCTGTCGACGGAATCGGTCGATCTGGCCTTCATCGCCGATACCTATCACCATTTCGAGCAGCCGCTGGCGATGATGCGTTCGATCTATCGTGCGCTACGTCCTGGTGGCCGGTTGATCCTAATCGATTTCGAGCGCATCCCGGGCCGGAGTGCCGGATGGGTGATGGGCCACGTGCGCGCCGGGAAGGAGGTCTTTGCAGAAGAGGTCCAACAGGCCGGCTTCGTGCTCGAAGGCGAGGCCGATATCTTGCGCCGGAACTACTTGCTGCACTTTCGCAAGCCGGCCTTTCGGATAGCTCAAGGGGGGGATGGGACGATGAGCGACGAGCGCGTCCTCTATGATGCCGCCAGCGATGCCGAGACGGGCTGGCGCCTGATTACCGATACCGTGATGGGTGGCCTATCAGCCGGGACATTGCAGCGCGATCGCGTCGACGGGCGGACCTGCCTGCGGCTGCGCGGTCAGGTGCGGCTCGAGAACAATGGCGGCTTCGTGCAGATGGCGACCGACCTCGGCGCGGCCGGCTCGCTCGATGCGTCTACCTATCGCGGGCTGGTGCTCGATGTCTTCGGCAATGACGAAGGCTACAAAATACATCTCCGCACCGACGCCACACGGCGGCCCTGGCAATCCTATCGCGCCGATTTCACGGCCTCGGCCTCGTGGGAACGGATCCAGATCGCGTTCACCGATTTCCAGCCGTATCGCCTCGATGCGCCTCTTGACCTCCGCGAGCTCCGCCGGATGGGTCTGGTGGCGATCGGCCGCGCCTTCGAGGCCGACCTCTGTCTGGCACGGCTGGCCCTGTTCCGGTAGCGAGTGGCTTCAGCGGGCCTTTCCGGAGCCGACCGACAACCTGTCGAGCACCCCCATCAGCACGGCCGACACGACGAAGGTGAGGTGCATGATGACATACCAGAAGAGCTTGTCGCTCGCGATGTGCTGCAGGTCCATGAAGGCCCGCAGCAGATGGATCGATGAGATGGCGACGATCGAGGCCGCCACCTTGAGCTTCAGGGTGCCCGCATCGAGCTTGCCCATCCAGCCGATCTCACGATCCTTCCCCTCGACGTCGATCTGGGAGACGAAGTTCTCATAGCCCGAAAACATCACCATGATGACCAGGCTGGCGACCAGAACGAGATCGATCATCGCCAGCACGGTCAGCACAACATCGGCTTCCTTCAAGGTCCAGACGTGGCTCAAGACGTGGTAGGCCTCCTGGAAGAACTTGATCCCCACCGCGAGCAGCGCCAATGACAGCCCGAGATAGACTGGGGCTAGCAGCCAGCGGCTGGCGAACAAGACTTTCTCGAGCCATCGCTCCAGCACGACACATCTCCTTCTAAAGGGAACCCAAGGCGCTATTTAACCACGTCTGCGTCCTTGCGAGATCCCGCGTCAGACAGGCGTTGCCTGTCCCCTAGGCCGCCAAGCTATCAGTGGAATAGCGCTTCAATGCGGTGGCCAGGCCGGGCTGGCCGGCGCGGCGCAAGTGGTCGAGGAAGGCGAGGGCCGGGCTCAGCGCCCAGCCGTGGAAGGGGTCGTCGAGCGAGCGCAGCTCGAGGCGGGGCGGGGCGTCCTTCGCCACCTCGACCAGAATCAGGCCGTCACATCCCAGGACGCTCTCTGGCTCGATCAGCCATGAATCGAGCGCCCAGCTGGCCGTTTGGTGCCACATCTGCCGGTCCACGGGCGCCGACGGCCTGAGCGATTGGACCAGGCCGAGCCATAACAGACGCTTGTAGGCGGTCTCGAATCGGCTGGCGCTAGGCTGTTGCCGGGCTGTGGGCGGTCGCTCTAGCGGCAGATCATTGCGCAGCACCAGGTAGACAAACAGATCATGCAGATCCTGCCAGGCCCCTTGCGGTAGAGGGCGCTGGGCCCGCGCCGCGTAGCAGATCTGCTGGCCGAGAAAGCTCATCAAATTGGCTCGTGCCCACTGCCGAGTCATATCCCACTGTCCGAAGTGGAGGAATTTGGGGCGATCAAGATCGCGCAGGAACTGCTTGAAATTGGCTGTCATCAGCCGCATCAGCTCCTGCTCAGTTGTCAGGCCCTGGGTGCCGGCCCGCCGGGCGGGGCCATTCCCCGGCGTCTTGGGCAATCGGTTGATCGCGTCGCGCGTGAGTGCCTTCAGGCGACGGAGTAGCGCGAGCCGCTGGGGCGGCATTAGCGGCAAGGACTCCGAGCGTCCGAGCTCGGCAAGCAACCCCGGGACGAGCTCTTCGGGTGGCCGCCGTGACAGCGAGGCGAGCCGGCGCGCCGCCATATGAAACGCCTCCTGGCTCTGGGCTGTCGGCTCCGTTACTGGGCGTGGCTGAGGATCGTTGGAGTTGTAGTTGAGTCGCGGCATCTCTGTTCGTCCTGCTCGAAATGTCTTTCCCGACCGCCGTCTGCTCTCGTCTCGCGCGGCCAGGTTTGTGACCCGTGTCACACTTCTTTCGTGAAAATAGCAGATGTCCTTTTTTCGTCAATGGCTTAAGTGCCGTTGTCCGCTCAGGGGCTCGGGTGGCAGGATGAACGGCAGGTCGCTCGTCAGCCTCCACCGCCTGCCGTCATGACGATGAAAGTCGCGCGCAGCGCACTCCTTGTTATATCCCCCGTCCCCCGGGCGGGAATCGGTGCCGTCTTGATCGGTGTCGCGCTCCCGGTGGCGGATGCGACCAGTGGCCCTTTGCCTTAGGTCCGTCGCGCCACACAGCGCAGCGCTCCCGGTCAAACCGCCAGAAAGGCATGCGCAGCAGGTAAAATAAGGGTTTTCCCTAGGCTCGAAATCGCGTAAAGTCGTCGCCCTTTGTCGCCCGCGACGCCATCGCCGCACGCGGGCCCATCTGTCGAAGATGAGGAAAAGCGATGAAATTGCGCAGGTTATTTGCCATCGCCATCTTGATTGTCCCAGGCCTCCTGATCCAGCTCCCGTCCGCCTCGGCCGCGCCGGCCCTGACTCAGCGAGGCATTGCCTCGTACTACCATGACAAGTTCCAAGGCCGCAGGACGGCGAGCGGCGAGAGATACAACAGCCAAGCCTACACGGCGGCCCACAAACGGCTGCCGCTCGGCACTAAGATCCGCGTCACCCATCTGAAGACGGGCAAGAGCATCCAGGTGCGTGTCAACGATCGTGGCCCCTTCATCGAGGGTCGCATCCTTGATCTGTCTCGGCGTGCGGCCCGCGAGCTCGGCATCATTAAGGCCGGGCTGGCGCCCGTGCGGATCGAGGTCGTCAAGCTCCCGGGCTCGATCTGACGCCGATCGAGCACAAGGAAGGCCAGAAGGAGCCGTCCGCCACTAGCATTTGTCTTGTCGAGACGTTCCGTCGACTTGCGACTGCAACTGCGGGGTAAGCTGGAACAAGTGAGTAAGGGTTGCGATCGTCATTGGTCGAGAACGGCGCTGGGAGGGCCAGGAGACCCTAGGTGTTCCGACCTGTCGCACGCGCCATGCTAGGCTATCGCCTTCTCTTCGCCGCAGGTATCCGAGGCCATTGTCGACAGCCGGAGACGCAACTCGAAGCTCTGCCTCGTTGGAGGTGGAGCGCCAGGCAGATGGACGACTGGTGGTGCGTCTCGCTGGTCCCTGGCTATTGGAGCAGCAGCTCCCCTCGGCCGCCGGGGTGGAGGCGGCGATCTCTGCTGGCCGCCCGGTCACGGAAATGGCGCTCGACGCATCGGCAATCACCAGTTGGGATACCGCGTTGCCGGTCTTTCTTTGGGCCGTCGAGCGTTCCGCCGTAGAGCATGGCATCGCTTTGGATGTCCGTGGCTTGCCGGAGGGGGCCCGGCGACTCCTCACGCTTGCCAAGGCGGTACCCCCGCCGACCACGCATCGCACTGAGGCCGCCGACGGGTGGCTCGTGCGCATCGGGAGGCGTTCGGTCGAGGTCTGGGGCGATCTCCTCGCGGTCGTCTCGTTCCTCGGGGAGATCATCCTCGCCTGCGGTGCCTGGCTCGGTGGACGGGCGCGTTATCGGCGAACGGATTTCGCGCTCGTGCTGCAGAATGTCGGGCCAGAGGCCCTGCCGATCGTGACGCTGATCAGCTTCCTGGTCGGCGTCATTTTGGCCTTTGTCGGCGCCGTGCAGCTCGCGAGCTTCGGGGCTCAGATCTTCATCGCCGATCTCGTTGGGCTCGCGATGGCGCGGGAGATGGGGGCCTTGATGACCGCGGTGATCATGACTGGCCGCACCGGTGCGGCCTTCGCCGCGCAGATCGGCACGATGCAGGTCAATCAGGAGGTCGACGCCCTGAGGACCCTCGGGATCTCACCGATCGAGTTCCTCGTTCTGCCGCGCGTGTTGGCCTTGGTCGCAATGATGCCGCTGCTGACCCTGTATGCGATCTTGGTCGGCATGCTCGGCGGCATGACTGTCTCGGTAGCCTTGTTCGAGATCACATTCGTGCAGTACTGGACGCAGACCTGGGCATCTCTGACGCTCGATCAGTTCATTATCGGTCTGGCCAAGAGCCTCGTGTTCGGTGCCTTGATCGCCATGTCCGGCTGCTATCAGGGGATCCGCGCCGGTGGCAGTGCCTCGGCCGTCGGTGCGGCCGCGACCTCGGCGGTCGTGAGCGCGATCGTCGCGATCGTCGTCGCCGACGGCCTCTTCGCGGTGATGCTCGATGCCCTCGGAGTCTGAAGGGCCGAATCGGTCCGACGGCTGCTGGCCGACGGCCGTCGCCGATGAGTCTGAGGTCCAGCTCAGGGTAGCCGGCCTGACGATGGCCTATGGCGACTTCGTCGTCATGCGTGATCTCGACTTTGCCGTTCGGCGCGGGCAGATCTTCATCATTATGGGTGCTAGCGGCTGCGGCAAGAGCACGCTCATGCGCCACATGATTGGTCTCATGCGCCCGGCTGCGGGTCAGGTCCTGATCGATGGGCAAAGCCTCTGGGAGACGGGGGAGGGCGAGCGCGAGTCTCTGTTGCGCCGCCTCGGTGTCATGTATCAGGGTGGGGCCCTGTGGAGCTCACTGACCCTGGCCGAGAACATCGGCCTGCCGCTCGAGCAGTTCACTGGCCTGACGCCGGTCCGGATCCGCGAGGTAGCGGCCTATAAGCTGGCCCTGGTCGGGCTGGCCGGCTTCGAAGATCACTATCCGTCCGAGATCAGTGGGGGGATGCAAAAACGGGCCGGTGTCGCCCGTGCGATGGCCCTCGACCCAGAAGTCCTGTTCTTCGACGAGCCCTCGGCCGGCCTCGATCCGCTCAGCGCCCGAAGGCTCGATGACCTGATCACGGAGCTCAGCGAGAGCCTTGGGATGACGATGGTTGTCATCACTCACGAGCTCTCGAGCCTGCTGCGGATCGGGACCGATGCGATCTTCCTCGATGTCGAGACGCGCACCCAGATCGCCCAAGGGGCCCCTCGCGCGTTGATGGAACGATGCCGCCACCCGCGAGTGCGGGCATTCCTGACAAGGGGGGAGGCTGCGGGGGCCTGAACTCGTAGCGATCGCGCCAGCCAAGCGGTGCCTCGCCGAGCGCGACGGGGGTGGCGAAGGCTGCAGGGCCGCCTATTCAGGCTCCGACTCGGGGTGCTCGGCCAGCGCCCTGCCAAGGAGCTGGGTATCTTGAATGGGGATGCGCAGCGCGAAGGCCCCGCCGGGCCCAACCTTCAGCTGGCGCCCGTAAAGGTCGATGATGGTTCCCGGCGGCGCGCTGCCATACACGAGCAGCTCGACTTGGACCTCGGGACCTTCGCTGCCGCGCGTGCGGGTGGCGTAGCCGCCTGTGGCTGGCCCTCTTCCGCGATTCTCCCCCGTTGAGAGGCCCGGCCCGGGAGCGGTCAGCGTCGCCGCCGAGGAGGGCGAGGTCCCGTGACCTTGCTCCAGAGCACGAGCCTCCGCGGCGGCTGGAGCATGGGCCTCCCGATTGACCGGCAGCAGTCCCCAAGGTGGGCTCACAGCGCCGTCCGGATGCCGGTCCCAGGCCTCCGGGTCTCGAGCAGGAGCCGGCGTTGCTACGGGCCGCCCGTTGTGTGCGAGTGGTGTGGGGGCCGCGGGCGCGGGTACCGGCGGTGGCGCGGTCGTTTCGTGCGGAGTCGGGCCGGCAAAGCTCAGCCGCCCGGAACGGGTGAGCGCCAGCCAGCCGCCGTCCTCACTGACGAGACCCAGCTCTGCATCGTATTCACCGGTCACCTCCAACGGGATGATAACGGCTCCCTCGCGCGCGCTGTTCGCCCGGCCAATGTCCCGGCTTGCGATCTCTTGGACGCGACCGTTGCAGTGGACCAGTCGCAGTCGGAGCACCGGCCGGGTGGTGCCGATATTCCCTGGGAATTCCGAGTCGAGGTGCGCCCATGCGGTGTCGCTGACCGACCAGCGAATGCAGGCCGCGGAGGCGTCGATCAGCTCAAGGGTCAAGCTCGGATCGCCGGCGGGCGTTGTGCTGCGCGCGGGTCTGCCATCTGACCGGCGGGTATCCGGCCGGGGCTCAGGGGGGCCGCTGTTAGCCGCTTTGGCCATGCTTGCCGGCGGCGCCGGCGCGCGCGATCGCCGTCCAGGTCATCGTCTTGTCCGGGTCACGCCCAGGACGCGCGGCATGCGGATCGCCCGGCCGTGGTGCTCGTCCCGGGACCACCGCGGAGTCGCCTGACCGGAGCCGCCGCTCATGCTGGCGCGAGCGCGTTGCGCTGGGTTCCCGACTCTGCGTGACCGTGGGCGGCGTACCGGAGGCATCCGCCAATGGCGGATGGCCATTATGGGAGTCGCAATCACCGGAGGACTCCGTTATGTGTTGAGACGGCAGGCCAGCGCGCCAAAGGACGCCTGCCCGCTCCGCCGCACACCCTCTACGATTGTCTTGGCGAGCGGCGTTCAAGCAACTGTAACCATCGGCCCAAGGCCAGTCAAAGGAAGACGCGGCGCGCTGCGCTAGCGGCCCTCCAAGACGACAAGCGTATGAGGGGCGGCATGATAGCGCGTTCCGTCGACGAGTGGCTGCTCGAGCGGAGGCACCACGTCCTCCGGTGGCTGGAGCCCGGTATCGACAGCTCTGTGCCACGCCCGGTCGGATAGGCTCGGCAGGGCAAAGTCGTGCGGAACATGGTCCATGTTGAGCAGCACATGCAGCGGCGGCTCTTCGTCGGTCCGGCCCGCCAGCGTGAAGGCGAGCACCCGTGCCGAGCTGTCCTTCCACGCAGGGTCGTCGAGCTCCAAGCCGTGCCAGGCGATATCAGGCAGATCGGTCGGGGCCCGGTGCCGCCCGGACAGGAAATGTCGCCGCTTGAGGCTGGGGTGTCGCTTGCGCAGCCCTATCAGCTCGCGGGTGAAGCGCAACAGGTCGTGGTGCCTCTCGATCAGCGACCAATCGAGCCAGCCGGTCGGGTTGTCTTGGCACCAGGCATTGTTATTGCCGCCCTGGCTGCGCAGCACTTCGTCGCCGGCCAGCAACATCGGGATGCCCTGGCTTAGCAGCAGGAGGGCGAGGAAATTTCGCACCTGGCGGTGGCGCAGGGCGAGGATCTCCGGATCATCGGTCGGTCCCTCGGCGCCGCAGTTCCAGCTTAGATTGTCATCGGCGCCGTCGCGATTGTCCTCGTGGTTCGCCTCATTGCGCTTGCGCTCGTAGCTCACCAGGTCGGCCAATGTGAAGCCGTCGTGGCAGGTGATGAAGTTGATGCTGTTGATCGGCAAGCGTAAGTTTGCCTCGTAGAGGTCACTGCTTCCGGCGATGCGTGTGGCGACCTCATCGATCAGCCCCGGATCACCGCGGACGAAGCGGCGGATGCTGTCGCGATACCGGCCATTCCACTCCATCCAGCGGTACCCGGGAAAGCTGCCGACTTGATAGAGGCCCGCGGCGTCCCATGCCTCGGCGATGATCTTGGAATTGGCGAGCGTCTCCGACAGCTCGATGCCCCAGATCAGGGGCGGATGCGCCATCGGCAGCCCAGTCGCATCGCGGGCCAGCGCGCTGGCCAGATCGAAGCGAAAGCCGTCGACGTGCATCTCCCGCACCCAATACTCGAGGCAATCGAGAACGAAGCGGGTGACAAAGGGGTGATTGGCATTGAAGGTATTGCCGCAGCCGGTGAAATCGAGATAGATGGATTTGTCGATCTGGTCCAGGCAATAGAAGGTCTCATTGCCGAAGCCCTTGAAATTCATGACCGGGCCCTTGTCGCCGCCCTCGGCGGTGTGATTGAAGACCACATCGAGGATCACGCCGATGCCGGCGCGGTGCAGGGCCTTGACCATATCGCGAAGCTCGCGGCGGTGCGTGCCGAGCTCGGGGTTGATGCAATAGCCCGGATGCGGGGAGAAGAAGCTGTGGGTGCTGTAGCCCCAGAAATTCGTCAACCCCTTCTCCCAGACGGCTTGGGGCACGTCCTGGACATCGAAGGCCATGATCGGCATCAGCTCGACATGGGTGATCCCTAGGGCCTGCAGGTACGGGATCTTCTCGCTCAGTCCGGCGAAGGTGCCGGGATGGCGCACACCGGATGAAGGGTGGCGGGTGAAGCCCCCGACGTGCAGCTCGTAAATGATGGTGTCCTCTGACGGGATCGGCAGCGGTTGGTCGCCCTCCCAGTCGTACTCGTCAGCCAAGACGACGGCACGCGGTGAATCATGGGCCTGTACCCCTTCCCGCTGCCGCCGCCATCGATTCCATGAGAGCGTGCTCACCGCGCGTGCCCATGGGTCGACCAGCTCGACCCGCCGATCAAAACGCCAACCATGGCCGCGTGGATCGAAGGGCCCGTCCAGACGCCACGTGTAAAGGGTGCCGGGTGGCAGGTCCACCACCAGCACATGCCAGGTGAAGAAGGTGTGGTTGACCTGGGGGTCGAGCGTAATGACCTGAAACGGTTCGGTGCTGGCTGCTGTCTCGAAGAGCACCAGCTCGGCCGCGACGGCGTGCCGGCTGTAGACGGAGAAGTTGACGCCGATCTCCTCCACTGAGGCTCCGGACGGATAGCGGCGGCCGGGGCGGGTCTCGTAGGGTCCGATCATGGGTTATACCAATTGCATGAATCATTCAACGTGGGTCGTTCCGCGACATCGCTCCGCTGGCGGGCCGGCGCGTCAGCCGAGTGATGCGCATGACTGGGCGGAGCGCACGGCCGTACAGGGAGGCCAGGTCGCTGACCGCGTGCCCTCTACAATGAAATTCGCGAAGCACGTTCGCTCCCTCGCCGTCTGGGAGAGGGTTGGGGTGAGGGAACGATCAGGGGCGAGGCGACCTTTCATCATCTGGGGTGGCTCGCCTCGTCGCATGATCGTTAGCGCCCCTTCTTCTCCGGTTCGAGCTTTGGCTCAATAGCGATGTTGGGGGTCGACCCAGCGCCAAACGGTCAGCCAGGCGATGGCGGCCGCGATCGCGCTGACGGCAAAGGTCACGTCGGCTCCCGCAGAGGTCCACAGATAGCCGCTCAGTAACGCACCTACCGCACCGCCGACGCCGAAGCTCAGGCTATTGTAGAGGGCCTGCCCGCGGCCCTGCGTCCGGCCAGGGAAGTAATGATAGGTCAGATGGATTGCCGCGGCATGAAAGGCACCGAAGGTTGCCGCATGCATTGCTTGGGCCAGGATCTGCACGGCCGGCACCTCGATGAAGGTGCTGATCAAAAGCCAACGCAGGACCGCCAGCGCGAAGCTGACCAGCAGAATCCGCCGCGCGCCATAGACTTCGAGCAGCCGGTGCATCCCGAGGAAGACGATGACCTCGACGAGCACCGCCCAGGCCCACAGCCCTCCGACCGCCAGGCTGGCATAGCCGGATGCCTCGAGATAGATGGAATAAAAGGCGTAATAGGCGCCGTGGCTCAGCTGCATCAGCAGGGTGCTTGCCAGGAAGGCCTGGATCTCGCGGCGCTGCAAGAGCCGGAGGACCGATGGGGTAGGGTGACGCGTCTGGTGCGGCGGTCCCTCGGGAACGGCCAGTGTGCTGAGCCAGATGCCGAAGTAGAGCATCAGCACCACGAGCGGCACCAATCCGGTGCCGAGGTGCTCGAGCCCGAGGCCCAGCAGGCTGACCGCCAGGATGAACCCGACGGATCCCCACAGCCGAACACTGGCATAGCGACTCACCCGCTCGCGGAGGTGGCTGAAGGTGACGGCCTCCATCTGGGGCAGCGAGGCATTCCAGAAAAAGCTGAAGAGGATGATCACCATGGCCATCTCGGCCAGATCGTCGACAAGGA
This sequence comes from uncultured Chromatiaceae bacterium, assembly GCA_964583605.1. GTDB lineage: Bacteria > Pseudomonadota > Gammaproteobacteria > Chromatiales > Chromatiaceae > CAZOWL01. Next base: position 21,978 of record CAZOWL010000023.1, on the reverse strand, counting down.
AGACCCCGCCGAAGCTCAGTGCTGCGAACAGCGAGGCGAACCGCACGATCGGCATCCGCTGTCCCGAGTGGTCGGCCAGCCAGCCCCAGAGGTTGGGCGCGACGATCTTGGTTGCCATCAGGATGGCGATCAGCTGCCCGATCGCCAGTGGCGAGTAGCCCCGCTCCTGGAGGTAGAGGCCCCAATAGGGCACGAGGGCTCCGAGTGAGCCGAAGTAGAAGAAGTAGTAGCTCGCGAGTCGCCAATAGGGCATGGCCGGGCAGCCCGGGGCCCCGGGCAAGACAGGCAAGGCGGGCCCTCAGGCCGGGGCCTGCGGTGGCAGACGCGGGGTCGTCGGCTTGACCTCGGCGTTCTGGCCGCGGTGACGCAGCAGATGATCGACCAGGACCAGGGCGAGCATGGCCTCGGCGATCGGCGTCGCGCGGATCCCGACACAGGGGTCGTGACGCCCGGTGGTGACGATCTCGGTCGCGGCACCCTGCGAGTCGATGGTGCGACCGGGCAGCCGAATGCTAGAGGTCGGCTTTAGGGCCAGCCGTGCGACGAGATCTTGGCCGGTGGAGATGCCGCCGAGGACACCGCCGGCATGGTTGCTGAGAAAGCCCTCCGGCGTCATCAGGTCGCGGTGCTCGCTGCCGCGCTGCGTGACGGCAGCGAAGCCGGCACCGATCTCAACGCCTTTGACGGCGTTGATGCTCATCAGGGCATGGGCGATGTCGGCATCGAGGCGATCGAATACCGGCTCACCTAGCCCAGGTGGTACGCCGGTCGCAATCACGGTCACCTCGGCACCGATCGAGTCGCCGTCCTTGCGCAGGGCATCCATGAAGGCCTCGAGCTCTGGGACGACTGACGGGTCCGGACAGAAGAAGGGGTTCTGATCGATGGCGTCCCAATCCAGCGCCCCCGGCCGGATCGGCCCGAGCTGCGAGAGATAGCCGCGAATCTCGATCCCGTGACGCTGTCGCAGGTACTGCCTCGCGATCGCGCCGGCGGCCACCCGGATGGCGGTCTCGCGTGCCGAGGAGCGGCCGCCGCCACGCGGATCCCGGATCCCATACTTCATCGTGTAGGTGTAATCGGCGTGTCCGGGGCGGAACTTGGTGGCGATCTCGGCGTAGTCCTTCGATCTCTGGTCCTCGTTGTGGATGATCAGTCCGATCGGCGTGCCTGTCGTGATGCCATCGAGCAGGCCTGAGAGGATCTGCACCCTGTCCCGCTCACGCCGTTGCGTCGTGTGTCGGGACGTGCCGGGGCGCCGCCGATCGAGGTCACGCTGCAGGTCGGCTGCAGAGAGTGGCAAGCCGGGCGGACACCCGTCAACGATCCCGCCGATGGCCGGGCCATGGCTCTCACCGAAGCTGGTGACGACGAAGAGCTTGCCGAAGCTGTTTCCGGACATGGGTAATGGGTCAGCGCTCGTGATTGGTGCAATGGGCGAGCATGCTCAGAACATGAGCCGTAGAGCGATGGAAGGGTCCGCCGCTGCTGTGCGGGCCTTTGGCTTCAATAGCGTGGCGGTGGCACCAGGTCATTCGGATTGAGCCAGGCGTTACCATTGGCGAGCACATCGCGCGTCAGGGTGCTGGTGGCCTGGTGGAGCTTCACGCCGTTGATGATGTAGTCGTAACGGGAGCTCAGGTACTCGAACTCGGCCTCGAACAGTAGCTGTTGGGCATTGAGGACGTCGACCTGGGTACGGGTGCCGACCTCGAGACCGGCCTGAGTCGACTCCAGGGCGCTTCGCGCCGAGACAATCGCCGCCTGACGGGCCTGGACGTCGCTGATGCTAGACAGCACACCGCGAAACGCGTCCTTGACCTGATTGAGCACGGCTCGGCGCTGCTGATCCAGACGGTCTTGCGCGGCGCCGAGGTCGTGCCCGGCCTGGCGCGTGCGCGAGGCCACGGCCCCACCCTGGTAGATGGGCACGTTCAGCTGAAGGCCGACGAAGGCGGTGTCTGAGTCGGTGCCGAACTCCGCGTCGGTGCGCGCTAGGCTATACCCGGCCTGCAGGTCGAGCGTCGGGAAGTAGCCGCTGCGCTCGATCTCGATCTGCTGCTTCGCCGCCTGGGCCGCCTGCTGCGCCGCGATGACGCCGAAGTTGCTCTGCAACGCCGTCTCGGCCCATTGGTCGATGTCGTTCGGCTCAGGCGGCGCCAGGGGCAGCTGATCGCCGAGACGTGACAGCGGCAGCTCGATCGGTCCGACGATCCGGCGCAGCGCTTCCCACGCATTGTTCAAGTTATTTTCTGCGGCGATCAGGTTGGCCCGCGAGCGGTCGAAGGCGGCCTGGCTCTCGTTGACGTCGGTGATCGCGACCAGCCCGACCTCAAAGCGCTGCTTGGATTGCTCGAGCTGCCGCTCATTGGCGCGGACCAAGGCCTCCTGGACGCGCACCGCATCGGACGCCCTGAGGACGGCGAAATAGGCCTCGGTCGTGCGCACCATGAGCTCGATCTGCGCATCGCGATACTGTGCCTCGGCTTGAGCGATCGTTGAATCGGCCTGACCCAGCTGGATCCAGTTGGCACGGTTGTAGACGGATTGGGTGAGGACGGCCGAGACCTCGTGCGAGTCGAAGGTGTCGTTGCGATTGAATGAGCCGAAGCCCTGCGTCGCCCCCTCGGTCTTCCTGTTCGTGTAATCCAGATTGCCCTGTAGCCCGAGGTTCGGCAGCAAGAGCGCGCGTGCCTGGGGCTTGATCTCACGGGTCGCGAACAGCTGCTGCTCGGCCTCTCGTAGCGTCGGGTCGCTCTCGACGGCGATATCATAGATCTGCAGCAGGTCCGCCGCCTGTCCCAGGAGGGGCAGGCCGAGACCGCAGGCTGCGATGATGGCCGGGAGTCGTCTCAACATCTCGAAGAATCCTTACACCCTGACTCGGAGCGGCATAAGCTACCACAAAGCACACCGGGATGCGGTGACGGTCCTGGGCCGTTGCCGGTGCCACAAAGGCTGGCGCAGGCGCGGAGGATGAGCCATCATTCGCGGGCTATGGGTAAGCTTATCGATAGCCCGTTTCGTCCGGCCTGGTGGCTCCCCGGACCCCACCTGCAGACCTTGTGGCCGAGTCTCGCTCGGCGCGGAGCGCCCTTGGCGCTGGCACGACGACGCATCGAGCTCGCCGACGGGGATTTCATCGACCTGGCCGTGGCGGATACGTCTGGCCCGCGCGTGCTCCTTATACACGGTCTCGAGGGCGATCTACGCTCACATTACACGAGCCCTCTGCTGCTCGCCCTGATGGCAGACGGCTTCTGCCCGATCTTCATGCACCTGCGCGGCAGCAGCGGCGAGCCCAATCGCTTGGCCCGTGGATATCACTCCGGGGCGAGCGCCGACGTCGCCGAGGTTCTGGCGACGCTGGCTGGTGACCCCGAGGGGCCGCTGCTGGCGGCCATCGGCTTCTCGCTCGGTGGGAACCTGCTCCTCAAGTACCTTGGCGAGACCGAGCGGCCCTTGGTCGCGAGCGCGATCGCGGCGTCGGTACCCTTCGTCCTGCGCGACGCGATGCTGCGGCTCAACCAGGGCCTATCGCGGCTCTACCGGAGCCATCTGCTGGTGAAGATCAAGAGCAGCTATCGGCGCAAATTTGCGGACCGGCGCTCGCCGCTCTCGGTCGATCTCGATGAGATCGCGGACTTCGACGCCTTCGATGACCGCATCACGGCGCCGCTCAACGGCTTCAAAGGCGCCTTCGACTATTATCAGCGTTGCAGCAGCCGGCAGTTCTTGCACGCGATCACGACGCCGACGCTGATTGTCCACGCGCTTGACGATCCCTTCATGTACCCGCGCACCATCCCTTACGAGCACGAGCTTGGCCCCGGCGTGACGCTCGAGCTCAGCGCCCGCGGCGGCCATATGGGCTTCATCGCGGGCTCGATACCGGGGCGCCCCGTCTTCTGGCTCGAACGACGCATCCTCCGGCATTTGCGCGGCGTCGTAGGCCAATCAGCAACCGGAGCACGGGTTGCGGCGGCGAGCGCGGGAGCCGCACCTTGAGCGCAGCGGCGAAGGACTCGCACGCCGATACCGCGTCAACGTATCGGTGATGAGGCCGCGGGCAAGGTGACGATGTAGGCCGTCACGCCGTCCATCAGCATCTGGATGGCCATCATGATCAGCAGCATGCCCGTCAGGCGAACCAGGGCCCGTAGCGTGCGCGGCCCGAGGATCCCCATCAGCAGGCCCGAGAGGATCAGGATGGCGGCGCTGCTGGCCCAGGCCACGGTCATGGCGCCCCACCAGAGCCATAGCCGCTGCGGGTCGCGGCTCACGAGGAGCAGCAGTGCGGCGACGGCCGACGGACCGGCGATCATGGGCACGGCGAGAGGCACGATGAAGGGCTCGTCCGATGCATTGGCGGCCCGTGCGCCAGCAGGCTCCTCACGCCGGTCGGGGAACACCATGCGCAGCGCGATGATGAGGAGCACGACCCCGCCGGCAATGCCGAGCGCGGGTTGTTTCAGGCCAAGATAATCGAGGATGGTCTCGCCCGCGAGCAGGAAAGCCATGAGGACGCTATAAGCGATCAACAGCTCGCGAGAGATGATCGTGAGCCGTCGCCGGCGTGGGTAGTGCGCGAGCAGCGCGTGGAAGACCGGGATGTTGCCGAGCGGATCCATGATGATAAAGAGCAGGATCGCGGCGGAGACGAAGTCCATGTCTGTCTCAGTCTGCCTCGACGAGGTGCTCCGTGAAGCGCACCGGCCGCCGCCAGATGCGACGGTAGGCGTGTCGCGTCAGCCGATAGCAGGTGCCGAGCCCCGGATCCAGTGTGAGCTGAGCGAGCTCGCCGTGGCGCATCGCGCCGGGCGCGGCCGCGAGCCACCTATCGAGCTCGAGGATCGCCGCGCGCCACCCTTCGGCGTCGCGCATTCGAAGCGCTGAGAGAGGATCATCCCAGAAGACGAGTGCGTTACCGCTTGCCGCTGTCTCAGCGAACGGCGGCAGTCCGCCACCCGCGTCCGCGCGCGCTGCGCCGGCCCAGCGCGCCAGACCAACCGCCAACGGGGCGCTGGCATAGACGGTGAAGTCAGGTGTTGCCTCAGGGGGACTCGGCAGCTTCCCGCCTCCCCAGGGCCAGATGCTGTTCACGGTCGGCCGGCCTGAGGCCTCCCGGCGCTGGTTGACGGTACTCTGGTGCAGGAGCATCTGGGTCTCGTTGAGCAGGGCGCCCCAGCGCCGCGCGTCCCGGCCGCTCGGCAGGAATGGGTCGATCGGCTGGCTGATGACCCGGTCAATCGGCGTCGTGGTCAGGTCTGGCTCGGTGTCGACCCGGAGGTACCACCGTTCCGCTCTGGTGCAGGATAGCCGGAGATCGGCGTCGGTGAAATGTGCATTGAAGAGGCTGATGAGCGCGTCGGCCTCCGCCGCGTCGAGGTCAAGGAAGTGGCTGTCGAACAGCCGGACCCGATCGCGATCGGCGCGGAGATGCACCGGTTCGGCGTGCAGCCAATAGCCGTTGAGATCGCTGTCGGGCGCCTCAGCGAGACGGCAGAACGGAGCGCTCGGCAGGTCTCGTCCGGGCGAGATCGGCAGATCAAAGGCGGCGAAGAGCGCGGACCATGGATCGCGCGTTTGCGTGGAGAGCGCGTCGGCGCGCGCCAGGAAGCGCTCGATCTGGCGCGGTCGCGGCAGTCCTTCCGCCACTTGAGGCTCGCTCGGTTCACCGCTCCACGGTGCCGGTCCAAACAGACCTGGGACCAGGAGTCGGAGCTCTCGGCCCACTGTCGAGCCCCTCAAAGACGGATCCTTCAGCCAGCCAGCCCCTCCATGCGGATGCGGACGACCTCGCCGTTGACCGCTTCCAAGGCCTCGATGCGCGCAATGGCCTCGTCCATCCGGCCTTCGCGGACGCGGTGTGTCAGCATGATGAGCGGGACGTGGGTCGCACCTTCCTCCGGCTCCTTCTGCTTGATTGCCTCGATGCTGATGCCGAGCTCGCCGAGGATGCCGGCCACCTTGGCCATCACACCCGGCTTGTCGAGTGCGGATAGGCGCAGATAGTAGGCCGTCTCGACCTCTGTCATCGGCAATACGGGGATGTCCGCGAGCTTGGTTGGCTGGAAGGCGAGATGCGGAACGCGGTTGTGCGGGTCGGTTGTCAGGGCGCGGACGACATCGACGACATCGGCCACCACGGCGGAGGCCGTCGGGAGGGCACCGGCGCCGGCACCGTAGTAGAGCGTTGGCCCCACGGCATCGCCTTTCACAAGGACCGCATTCATGACCCCGTCGACATTCGCGATGAGCCGTCGGTGGGGGATCAGCGTGGGATGCACCCGCATCTCGATGCCCTCAGCGACACGCCGGGCGATCCCCAGGTGCTTGATGCGATAGCCGAGCTCGGCGGCATAGGCCACGTCCTGGGCCTGGATGCGGGAGATGCCCTCGGTGAAGGTGCGATCGAACTGCAGCGGGATACCGAACGCGATGGCGCCGAGGATTGTCAGCTTGTGGGCCGCATCGATGCCCTCGACGTCGAAGGTCGGGTCGGCCTCGGCATAACCGAGCGCTTGGGCCTCACCAAGGACCTCGGAGAAATTGCGCCCCTTGTCGCGCATCTCGGTGAGGATGAAGTTGCCCGTGCCATTGATGATTCCGGCGATCCATTCGATATGGTTGGCAGCGAGGCCTTCGCGAACCGCCTTAATGATCGGGATCCCCCCGGCGACGGCCGCCTCGAAGGCGACCATCACGCCGCGTTCCTGGGCGGCCGCGAAGATCTCGTTGCCGTGCAAGGCGATCAGGGCCTTGTTTGCCGTGACGACATGCTTGCCATTGGCGATCGCACGCAGCACCAGCTCGCGGGCCTGGGAATAGCCGCCAATCAGCTCGATGACGATCGCGACCTCGGGATCATCGACAACGGCGAAGGCGTCTGTGCCGATGCGCTCGATCTGCTCGAGCCCAGTCATCCTTGTCGGGTCGTACTCGCGCGCGGCCGCGTGGGCGATGCGGATGCCGCGGCCGGCACGGCGGGCGATCTCGGCGGCATTGCGGGTCAATACGGTGACGGTGCCACCGCCGACAGTGCCCAATCCCAATAGCCCGATCTTCACGGGTCCCATGCCATGCTCCTCCTAATGAAAAGGGTCGCGGTGAACGGACTCAGGCACCCGCGCGCTCGTCGCGGCGGATCATATCGCGAATGCCCTGCACCGCCTGCCGCGTGCGATGCTCGTTCTCGATGAGGGCGAAGCGCACGTGGGTGTCCCCATACTCGCCGAAGCCGATGCCGGGCGAAACGGCGGCCTTGGCCTCCCGGAGCAGCTTCTTCGAGAATTCAAGCGAGCCCATATCCCGGTAGGGCTCCGGGATCGGTGCCCAGACGAACATCGTCGCCTTCGGCTTCTCGATCCGCCAACCGCAGCGATTCAGGCCATCGCATAGGCAGTCACGGCGACGTTGGTACTGCGCCTGAATCGTCTGTACACAATCCTGCGGACCTTCCAGGGCGGCGATGGCGGCGACCTGGATCGGTGTAAAGGTCCCGTAGTCCAGGTAAGACTTGATCCGCGCCAGGGCCCCGACGAGCGCACTGTTGCCGCAGACGAAGCCGATTCGCCAACCGGGCATGTTGTAGCTCTTCGACAACGAGAAGCACTCGACGGCGATCTCCTTGGCGCCGGGCACCTGCAAGATGGAGGGCGCCTTGTAACCGTCGAAGACGATATCGGCATAGGCCAGGTCGTGTACCACCCAGATACCGTGCTCGCGCGCGATCTCCACGACGCGCTGGAAGAAATCCAGCTCCACGCACTGCGTCGTCGGATTGCCTGGAAAATTCATGACCAGCATCTTGGGCTTCGGCCAAGATTCATGAATCGCCCGGCGCAGCTCCTCGAAGAAATCCACCCCAGGTACGAGCTTCACGTGGCGTACGTCGGCCCCGGCGATGATAAAGCCATAGGGGTGAATGGGGTAGGCGGGGTTGGGCACCAAAACGGTATCTCCGGCGTCCATCGTCGCGAGTGCCAGATGGGCCAACCCCTCCTTGGAGCCTATCGTGACGATGGCCTCGGTGTCCTGGTCGAGCGCCACGTCATAGCGATCGCGATACCAGTGACAGATCGCTCGCCGGAGGCGGGGGATACCGCGGGATACCGAGTAGCGGTGGGTATCGCGGCGACTGGCGACCTCGACGAGCTTGCTGACGATATGACTCGGCGTTGGTTGGTCAGGGTTACCCATGCCGAAGTCGATGATGTCCTCACCGCGGGCTCGCGCCCCGGCCTTCAACTCATTGACGATGGAGAAGACATAGGGCGGCAACCGCTCGATGCGGCGAAACTTCAGATCTGGGGCGACCACAACGACCTCTTACGGGGATGGAACTGTTTCGACGGAGGAAGAGATGAGTGTAACGCCCCACCGCGGTTATGCGAAATCGTCCCGCGACGGATGGGCTCGGGAAACGCCGATGGCTGTGTCCCCCTGGCCTTAACCCAGAACGAGCAGCTAGAAGCCAGCCGCCAGCCGGCGGCTCTTTTCCGGTTCGAGCAAGGGCCTAGGACGCGCCGTGCGGGGAGCACGGGTCAGGTGCGTCGCCAAGACACCGCCGCCCGTGCGCGCTAGTCGAACCTGGTTCCGATTCCGGCCGGCGTTGGCGAGTCTCATAATCCCCCCGGCCTGCGCGCGGTTGTCGGGCAACTTTTCGATCGGTTATGTTGCGCCGATGAAGTTCTCCGAAGCCGACGCGGCCCCCGGCTACCTCATTGAGGGCTACGAACCCGGGGCGATCCATATCGCTGGCCGAGTCTATCGCCAGGGGTTGATCGTGACGCCCGCGCAGGTACGTGGCGGCTGGGGACCGGAAGCCACCGAGGACCTTGCGGAGGATCACTTAGGCGAGCTGCTTGCCTTTTCCCCCCAGGTCGTAGTGCTTGGGACCGGGCGCTACCAGATCTTCCCCGATCCGGCTCATCTCTCGATCCTCATGCGACGCGGCATCGGTATCGAGATCATGGACACCGGTGCGGCGTGTCGGACCTATAACATCCTGGTGGCCGAGGGTCGACATGTCGTCGCCGGGCTGATGATCATCCGTCCGGAACCGTTCAAGAGCTACTGAAACGCGACACAGCGTGGACAAACGACGTGCAGTCCACTAGCGGCGTCGGTGGATGTCCCTGCGCTCATCCGCCGTATGGCGGTCGCATTCTTGGGCATCGTTCCTTACCATGAAATTCGCGAAGCACGTTCGCCCCCTCGCCCTCTGGGAGAGGGTTGGGGTGAGGGAACGGTCAGGGGCGAGACGACGTTTCATCGTCCGGGGTGGCTCGCCTCGCCCCATGATCGTTAGCGCTGTCGTCACTCGAGGTTGCGTGCGACGCGATGCCGCTCAGCATCTCCACGGAGGAGTTGCCACAATGGATCGCAGGATGATCGTGCTCGTGCTGTCTGCCGCCTTGCTTGGCGGGGCCGGCCTGTGGTTACTGCTCCCCGAGCCAGTTGACGATCGCGACGCACGGCTCCCGTGGCGGACATCGCTGGACCCGCTCGGCCGGCTACAGGTATTCGGCTTCACGCTCGGCGAAACGACGCTGACCGACGTCGAGCAAGCGTTTGGCGCGTCAGGGAAAGCCACGCTGTTCGCAGGACCTGAGCGCGCCGAGAGACGCTTCGCGCTGGAGGTCTTTTTCGATCAGGTCTACCTGAATGGTCTGCGCGCCGACATCGTGCTCACCTTGTCTTCTAGTCAGGACATGCTCAGCGCTATGTTTGATCGGGGCCGGCGGATCAGCCGACTCGGAGACGGCACGCAGAAGGTGACAGTCGCGCCAACTGACGAGGCGATGTTGCGCGGGCTCCAAATCGCCCACATCACCTATCTGCCGATGGCGCGTCTCGATCCCAGCCTGTTGGAAGACCGCTTCGGCGAGCCAACGGAGCGTCTCACCGAGCCGAGCGGCATCGTTCACTGGCTATACCCGAGCCGAGGCTTGGATCTCGCGCGCGACCCCCAGGGCCGCGTCGTCATCCAGTACGTCAATCCCTCGGAGTTCGAGTGCCTACGAATGCCGCTGCTGAGCGCGAGCCCGGCGGCGCCGGAGGCGTGAATCGGGGTAGTTCTTCCGGCATGAATGCCAATGCATGCGCAGGCAGGCCGCAGGCCAAGCCCGCTGGTCGCTGCGCTCCGCGTATTGCGCGGCCAATGTGCTGCGAAGTCGTAGCTTGGCTCGCATCGATCCTTGTGGCCCGCCGGGCAAGGTTAGCGCGAGACCGCCACGAAAAAAGCCTCGCTGACGCGCGATCCGGCACGCAGTGCCAATGGACGATCAGCGCCCCAGCGAGCATTGTCTCCGCCGGTCACATCCAATAACATCTGTGTTGCCGAAAGGCCGAGCGACCTGGGGAGCCGCCTCTCCGTTAGCCCCGCGCCCGAGCCACCCCTTCCCCTAGCTGGCGTAGCTCAGTTGGCAGAGCAGCTGATTTGTAATCAGCAGGTCGTCGGTTCGAATCCGTCCGCCAGCTCCAATAAAAACATGCGGTTAGGCCGAATCACCCAAAGCAGGCTCCAGGCCGTGTCACCACTATGTCACCAAGCGGATGGATTTCGCTGGTTTGGGTCGCCGCAAGGGAGGGGCTTAGTGGAGGCACCAGCCCTCTACCTCGCCACCAATCGCGAGCACGCGCCGTGACTGGCATCGACATGCAGACACGATCCGTGAAGATAGGCACGGCCGATCAGGCATAGCTTGCATGTCGGTGCATCAGCCTATCGTACTCGCGGCGTGATCGGTGGCTCGGTTCTGGCTCAGTAGGGCCTCGCAGAGATCGGCGGACGATAGGGTCGCCACCTCGCCGCGATCCATGGCCTCGATAAGCTCAGGCTCGGCGTTGTCGACGACGGTTTTGGCTTGGCGGTAGGTTGTCTCGTTGCCGAAGCCGGCAAGCTCGGCGGCTACCTGGCGGGTTTTCTTGCCTTCTGCTTGTGGAAAATTTTCCACATCCTCTTTCGTCTGGTACTGGTTACTTCCGCGCCTGTCGCCGATCTCTTCCTCGATAGCCCTTCCAATGGCCACGCGCTCTGACGGCGTGAAGTCCTTGCGGATCGCGTTCTCGGCATGCTCAGCGAGAAGCAGTGATGGCACGTTGACGATGCGGGCAGCGATCGATGGCCGCCAACCCTATGCGAGCGTCATGCGGCGACGATAAATCGGGCTCATGGACAAACGCATACCAATAAATGGGACTTATAGCGCGATAGGCGAATGCGTCTGCATGCAAGGCTATGCCAACAGGATGCACCTAACGTACTCGCGGCGTGCATGTCGCCTCGATCCAGTCAGGGCGCGGCTCGCAGGGGATCAAGGGCGATGGGGTCAGCGAGGTGTGGGCCGGTGACTGCCTTACACGTCAAGCACCAGCGGCGGCCAGGCGATTGAAGGGTTAGTGGCTTCAAGGGTCGCTCCGCCGAATCTTTGAACTCGGGGCGATGCGATCGTTCTGCCGAGATGGTCACCACGCTACCCTTTGAGTTTTTCCGCTAGGCGCGCTTGCCACTCGGTTGCGAGCACAAGGTCGCACTCAACGCGAGTGCCGTCGCCGCCAACAAGTTCCAGCTCGCCGACACGGTGGACGTGACCGACCTGGAATGCCTCGGTCAGCAGCGCAAGCACCTCCTTCTTGTACTCGGTGTCCGGGTTGCCGGACAGATGCTCGCCCTTCAGTTCCAGCACGAGGACCCGATTGCCGGGATACCCCTTTGCGGGCGGCAGCACGGCAAAGAGGAAATCCGGGTAGATGCGCTCCCGCCGCCAGCCCTGCACGGCGTATTGGCTTCGTGCGACGTTCCGGTGCCACCAGGTCAGCGATTTCTCGGCGTCCAGATAGACGGCAACTTCGCGCTCCAGCTCGTTCAGCTCCCGCTTGTAGATCGGCGCGAAGAGGCTGCGTTGCAGCGGGCCGCCGTCGCTGCCGACCAGTTGCTCGGCGTTCGCGGGCTCGTAGGTCAGCGAGGTTGGCGGCATGCGCCAGTTGTGCCGATCCGTGCGCAGCCGGAACTGGATGTGGCCCGCCGCGACCTCGGCCCGAAAATGCGCCTCGGCGAGGCGGTCGCGCTGTTCATCGAGCCACTTGCGCAATTCCTGCACCAGGTAGCCCGCGTGCTCGCCCAGCTTGCCATCGGCGAAACCGCGTGCGTGGAGACCATCCAGCAGCGTACCGACGATCTCCCGCCCGATCCAAGGGTTCGGCACGATGTCGGTGATCATTCTCACCGCATACGCCGGATCGAAGGCCGCGATCTCGCCGGTGGCGTTGCCGATCTCTGCGACGAAGCGCTCTCCGTGCGGGCTTGCGGGTTCGGCAAGGCGGATACGCTGCATCTGGCGTTCTGTCGCGTGCAGGTTGTCCGGTATGCTGTCGATCAGCGGCGCGAGATCCAACCCGCTCCAATCCAGCCCGAACAGGATGTCCTGCTCGTAGTCCAGACTCCGGACCACGCCGTCCGCGACTGAGAGCACCTGGGGGAGATAGATGTCGGTCGCCGCAAGTGCCGGTCGCCGCTGTATCGTGCGCGGCCCATTGGAGCCGTCCCCGCCGCTCTCGTCGGCAACGCGAATCTCCTTCACCAGGTCGGACAGCCCGTCGCGCTCCAGCCCGGACTTGATGTCCTCGACGACAGCGGCCGTGTCCGCGTGATGGGTCACCACATAGCACTCGTCCAAGGCCGGGACGCCGGTCTTCTGCGCCTGGGGCTGCCGCAGGATGCGCCCGATCAACTGCGTCAGCGCGCTCCGGTTATGGCTCGCGGCAAGGGAGCAGAGCACATAGGCGAAGGGGCAGTCCCAGCCCTCCTGTAGCGCCTGCTTGGTGATGATGGCCCGCACCCGGTTGGTGGGCGACAGCAAGTCCAGGTTCTCGGGCTGCGCCAAATCGTTGGTGTCGGCGGTCTTGATCGCGATCTCGGCCTCGTCGAGGCCGGCGGCAAGCAGCCAGTCCTTCACGTCCAGTGCATGGATGTGGGCGCCGTCGCGCTGTTCGCTGCCGGTGCGCTCGGCCTGTACCAGCAGGATCGGCCGGATGTAGCGACCGGACTCGGCGCGGAACCGCCCCGACTCGGCATCGAGCCGATTCAGCCGATCCAGCGCGGTGGCCAGCGTGTTGCGCCAGTCGGTGCCGGCGCGGGGCTCCAGGTTCAGCGGCATCTTGATCATGCCTTCGCGATCCAGGTCCAGGCCCGACACCTCCACCAATACGTTGGCGGGCCTCGCCGCCCTCGGGTTCTTCCCGCCGCGGGCCTGCACGTCCTTCGGCGTCGCCGTCAGCTCCATGACGAAGCTCGGGTTGAAACCGTAAAGGGTCTTGAAAGCGAGTTCGGAAATGGCCTTGTGGCCCTCGTCCAGCACCACCACGGGCCGGATCAGTCGCAGGGCGTTGCCGAGCGAGTCCTTGACCATCGGCCACAGCGACAGGTCGCCTGCCTTGGGCGTGTAGGCGCGAAGATTTGGCACGCGCTTGAGCAAGGCCCGATGCGCCTCCTGATCGCCCTCGGCCGGAAAGAACCCGTGCACGTCGCCGCGGTCCTGAAACAGCTTGAGTGTCTCCTTGTCCCGTCGGTTCGCCGAAGGCAGCATGAGCAGCATGACGCAAAGCTGCTCCTCCACATCCCGTGCGCTCAGCTTGTCGGTCTTCTCCATCAGCAGCGTGCGATTGCCGGACAGCACGTCGAGCATCTGCCGGTAGGGGTGCTGCCGCTCCTGAAGCTGCCGCTTGGTCTGGCTGTAGATGGCCTCATTCGGCACGATCCAGAGGACGAAGCCGGTGCTCTTACCCAGATAGCGCCCAAAGATGCGCGATAGCGCCGAGACCGCCAGATAGGTCTTGCCGCCGCCGGTGGGGACCTTGAGCACGACGTTCGGCACATCGCGGCCGATGCCGTCCTTGCGCGGCGAATAGGGGATGTTCACGCGGCTCGGCGGCAGCTTGCCCGCCTCGCGCAGGGCGCGCCAGGTCTTGGCCGGGAAGTCCGGAACCTCGCGAATCAGGTCCGGGTCCGTCTCATCGGCGTTGGCGGCGATGATCTTGTTCGCCTTCGCCTTCTGCGACGACAGCTCGGTCAGGTAGTCGTCGAGCCGCGCCAGCACGCGCGCTTGGTATTCCAGGTCACGCAGGGGCATCGGGTGGTCCTTCCGATTCGGCAGGGCGATGCAGGTAGGCGGTGAGCCGTTCCAGCAGTCGGCGATGCCGCTCCGGCGACAAGGCACCGATGGCACCGAGCAGCCGCGCCTCCGGCAGCACCGCAAGGTAGCCAAGGCGGATCAGGGACGGCGCCTTGAGGCCGCTGCCGCCGAAATCGGCATCCTCCGGTCCGATGGTATCGTCGAACCCCGGAATGGCTTGGCGCAGTTGGGTACTGACCCCGCACAAGAGCCAGTCGCCGAAGCCCGGCATGCGGCGCAGGGCGACGCAGGGCCGATTCTTCACCAGCCCGTCCGCCTGCGGCAGCGGGGTCAGCACCAGGTCACCCTCGTTCATGGACGCAGCAGGTCTTCCGGCCCGTAGTCCGGCTCATCGTCGCCGAAGGCGCGGGCAAGCCCTGCCGTGGCAATGCCGGGCCAATCCGCGCCGCTCTCGTCCGGGGACTCCAGCACGGTCACCAGCAGACGGGCGTTCGGCGCAAGCGCGATGGGCTCATCTAGTTGGATGGTGCGGCCGTCGTAATGGGCCTTGACGGTGATCGCGGGCATGGGAATCTCCTCCAGTTGGCGCGTCAGGTCCGCTCGACCCGATATAGGGCGAAGGGCAGCGGGGCGAACTCAACGTTCAGGTGCTCGTCGTTTAGGATGCGCTGCGAGACAAAGCGCGCGGCGGCGAACACCAGGTTCGGCTTGTCCGGCTTCGTCTTGGCAATGACCCGCGCCCGGCTCAGTGTCAGCGCGGCATCGCGGGATTTCAGAAAGTCCAGGTCAGGCGCGTAGATCAGCCAGACGTGCATTGCGGTGGAGGCGCCGAGATAGCGGCAACCTTCCACGGACTCCGGGTCGGCCTCGTCGCGGGACGGCTGCACCTGACTGGTCGCGGTGTGGAACAACAGCGCCGCCAGGGGCTCGACGGCCGGCAGCCCCTCGCCCGTCAGCAGCCGGTCCAGTTCCACCGGCTCGCCTAGGGTGCAGAAGGTGAAGGCGCCGCCAAGACCCTCGGTGCGCTCCTGCACCTGCTTCTCGCCCGTGACGACAAGCTCGCCCCCCTTGACCTCGGCCTTGATCTTGTCGAAGCGGTGGCCGTCCAGATTCTTGATGGACTCCACCTGCGCCAGCAGCTTGTCGGCCTTCTTGAGCTTGGTGAAGGTCAGCTTCTCGCGGTGCAGCTCTTCACGCTGGGTGCCCTGAAATGCGTAGCCATTGATGACCCGGCGGACCCGTTCGGCGGTCAGGGTGTCGGCGTAATCCTCGCACTCGACTAGGATGAAGCGACGGTTGCCGTTGTCTTTTGCATTCGCGGCGAGGACGGCGTGGGCGGTGGTACCGGAACCTGCAAAGGAATCGAGCACCAGGGAATCGGATTGCGTAGCAATGGCAAGTACGCGCTCGATGAGCTTCACAGGCTTCGGCGTGACAAAAATATCCTGTTCTGAAACGGATGCGCCTGTTACTTCAATGAGATCGGACTTTGCATGCCGGGTGCTGCCAGCCACTTTCCAGGGCCATATGGTTTGCGGAACCACGCCATCGCGGACTTCACTAAGAAAACGCTTAACCGCAGGTTCCGAATCGCCATCAGGCCCCCACCAAATACGTCCGTCATCGTCCAGTTCCTTCAGCTTGTCTTGGCTGACGGTCCAATATCGACCCGGCGGTGGGCCAGGTATTTCGCGGCCACTCGGTGTAGTGATGGAATAGACGCCCTTCGAGTAGAAGTTTCTCGCATCGAGGTCACTAAGGAGCCATGCACCACGAGGATCACTGTCGGGGTTCTTATACCGGTCCAGCATTTCCGCGGTGCGGGGTATCAGATTAAGTGCGAGCTTGCCGAAGTCTCTCGCGTACCCCGACAAGTAGTCATGGTCAACGCTGAAGAACTGGGCAGTGTTCTTCGGGCTATCCATTTTGTGCCAGATACAGGTTGCGATGAAGTGCTCTTCTCCGAAGACTTCGTCGAGCAATGACCTCGCGCGATGCACCTCGTTGTCATCCAGCGTAATCCAAATGCTCCCGCGCTCCGACAATAATTCCCGCAACAACCGCATCCGCGGCCACATCATCGCCAACCACTTGTCGTGCCGTAGCCCATCCTCGATCCCGACCGGGTTGCTCGACAGCCATTCCCGGATCATCGGGCTGTTCACGTTGTCGTTATAGCGCCAACCCTCGTTGCCGGTGTTGTAGGGCGGGTCGATGAAGATGCAGTCCACCTTGCCGGCGTAGAGCGGCAGCAGGGCCTTCAGCGCATGCAGGTTGTCGCCGTGGATGATGAGGTTGCCGTCGAGGGCGGGCTTGCCGATGGAGCGGTCGGGATGTGGCACCAGCGGGCGATGCGGCACCGCCAGGTGGTGGTTGTAGACGAACTCTTTGCCCTTGAAGAACAGTTCCGGCATGGTCGAAATCAGGTCTGTGTGGATGGTGGCGCGGCTTGGCTTGCACGCCGAGGCTTGCGCTTGGCGCGCGGCTGCGGCGCGAACAGGGTATGGGCGGCGATCCCGAGGGCGTCCTCGATCTGGCCCGCCGCCTTGGTCAGCTCATACAGGTCCAGGTCCGCGAGCGACGTGCCGGCGTTGACGTGGTCGGCGAGGTAGCTCTGCGACTTCGCCGTGATCCCGCGCCGGTGGCTGACCAAGTATGCAACGGACTCCGCCTCCAACTCCATCGCCGAATGCTTGAGGCTGCGCCGGTCCTTGACCTTCAGGTAGGCGTCGGCGCCGAGGTGGCCGAGGTACAGGTGCCCCAGCTCGTGGGCCAGTGTCACGAACTGCGTGGCCAGGGAATGGTTCCCGTTGATGCGGAGTTGGTATTCGGACCGCGTCGCCTTGTCTTCAGATCGCTTTGCAAGGATGAATCCCGCGTGCGCGTCGCCCGCCTGCATGTGCTTGGCATAGATGCCCTTCGCCGCAAGCCGACCCATGTATCGGCGGATGTCCGTTTCGGCCATCGGCCCGGTGGCGTGGAAGGTCTCGGCCACGTCCGCGGGCAAGTCGTCGCCCTCGGTATCCTGCACGTCGTACACGAAAGCGACGGGGCCGAAGGGCCAAAGAATCAGCAGCGGGCGAGCGTCTTCCTTGATGCTGCGGCCGAAACGCGTTGCCCAGTCATAGGCCGACGCCGCGTAGGTAAGCCCTGGCTTCTGGATGTGCAGCAGCATCGCGTCGAAGGGCGCGAAGTTGCGCAGCCGCGACACGAAGGCCAGCAGCGCTTGATAGTCCTCCGTGGTGTGGTAGAGCTTGGAGCTTTCAAGCAGGTCGGCCAGCAGGGACCGCTCCGTCTCCTCGCCGATCGGCGCTGCCTGGTTGGCTGGCGGCTCGGTTTGATCGTCCATTCCAGTGCTCCGTCGGCCATGGTAATCCGATTGAATATCGGTTTCGCATATCGCGCGACAGGCTGGAACGTCTACATGCAAGATTATGCCAACAGGCTGCACCTATCGTCCGCCGCGCGTACTTCGCAGTCGATGCCGTGTTGGCGCAGGCTCGCGGCGGATCAGGGTAGAGAGGGTGGGCGGGCGAGTTTTTCCACACCCTAAACGCGCGTGCGGGCGCCTTGGGCTTGGTGGTGGAAGCTAAGAAAACCTAGACCGGTGCGCGCGCGGGGTGGAGTCAGTGCCGACATACTGTTGCCGGTCGGGTGCGCTGGTGCGTCCGGTCGTACTGACGAGTAGCGTCTACATGCCGGCCAGAAACTCAGCAGCCAGCGGGACACCCTCAGCAGCCATTTTGCGGAGCTGTGCCCTTGCTCGGTTGAGCTTCCGGCTCGCGTGGCCTCGCTTCGCCGCTTTGGATCGCACCTCGGCGAATCGCGGATCAGCCAGTGCCGCGCGTGCCTTCTCAAGATTCTTCGCGGACTGCCGTCGTCCGGCTGCCGTGACCGGGCCTGTACTCAATCCGCCGTGAAACCGGCATCGGCCGCTCGGCAGCGCCTTGCATCGGCATGGCGTGCCCTTCCGTGTCTTGGCACCGCAGCGCGGCTTGGTTCGATGATGGCCAGCCATTCAGCGCCTCCTCGGGCTCATGTCGATTGAATAGACGCGCGTCTCGTCGCGCAGCGTCAACGAGGGCCGGCCTGTCGCCTTAAACCATGCCCTCACCAACCTGATGGCCTGATGCGCGATCCAGTCCGGTGCGTCGCCTGGATCGGCCTGGATCAGCCGCTCGATGGCCTCAGCGCGGCCTGACGCGCCGGCGTGCTGAACGAGTCGATCCAGTCGCGCGACGGCTTCGGGCGATAACCTGACCTACACCATCTTCTTGCCGTCGCGCTGCCGCCAGCGGGCTTGTCGTGCTGCGGTTGTCATTGCCTACTCGTCCTCGTCGCCGGCGGCGAGCAGTGCTTGCTTGAGGCGAATCGGATCGAACCCACTTCCGCCGCCGCCAGTCAGCCACCATCGGTTGCCCTCGATGGCCGCGACGATCTCATCCGAATGTCCGCCTCCGATGTCGATGGGCGTCGCCGAGAAGCAGCCGTTCCCGTGATCCGTGACGGCAAGACCGATAACCGGATACATCACAACATCGACTGGACGTCCGCTCGTTTCGTCGTGCACGACATGGACGGCCTGTAGAGCTGCGTTGTGGTTCGCAATGATGGTTGTCGTGCTCTTCGATGGACGCGAGCCAGCCGCGAATGGTGGCCTCGTCGAGTGGATCGAGGTTGCCAGCGGTGCCGGGATCGTTGGGCGGTTCGGGCTCGACCGTTGCGCCGGGCCAGCGGGCCTGGACCTCGGTGGCCGATGCTGGCGGGCTGCAGCTCACGCTGAGTTGCTCGCCGGATGGCAGAGTGACGAGCCATAGGCGGCGAGCGGTGTCGCCATTGGTTACCGGCGGACCTGCTACAGCTACAGTCGCTACATCTGCTACAGTCGAGTCCCGGTGTGTAGCAAGTGTAGCCGGTGTAGCTGTAGCAACTTCCTGACGGTCGCGGAGCGCGCCGGGCTGCATGAGGGCTGTCAGCTTCATGCCAGCACCTCCGGCCTCAGTTCGATCAACTTCTGCCTATCCTCTGCCCACTCCCTTGCCCGACCATGATCGGCTAGCGTCTCGATTGCGGTTTCAAGAGTCTGTGAGCGTCGAAGCGAAGACGGCGTGACGTACTGTTGCACAATTCGCCGGTTCACCTTCGTGGTGCCATGCTTGTGGCAGTAGGCGACCAGCCACCTTTCTAGCTGCGATGCCGCCAGGATCTCCGGCGGCATGGCCAGCTCGCCGAAGAATCGCCGAGATTCATTCAGGTGCCAGGCGGCAAGTCGCGTGGCCGATTCCATCAATTCAGCGCCGATGGGCTCTTCCAAGCTGCGCTCGAATTGATGGAGCAGTGAAGCGATCCGTGCAGCGTTGTCTGCTACTTTGGCGGCCACGTCGCGAACATCGTAAAGCTCTCCGCTCGGCAGCAGCTCTGCCTCGATCGCGTCGTGAAACTTGACCCACAGAGCTTTTGCTTCGATAGAGAGGCCGAGCACCCGTGGCGACAGTCTGCCCTCGTCGTCGAGCTCAACGGGCTGATCGAGGAGGCTTCGCAGCCGAGTGTTGAACCGCGCGAGCTTGGGCCAAGATTCCGGCGGCTCCGTGAAGAACCGCGTGCCCTGGGTGGACTGCGGCCACGCGATCAAGAACCGAGCGAGAAACCCGGTACCGCGCGCCAGGGTTCCTGCTCGCTCGAAGTATTCGCGGAGCGTCGCTTCCTGGACCATCAGCGCGACCGTGAACCGTGCGCCTCTTACGGTGAAGCTCTCAGATGTGCGACGACCGATATCTAGCGTCCCGCCATCCTATAGCACATTCAACAGCCCTAGATTTCGCATGACGCTATCCTTGCCCATGCCATGCGCGCCGAAGATGACGCCGGCCGCGGATGAAAGAACGCCGGCAGAAGGCCACTCCCGCGCCAACGACCACGCGAGCTTCTCGGGAGTGTCGTCGCCGCGCAGGAGCTTTGGGATTCGCGGCGGCTGAGGCTTGACGTGCTCCAGGTCCTCAAGGGCGAGCTTATTCTTTCGCACGTCGCCCTGTTTGCCGGACTTGGCAGCCGTTCTGATGGCGGCCAAATAACCTTCGCGCTCGGCCTGCCATGCGGCTATGTCCGCCTCGTACTTCTCAAGGTCAGGCTCTAGCTCTTTGCGCTGGGCGTCCTCATATTCGCGAATCGGGCCGGTGAAGAACCCGTCAATCGTGCTTTTCCGCTCGCCACTGTCGGCGATGGTTCGCGGGTTGACGCTGCTAGGGCCTTTGAGCTTTGTCGCGCGCTCCACGTCAACCCGCGCCTGTAACGCCACCGATAGCGCCGACATGGCGCCCGTGCCGACAAGGGCCATAGGCGCCTTCACGAATGACTGGACCTCCTCGATAGCGTCCCTTATTCGCTGAGGGAACGCATCGACAGGGTACGACTCCGGGCTGCCAGCACTGGCCAGCGGAGATAGCTCGGGCCACCCTCCGCGCTTCCAATCGTCGTCCGGAAAATCATCGAGGGCGCTACGCTGCGTCAGGATGCCGCCGGTGGTAAAATCGTCAGTGCCATCAACCTGCTGTCCACTCTCTGCGCCCGATGCCGCCGCCACGGCTCGGGCGTTTTCCATTGTGGTCATTTGGCGCCTCCCTATGCCGTTGTGCTTGTGCTTGAGTGTGTGCGCTCAGCGATGTACCGATCGAGATCGCTTCTGTCATACCTAATCGCGCGGCCTACCCGCACAAAAGCTGGACCGCCACCACGAAGGCGCCAGGCTTGAAGTGTGCGGCAAGAAACGTTCAAGTAGGCCGCCGCGACCTTCTCGGTGTCGAGTCGGGTTACAGGGGAGTCGAATGCTTTTGGGTCTGTCATTTGCTTGTTCCTGCGACGGTTTACGATGCAGGGCCATTGCAACAAGCAAACGGCGGTCGATGTTGCAAGAACTCAGGCGAGTTCTTGCGAGCGGGCAGTCTGGCTTATTAGTTCAATGAATGCGAAAGCGAAATAGGTGTCTGAATGATGCTCGATGAAAAGGTTCATGGCTCGGTGTAAAGCCGAAACCACGGTCCTTTCATCGACAGAGAACAGACCGGCCAAGTGCTTGACCAGTGTCGCGTTGGTTGGGGGAGCGATTGGGAGCGGCGACAGGTCGCCTTGGGCGTCGGGGTCATACCCAACACGCCGATGCGGGCTCTTGACCACAATTCTCCCGATGCCGACGCTAATGCACTCGCAGTCGTCCGATATAAGGAAATCACGCTCAACGCGCTTGCTCTGATAGGCGACAGCAGCGCGCAGAACATCAGTGGGATCAAGGTCGCCAGCTCGATTACGCATCACAGGAAAAGGCGTAGACTCGCCGCGAACCATGCCCTGCATTCCCCAGCGCACATAATCAGTCGCCGGACGATGTAGCAGGTTAGAACAGTCGTCCTCGGCAAAGACGCGCAAGAGCAGGTCGCGCATCCGCTTAGGGATCGCTCGGCAAAACGAGCAAGGCGGTTCCATTGTCGCGCACCTTCACGCGGCCTTCAGGGAGGAAGCCAAGCCAGGGCAGGAAGGTGACTGCCTTTTCGGGGATCAGCCTAGGCTTGGCCGTGTCAGTGTATCAGTCGCCGCGGTGTGCGGCTTGTCGCTCAAGCGGTGCGCTTGCGCTCAGGGCGTAGCTCGGTGACTTCCGCAGTCGGCGCCAGGCCAGCCGCACCCATGATCCGCTCGCCGTGCTGTTCTAGGGCGGTCCTTACCGAGTCCTCGCCGAAGCGGGCGTAAACCTCATGCCATTACCTATAAGTCTCGAGGGCTGACGGGCCTGGGGCGGGACACAGTTCGGCGAACATGATCGAATCCACACCCATCGTAACCGATGGGAGTC
>CAZOWL010000022.1:0-47436 GCA_964583605.1 uncultured Chromatiaceae bacterium | reverse complement strand
CATCGACGCGCTGATCGGCATCAAATTCCTTATCAAAACGACGGCGAATCTTGTCGAGCGCGGTATCCAGATCACCCAGGCTCTCGGCATACCATTTTGCCTGTGCCATGACTTCCTCGGCCTCGCTCGCAGAAAATTGCAGCACCGAGGTCAACTGCTCCATAATCGCATCGATTGATCTTTGGGTCATCGCGCCGGTCTCTTTCACCAGCCGCACCATCATCACCGCAACAGCGGTACGCACATCCTTGATTTCATTAACCGCATCAAATTTACGCTTGCGGTTCCAAGCACTGCGCCGGAAAAACAGCCGCGTATCATGCGCTGCTTCGCCAACGCGCTGTGCGTTATGTTTGGCGGCATCGAGCCGGTATAGGAAAAACGCAACGGCGCCCAAAAGCCCCAAAAGACCCGCAACAATATGCATTCTTGCCCCCACAAATCATGCATTCATTATTTTTAATATTGAAACGTTAACACCGAGATCATCGTAGCCCAAGAGAGAAAATTGGCGGTGATCTCGCAGGTGCGGCAGCCGGAGCCGAGTACCTTGATCTGTTTCATTGTCTGACCTCACGAGTGGGTTGGCAGCAGTGCCCATCGTCTAATTGGAACGGCGGGCAGGGGGTGTCTGCGTAGGAACAAAAGACGCAGCAGTCACCTGGTTCCGGTTTCAGCAACACCCCGCAGCCCGGGCATTCCCAGAACCAGACGCAGGCATCGGTCGGCATTCGCTCGCTGCGGCTGAAGCCGCATTGCGGGCAGGTAATGGTCGATTCGAGCCGAATGGCCATGCAGCGACCTCAGGTAATCAGGTTGAAGCCCCAGCCGACCAGGATGAAGGACATCCCCAACACGCCGGCGAAGAGCGCCAGCGCTGGCCAGCGGATGACCTTGCGCAGGATCAGCATCTCCGGGATCGACAGGGCCGCGATGCTCATCATGAACGCCAGCACGGTGCCGACGGCGACCCCCTTGCCGAGCATCGCCTCGGCCACCGGGATGACGCCCGTGGCGTTGGAATAGAGCGGGATGCCGACCAGCACCGCGGCGGGCACTGCCAGCCATTGGCCATCGCCGAGGTGCTCCACGACCCAGTCCTCCGGGACATAGCCGTGGAAGATCGCGCCGACGCCGATGCCGATGAAGACCCACTTCCAGATCCGGCGCAGGATCTCCCGGACCTCGGCGACGGCGAAGCGATGCCGCCCGAGCAGGCTGGTATCCGGGCGCGGTGCCGCCGCCTCGCCCATGTGGATCTTCCAGACGTAGTCCTCGACCCAGCGCTCGGGCTTGAAACGCTGCATGATGATGCCGCCGACCCAGGCCACCAGCAGCCCGGCGCCGATGTAGAGCAGCGCCAGCTTCCAGCCGAGGATGCCGATCAGGAGCACGGCGGCGACCTCGTTGATCATCGGCGAGGCGATCAGGAACGAGAAGGTCACCCCGAGCGGGATGCCGGCCTCGACGAAGCCGATGAACAGCGGCACCGACGAGCAGGAGCAGAAGGGCGTCACCGCCCCCAAGCCGACGGCCATGCCGCGCGCCTGCCAGTCCGGGCGCCCGCGGACGAACTCGCGCACCTGCTCCGGGGAGACCAGCGCGCGCAGCAGGCCCATGATGTAGATGATGATGACCAGCAGGGCGAAGATCTTGGCGACGTCCATGACGAAGAAATGGACGGCCGCCCCGGTGGCCGAATCGGCAGCGAGGCCGAACAGGTCGTAGGCGACGCGGTCGCCGAGCCAGGCGAAGGGATCGAGCATCTGATACATTCCACGGGGAGTCAGGCCGAGCCCTGCCGGGTCCGGCATCGGCGTATGGCGGGCACTATATAACGCAAAATGCATATACTCAAGGGTGCCAGGCCGAGGGCTGCCCGTTCGGAGGCTCGCCCCTGCGCAGGTAAAGTGGGCCGAATGGGACCATGCGGCAAGCCGTTGACTCCCTCGTATGGCCTGGATATGTGACGATTCAAGAACAACCGGCACGTCTTCCTTGAGCCATGAAACACGCGAAACGCGCGAACAGGCTGAATATACAGAGGAGAGCTACAGAGGAGAGCTGCCCGTCTTTCAGGGACTTGCGTGTATTTCGGAGTTCCTTAACACCCGCGCGCCTGTGTCAGTTGTTTCTGAGCCGTCCCTATGGCTTGCCGAGGCGTGCCCGCCGCGCTCTCGGGCACGGGCCGCCCATCTAACGGCTCCCGGTGTCTCCCAGGGGACGTCGTCACAAAATCTTCATTTTTAGATATATTTGATCTGCGGTATGTTCTGACCGTTGACGAAGCAGCTGTGCTGCATCTAGCCGAGGAGCGCCAAGATGGTCGAGCGACCCTATCACGTGCTGTTTCTGTGCACCGGCAACTCGGCGCGCAGCATCTTTGCCGAGCGTCTCATTGAGCGCTGGGGTCAGGGCCGCTTCCGCGGCTTCAGTGCCGGGAGCCAACCGCGCGGCGAGGTGCATCCCTTGGCGCTGGAGATCCTGCGCCGGCACAACCATCTGACCGATGGGCTGCGCAGCAAGGATTGGGCGGAATTCGCGACGCCGGAGGCACCCGTGATGGATTTCGTCTTCACCGTCTGCGACAAGGCCGCGGCCGAGGTCTGTCCGGTCTGGCCTGGTCAGCCGATGACGGCCCATTGGGGCACGCCCGACCCGGCGGCCGTCGAGGGCGACGAGCTGACCCGCCTCATGGCCTTCCGGACGGCCTTCCGCGAGCTGGAGAACCGCATCAAGATCTTCGTCGTGCTGCCGCTCGCGTCGCTCGACCGCCTGCGACTCCAGCGGCGGCTCGACGAGATCGGTCGGATGCGGCTCGAGGATGGCGGCACGACGCAGCAGCCATGATGAGAATACGGATCGGGATCAACGGCTTCGGCCGTATGGGGCGGCTCGGCCTGCGTGCTGGCTGGGGCTCGCCGGACTTCCAGGTCGTGCAGGTCAACGAGATCGCCTGCGATGCGGCCGGATCGGCCCATCTGTTGGCGTTCGACTCGGTGCACGGCCGCTGGGGCCGCGACTGCGTCGGCGACGGCGGGCAGCTGCTGATCGACGGCGAGGCGATCGCCTACAGCGCCAACCGGGAGATCGCCGCGACCGACTGGTCCGGCTGCGATCTCGTCATCGAGGCGACCGGGCGGCACCACAAGCAGCCGGAGGCGCTCCAGGCCTATTTCGACCAGGGGGTCAAGAAGGTCCTCGTGGCCGCCCCGACGAAGGGGGCGCTCGACATCGTCTATGGCGTCAATGACCACCTCTACGACCCGGCGCAGCACCATCTGCTGACGGCCGCCTCCTGCACGACCAACTGCCTCGCACCCCTGGTCAAGGTGCTGCACGAGCGAATCGGCATCCTGCACGGCAGCATGACGACGCTGCACGACATCACCAACACCCAGACGATCGTCGACAAGGGCCACAAGGATCTGCGCCGCGCCCGCGCCTGCGGCCAGTCCCTGATCCCGACCACGACCGGCTCGGCGCGGGCCATCACCAAGATCTTTCCCGAGCTCACCGGCCGGCTCAACGGCCATGCGGTGCGCGTGCCGCTGCTCAACGCCTCGCTGACCGACTTCGTCTTCGAGGCGGCGCGGCCGGTGACCGTCGCCGAGGTCAATGGCCATCTGCGGGCCGCGGCCGAGGGCGAGCTGGCCGGCATCCTGGGCTACGAGGAGCGGCCGCTGGTCTCGGTCGACTATGTCAACGACCCCCGCTCGGCGATCGTCGATGCCCTCTCGACGCTGGTCGTCGACGAGACCCAGGTCAAGGTCTATGCCTGGTACGACAACGAATGGGGCTATGTGAATCGGATGATGGACATCGTCGCCAAGGTGGCCAGGGGGCTCTGATGGGGGGATGTCTGCCGGTCCGCCGGCCAAAGTCGAGGGGCCTCTAATGGACGCCGGCGTGCGCAGCTATCTGGTCGTCACCGGCGGCTATTGGGCCTTCACCATCACGGACGGCGCCATTCGGATGCTGGTGGTCCTCTACTTCCACCAGCTCGGCTTCTCGCCATTCGAAGTGGCGATGCTGTTCCTCTTCTACGAGCTGTTCGGCGTCATCACGAACCTGGTCGGCGGCTGGCTCGGGGCACGGATCGGGCTCAATCTGACGATGCACATCGGCATGGGCCTGCAGGTCGGGGCCCTGCTGATGCTCACGGTGCCCGATGCCTGGCTGTCGGTGCCCTACGTGATGCTGGCCCAGGCGCTGTCCGGCATCGCCAAGGACCTCAACAAGATGTCGGCCAAGGCGACGGTCAAGACCCTGGTCGGGCGTGGCGGCGAGTCGCAGCTCTTCCGCTATGTCGCGGTGCTGACCGGCTCGAAGAACGCGCTCAAGGGGGCCGGCTTCTTCATCGGCGCCGCCCTGCTGCAAGGGATCGGCTTCCGCGGCGCCTTGGCCGTGCTGGCCGGCGCCCTGCTCCTCGTGCTGATCGCCACCGCCCTCAGCCTGCCGTCCGGCGTCGGCAAGATGAAGGTCAAGCCGAAATTCACGCAGGTGTTCTCGAACCGGGCGGCGATCAACTGGCTGTCCGCGGCCCGCTTCTTCCTGTTCGGCTCCCGCGATGTCTGGCTCGTTGTCGGCCTGCCGGTGTTCCTCTACGAGGTGCTAGGCTGGTCCTTCATGCAGGTCGGGGGCTTCCTGGCCCTGTGGGTGATCGGCTATGGCCTGGTGCAGGCGCTCGCCCCGCGCCTGGTGCGGCCGGCGCGGGGCGGCCGGCAAGGTACGGGGCCGGGTGGCCGCACGGCCCGGCGTTGGGCCCTGGCGCTGGCCCTCTTTCCGGCCGGCATCGCGCTTGGCCTGATGCAGGGCTGGCCACCTGGGCCGGTGCTGATCGTCGGGCTGATCCTGTTCGGCGTCGTCTTCGCCATCAACTCGGCCGTGCACTCCTATCTGATCCTCGCCTACTCGGACGCCGAGCAGGTCGCGCTGAGCGTCGGCTTCTACTACATGTCGAACGCCGGCGGGCGTCTGGCCGGAACCCTGCTGTCTGGGCTCGTCTATCAGACGCAGGGGCTGACGGGCTGCCTCTGGTGGTCGGCCGCCTTCGTGCTGGCCGCCGCGGCGCTGTCGCTGAAGTTGCCCGAGGTCGCGGACGCCAAGCCCTTGGCCGGGGGGCCGCCCGGCTGATCGGGCTGTGGGTCATCGGATCCTTGGTCCCCAATCTCATCCCCCGATCGCGCTCATCGGCCGGAGGGTGATGGCCTGGGCGGGCGCCGCGAGGTCGTGACCGCATCGATGAGTGCACCGGACATGGCTGGTCGGAGATCCGACGGCGGTCGCAGCCGTAGGACTATCGCCCCCGGCCGCGACCACAGCCCTTACACGCTGAGATCGACATGAATACCTGGCCGCGGGCGATGTCGGGCTCCAGGTAGGCCATCGCGAAGGCCGAGCCGTAGTCGTTGTAGAGCCCGACGACATCGCCGGCCTCGATGCCGAGGGCCTTGGCGTCTTCCGGGTTCATCTCGCAGGGCGACATCGGGAAGCGTCGCGGCGGAAGGCGAGATGGCGGTCGTGATAGGCGGTCTGCCAGATGTGATTGGTGCGCCCATTGTTGACCAGGAAGCGGTAACTGGCGCGCTGGGCCTCGACGATCTGTGGCAGGCCGTTCGAGCGAGCCCGCAGGAAGCGGGCCTTGCCGTCCGGCGTGTCGAACCTGTGGTCGGCATAGAGCATCTCGGTGCCGAGCAGCTGGCCGGCCTGGTACTCCTTGACCGGCAACTGCACGCCGTTGTTGCCCATCGCCCGCAGGCGCTCGTAGATGACCAAGGTGCCGGTCGGCCCACCCTGGCTGTCGACGCCCTCGGGCTTGCAACGGATAGGCTGACGGATAGGAAATCCAAGCCGCCCTGAGGGTCTAGGCTCGGGCTGAGAGCAGGACGCTAGTGGAGGCGGGGTGTGAGGTCAAGGCCCGGAAACATGGCGGAGCGACCTCGCGCGACGCCCTTTGCAGGCCGAAGCGGCGCGCTGGAGCGGGCTCGGGGGCATGCCGGATGGCGGCAAGACGAAGGCTCTCGGCACCGCCTCCCGCAGGAGACGGCGACTACCAGGTGATACGCTGATCGAGCTCGAGCTCGGGCTCGGGCTCGGGCTGAGCGACAAGGTCCCGGTCCAGCACCGACTCGGGCGCCTCGTCCCAGGCCGGCGGTCCGCGGGCGAGCGAGATCGGGGGCGGGCGTGGCGGCTCCCCGAGAGCCAAGAGGATCTGCTCGACGGGTGCGGCATCGGTGATGAAGGCGATGATGCGCATGTTGGCGCCGCAGTTGGGGCAGACCAGCGGCCGCGCCTCGAACAGCCGGGCCAGCAGCATCGCCCACAGATAGCGTGCTGGGGAGCCGTTTCTCGGCTCTTCGTCGGTCGCTGACACGCGCTTCGCTGGTGCCTGCGGGCTGGCCGCCTTCTCGCGCCCGTAAGCGGTGACGGCCGCACGCAGCGGCGCGTTGGGCGCGAGCACCCCGTGGTAGCGGTGGCGGTGCCGTCGTGGTGGCGGCCAATCTCGGAACAAGCTGGGCCGCCAGCGCATCGATCAGCTCCAGCGGCGTGAGCACCAGGGTCGTGCGCCCATCGCGTCGCGGCTTGGGCAGGTGGTAGATGAGCTGGTGTGGGTTGATCTGCTCGAGGCGCTCCAGCGCGAAGGGCGGGCGGGCACAGTCGCGCAGCAGGCGCTCCAGCCCGGCGCGATCCGCGCCGGCAATGCGCACCGCCGCATCCAGCGAGAAGCCGCCATGTTCCCAGCCGAGCATGTCGCGCGCCTCCGCGGGCTCGAGCAGACCGCTGCGGGCGAACCACCGCAGCACCCGTCGGCGCACTGGCTCGGTGATGGTGGCCATCTCATCCGTCGTCAGTACCGGCGCCTGGAGGAAGCGGACCTGGCCGTCTTCGCCGGGATCGAACAGGCCATCGATGATGCAGCAGTGCAAATGGACGTGGCGGTTCAGCGCGGAGCCGAAACGGTGTACGAAGCTGATGGCCCCGAGCCGCGCCCGGGGCGAGGCGGTTGGAATCCTTGCACGAAGATGGGCCTCGATGACCCTTAGAAAGATGTGCAGGATGCCGCATTCGAGGTAGTGGCGAAATTCCCGTGACCCCTAGGCCGGCAATCGCCGGCCGTTCTAATCGGCTGCGGGCACGCGCTCCCCGTCCCAGTCGTCTTCGCGTGCCATGCTGAGGTAGGTCTCCAGGTGCTGCTGGATGATCTGGTAGAGGATGGTGTGCTCGGGACGGCGGCGGCATTACGGAGCGGCCTGGCATCCCTGCGAGGCGGCGGCCATGTCGGCGTGCGGATGGAGTCCACGGGTAAGCCAGACATATGTACAGAATAGCAGGCGATTTCCGGTTGGGCGTGAAACTGGGTTCTGGAAGCGACCGCGGTTGAGATGCCGACGACAGGCGGAAGGAATGCGAGGTGCCCGGAATCCTCGCGGGCGCGGGGGCATGTGGTCAATGCTGCGCGGAAGATGCTGGATCATGCCGAAGACTGAACAAGAGCGGCTCGCAAGAGACGCCGATCGTGACATCGGCGCCGAATTGCCCGAGCCCTGTAGGTCGGGTTAGCACAGCGTAACCCGACGCTCCGTCGCCAGATGTCGGGCTCGAATGACGCGCAAGGCGAATCGCTTACCCGCATGGAGGGATCGACCCAACAGGCGGAATCTGTCAGGGCAAATGAATTCGCCCCTACGACAGGCTCTCCCGCAGATCGGCCAAGGTAATCATGAGGGTCATCGGATCGAGCGGCGAGGGATCGAAGCCAATGTGTGCGTAGAACACCCGGGCCTCTTCATCGATGGCCTGCACGAGCAGCCCCCGGATGCCGATGGTATCCGCGGCGCTCAGCACCCGCTGGCCGGCGTCCTGGAGCAGGGCGCGCCCCAGCCCTCGGCCCTGATGTGAGCGCGAGACGGCCAGGCGAGCGAGCAGGACCACGGGAATGGGATCAGGCATGTTGCGCCTCAAGCGACCGGTCGCAAGCGCCGCGCTTACGGCTCCCGAGGCCAGCGCGTAATAGGCGACGATGCGCCCACGCTCGCAGACGACGTAGGTTCTCGATGCGCCACTGATTTGGTTACGCAGCGCGCGCCGCTTGGGCCAGGTGTCCAGCGTCTCTCGGCCGGAATCGAAGACGGTGCCGTCGTGTCGATCGTTCAGCGGCTCCGGCGCGCGGAGCGTCACGCCTGTTCCCAGGGAGGCACCGTCCGCATGGTCTCAAGCAGCCGTTCGTTCGGCTCCGGCGGTGCATCGAGGCGCGCTTGGAAGGCATTGAAGGCGTCTTCCCCGACAGACAGCAAGACCTGATCGAGGAGCGCCTCCTCGGCGGCCCGACGGGTGGCATCAAGGATGAACTCGGTGCGATTCTTGCCGCGTGCACGCGCGGCGCGGTCGATCAGGTCGCGCTCCTCCGGCTTGATTCGCAGATTGAGTGTCTGGCGGTTGGTCGTTGGTTCTTGTGCTCTAGGCATGGCATTGACTCCCGTTTCCGGGAATACTAGCAAATCCGTAATGACGGCGTCAGTACGTAAAACGGATACGGATAACGGATACGGATAACGGATACGGTGACGGATAGGAAATCCAAGCCACCTTGAGGGTCCAGACTGGGGCTGAGACAGGCCGTTAGTGGAGGCGGGGTGTGGGTTCAAGGCCCGGAAACATGGCGGAGCGACCTCGCGCGACGCCCGTTGCAGGCCGGACCCATTCAGTGGGACATAGAGGGTCATGCACTCAACCGCCGGTCTGGGCCATGAAGCGGACGACCTTCTCGGGGCGCTCGTTAAATTCGTGGCGTTCCGGTTTCAGCGCGATGGCACGGCGGAGATGGTCGACCAGATCGTCGTCGTCGATCCCTGCGCGCAGCAGCGGCCGCAGCGGGTAGCTGTTCTCCTGGCCCAGGCACAGGTGCAGGGTTCCGTCGACCGTCAGCCGAACACGGTTGCAGGACTCGCAGAAGTGCTGGGAGAGGGGGGTGATGAAGCCGATGCGCGTCTCGGTACCGCCGAGGCGGTAGTAGCGCGCGGGGCCGCCGCCGGGCAGGAGATCGGGGATCAGCGCGAAGCGGCGCTCCAGGCGCTGCTTGATCTCACGCAGGTCGACGTAGCGGCTGAGTGCGCTCCGACCGGTGGCGCCGATCGGCATGGTCTCGATCAGCCGCAGGGTGAAGCCGCGCTCGGCGCAAAAGGCCAGGATCGACTCGATCTCGGTGTCGTTCACCCCGCCGAGGACCACCGTATTGACGCGGATCGGCGCAAACCCGACCTCGTGCGCCGCCTCGATACCGCGCAGGACCTGCGCCAGGTGTCCCCCGGTGATCTCTTTGAAGACCTCCGGGCGCAGGCTATCCAGACTGACGTTCAGGCGCTTGATCCCGGCCCGATAGAGCGGCTGGGCCAGGTCCGCCATGCGGGTGCAGTTGCTCGACAGCGACAGGTCTTCGAGTCCGGGCAGGGTGGCCAGTCTTGCGGCCAAGCCCGGCAGATCGCGCCGCACGAGGGGCTCGCCGCCGGTCAGTCGTACATGGCGAACCCCGAGGCGGGCCAATGCGCCGACCACGCGGCTGATCTCGTCGAAGTCGAGCCAGTCTTCGGGCTCCTCGAATCCCTTGAAACCCTTGGGCAGGCAGTAGCCGCAGCGCAGGTCGCAGCGGTCCGTGACCGACAGGCGCACATAGCGGATCTGGCGGTTAAAGCGATCGATGAGTGCATCGGCCATGGCTGGGGGATGATCCGGCGGCGGTCGCGGCCTGGGGCGATCACCCGCGGCCGCGACCTCGCCTCACACGGTGAGATCGAAGCGCCGCCGCTTGAAGGACACGGTGCGCTGGTAGTTGGGCATCGCGCCGACCTTGCGCATATTGGCCCAGGTGCCCTTGTAGTAGGGGATCAGGTTGCGGTCGGTCCAGGGCGTGACCACGTCGCCGACGACGCCGTTGTCGTAGCCGAACATCATGAACACCTGGCCGCGGGCGATGTCGGGCTCCGGGTAGGCCATCGCGAAGGCCGAGCCATAGTCGTTGTAGAGCTCGACGATGTCGCCGGCCTCGATGCCGAGGGCCTTGGCGTCCTCCGGATTCATCTCGCAGGGCGACATCGGGAAGCGGTCGCGGCGGAAGGCGAGATGGCGGTCGTGATAGGCGGTCTGCCAGATGTGATTGGTGCGCCCGTTGTTGACCAGGAAGCGGTACTTGTCGCGCTGGGCCTGGACGATCTGCGGCATCCCATTCCAGGGGGCCGGCAGGAAGCCGGCCTTGCCGTCCGGCGTGTCGAACTTGTGGTCGGTATAGAGCATCTCGGTGCCGATCAGCTGGCCGGCCTGGTATTCCTTGACCGGCAACTGCACGCCGTTGTTGCCCATCGCCCGCAGGCGCTCATAGGTGACCAAGGTGCCGGTCGGGCCTCCCTGGCTGTCGATGCCTTCGGGCTTGCGGAAGCCGTCCTCGAAGGCATCCTCCTCGCTGCGCCAGTCGAAGCCGTCGAACCGTGCCGCCATCTCGGCATTGCCCTCATCGCGATAGAGGGCCTTGAGCCTGTTGGCGATATCGGCGGCGATCAGGCAATCGGGCTTGGCCACGCCGGGCGGGTCCATGAAGCGCTCGGTCAGGCGCATGCGCCGCTCGCCGTTCATCGAGGTGAGATTCATCTCGCCCGACTGGGCCGCCGGTAGCAGCAGGTGGGCGGCGTCGGCGAGCTTGGTGCGATAGAGGTCGATGCTGACCAGGAAGAGGCCGCCGCGGTTCGTGACGGCGTCGTAGATCAGATCGACGAGATCGTTCGCGGTGGCTCCGCGCGCCTGGGCGATGGTCTCGCGCACGATGTTGGCGCGATGATAGACGGCCTCGCGATAGGCCTCGGCATTGAGCGTGCTCTGGAAGGGGTTGGTGGCCCAGACCGTCAGCATGCGGCCGTTGCCCTTGATGACCTCATCATCGACATAGATCGCCGGGCGCCCGCCCGGATAGGGCGGCCGGGCATAGCCCTCCTGGTGGCCGCCCATGCGCACGACGCCGGTGCCGCGCCGCCCGACATTCTCGGTGGTCAGCACCAGATCGACCAGCGCCGCCTGGGTGCGGAAGTTGTCGTTGCCCCAGATGATGCCCTTCTCGTAGCCGTGCATCGTGCGCGGATAGTGCCTGGACGAGCCAGTCGAGGAGGCCTTTGGCGCATAGGCCCATTCGGCGGCCTTGACGATGTCGGCCTCGGGCACGCCGGTGATGCGGCTGCACTCCCTCAAGCTCATGCGGTTGGCCGCGAGCGCCTCCTCGAAGCCGCTCGTGTGCTCGCCGATGAAGGCCTCGTGGTGCCAGTCCTGCTCGACGACATAGGTCATCAGCCCATTGAAGAGCGCCGTGTCGGTGCCCGGGGCGATGGCCAGGTGCAGCACGTTCTCCTTGCCGGCGATGTGCTCGGCGACCGAGACGGTCAGCGAGCGGCGTGGATCGACGAAGATGACCTTGGCCTTCTCGGCCGTCTCACCAGGGAACCACTGCTGCTTCTTCGCGATCGTCTCGCCGCGCATGTTCGGCATGACATGGGCGAGGAAGTAGTTGGTCTGGGTCTCGTAGCCGTTGGCGCCGATGAAGAACAGGGTGTCGGCGACCTCGCTGTCCTCGTAGGCGTTGTTGAGCTCGCCGATGCCCATGTCCCGCGTCGCATGGCACTCGGAGTTGTAAGCGGGGCGGTTGTGGATGCGCGTCAGCGGGGTGCGCAGGGCGCTGAACATCAGCTTGCCGCTGCCCCACGTATTCTCGAAGCCGCCGCCGGCGCCGCCGTGATCGAAGGCGTCGAAGGCCAGGGCCTCGGGGCCATTCTCGTCGAGGATCCGCTTGGTCACGCCGGCATAGACGGCGAGCGCCGTGTCCCAATTGGTCTCGACCCAGTCGTCGCCGGTGAAGAGCATCGGGTAGGCGAGCCGCTGGCGCGAGGCGCCCTCGCCGCTGTAGAGGATGCTCGCCATCTGGCCACCGCGGGTCGAGGACAGGCCTTGGTTGACCAGGCAGGCCTTGTCCGGTAGGACCATGACGTGCCAACGTCGGCCGTCGCGATCGGCGATCTGGTTGTGCATCGCCGGGGTCATGATCAGCTGCTGCGGCCCGAGCTGGCGGCGAAAGTCGAGCCCCAGCGCGTTCTCGTGCGGGGCGCGCCCACCCTCGCGGTTGGCGGGCCATTTATAGACGTGGTAGCCACAGCCGACGATGCAGAAGTGACAGGTCATGTTGGTGCGCTGGGCGTCGGGCGGCGGCAGCGGGATGCGGTCTGGGCGTTGGCTCATGGGTGCGACTCCGTGGGTAATGGGCTCAGAGCAGATTGGACTGGCGGCCGTAGATCAGGCCCTCGACGGCGACGGCGTAGAGGGTGTCGTCCCCCTCGTCGTACTCCAGGAGGATGCGGGGCAGGTTCTCGGTCGCCTGGCCGTCGACCATCTGGCCCTGCATCTCCGGGTCGAAGATGCTGAAGTGGCAACCGCACTTGAAGGTCCGCGCTACCTTGTCGTAGCTGAGCGGACAGCCCATGTGGGTGCATTGGGTGCTGAAGGCCACGATGTCCGCATCCGGCCCGACCCCGCCGGGCACCGGCCGTCCGGTCTTCAAGACCTGGCAGAAGGAGTCCTCGTCCGGGAAGCTGAACGCCTTGGGCTCGTCGACCTTCAGCGCCGCGGCCTGGGCGATGCCGGTGCGCGGATAGGGGAGGGTCGTGGCGCCCGGGTGCGGCCCAGTGCTGGCGGCATGGCCGAGGTCAGGGCCGAGCAGGGCGGCGCCGGCCGCGGCGGCCCCGCCGGTCGTGAGAAAGCGGCGTCGACTGAGATCTGTCATGGCTTGTCGTGTTCTCCTGTGGTCAGTTCGCTCGCGGCATATTGCAGATTTTGGGCCACCCCCGTGGGCCCCAGGCAGACTAGGCATCAGGCCGGGAAATGCGGTCCTCGGCGCTGCCAGATGGGAATCTGGGGTAACGTCGGCCATCGAGATGTGTTACAAGAAGGTAACGCACGATGAGAGGTTGACGCCAATGACGCGCTGCTCACGCCGCGCCTTTGCCTCAGGGGTGGCGGCCGCCGGGCTGCTGACCCTGGCACCGCCTTTGCTAACGCGGGCCGCCCTCGCCAGCGAGACGCAGGGGGCGACGCCGGACGGCCAGGCCGAGCCGCCGCTGCGCCTCGGCGTTACGCCCGTGATCCTGGACGAGCAGGTCGGCTTCCTCGGCCAATGGGCCACCTGGCTCGGGGCCCGCTTGGGTCGGCCGGTCGCGCTCGTGCAGCGGGCCCGCTACCGCGAGATCCTCGACCTGCTGCTCGGCGGCCGGCTGGATCTGGCCTGGATCTGCGGCTATCCCTACGTGCAGCACCAGGATCGGCTGGAGCTGATCGTGGTGCCGAGCTGGCGCGGGCAGCCCCTGTACCGGTCCGAGATCATCGTCGCGGCGGGCTCGGATCTGCACAGCCTCGCCGATCTCCAGGGACGGATCTTTGCCTGGGCCGATCCGGACTCCAACTCGGGCTGGCTCTACCCGCGCTTCGCCCTCGCCACGGCCGGCGAGGACCCGGACCGCTTCTTCCGTCGCACCTTCTTCACCTGGGGCCACCCGCGGAGCGTGCTGGCCGTCAGCGAGGGCCTGGCCGATGGTGCCGCGGTCGACGGCTATGTCCGCGAGACCCTGGTCCGGCACACGCCGGCACTTGGCGAGGCGCTACGCGTCGTCCACCGCTCGCCGCTGTTCGGCTTCCCGCCGCTCGTCGCCGGCCCGGCCATGAGGCAGCGCGACCGCGCGCTGGTGCGCGCGACGCTGGCCGGGCAGCGCGACGACGCCGAGGGCCGGGCGCTGCTCGCGGATCTCAATCTCGATGGCTTCGCGGTCGAGGGCCCGGCCCTGTTCGCCGACATCGCCGCGATGGCCAGCGCGGTCGGACGGGGCGGGTCGGCATGATCCGCGCGCTGGCGAGCTATCGGGTGCGCCTCCCGCTCAGCCTGAGCGTCACCGCGATCCTGACGGCGGTGCTGATGGCGCTGGCGCTCGGGCTGCAGACGTTGCACAACCTGCGTGACGACCAGGCCCGCAATGCCGATCGCCTCGGCCATGCGATGGCCGCGCTGCTGGTCGAGGCCTTGCGCCACGATGACATCTGGCTCGCCTACTCGCTGCTGCGCGGCCCGGACGGCCGGGAGCCGGACACGGCCTGGATCCTGGTGGACGCCGCCGGGCGCATCTTCGCGAGCAACGCCCCGCGTCGCTACCGGCTCGACCAGCCCCTGGCCGAGGCCCTGCCCTGGCTCGCGCCCGCGGCGGCTGCCGAGGTCCCCGCTGTGCGGCTCGTCATCGCGTCCGGCCGCGAGGAGCCGCGCCGGCTGTTCAGGCTGCCGCTCTACAGCGACGGCACGCGGGTCGGGGAGCTGCTGGCCCTGTTGTCGGATGCCCCCTTCCTCGCCCGCTTTCAGGAGATCCTGCTTGGCGGCTTTCTCGTCACGGCCGCGGTGCTGGCGCTGCTGCTGCCCGTTGGCTGGCTCTGGGGACGGCGCATGGTGACGCCGCTCGTGCGGCTCGCCGGCTGTCTGGTGCGGGTCGGCCGCGACGACGTGCGGGCCCTCGACTGTCCCATCTCCACCGGCGATGACGAGATCGGCCAGCTCGGGCGGCGCTTCACCGAGATGCTCGGCGCGCTCGCCGAGAAGGCCGAGCTCGAGCGGCGCATGGTGCAGGCCGAGCGGCTGGCGGCCGTGGGCCGCGTCGCCGCCGGCGTTGCCCACGAGATCAATAACCCGCTCGGCGGCATGGTCCTCGCGATCGACACCTATCGCACCCGCGCGGCCCCCGTCGATGCGCGCACCGGTCAGCTGCTCGATCTGCTCGATCGGGCGCTGCGGCAGATCCAGGACACCGTCTCGGCCCTCTTGGTCGAGGCCCGCGCCGACAGCCGGACCCTCACGCATGCCGACATCGAGGACGTGCGCACACTGGCCCAGCCGCGGCTGACCCGGTGCGGGACGTCGCTCGTCTGGCACAACGGCTTCGCGGCGGCGACCGCGCTGCCGGCGGCACCTGTGCGCCAGCTGCTGCTGAATCTGCTACTCAACGCGCTGGCGGCGGCCCGCGACGGCGGTACTGTCGAGGTCCAGGTGGCCGCGGACGCGGGCGAGCTCCGCATCGAGGTCGAGAACAGCGGCCGGCCCCTGCCGGCCGAGCGGCTCGCCTACGTCTTCGAGCCCTATCCGTCGCTGCGCCCCGGCAGCCCAGGGCTCGGGCTCTGGGTCTGCTATCAGATCGCCTCCCAGCTCGGCGGCAGCATCGAGCTGGATGCGGAGGGCTCCATCACCCGCGCCCGCGTGCGTCTGCCTCTTTACCCGCGAGGCACCCATGGTTAGGACGCGGATCTGTCTGGTCGAGGACGACGCCATCATGGGCGAGGCCCTGGTGCAGCGGCTCGACATCGAGGGCTACGAGGTCGATTGGCGGCGGACCGGGCGCGACGGCCTCGCGGCCCTGACCGAGACTGCCGTCGATCTCGCGCTCATCGACGTCAACCTGCCGGACATCACGGGCGTGGAGCTGTTCGAGCGGCTGCTCGCCGCGGTCGCGACCCCGCCGCCCTGTCTCTTCATCACCGGCTACGGCACCATCGAGGATGCAGTCCGGCTGCTCAAGCTCGGGGCCGCGGACTACCTGACCAAGCCCTTGAGCCCGGCGACCCTGATCGCCAAGCTGCGGGCCCTGGCCGGCGCGCCCGGCCGCCCGTGCGCTGCCGGCCATGACGAGCGCCTCGGCCTCTCGCCGGCGATGCAGCGCGTCGAGCGCGAGCTTGCGCGCATCGCCCGCCACCCGGAGACGCCGGTCCTGATCGGCGGCGAGTCCGGGGTCGGCAAGGAGGTGGTCGCCCGGCGCCTGCACGCCTTGCAGTGCCCCACCGCGCCCTTTGTCGCCGTCAACTGCGCGGCGCTGCCGGAGGGGCTGATCGAATCCGAGCTCTTCGGCCATGAGAAGGGCGCCTTCACGGGCGCGACGGTCCAGCGCCGGGGCGTCTTCGAGCAGGCCGGTCAGGGCATCCTCTTCCTGGACGAGATCGGCGACATGCCGTTCGGGCTCCAGTCGCGGCTGCTGCGCGTCGTGCAGGAGCGGCGTCTGACCCGGCTCGGTAGCGCGCGGGCGATCGAAGTCCCGGCGCGCCTGGTCTGCGCCACCCACCAGGACCTCGAGTCCCTGGTCCGCACCGGCCGCTTTCGCGAGGATCTCTACTACCGAGTCAAGGTGCTGGAGCTTCAGATCCCGCCGCTGCGCGAGCGGCCCGAGGACATCCTCTGGCTCACCGAGCGCTTCCTTACCGAGCATGCCCAACGCTTTCCCGACGAGCGACGCACGCTGCGGCGCGAGGATCGTGAGCGACTGCTGCGCTACGGTTGGTCCGGCAATGTCCGGGAGCTCCACCACGTGCTCGAGCGCGCCTGCATCTTGGGCGAAGGGCAACACCTTGGCTTGTCGCTACCTGGGCTCGGCGACGGCGACGCGAAACCCCTGAAGGCCAGCGCCGAAGCCGGGGAGCGGGCCGCCATCCTCGCTGCACTGGCCGAGCACAGCGAGAGCCTCGCCGCGGCGGCGGCGGCCCTTGGCATCAGCCGCAAGACCCTATGGCAGAAGATGAAGCGCTACGGCCTGTCGCGGTAATCGGCGCGTAACTGTGGCACTGGCAGTACCTCACCCGGTGCTGCATGGACAAGGCCGGCCTCGTCGGCCAAGATGGCCGGCATTGGGCTAACCGGATGCGAATACGATGAAGATCGAAGCGACCGAGCTGTTCGGCGCCCTGGCCAACGACACCCGCCTGCGCTGCCTGATGCTGCTTTTGCACCAGGATGAGCTCTGCGTCTGCGAGCTGACCCATTCACTCGGTGCGAGCCAGCCGCACGTCTCGCGCCACCTCGCCCAGCTGCGCGAGCTGGGGATGGTCGTCGACCGGCGCGAGGGGCTCTGGGTCTTCTACCGCATCAATCCTCAGTTGCCCGACTGGGCCCAGGCCGTGCTGCCCGTGACTGCCATGGGGGTCCGTCGCGAAGCCCCGTGCGCAAACGACGAGCAGGCCTTGGCCATGATGCCGAACCGTCCGGGCACCGCGCGCTGCGCGTGAGGTGGGGCATGGGGTCATCGCTATGTATCCGCCCGAGGTCAAGCCGGTACCGGTCTTTTCATCAACGGGCCGCAACCAAAACATATGGAAGACCGTATATACTGCGCTGGTGATGTCCATCATCTCGCTTGACGCGGAGCCCGCCATGCACAGAACGGCCCCAATCTCCATATCGATCTTACTGTTTGGTCTGTTGCTGTCCCTGCTCAGCGGCTGCGGCCGTTCCCCGGAGGATGCGGCGGGTGCCCAGGATGGCGCCGTCGCGCGCCGAGCCATCACTGGCGCTGGCTCGACCTTCGCCGCTCCGATCATCCAGGAATGGCTGAAGCGCTAACGATCATGGGGCGAGCCGAGCCACCCCGGACGATGAAACGTCGTCTCGCCCCTGACCGTTCCCTCACCCCAACCCTCTCCCAGAGGGCGAGGGGGCGAACGTGCTCCGCGAATTTCATGGTAAGGCGAGGCGCATCCCGGTTTAGGACTCAGTTACGACGCGGTCGGCAGCGGCGAGGGCATCGACCGCTTCCTGGCCGGGACCGTCGACATTGGCGCGACGGATGCCCCCCTCTCGGCTGAGGAAGCGGCCCAGGCCGCCGGCGAGGTCGCCCAGATCCCGATCACGGCGGGCATGATCGCGATCACCTATAACCTACCGGGCCTCAGTGGCCCGTTGAACCTGCCGCGGGACGTCTATGCCGACATCTTCCTCGGCAAGATCTATCGCTGGGACGATCCGCGCCTTCGCGCGGCCAACCCCGGCGTGGACCTGCCGAGCAAGCTCATCCAGGTCGTAGCGTGACTCGACAGCAGTGGGACGACCTTCGCGTTCACGAACCACCTCGCTGCCATCAGCGCCGATTGGGCCTCTGGCCCCGGCGTCGGCAAGCTGATCGATTGGCCCGGCGGCGCCATGGTGGCGCGCGGCAACGGGGGGGTCGCCCAGCGCGTGAAGATCACGCTAGGCGCGATCGGCGACGTCGAATCGGGCTTTGCGCAGCGCCTGCAATTGCCCTTGGCCTGGCTGGAGCACCGCGCCGGCGGTTTCATTCCTCCCAATGTCGAGACCGGACAGCGGGCACTGGCCGGCGGCTCGGATAAGGTCCCTGACGATCTCGCCCTCATCAGCACTGACCCCGAACACGTCCTACTTGTGCCTCGCCGCGGCTGAGCGGATCAATGCCCCCGGATTCCTGGGGCCTCCCTGCCCCAAATCAGCGTCGCGGGATCCTGGTTATGGTAGCCGTCAACCGGACGCGTAATGCACGGGGTTGCCGAACAACCGATTGCGGACGACCTTGCGCAACATATCGATCGGGATGATCAGGCCGGCCAGCATCAGGACGCCTAGCCATTCGTCGAAGGAGAGACCGACCGTTCGCAAGATCTCGCCGCCGAAGGAGATGAAGAAGACCTGGATGACCATAATCGACGGGATGATGATGGAGAAGAGTCGGTTATCGAGCAGATGCTCGAATAGGTCCAGCCCCTGCGTGCGCGCGTTGAAGGTGTTGAATACGTGCACGAACACGAAGAAGGCGAAGAAGGCCGTCAGGAACTTCGCCTCGGCCTCTGCCGAGCCCGGCGTGAACCCGCCGGAAAACCAAGACTGGGTGATCGGGCTGGTCAGGAACAGGATGCTGAGCACGGCGATGAGGCCCCCGTTGATGAGGATCGAAGACCACATGTCGGCGTTAATGAGCGGCTCGTCGCGGCGCAGCGGCTTCTCCTGCATGTAGCGCTGCAACGCGGCCTCACCAGCAAAGGCGAGTCCGGCCAACGTATCCATGATGATGTTGAGCCACAAGAGCTGCGTCATCGTCAGCGGCAGATCGAACCCGAAGAACTGGCCGAGGAATACCACAAGGATCGCTGATACGTTGACGGTAAGCTGAAATATCAAAAACTTCCGTATCGATTTGAACAGCGTGCGGCCATAGAGCACGGCCTTCGTCAGCGACGAGAAGTTGTCATCCAGGATGACGATGTCGCTCGACTCCTTGGTCATCTCGGTGCCGCTGCCCATCGCAAAGCCGACATCAGCGTTCTTGACCGCCGGCGCATCATTGACCCCGTCGCCGGTCATGCCGGCGACCAGACCGAGCTCCTTGGTGAGCTTGACCAGGCGGCTCTTATCGGTCGGGAAGGCGCGGGCGACCACGTAGAGGTGGGGGAGGAGATTCTTGACCTCGTCATCGGAGAGCTGGGCCAGCTCGACGGAGGTGAGCACGACGGCCTCTGGGTCATCTTCGAGCAGCCCGACGTCCTTGGCGATGGCCTCGGCCGTCTCCTTGGCATCGCCGGTGATCATGACAACATGGATGCCGGCGTCCTTGGCCGTCTTCACCGAAGCGTAGGCGGTCTCGCGCAGCTCGTCGCGCATGCCCAGCACACCAACGAGTGTGAGGTCGGCCGGCAGGTCTTTGCTCCCGTCGATCGGCGTGTCGCTCACCGCCACCGCAATCAGCCGCATCGCCCGCGTTGAAAGCTCGCGCATCGCGCCCGTGACCGCCTCCGGCTCGCTCAGATCATGGGCCTCTCCGTCGCCGTCGAGATACCGGCGGCAGTTCTGCAGCACTACCTCAGGCGCCCCTTTCACTAGCGTCAGCGATCGCTCACCCGTGACCTGCATCGCCGAGAATTTGCGGCTGCTGTTGAACGGGATCAGGTCGACGATCTCAACGTTGGATTCCTGAACGAGATATGGCGTGACGAAACGCAGCAAGGCCTGCTCGGTGCGGTCGGCGCCGACCATCTTGATGTCGTTCGGGTCGCTGGTGTCGATGATCGCGCTGGTGTTGTTGCGCAGCGCGAACCCCGTCGTCCCGCGCAGGGCCTCGGGGATATCCTCGAGGCGCTCGTAACGCGTGCTGTTGCCGGTGACGAAGGCGCCGACGGCAAGGCGCCCTTGGGTGAGGGTGCCGGTCTTGTCGCTGAACAGGATGTTGAGGCTACCGGCCGTCTCGATCCCAAGGAGCTTACGCACCAGAACCTTGACGCTCAGAAGCTTCTTCATGTTGATCGCCAGAACCATCGCGATCATCATCGGCAGTCCTTCGGGCACCGCCACGACGATGACAATGATCGCCAGAATGGCTGCTGTCACCAGGTCCTTGACGATGACGCCACTGTCCTGGGCCCAATAGGCCTCGAAGCCACCGCCCTGCAGGAAGATGTTGTTAAACATGAAGGCGAGGAAGATGAAGGTCGCGCCGACGTAACCGAAGGTCGCAATGTGGCCGCCGAGGGCCGTCAGTTTGTGCTGCAGTGGCGAGAGGCGATCCTCGGCGGAGACGAGCTCCTTCATCGTCTGCCCGTAACGGGTCTGGTCGCCGACGGCGCTCGCGCGCATGACGCACTCGCCATCGACCAGCAACCCGGCACGATACAGCCGACTCTCATCGGGAGCGCTCGCCGCATCGGTGTCCTCGGTCAAGGCGACCTTCTGCACGGGCTCCGATTCTCCCGTCAACGCGGCCTCGTCGACCTCGGCGTGGCCGGCAATCACCAGGCCGTCGGTCGGCACCGTATCGCCGGGCTGGAGCAGCACGTAATCCCCGACGACAAGCTCATTGATTGGGATCTCGGTCAGGTGCCCGTTACGGAAGACTTTGACCTGGATCAGTGAGGCCTCTTCGAGCAGCTTCTGGAAGGATTGCTCGTTGCTGTGCTCCGACCAGGTCGCCACGAAGGTCGCGATCACCACCGCCAGCCCGATGCCGACGCTCTCGTACCACTCGGCATAGCCAAAGAGCCACAGCAGCAACGTGATCAGCAGGGCAACGATCAGAATTACGATAATGGGATCCTTCAAATTGCCGACGAGCTTATCCCAGAAGCCTTCGCTCTCCTGACTGGCCACCGCATTGGAGCCATGCTCGGCGCGTGAGCGCACAACCTCGTCATCTGTCAAGCCCGGATAGGTGAATTTCATGTCCTTCTTCCAGTAACCTCGATTCTCAGATTGTTGTGGACGCCCCGAGCCTCCGATAGGTCCGCGGAGGCGGGACCAAGATCGCAAAAACGGCGCGAAGTCTATCAGAGCGGCGAAAGGCGACGAGCGGAGCGGCTGCTGTCACGCGCACCGAGGGGCGGTCGACTGGCGCGGGGAGCCGGTGAGCCGGCCCACGAGGATGCATCCAGGCTGGCGGTCATGTCGCGCAGGCTCGCTCCCGGAGAGGCCCCTCGCGTGAAGCCCCCTCACGTGAAGCCCCCTCACGTGAAGCCCCCTTACGTGAAGCAGATTCGGTCAGCCAGCTGCAGGCGCCGCTGCCGTCCAGCACTCCATTGACGACCATGGGGCGAGCCGAGCC
The DNA here is from genome assembly GCA_964583605.1 of uncultured Chromatiaceae bacterium. Classification (GTDB taxonomy): domain Bacteria; phylum Pseudomonadota; class Gammaproteobacteria; order Chromatiales; family Chromatiaceae; genus CAZOWL01. The sequence goes on along the minus strand of CAZOWL010000022.1, from coordinate 26,020 downwards.
ACCCCGGACCATGACATGTTGCCTCGCCCCTGACCCGGATCGTTCCCTCACCCCAACCCTCTCCCAGAGGGCGAGGGAGCGAACGTGGCGCGCGAATGTCATCTTAGAGGCCCCTGCCTCTGCGCCCTTCCAATCGCCGCTTGGCATGACAGCTCTGCGTCAATCGCCCGCAGGTAACGGTGGTGGAAACCAGCTCTCTGCGATCTCGTCGTGGAGTATCCCGATATCGCCCTGAAGCTCGTCGACAAATTCATGCAGCTCTTGCGGGTCGAGCTCGGCAAGATTCGCTCCGTCCAAATTTCGCTTCAGTCGTCCAGCCACCCGCAGGCACGACTCGTTGCGCGGCAATCGCTCCAAGCTCGCACGGACCGCGTCGATGCAGTACGAGGCGGCGCGCGGAAACTCGCCACTCTGAAGCAGGAATCTGAGGACGGGGCCGCGCTCGACCCTGAGCTGCTCACTGCGGCGGTACATCTGGTATGCCGTCAGAGATTTCAACACGCTTACCCATTGGATGGTGTCGTATGGGCGCAGCTCCGTCGTGGCCTCGGGCAGCAGGCTTGCAGAGCGGACGTCGACGAGACGCGTCGTCATGTCGGCGCGCTCCAGGTTGCGTCCGATGCGCAGAAAGTCGTAGCCCTGGTCCTGGAGCATGGTACCTGCCAATAGCCCTGTGATCGTCTGGGCGCCGAGTATGAGGCGCCTGAGATAGGCATAGCGTCCGCTCTTGGTCATGCCGCGCTGCAGGTCGTCGCTCGCGAAGAGGTAGAGCTCGTTGATCTGCTCCCAGCCTTCGCGCGGCACGATGTCGCGGATCGTCCGGCAGTTCTCCCGCGCCGCGGCCAAGGCGCTCAAGATCGAGCCCGGATGACGCTCGTCACCCAGCAGGAAGCGCACGACCTGACGCTCGCCGTACTCCTTATAATGCCGCTCGAAGAGCTCGTTCGCCCCCGTGATTTCGATGAGTGGACGCCAGCCTGGAGCGATGCCCTTGGGCAAGTCCAACAGCAGATTGGCGTTGACCATGACGATACGTGCGGTGTTCTCCGCGCGCTCGACGTAGCGGGCCAGCCAGTAAATATTCTCAGCGACTCGTGAGAGCATCGCGATGATCCCCGCTCGGATACGAGGCGCTCGTGCGCCAGCGTCATACAACGGTGACTAGGCCGGTACGATCCAGGTGTCCTTGCTGCCGCCGCCTTGCGAGGAGTTGACGACCAGCGAGCCTTGCCGCATGGCCACGCGCGTGAGCCCGCCCATGGTCACGCGCTGCCGGTCGGCCGACAGGATGAAGGGCCGGAGATCGACATGACGCGGCTCGATCCCTCCCTTGACCACGGTCGGGACGGTCGAGAGCTTGAGTGCCGGCTGCGCGATATAGTTGCGTGGGTCAGCCTTGATCCGCTCGGCAAAGCGCTCGCGCTCCGCTTGCGTCGACGCCGGTCCGACGAGCATACCGTAGCCGCCCGACTCGTTGGCCGGCTTGACGACCAACTCGGCCATATGCTCGATCACCCACTTCAGGGCGTCCGGATCCATACAGCGATAGGTTGGCACGTTCGGGATGATGGGATCTTCGTCGAGATAATAGCGAATGATGTCCGGTACAAACGCGTAGACCACCTTGTCATCGGCGACGCCAGCACCGGGCGCGTTGGCGAGCGCCAGGTTGCCGGCCTTCCAAGCACGCAGCAATCCTGGAACGCCAAGCAGCGAGTCTGACCGGAAGGCTTCGGCATCCAAGAAGAGGTCATCGACGCGACGATAGACGACATCCACGCGTTTCGGCCCGTCGACAGTGCGCATGTAGACGCAGTCATCGTCCGAGACAAAGAGGTCCCGCCCTTCGACCAGCTCGCAGCCCATCTGCTGGGCAAGATAGCTGTGCTCGAAGTACGCGGAGTTGTAGATCCCCGGCGTCAACACGACGACCTGAGGATAGTCGGCAGGCCGCGGCGACAAAGCAGCGAGGGTATCGAACAGCTCGGAGGTGTACTCGTCGACCGGCAGCGGTGCGTAGTGCTCGAAGAGCTCAGGGAAGACGCGCTTGGTCACGAGGCGATTCTCCAACATGTAGGAGACGCCTGATGGCACGCGTAGATTGTCTTCGAGGACGTAGAGGGTCCCGTCGGCATCGCGCACTAAGTCCGAGCCGCAGATGTGCGCCCAGACCCCGAGGGGCGGATCCACGCCAACGCACTGCGGACGGAAGTTCATCGATTTGGCCAGCACCTCGCGCGGAAAGACCCCGTCGGCAATGATCCGCTGATCGTGATAGATGTCGTCGATGAAAAGGTTGAGCGCCTGGACCCGTTGCTTCAAGCCGGCCTCGACACGGTCCCATTCCTCTTTGGCGATCACTCGCGGAATGATATCGAAGGGCCACGCACGATCGATGGCGCCGCCCTCCTCGGAGTAGACGGTGAATGTGATGCCCATCTCTTTGATCGCCAGAGTTGCTGCTTCCTGCCGCAGCGCGAGCTCCTCCGATCCCAAGGCTGCCAGGTCCGCCAACAGCTCGGCAACCGGTTGTCTGCCCTCTCCGGGTGCGGCAACGAGCTCATCGTAGAGCCCATCGCATTGGTATTGTCTCCAGTCGATGCTCATCGCGATCACTCAAGAGGCTCTGTTGTTCGCCTGCAAACCGCGCAGCGCGCTCCTTGCTCCAGGTCCCACGCGCCGCTTGGGCGAGGCCCACGGGAAACCTCTATCGCGAGGCCAGTGGTTGGCAGCGCCAGGGGTCGGGAGCGGGGGTGCATCATGCGCGCTCTACCTGTGGACGCGATTCTTCTACGACAGGGTGCCCTCGCGCAACACCTGTCGCCCGAGCACATGGGAATCCTGGTCGGCGGCGTTGGCCCTGAGCCGGATCGACCGCCGAGCCTTCGAGACCGTTGCGGACTGCTCGTGGTGTCATGGCTGTCACACCGGCCTGAGCGCGTGCCCCTCATCGGCTCTCGGGTCTTGAGGCGTCGAGCGTGCGCCCGCCTGGCCGTAGCGGTTGGCCGCATGCACGGCAGAGGTATTGCTGACCCTTAGCGATGCGGTTGTGCCGAATACTCGACAGCTCGTGTGTACGGCAACCGCAGTGATAGGTATGGCGCGCCAGCCGGCGCCGGTCGGACTCGGTCGCCACGTAGCTGTGGCAGCGCTGCGGCGGCACCCCAAAGAGTCGCATCACGGCTTGCCACTCGACGCCGTGCGGGCGAATGTGGCGGCCGAACACCTCAAACGCGACTAGATGCGCCACCTCGTGCGCGACTGTCTGCACTAGAAAGTCCTTGACGTTCGCCGCTAACAGGGCGGGGTTGTAGCGTAGGAGGCTGATGCGACCCGGAGCGATGCGAGCCTGGCCGGCGGCTTGGCCCCGCAGGTCGAAGCGGATCTCTGGCGCAGGGATCGGCCGGCCATAGTGGGATTCAGCCATCTTCAGCAGCGCTCGGCTGCGCGCGACGACGCGCTCGTGGAGCGCCCACTGGGCGTCAGCGACCATACTCGCCCTGACCTGGGGCCCTAACGATCATGGGGCGAGGCGAGCCACCCCGGATCATGACATGTCGCCTCGCCCCTGATCGTTCCCTCACCGCAATCCTCTTCTGGAGGGCGAGGGAGCGAGCGTGCTTTGCAAGTTTCACGGTAAACGATCGTGTCGCCGACCGGTAGCCCGATGGCCTGCCCAAAAAGCTCATAGATTCGCCGTGTTGCACGGAGCCGCTCAAACGGATATTCTTGCGGGATTAGGTAGTGATGGGTTCGGCTATGCAGCCCAATCGTTAAAAGGCCCCGGAACCGGGGTTTTTTTACTTCATGATGCGCATTCTAACAACGCGTCGCCGTGTTGAGAGTGCCGCAGCAGATTGGGCCTTTGGCCCATTTTTTGTTTTAGACGGGACTCGATGTCTTACGCGGACAATAGATTGATCGACTTGGCCCGAGGGGTCGTCGAGCCAATGGGCTACGAGCTCTTGGGTGTCGATTTTCTTCCTCGTGGCGGCGGGCGCGCCTTACTGCGCGTTTACATCGACCAGGCAGAGGGTATCACGCTGGACGACTGCGCGGCCGTCAGTCATCAGCTCAGCGGCGTATTCGATGTCGAAGACCCGGTAGCTGGTGAATACGACCTGGAAGTCTCATCGCCTGGACTCGATCGGCCCTTGTTTACGCGTGAGCATTATGCGCGGTTTCGAGGCTGCCGCGCCCGGATCAGGCTGCGGACTAAGCAGGATGGTCGACGCAACTTCGAGGGTATCCTGGGTGACATCCAGGATGAGGTCGTGTGCCTCGAGGTTGAAGGCCATCGCATCGATCTCCCGCTGGCGGTCGTGGAGTCGGCTCGGCTAGTCCCCGAATTCTGAAGCGGACATCCCGAATGAGTAAAGAGATACTCCAGGTCGTCGAGGTCGTATCGAACGAGAAGGACGTGCCCGAAGACATCATCTTTGAGGCCATTGAGGCAGCGCTTGCCTCGGCGACCCGCAAGAAGCACGGCGGAGACATCGACGTGCGGGTCGAGATCGACCGCAAGAGCGGTGATTACAAGACTATCCGCCGCTGGGAGGTCGTCGAGGATCCAGAGCCGGGCGAAGCCCTTGAAGCACCGGAACGCCAGATCACGCTGTCGGCCGCCAAGGCACTAGATGCCTCATTGAGTCCGGGCCAGTTCCTCGAGGACGATATGGAATCGGTCCTGTTCGGGCGTATCGCCGCACAGACCGCCAAGCAGGTCATCGTCCAGAAGGTTCGCGAGGCTGAGCGCTCTAAGATCGTCGCCGCCTTCATCGAACGCAAGGGCGAGCTGGTCACTGGAATTGTCAAGAAGGCCGACCGTGGCAGCATCCTCGTCGACCTTGGTGGCAATGCCGAAGCCCTCGTGCCGCGCGACCATGTCATTCCGCGCGAGTCGGTACGCCCCGGAGATCGGTTGCGCGGTTATCTGTTCGACGTCCGTCCGGAGCCGAAAGGGCCTCAGTTGTTCATTAGCCGCACGGCACCCGAGTTACTCGTCGAACTGTTTCGTTTGGAGGTCCCAGAGGTGGGCGAAGGCCTGATCGAGATCGTCGCAGCGGCCCGCGACCCGGGTGTGCGGGCCAAGATCGCGGTGCGGACGGCCGATCCCCGGATCGATCCGGTCGGGGCCTGTGTCGGGATGCGCGGCTCCCGCGTGCAGGCCGTCTCTAATGAGCTCAACGGCGAGCGCGTGGATATCATTTTTTGGGACGAGAATCCCGCACAGTTCGTCATCAATGCGATGTCGCCCGCGGATGTCGTCTCCATCGTTATTGATGAAGAGGCGCGCAGCATGGACGTCGCCGTCAAAGAGGAGAATCTGTCCCAGGCCATCGGGCGCGGCGGGCAGAACGTGCGTCTCGCGAGCCAGCTCACCGGATGGGAGCTCAACGTGATGAACGAAGAAGAGGCGGCGGCCAAGAGCGAGCAGGAGGCACAGCGGCTGATGCGTACCTTCATCGACCAGCTCCAGGTGGACGAGTCTGTCGCCATGGTGTTGGTTGATGAGGGCTTCACGAGCGTTGACGAGGTGGCTTACGTGCCGATAGCCGAGCTCCGCGCGATCGACGAGCTTGATGAGGATACGATCACGCAACTGCGCGCGCGGGCGAAGGACTTGATGTTGACCCGGGCCATCGCCAGCGAGGAGAGTCTGACCGCTACGTCGACCGCCGATCTCCTGGAGCTTGAGGAGATGGATGAGACGCTGGCGGCTGCCCTTGTCGAGCGCGGCGTCGAGACGGTCGAGGATCTGGCCGAGCAGTCAGTGGATGAGCTGCTCGAGATTGGCGGGCTCGACGCGGAGCGAGCAGCCCGGCTCATCATGAAGGCCCGTGAGCCCTGGTTTGCCGAGGCGGGAACGGATGAGCGGTTGGAGGATGGTGCATGAGCAGCGAAGTGACGGTTAAGCAACTCGCCAACACGGTCGGCATCCCGGTCGAGCGTCTCCTGGCTCAGCTCCAGGATGCCGGCATCTCGGCAAGCGCGGAGGACGCGACGCTGACAGAGCAAGAGAAGCTGCAGTTGTTGACCCACCTGCGACGTTCCCATGGGCGTCAAGAGAGTGAGGACGCGGCGGCGCCTGATCGAGTCACGATCAGGCGCAAGTCGATCAGCGAGCTTCGGCAGCCGGTTGCGGCGAGCCGTCCGACGACCGGAAGCGTGCGAGCCGCAACGGCATCCACCCGGCCGAAGACTGTGAGCGTCGAGGTGCGACGCAAGCGCACCTACGTCAAACGCGGCGAAACCGCTGCCACGGCGGACGCCACGGTGAGCGCTGCGGAGCCGGTGAGGGCTCGTCAACCCAACGTCGAGCCGGTGCGCGTGAAGCGGCACGGTGCTGCGGGGACTGGGCCCAGTGAGACGGCCGTGGCCAAGTCGGGCGTCAAACGCGCCAGTGACGAGGTGCGCCGACGCGCCGAGCTGGAGGCTCGGCGGGCCGAGGTGGAGGCAAGACGGCTCGCGGAGCAGGAGGAGCAGGACCGCCTCGCGCGCGAAGAGGAGCTGCGCCGGCGAGCCGAAGAGGCCGAACGCGAGCGCCAGGCGGCCGAGGCGGAGGCGCGCCGCGAGCAAGCGATCATGGCTGGGACCGCGGCGCCGGCCGAGCGCAGCGCCGTGGCTGAGCGGCCCGGCGCCCGCGAGCCAGCCAAGCCGCAGAGGCCGAGCAAGAAGCCCGCAGAGCTCGTCGAGCGTGACCGCCCGGCCAAGAAAGCCGCGGACCTCGGGGAGCGTGAGCGCTCGGCCAAGAAGGCTGCTCGAAAGGATTCGATCCGCGCGCGGGAGCTGGAGAGGCCGGAAGTCGAGTACATCGAAGACGACGTCAAAGAGGCCGTCGACGCCGGTCGCCCGGCACGCCGCAAACGCAAGCTTGCAAAGCCGCAGTTGCAGGATAAGCACGGCTTTCAGAGGCCGATGGCCCCAGTCGTGCGCGAAGTGGAGATTCCCGAGACCATCTCCGTTGGCGAGCTCGCCGCCCAGATGTCTGTCAAGGCCGCCCAGGTCATCAAGGAGCTCTTCAAACAAGGCGTGATGGTCACCATGAACCAGGTGATCGACCGGGATACGGCCGCGATTGTCGTCGAGGAGCTTGGACACAAGGCGATCCTGGCGGAGCGCAAAGACGTCGAGGACGAGCTGATCGACGAGCTGGCCAAGCAGGTCGGGCAGGCCGAAGCTCAACCGCGACCGCCGGTGGTGACCATCATGGGTCACGTCGATCACGGCAAGACCTCGCTGCTCGATTACATCCGGCGCACCCGCGTTGCCTCTGGCGAGGCCGGCGGGATTACCCAGCACATCGGCGCCTATCATGTCGAGACCGGGCGGGGCATGATCTCCTTCCTCGATACACCCGGTCATGCCGCATTCTCGGCGATGCGGGCGCGCGGTGCGCGAGTCACAGACATCGTCGTGCTGGTCGTGGCTGCCGATGACGGTGTCATGCCGCAGACGGTCGAGGCAATTCAGCACGCTCGCGCGTCCCAGGTCCCGATCGTTGTGGCAATCAACAAGATCGACAAGCCGGATGCAAACCCCGACCGGGTCATGCAGGAGCTCATCCAGCACGAAGTCGTGCCCGAGGAGTGGGGCGGCGACACCATGATGGTCAAGGTCTCCGCCAAGTCTGGCGAGGGAGTCGACGATCTGCTCGAGGCCTTGCTTCTGCAGGCAGAGGTGCTCGAGCTGAAGGCTCCGTTCGAGGGGCCGGCACGTGGCACGATCGTCGAATCGAGTCTGGATAAGGGTCGCGGCCCCGTGGCAACGGTCCTGGTCCAGTCCGGCGTCTTGCGGCGGGGCGACATGATCGTCAGCGGGGGCGAGTACGGCCGGGTGCGCGCGATGTTCGACGAGACCGGCCAGGCCGTCGCAGAGGCCGGGCCTTCGATACCGGTCCAGGTCCTTGGTCTTTCGGGCGCGCCGAATGCTGGAGATGATGTGATTGTCGTGGTCGATGAATGGCGGGCCCGCGAGGTTGCCGAGCTGCGTACCGAGCGCGAGCGCCAATCGAAGCTCGAAGATCAGCGCGCGGTGAGCCTCGATCAGCTCTTCACCCAGCTCAAGGAAGGCGAGCAGAAGAGCGTCAACCTCATTCTGAAGGCTGACGTTCAGGGCAGCGTCGAGGCGATCAAAGAAAGCCTGCTCAAGCTCACGAGCGACGAGGTGAAGGTCACGGCTGTCGCCACGGGGGTTGGCGGAATCACGGAGTCCGATGCCAATCTGGCCGTCACCTCCAACGCGATCCTGATCGGCTTTAACGTCCGCGCCGACAACGCGGCGCGCCGCGTCATCGATGAGAAAGGTCTCGACCTGCGCTATTACAGCATCATCTACGAGCTCATCGATGACGTGAAACAGGCCATCTCCGGTATGCTGAGTCCAGTGGTCTCGGAAGAGATCATCGGGCTGGCTTTGGTGCGCGAGGTCTTCCGTTCCTCGAAATTTGGCGCCATCGCCGGCTGTATGGTCACTGAAGGGACGATTCGACGGAACAACCCGATCCGCGTCTTGCGCGACAACGTCGTGGTCTTTGAAGGGGCGCTGGAATCATTGCGTCGTTTCAAGGACGACGTCGGCGAGGTCAAGGCCGGTACGGAGTGCGGTATCGGAGTGAAGAACTACAACGACGTCCAGGTCGGCGACCAGATCGAGGTCTTCGAGCGGACCGAGCGTGCTCGGGTCCTCTGATGAAGGAGTTCGATCGGTCGGCACGCGTCGGCGCCGAGCTGCAGCGCGAGCTGTCAGCGATTCTGCGGGGCGAGGCCCGCGATCCGCGACTCGCAACCATCACGGTTCAGGAGGTCCGAGTCAGCCGCGATCTCGCCTACGCCAAGATCTTCTTCACCTGCTTCCCGCTTGATGAAGGCGGGCGCACACAGGAGCGCCTGCTGAACGGACGTCTCGCTGGCTTCCTCCGTCGCGAGCTGGCCCATCGCTTAACGCTGCGCGCGGTCCCCGAGCTGCGCTTCGTTCACGACGAGTCGCTCCTTCGGGGAGAGCAGCTAGAGCATCTCATCGATGCGGCCATGGCCACGGACCGGTCCGACGCACCTCACTGAATTCGGCGACCTCCGCCCATGGGACGACGACGCAGATCTGGCCGCGATGTCAGCGGCATCCTCTTGCTGGACAAGCCGGCCGGCCTGACCTCCAACGCCGCGTTGCAGCGCGTCAAGTATCTGTACCGCGCCGCGAAGGCTGGTCATACCGGTAGCCTTGATCCGCTGGCCACTGGCCTGTTGCCCCTATGTTTCGGCATGGCCACGAAGTTCTCTATATTCCTGCTGGACGCCGACAAGCATTACCGGGTGCGCGTGCGGCTGGGTCAGACGACTACCACGGCCGATGCCGAGGGAGAGATCGTCGCGACTGCGCCGACCGAGGGTCTGACCGAATCCGACCTGCAAGCCGCCTTGGCGCACTTCCGCGGTCCGATCTCGCAAACGCCGCCGATGTACTCGGCCGTGAAACATCAAGGTCAGCGGCTTTACAAGCTCGCACGTCAAGGCATCGAGGTCGAAAGACAATCGCGGTCGGTCACTATCTTCGCCATCACCCTGCGTGTGCTCGAGCTGCCGCATTGCGAGATCGATGTACACTGCTCCAAGGGCACCTACGTCCGCAGCCTGGCAGAAGACATCGGTAAACGGCTCGGCTGCGGAGGACATGTCGCGGCGCTGCGGCGCACCGGCGTGGGGCCCTTTCTTGAAGGCAAGCCAGATTTCGTCACGATGGCCGACGTCGAGCAGGCGGCTGAACAGGGCCCAGCGGCCCTTGATGTACTGCTGCGACCGCTCGACTCGGCGTTGGACCATTGGCCTGCGCTGCGGCTGTCGGCCGATGCCGCGTTCTACTTGCGCCAGGGCCAACCTGTCCTGGTGCCGCAGGCCCCACTCACTGGACTCGTGCGTCTCTACGACCCGTCGCGCCATTTCATCGGTGTGGGTGAGGTCCTTGATGATGGCCGAGTTCAGCCCAAACGACTCGCGAGCAATGACTGAATATTCTCGATCTTGACCAGCATCTTGGCCCGGCCCCCTGAAGCCATTGTCGGGGTGGCCTGCACCGCTATCGCGGCGGCGCAACACGTGGCCGGTAACCCTGTCCTAGCTAGAGGAGACGGACAATGACAATGAGCACCACTGACAAGCGAGAGATCATCGACGATTACAAACGCGGCCCGAACGATACCGGTTCGCCCGAAGTACAGGTCGCTCTGTTGACGGCCCGTATCCAGCAGTTGACCGAGCATTTCGCCGCCCACAAGCAGGACCATCACTCACGGCGAGGGCTTGTGCGCATGGTCAACAGCCGGCGGAAGCTGCTCGATTACCTTAAGGCCAAGGATCTCGAGCGCTATCGCTCGCTAATCTCACGGCTCGGCTTGCGCCGCTGACTCCAGCTCAGCTCGATCGTGTCGCGTGACACTGAGAGGTAACTCGGCAGTCGCCGCCACGCCGTCCGCCCGATCGTGCGCCCCCGAGCGCGCGGTCTCCGTACCCCGTTCCGACGGGCCGCTGATTCTGTCGGCTCGCGGGCGACCCATTTCCAGAGGACAAGCCAGTGATCCCTACAGCCATCCGTAAGACTTTCGCCTACGGCGCCCAAACTGTGACGCTCGAGACCGGAGAGATCGCCCGGCAGGCCGACGGCGCGGTGCTGGTCAACATGGATGATACCGTCGTGCTCGTCACCATCGTCGTCGACAAGAAGCCCGGCGCCGTGCGCGACTTTCTGCCCCTCACGGTAGAGTACCAGGAGAAGACCTATGCGGCTGGGCGCATCCCCGGCGGCTTTTTCCGTCGCGAAGGACGCCCGAGTGAAGGCGAGATCCTGACCGCGCGACTGATCGACCGACCGATTCGACCCCTGTTCGCCGCGGGATTCACGAACGAGGTCCAGATCATTGCGACCGTCAAATCGCTCAATCCGGCGGTCAACCCGGAGGTTCCCGCCATGCTGGGAGCCTCGGCGGCCTTGGCCATCTCCGGCGTGCCGTTCAACGGGCCAGTCGGCGCGGCGCGGGTCGGCTACAAGAATGGCGAGTACATACTGAATCCGGCGCTCGTTGGCCTTGGCCCAGACAGTGACCTGGATCTGGTCGTCGCCGGTACCGAGCAGGCGGTGCTGATGGTCGAATCCGAGGCGCGCGGTCTCTCCGAGGAGACGATGCTCGGCGCTGTGTTGTTCGGACACGAGCAGATGCAGGTAGCCATCGCCGCGATTCGCGAGCTGGCCGCCGAGGCCGGCAAACCGCCACTCGCCTGGACGCCGCCGGACGCGGACACGGAGCTTGCCGATACCGTTGGGACGGCCTGTGGAGCACGCATTGCCGAGGCCTATCGGATCAAGGAGAAGCTCGAGCGCTATCGGGCCCTCGATGAGATCAGGGCGTCGGTTGTCGCCGAGCTGTGCCGCGATGACCCGCCTCGGTGGACGGAAACGCAAGTGATGACCGCCATCGAGACGTTGGAGAAGAATACCGTCCGGGCCGCTATCCTGTCCGGCGAGCCGCGTATTGATGGGCGTGACGGCCGCACCGTCCGGCCGATTACGATTCGCACTGGTGTCTTGCCGCGCACGCATGGATCGGCGCTCTTCACGAGAGGCGAGACGCAGGCCTTGGTGATTACCACCTTGGGCACAGAGCGTGATTCGCAGATCATCGATGCCTTGGGCGGCGAGCGACGCGAGCATTTCATGCTGCACTACAACTTCCCTCCTTTCTGCGTCGGCGAGATCGGCCGCGTCGGCAGCCCGAAGCGCCGTGAGATCGGCCACGGCCGTCTGGCCAAGCGCGGCGTGCTGGCCGTGATGCCGAGCATCGACGAGTTCCCCTATTCGGTCCGTGTCGTCTCTGAGATCACCGAATCGAACGGCTCGAGCTCAATGGCCAGCGTCTGCGGCACGAGCCTCTCGCTGATGGATGCGGGCGTGCCCGTCAAAGGCGCCGTCGCGGGGGTGGCCATGGGCCTGATCAAGGAAGGCGAGCAATTTGCTGTTCTGACGGACATCATGGGTGACGAGGATCACCTCGGCGACATGGATTTCAAGGTGGCCGGCACGATCGACGGGATCAACGCCTTACAGATGGACATCAAGATCGAAGGAATCACCAAAGAGATCATGGAGGTTGCCCTCGGCCAGGCCAGAGAGGGGCGCCTGCACATATTGGGGGAGATGTCCAAGGTCATCGGTGCCCACCGTACCGAGATGTCCGAGCATGCCCCGCGCATCATCGAGATCAAGATCCATCCTGAGAAGATCCGTGACGTCATCGGTAAAGGGGGGTCCACCATCCGCGCCATTACCGAGGAGACCGGAGCGACGATCGACATCAACGACGACGGCCTCGTCAAGATCTTTTCCGTCGACAAGTCGGCGGGGGAGGAAGCCAAGCGGCGCATCCGGCTCATCACCGCGGATGTCGAGGTCGGTAAGGTGTACGAGGGCAAGGTCGTCAGACTGATGGACTTCGGCGCCTTCGTCTCGATCCTTCCCGGCCGGGATGGGCTGGTGCACATCTCGCAGATCTCCGAGGAGCGCGTGCAGAAGGTGAGCGACAAGCTGGCCGAGGGAGATGTGGTGCGGGTAAAGGTCCTGGAGGTCGACAAACAGGGCCGAATTCGCCTCAGCATGAAGGCCGTCGTCGCGGATGAAGAAGTATCCTAGATGAAGGCCGTACGGGGTCCTTCAGGGGGTGGGCCTCGAGGGGCCGCGTAACAGATTCCGCTCGCGCCGCCCCCCGAAGCGGCGCCACCCGAGTCACGGCAGCTGCCATTGGCGCCTCGTCTCCCGAGTCGCACCGCCTTCTGTTACCATCGCGCGCGGTTCTCGTCGGTGCCTTCTACCATGGCCTCAGCCCCGTCTCCGCCGGCCCAACCTTCTACAACGGCGAACCTCGTTGCCGCCGTCGATCTTGGCTCGAACAGCTTCCATCTGATCGTCGCGCGCCTAATCGACGGCGATCTCCAGGTCATAGATCGGATCAAGGAGATGGTTCGGCTCGGTGAAGGGCTCACGGATGACAAGATGCTCGAGCCACAGGTCGCCGAGCGCGCCCTGGCCTGCCTCGACCGTTTCGGCCAGCGACTGAGGGCGATGCCGATCGGCAGCGTACGCGCTGTCGGAACCAACACACTCCGTCAAATCCGACCTGAGGCCGGCTTCCTCGAGCGGGCCGAGCAGGCCCTCGGCCATTCGATCGACGTCATCGGGGGGCGGGAGGAGGCGCGGCTGATCTACCTCGGCGTCGCCCACGGTCTAGCTGCGGGCGATGAGCTGCGTCTGGTCGTGGATATCGGCGGCGGTAGCACTGAGCTCATCGTCGGCCGCCGTTTCAGCCCGAGGCTGCGCGAGAGCCTTCATATGGGCTGTGTGAGCCTGACCCGCCGTTATTTCCCCGATGGGCGCATCACGAGCAAGACCATGGAGCGGGCCGAGCTGGGCGGTGCCCTCGAAGTCCGGCCGATCCGCGAGCTGTTTCGCCGCACCGGTTGGGACAAGGCGGTGGGCAGCTCTGGAACCATCAAGGCCATCGCCGCCGCGGTTGCCGGCGAGGGCTGGTGCGAAGACGGTATCACGGCCGACGCCCTGCAGCGCCTGCGCGATGCCTTGATTGCGCGAGGCTCTAGCGACGCGATCGACTTCAAAGGCGTCAGCGAGCAACGCAGACCCGTATTCGCTGGCGGCGTTGCGGCGCTGCGCGCGATCTTCCTCAACCTTGGCGTATGCCACATGCAGATCTCCGACGAAGCCCTGCGCGAAGGGCTGATCTACGAGATGGTGGGCCGCATCAATCACGAGGACGTGCGCGCCCGCACGGTACGCTCGCTGGTCCAGCGTTTCGGTGTCGACAAGGCGCACGCCGCACGGGTGTTGGCGACGACGATGCGACTCTTCGAGCAAGTCGCGGAGACCTGGCAGCTCGATCATCCGAACTATCCGGTCATCCTCGGCTTTGCTGCGCGGCTGCACGAGATTGGTCTGATCATCTCGCATAGCAATTACCAGAAGCACGGCGCCTATCTTCTGACGCACGCCGATCTTTCCGGGTTCACTCGTCAGGAGCAGCAAGTCTTGGCGGCCCTGGTGCTCGGTCATCGGCGCAGGTTCCCGGTCAACGAGCTCTTCACGCTGCCACGCTCGAAACAGACATGCACCCGGCGGCTCTGCGTTCTGCTGCGTCTTGCTGTGTTGATGCACCGCGGGCGCTCGGCTGTTTCCAAACCGCAGCCGCGCCTGCAGGCGGATGATGAGCGATTGCGTCTGGCCTTCCCTGGTGACTGGCTGGACCGCCACCCCCTGACCCGTCTAGAGCTCGACGAGGAGGCGACTCGCCTCGCCGGCGCGGGAATCACGCTCGAATTCGGGTAGAATCGTGCCCGTGCTGTCGGGCACCGAGCGACCTATCCCCGGCCGCATCGGCGTCGATCTCCGCGCATGGGGGGTCCGCCGCTGTCACTTACCCGTCACATCCCGGAGGACCGATAACAATGGCTAAGCTCTTTTCCGCCGAGTGGATGACCCAGTTCAAGGGCGCCTGGAACGGCGACCCTGAGGTCAAGGACAAGCTCGCCGAGATCGGCTTCAACTCGACCATCGCTTGGGGCTTCAAGAACGAGGAGAATCCGCGCGGTGTGCTGGTCGTCGAGAACGGCGAGTGCGTGCGTGCTGGCGAATTCGGAGGGGAAAGCCCGGACTGGGACCTGCGCGCCGATCTATCCGATTGGCTGAAGTGGGTCGAGAAGGGAATCGGCATGATGGGGCTCGGCGCGGCCTACGCCACTGGCAAGCTCAAGTTCAAGACAGGCGACTACAAAGCGATGATCAAAGATCCCCGGATGGCCGGGCCCTTCGTCAAGACATTTGGCCTATTGCAGAAGCTCGGCGCCGACGAGCTGAGCTGATCGGGCCCAGGTCGGAACCCGCCGGGCCGGCGAAGTGCTTGGCCCGGTCCGACACCGCAACAGGTGATTGTGCAACTGGACCGGAGCGCACGGCATGGCCAGCCACAGGACGCATAGGCCCCTGCTGATCCGCCCGCTTCGCTCGAGGCATCTGGTCGGCCTGATATTTGGTCTTCACGCCGGCACGCTGGCGATTATCGCAGCCCTGCCGCTGACCTGGCTCGAACGACTCGGTCTGGCCGCGGTGATTCTGGCCAGCCTGTCTTACCAAGTGGCTGCCCAGGTCTGCCGCTGTCTGCCTTGGGCGATCCGGGAAGCCATATGGAACGCCGACGGCAGCTGGACGGTAAGGCTCCGCGATGGCAACGAGCTCGAGGCACAACTGCAAGGCTCAACCTTCGCCTCCGTCGGTCTGATCGTCCTCAACCTGCGAGGTGGGCGGTTTCGCCTTCTTAGTATTCCGCTCTTTCCCGACAGCCTGGATCCGACCGACGGGCGCCGACTCAGGACCCGATTACGTCTCCGTGCACCAGCGTTGGCCGATGGAGGCGGCGCCGGCGCGCCCTATTCGATGGACAAGCGGAGCTGAAGATTATGCTGGTACTGGTCACCGGCGGGGCCGGTTATATTGGGAGTCACACCTGCGTCGAGCTGCTGGCCGCTGGCCACGACGTGATCGTCATCGACAATCTCTGCAATAGCAGCGAGGAATCCCTTCGCCGGGTGCGCGAGATCAGCGGCCGAGATGTCTCGTTCCTCAAGGCGGATCTGCGTGACGCGGCTGTCCTGGCGGGGGTCTTGCGCGAGCAGCGTATCGGCGCGGTTGTCCATTTTGCAGGCCTCAAGGCCGTCGGTGAATCGACTGAGATCCCGCTCACCTACTATGCGAACAACGTCGGTGGGACCCTGACCCTTTGTCAGGCCATGGCCGATGCCGGAGTCAAACGGCTCGTCTTCAGCTCCTCGGCGACCGTCTATGGCGATCCGGCAAGCGTGCCGATCGCCGAGCACGCTCCCCTGTCAGCGACGAACGCCTATGGGCGCTCCAAGCTGTTCATCGAGGAGATCCTGCGTGATCTGTATCGGTCCGATCCCGGTTGGGACATTGCGCTGCTGCGCTACTTCAACCCAGTCGGCGCCCACCCGAGCGGGCGCATCGGCGAAGACCCGCGTGGTGTACCGAACAACCTGATGCCATATGTCGCCCAAGTCGCCATCGGCAAGCGGCCGAGATTGCGCGTCTTTGGCAGCGACTATCCGACACCGGACGGCACTGGCGTACGCGACTATATTCACGTCGTCGATCTGGCGCGCGGGCACCTCAAGGCGTTGGAGCGGCTGGAAACAGGGCCTGGCGTGGTCACCTATAACCTCGGCACCGGCCGTGGCTACAGCGTGCTGGAAATGGTGCGGGCGTTCGAGCAGGAAAGCGGGCGCGCAGTGCCCTACGAGATCGTCGCCCGCCGCCCGGGAGATGTCGCCACCTGCTACGCCGACCCCACGCTCGCCAGCACCGAGCTCGGCTGGCGTGCCGAGCACGACATCGAGGCCATGGTGCGAGATACCTGGCGATGGCAGTCGCAGAATCCGAGCGGCTACTAAGGCGATTGCCGTCAACAGACAGACCGTCTGACTTGTCTCTTCGCCCGCCTTACCGTGTCGCGAGCGCGATCACCTAGCTGGGCTAGGCTCTTGCGCTTGCTCCTTCCAGGCGAACGAAAATCCGGCGCCATTTCGTATGTTTGTTTCCGACAATCACCTAAAGGCGCAACAGGAGCCTGGCGGGATCTTCGACGCCGTCTTTGATCGCGACCAAGAATTGTACCGCGTCCCGCCCGTCGATAATTCGGTGATCATAGGACAAGGCGAGATACATCATTGGCCGCACCACGATGGCTCCGTCTTCGGCGACGGGGCGCTCTTGGACCTTGTGCATGCCCAGGATTGCGCTCTGCGGCGGATTCAGGATCGGCGTTGAAAGAAGGGAGCCGAACACCCCACCGTTCGTGATCGAGAAGGTCCCTCCGCTCAGGTCCTCGTAGCTCAGGGTGCCGTCCTTGGCTTTACGGCCAAACTCGGCAACACCGAGTTCGATGTCGGCCATCGATAGCTGATCGCAGTTGCGTAGGATCGGTACGACAAGGCCCCGGGGTGAGCTGACGGCGATGCCTATGTCGTAGTAGCCGTGGTAGATGATGTCGCCGTCGTCGACCGAGGCATTGACTACCGGAAAACGCTGCAGTGCCTCGACGGCCGCCTTGACGAAGAAGGACATGAAGCCGAGACGCACGCCGTGTGTCTTCTCGAACTGATCGCGATAGCGGCGGCGCAGATCGACGACTGCCTGCAGGTTGACTTCGTTGAACGTCGTCAGGATGGCCGCGCTGCGCTGCGCCTCGACCAATCGCTCTGCGATGCGCGCGCGCAACCGGGTCATGGGTACGCGCTGTTCGGGGCGACCGGCCTCGCCCCGCAGCCCACTCGCGGGCGACTCAGCAGCGGGCACTGCCTCGGGATCGACTGCGGGGCCACTTGCCTCCCGCTGGTCGAGATAGGCAATCACGTCGGCCTTGTGGATGCGACCGTCGCGACCACTCCCACGAATGTCGCCGGGATCGAGCGCCATCTCCTTGATCAAGCGCCGGGCGGCGGGAGCCATGGGCGGGGGACGGTTCGCTGTTGCAGGCGCAGGCGCCCGAGCCGGAGCCGCCTCTGGTGGTCGCGCTTCGGCAACGGGCCGCGGACCGGCCGGCTCGGCCGGCGCGGACGCGGCAGCTGCGGTCTGGGGCTTACCGTCACCCGGCTCGATACGCGCCAGCAGCACATCGGCGCCGACGACGGAGCCCTCCTTGGCGCCGATCTCAGCCAAGACGCCGTCGACAGGGGCGGGGACCTCTAAGACCACTTTGTCGGTCTCCAGATCCACGAGGTTCTCACCGCGTTGCACGGCCGCACCGGGCTCTTTGTGCCAGGTCAGCACGGTGGCGTCGGCGACCGATTCGGGGAGCGCTGGGACGCGCACTTCAGTCATCATCAATGGATCCGTCGGTTCATGCTGGGGTTGATGCGGCCGGTCAGGGCCTCGTCGATCAAGCGCTCCTGCTGCTCTACGTGAACGGAGCGATGGCCGACAGCCGGTGCAGCTGATGTCGGTCGGCCAACGTAGAACACGCGCCGGTCATCGGGCACCAGATCGTGGAGGCGGTGCTTGATCTGGTCCCACGCCCCTTGGTTCTGGGCCTCCTCTTGGCACCAAATGACCTGTTGCGCCGCCGCAAAGGGCTCGAGAGCCAGCTGGAACGGGATCCGGGGAAACGGATAGAGCTGCTCGAGCCGGAGGATCGCCACATCGCTCAGCCCCCGCATACGGCGCGCCTCTACGAGATCATAGAAGACCTTGCCACTGCACACGACGACACGCTCGACGTCGCTCGGCGCGATCGGGTCCGTCTCGCCGATCACGGGTTGAAAGGTTCCTGCGCTCAGCTCATCGAGTGTCGACACCGCCAGGCGATGACGCAGCAGGCTCTTCGGCGTCATGATAATCAACGGGCGTCGATCCGGACTGAGCATCTGCCGACGCAGGAGGTGAAAGATCTGGGCGGGCGTGGTGGGCACGCACACCCGAATGTTTCTGTCAGCACAGAGTTGCAGGAACCGCTCGATCC
The DNA here is from genome assembly GCA_964583605.1 of uncultured Chromatiaceae bacterium. GTDB lineage: Bacteria > Pseudomonadota > Gammaproteobacteria > Chromatiales > Chromatiaceae > CAZOWL01. The sequence goes on along the minus strand of CAZOWL010000022.1, from coordinate 7,440 downwards.
TGGCCGAGGAGTGCTCGGCACCTTGTCCTTCGAGCCCGTGGGGCAGCAGCATCACCAGCCCGCAGCAGAGGCCCCATTTCGTACCCGCCGAGGTGATGAATTGATCGATGACGACCTGGGCACCGTTCGCGAAATCGCCAAATTGGGCCTCCCATAGGGTCAGCGTGTTGGGCTCCGCGGTCGCATAGCCGTATTCGAAGCCCAAAACCGCCTCCTCGGACAGGATGGAGTCGATCGCGACGAAGCTGGCCTGATGGCTCCCAAGGTGCTGCAGCGGGGTGTAGCTGCGTCCCGTGGCCTGATCATGCAGCACGGCGTGGCGATGGAAAAAGGTGCTACGGCCGCTGTCCTGGCCAGAGAGTCGCACCGGAATGCCGGTATCAAGCAGTGTCGCGTTGGCCATGTTCTCGGCAAAGCCCCAGTTCACATGCTGCTCGCCGGCCCCCATATTGCGGCGCTCGGCCCAGATCTTTGCCACACGCGGGTGCAGCTCGAAGCCTTCTGGCAGGCGGAGCATCTGTTCGCTCAAGCGGCGCAGGGTGTCCTGTGCCACGCCGGTGTCGACCTCGAGGTCCCAAGTGTTGCCGCGGCAGCCGCGCCAGTCGACCTTGTATGGATTGTTGAGACCGCACAGCACGGGGCGTGACACGACAACTCCCTGTTCGATCGACTGGCGATAATCCAAGATCATCGCGTCGGCTTCCTCCGGCGAGAGCAGTCCGGATTCGATCAAGCGATTTGCGTACAGGGTGCGAGCTGTCGGTCGCGCGCGGATCTTCCGATACATGACTGGTTGCGTCACCGACGGCTCGTCGGCCTCGTTGTGGCCCAGGCGGCGATAGCAGACCAGGTCCACAATGACGTCCTTGTGGAACTGATTGCGGTAGTCGAGCGCCAGGCGCGTCACAAAGATCACGGCCTCGGGATCATCCCCATTCACGTGAAAGACCGGGGCCTGAACCATCTTGGCGACATCGGTGCAGTATAGGGTCGAGCGCGCGTCAAGCGGGTTGCTCGTCGTGAAGCCGATCTGGTTATTGACGATGATATGCACGGTGCCGCCCGTGGAGTAGCCGCGTGTCTGCGAGAGCTGAAGCGTCTCGCTGACGACACCCTGTCCGGCAAAGGCCGCGTCACCGTGGATTAGGACCGGCAGGACGAGGTCTCCGGATCGGTCGCCACGGCGACGTTGGCGGGCGCGCACGGACCCTTGGATCACCGGATCGATGATCTCGAGGTGCGAAGGATTGAAGCCCAGCGCGACATGGATGACCCCCCCTGGCGTATCGACGTCCGTGGCAAACCCCATGTGATACTTGACATCACCCGCCAGTTCACGCCAGTTGAGGTGGACCCGGCCCTCGAACTCGTCGAAGATCTCCTGTGGCGGCTTGCCAAGGATATTGGTCAGCACATTGAGCCGGCCGCGGTGAGCCATCCCGATGACGATCTCTTTGATGCCCTTCCGTCCGGCCCGCTGAATGAGTTCATCGAGGAGAGGGATCAGGGCCTCACTCCCTTCGAGCGAGAATCGCTTTTGCCCGACGTAGCGATTGTGCAGGTACTGCTCCAGCCCTTCCGCGGCGGTCAGCAAGGTAAGCAGCCAGCGCCGATCAGTCGCCCGCAGCTCGGCCTGTGCGCGATAGCCTTCCAGCCTCTTCTGGATCCAGCGCTTCTGCTGAGTGCTCGTTATGTGCATGTACTCGCTGCCGACCGCCCCACAGTAGATCCGCTGCAGCAGGGCGAGGATATCGCGCAACGTCATGCGGTCCGGCGCATAGAGACTGCCGGTGTGGAAGACCATGTCGAGATCTTCCGGGCCGAGGTTGTGGTAGAGCGGATCCAAATCCAAGACTCGCGGCCTCTCGCGTAGCTCGAGGGGATCGAGCTGCGCGACTTGATGGCCGCGATATCGGTAGGCGTTAATCATTCTGAGGATCGCCGCCTGCTTCTGGGCCGCAACCGGCTCGAGACCTTCGGCGGAGCGGCGACCTGGTCGCGCGCTGCGTTCTTGCGCGAGCCGCAGAAAATTCTCCCGCACCGGGCCGTGTGGCACCTCGTTGGCGGCCTCTTGGTGCATCGCGTCGAAGTGGCCTCGCCAAGTCAGCGGGATGCTCTCCGGATCCTGCAAATAGCGTTCGTAAAGATCTTCAATGAAGGCGGCATTCCCGCCGTATAGCGCCGTGGAACGACGGAAACGCTCGAGATGTGCACTCATTCTGATAAGCTCGGGGATTCTCGCATCGGCCGACTGTCAGGCGGGTTTGGCTAGGTACAGAACAACGCAGAGGTCCGCAGCGCCGGGGTTTGGTCCGATCTGCCGACCGTCCAACGGATCGACCGTACTGGTGATCGATTGGCGATGAGAGCCGTTGATAGCAACCGGGCAGTCATAGGCCCTACACAAAGCCGGCGCACCCGCGTTGCCCGCCTCGAGGCTGATCTTGCCTACTTCCAGGCCCGGTTGGCCATGATCCGCGAGCCTGGCAGCGCCAACCAGCGCGCGCAGCGGAAGGTATTCAAGCTGCTTCACCACCACCTCGGCGCCAAGCTGGTCAAGGTCAAAGGCAGCGGCTAGCAACCCTGTTCCACCTCGGCTCGCATGCTCAGAGTTGCGATGCTGGGTGGGGAAGGGTGTCGGTACCGCAGCGCACACATCCCGAGGCCATGGGCGTCAACATGATCGCTAGCGATGGGAGACCCAATGACTCATTAGGCGGATGAGCGATGGCGAAGAGAGCGCCCAAGAAACTAGCGACACCAGAAACCACGTACCCCAGGTCACACGGTTTCTCGTTCGTCGATGCGGGATCGTCCGCTGAGCGTAGCAGGAAGCGCTTCTTGGAAACACCCCCCTTTCTGTTCCAAGAGCTCTGGCGCGTGCGCCCCATTGATGACCGACGCGGGTGCGGGGTCTCGCGGCTGTTCGAGCAGACCTGTTCGCCCCAGGCGTGGTTGAGCAGGTTCCAAGGGCAGATGCGGCTCGCCGCCAGGAGCGCAGACATCGCGTTGCCTGTGTACTCTTCTGGAGATGTACTCTTCTGGAGATGTATGTACTCTTCTGGAGAAATGCCCATCTTGTCAAGCCGCGTGAAGACCGCAGTCCTCGGAGCACTGGCCTTGGCCATTGCCGCCGTCTCGGCACAGGAGATCGAGCCGCGCGCCTTCTCGAACGCCCCGGTCGGTGTGAATTTTCTGATCGCGGGCTATGCCTACACGCGCGGCGGTCTTGCGTTCGATTCCTCGGCGCTGCTGACGAGCCCGGACCTCACCACCTCGAGTGCTGTGTTGGGCTATGCGCGGGTGCTGGATCTATGGGGGATGTCCGGCAAGGTCGACGCCGTTGTTCCCTATACCTGGCTCTCTGGCTCCGCCGATTACAGCGGGGACCCGGTCGAGAGGATCGTCAACGGTTTCGCCGACCCCAGGTTGCGATTCTCCATCAATTTCTACGGCGGCCCGGCGCCCAGGCTCGATGAGCTCAGGTCTTACCCGCAGGATCTGATTATCGGCGGGAGCATCCAGGTCTCTGCGCCTTGGGGCCAGTACGACCCCTCGCGGCTGGTCAACATCGGCACTAACCGCTGGTCGGTCAAGCCCGAGCTGGGCCTCTCCCAGGCGCTTGGGCGTTGGACCCTCGAGGCCAGCGCTGCCGCAACTTTGCTCGCCGATCACGACAACTTCTTCGGCGGCAAGCGACGCTCGCAAGATCCTCTCTACTCCGCGCAGGCGCGCGCGATCTACCGCTTCGATCAGGGCATCTGGGGCTCGCTTGATGCCATCTACTTCAGCGGCGGGCGCACCGAGGTCAACGACACGCCGGATGACAGCCGGCAGCGAAACTGGCGCCTCGGTGCCACGCTGGCATTGCCAGTTGATGCCCACCGATCCATCAAGCTCTACGCCCGCAGCGGTGTCTCGGCACGCACCGGCAACAATTTCGACCTGGTCGGCATCGCCTGGCAGCATCGCTGGGGTGGCGGACTCTAATCGCCTATCCCTCCGCCCGTCGGCCTCAACTGGCTCAGCTCCCCCGGTCGTTGATGTCTTCACGATCGGGCTGCGGTGGGCGTTCTGAACGACCCTCGGTGGGATTCACGGCTCCGGTAAATCGTGGCTACTCCGGGATATCGTAGAGCCGTCTCGGAGCCCCGCGCGCTTCAGTGATGCGATTCCCGCTATCGCCTTGACGCGACCGGGATCCCAGATGCGCGTTCGCGGTGCCTGTGTGCGGCAGCATTCTTGCTGCTCGACAAGGGGCCACCATTGCCGAGCCGAAGCTCCGCGCCGAAGAGGACCTAGCCATGCAATGCTTTTGCAACCCGTCCTCGACCCGAGCGGCCCGACCCTACTCACATCTCGCCAGTCGGCCACCGAACCGCCGAATCTCTCCCGCGTCACGCGCGACGAGCGTGTCGCCCTGTCGCATCTGGACAGCCCTTACCCGGAGCTCCGCGCGGTGACGAGGCAGCTGGTGCGCTATGCGCGCGAGGACGGCGTGCAGCTGAGCGCGACGCTCTACCTACCTGCCGAGCGGCGCAGCGACCAGCCTCTCCCGACCTTGTTGTGGATCTATCCGGGCGAGTTCGACGATCCGGAGCTTGCGGGCCAGCTCGATGTCAAGCCGTTTCGCTATCACCATGTCCGAGGGGCCTCGCCGCTGGCAGTTGTCCTCGCCGGTTATGGTTTAATGCTGCACCCAACGATGCCGATCGTCGGCGACGCCGAGGAGCCGAGCGACGAGTCCCTCCCGCAGCTGGCCGCGAACGCGCAAGCCGCCGTCGAGTTTCTCATCGACAACGGCATCGCCGAGCATGGCCGGATCGCTGTCGGCGGCCATAGTTACGGGGCCTTCTCGGCGACGAACCTCCTGATCCATACCGACCTCTTCCGAACGGCACTGGCATTCAGCGGCGCGTACAATCGCACCCTGACACAGTTCGGTTTCCAGCATGAGAAACGCACGTTCTGGGACGAGACGGGACTCTACTCGCTTCGTCACGAACTTCTACGATTCACCCTGTGGTCTCCGACCTCCCTTCTCCGCAAGACGTCAGTTATCGATCGTTGTCATGGGTTGTTGTCGTCGGTCTCGTCATAGCCCGCTGCGCGGAGGATGTCGAGGTATTTACGCTCGGTGTTCAGCGCGACCGCGCTGAATGCGATGACCACGAGCGTGAGCAGCAGACACAGGTCGATGATGACAGGCAGCATCACTGCCATCAGCGCAGCGGAGTCCTCGGCGAGCTTATCCGCCTGAAGACGCTGCTGCACTTCAAACGGGCTCACCAGCAGCGGAACGAACAGCCCTAGCCATGCCACCAATCCCAACCACGCGAGACCGGCGAAGGCGCCGGCGTAGGGCCAGAAACGCAACAGCCGTCGGCGTCTGGCCAAAAAGGCCTTCTCGGGCCGCGTCAATTTCCTCTGCCTCGCAGGCTCACCGGGATCATGGATATCCTGCCGGATTGGGTCTGCGAGATCACCTCGCCAGGATACGAGCGGAAGGACCTCTTTCACCACTTATCGAAGGGCACACCGGCAAGTTGAGCTAATTGAGCCTAGCTCAACTTCCCTCGGCCCAATTTCCCTCGCAGAACCGATCCCGACGGCGCCGGGCTTGAGCGCTGTGCGAATAGTGCACGGCATGGGGCCTCGTCCACCCTGTCGAGCGGGAATTGGCATAGGCGCAGCGGCTGGTGTTGGCGTATCCGAAAGGGTACCCGGGGCGGTCGTCGGGGTGAGTGCGGACCATCCCCGTTGACCGGACTTGTGATCAAGGCCGGCGCGTGAAATGGTGACGCAATGGCGAAGCGGAGAGCGCAACCGGCGGGCGGCCTCATAAACGACTGAGTAGCTCCGCCTTCTTTTGGTTGAACTCCTCGTCGCTGAGGATGCCCTTGGCGCGCAGGTCCGCAAGGCGCTCAATGGTGGCAAAGACGTCGGTCTCGGGCGCGTCGGCGGCCGGCGGACTCTTTGGCCGGGAGGTGACCGTCGGTTGACCATCGATCGAGATGATCGGCAGGCTCGCCAGATTCACGGTGCCGTACTGGCTCGTGAACAGGATCGACCCGCCCATGCCCTGCTGCTGGGAGAAGCCGCCAATCTGATGATCAAGAGTGTCGTAGACCCAGACCTGTCCGTTGGTCTCGACGGCAAGCCTATGGGTGCTAGGGAAGTAGGCGTAGCGGACATTGTTCTGACTGCCTGTGGCGCTGGGGGTGCCAAGTTCCCGAGGCCACCAGTGTGTCGTGGGGTCCGGCACAAACAGGCTCGAGGTGCCGATGGGCGCTCCGGCGCCCTGGCTCTGCTGTCCAGCACCGCTCTGGCTCTGGGACTGGAAGCTGCCGCCGCGCAGCAGACCCGGCTGGTTGGTGAGGATGCGGGAGATCTCCCAGCACAGGGCGTCGACGCGTGCCTTGAGCGCATGGTTGAACATGTCCCCGAGCATCAGCATTCCGCCCTGCATCCACTGGCCGGAACCGGCAAACTCGGGATGATCGAACTGCGCCATGGAGCCGTTGCCGTTGAGCACGGCAAACAGCATGTGGGTCACGGCCTCTGGACCAAAGCCGTGACGTTGCGAGAGATCGTTGACGATCCGCTGGCCTTCGGAAGTGAGTTGTTGCATCGGGATACCGCCCTCAAGAAACGCTCGCGACCTAGTACCCTGTTTCACCTTATCTTGCATGCTCGCAAGATAAGGTGAAACAGGGTACTAGATACAAGGTGAATGTCCGCTGCCCGGCTTGAAGCTTTCCGTTACGACAAAGTCCAGATGGATCGGGGTCCACTGGCGCTCATAGTGACGCGCGTCGGACGTCGCACCGGACGCGGGTGTGCCGGCCGCCTTGGCGAGCAGATAGATGGGCGTAGCGCTTCCTAGCATTTCTACTCCAACGGCGCCGAAGCGGTGGCCAACGCTTACAATGAAATCCGCGCAGCACCTTCGCTCCCTCGCCCTCTGGGAGAGGGTTGGGGTGAGGGAACGATCAGGGGCGAGGCGACATTTCATCGTCCGGGGTGGGTCGGCTCGCCCCATGATCGTTAGCCCGAGCGCATCGCTATAGAATCGGACTGCCTTGGCCAGATCGTCAACATCGACGTTTACGACAAAATCCATTTGCCTTGCCGTGTTGCGTGGATGGTCAAGGCGCCGTCCAGCCAGAAGGTGGTGACATCGAAGGGCTCGCGCAATCGGATTGAGCTCGATCTAGCGCTGGCAGGCCAGCAGGGAGCCGTCGGCCTAGATCAGCGAGGACCGGAAGCGGCCCTCGAACAGGCCCCGGTGCGCTGGCAGGTGCGGTTGACGTGCTGGGCGTAGCGCTGCCCGACGCCCTTCATGACCGCCGACACCCCGGCGTCGCGCGCCGCGGTCATTAACAGCGCCCATCCGGTCGCGGCTTGGGCAGGTGGTAGATGAGCTGGTGTGGGTTGATC
>CAZOWL010000021.1:0-51466 GCA_964583605.1 uncultured Chromatiaceae bacterium | reverse complement strand
GAAGCACGTTCGCTCCCTCGCCCTCTGGGAGAGGGTTGGGGTGAGGGAACGATCTGGGGTGGCTCGCCTCGCCCCATGATCGTTAGGTTGGCGCGCGAGCATGCTGATCCGGGCGATCGCCAAGGGCCAGCGCCCGGATAACGGCAACGGCCGCCGCGTGGCGGCGGCACGAAGACGCTCAATCCTCGCGGTACTTGTCGTGACAGGCCTTGCACGCCTCAGCGACCTCGCCAAAGGCCGTGTAGACCGCTTGTTGATCTCCTTCTGCCGCAACCGCCTTCAACTGGTCGGCCTTGGCGATAAAGTCCCGCGCGAGGGTGGCCACCTGGTCAGGGTCCTTGAAAAAGGCTGGCTTGACCCGCGTCTCGACGTCACCGATGTCCTTCTCCGTCCCCGGTAGGTAAAGGGCCCCCATACCTGAATTGGCGATTGCCGCGATCGCGTTCGCGGCCGCTGCCACCTGCTCCTTGTTGTAGTCGCGGTTCAGGCTGACCTTGATCTTGCCCATGTTCCACTGCATGAACCGATATCCCGCCTGGCGATACTGGATCAGCTCCTCAAGCGGCATCAGCTCCTGCGGCGTGAACTGCGCGGCGACACCCGTCGCCAGCGCAACGGTCAGCGTGCCGAGGGTGGTTCTGAGCAGGACTTTGGACATCATGCGTCTCCATGTTAGCTGGCAAATCGGTGCACGAGCTTAGCATACCCAGTGGGATACCTTGCCCGGCCTGTGTCTTCACAAGCGAGACCAGCTCCTCTCGCGGCGTGAGCGCACGTGTCTCATCGCCATGCGGCCAAGGCTTCGGACATGAAAGCGTCATGATCGGCCGCCGTACCAGTGGTAGAGTCGGTTGGCACTTGGTGGGCCGAGAGGCGTTAATTCGACAGCGCTCGCGATGCATCCCGAGCGATCTCCGGCAAGATCTAACCCCAGTCAAGAGCGGAGCAGATGACGATGAGCATTGACGACGAGGACCTTGACACCATGGAGTGGCTGAGGGCCGAGCTGGAGGACACGCTGGATGAAGACTACGAGCTCGAGGTGTCCGAGCCAGCACTATCGATGGAGCTGCGGCGGGTCTACAAGAAACGGCACCCGTCTACGCTCGACCGAGCGAGCTACTTCAAGGCCCTGCTCAGGCTGCAGGCCGAGCTGATCAAGCTGCAGGGCTGGGTGGAGCACACAGGCGCCAAGATCGCCGTCATCTTCGAGGGACGCGACGCGGCAGGCAAGGGCGGCGTGATCAAGCGCATTACCCAGCGGCTCAACCCGCGGGTGTGCCGCGTCGTCGCCTTGACCAAACCGAGCGAGCGCGAGCGCACCCAGTGGTACTTCCAGCGGTATGTCCCCCATCTCCCATCGGGTGGTGAGATCGTCTTGTTCGACCGTTCCTGGTACAACCGTTCCGGAGTCGAGCGCGTGATGGGCTTCGCAACCCCGGAGCAGGTTGAGCAGTTCTTCCAGGACGTGCCTGAATTTGAGCGAATGCTGGTCCGCTCGGGCATTCGGCTTGTCAAGTACTGGTTCTCCATCACGGACGAGGAACAGCAGCTGCGCTTCCTGATGCGCATTCATGACCCGTTGAAGCAATGGAAGCTGAGCCCGATGGATCTGCAGTCCCGCGTCCGGTGGGAAGATTACACCAAGGCCAAGGAGGAGACCTTCAAGCGCACGAACATCCCCGAGGCCCCGTGGTTCATCGTCGAAGGCAACGACAAGAAGCGGGCACGCTTGAACTGCATCCATCACCTGCTAGAGCAGATCCCCTATCACGAGGTGCCTTACGAGGCCATCACGCTGCCCGACCGGGTCTTCAACCCCGATTACGACCGCGAGGTCCTGCCGCCAGAGCTCCAGGTCCCACGACGTTACTGAGCGGAGGCACAATCTAAATGGATCTTTGGACGGCATTGCCTGACGAACTCATAGAGGCCCTACGCCGCAACGGGTTGTGGCGGGGATATGTGATCACAGATCCGCCGACCGGTGAGCTCAAACCGAGCCACCCCGTGCTCGATTCCATCGCCCAAGCCCTCCGGATAGATCGGCGCGACTATCAGCAGCACGAGGGGGCCTTCTTCGAGATTGGCCGCGAGAGCGGCCACCTGCTGACAGCGCATCTCCATTGGACACGCCGTGGCCAGGGTGCTGGCGGCACCCGCTTCTGGAGCTATAACACGGTCGAAGATCTCGTGCGCGACGGGCTGCGGCTCAGCCGCGGGATGGGTCACAAGAACGCGCTGGCCGGGCTCTGGTGGGGCGGCGGCAAGGGCATTATCGCCAGGCGATCCGACGTCGACTATCGCGACGCGGCCGTGCGTCGGAGGATCTATCGCGACTATGGACGCTTCGTCAGCGGTCTATGCGGGAGTTACGTCACGGCCGAGGACGTCGGCACGACGCCGGGCGACATGGCATGGATTCACAGCACGACGCGTCATACGACCTGCATCCCTAAGGAGCTCGGCGGCAGCGGCAACCCGAGTATCCTGACGGCCGAAGGCGTGGTCGTGGCCATCGAGGCCGCACTCGACTTCCTCGGCCTCGGCGCACTGGCCGGCAAGACCATCGCGATGCAGGGCCTCGGCAACGTCTCGCGCTTCATGATCGAGGAGCTGCTCCGCCGCGGCGTCGCACATATCCTGGCCGTCGACATCGACGATCGAGCCGTCCGCGCCATAACTGACCGCTACCCGCCCTCTCAGCTGACAACGCAGCAGGTCGGCCCAAACGAGCTCAGCATCTTCTCCGCACCCTGCGACGTACTCGTGCCTAATGCCGTCGGCGGGATCCTGAGCCCGAGCACCATCCCGATGATCAAGGCTCGCATCGTCTGCGGCGGGGCCAACAACCAGCTCGCCGAAATGGCACGCGACGCCGCCGCGCTGCAGGCTCGCGGCATCCTGTACATACCCGATTTTCTTGCCAACCGCATGGGCATCGTCAACTGCGCCAACGAGCAGTACGGCTATTTCGCCGATGACCCGGCGATTCGCGGGCAGCTCGGGCGGGATGACCCGAACGGTATCTACCGGCGTTGCCACGAGATCTTGCAGCGGGCGAGCGCGTCGGGCCGCACGCCGGCTGCCGAAGCCGAAATGCTCGCCGACGAGCTCGGGCAGGCCCTCCATCCGATCTGGGGGCATCGGGGTCGCCGGATCATCGAGCACCTGGTGCGCAGCGGTTGGGCAAAGGGCGAGCCGATCGACTACTCGCCGCCAGGATAGTCAGCGAACAGAGCGCGCGTCCTGCATCCTGCGCCGAACTGAGACGGCGTTCCGGTCCAAGATCTGGCCTCGTCGTATCTTTGCGCCTGCCAGCCGGCGCCTCTTTCAGGCCCACGGGCTGATTCCCTCGAGCTGGTCGCAGGCGGCTGGAGGCGGAGCCTGGCGGTCCTGACAATGAAACCGGCGCAGCACGTTCGCTCCCTCGCCTTTTGGGAGAGGGTTGGGGAGAGGGAACGATCAGGGACGAGACGACATGTCATCATCTGGGGGTGGCTCGCCTCGCCCGATGGTCGGTAGCTCAGCACAACGAGGGATTGTCGCAACATTCCACCCTATGGCAACGCGGAAGCCAGGCTTGCAGACCGCGGAACCGCGCGCCGACGAGGAGCGGCGTCGTTTCGAGCGTCATCCAATCGAACTCGCGGGCCAAATCGAGCGACCGAATGCGGCACCTGAGAGCTGCCTCGTGTGCGACTACTGCGACGGCGGCCTGCTCCTCAAGCTTGCGCACACCGCCACGGAGGCCAGGACGCCCCGGATCGGCCAACGGGTCCGGGTCCGCATCGAGCTGCGCAGCCCTTCCAGCATACGCCCTGCCACCCTGCTGGTCCGGGTCGCCTGGACCCGAGACGATTACCTTGGAGTCGCCTTTGCGAAGACCTCCCCGGCGCTCATCGCCGCGCTGAGGACGCACGACCAGCTCGCCAAGGGCGGCCAGTGCACGCGATCGGAGCGACCTCGCGGAGGCACCGAGCGCGCCCTGACCGGCGCGCGTGAAATGGCCCGCAAGGCGCTGGCGGGTGTGGTCCCAGAGCTGTTGGCGAGGACGACCGCCGATCTGCTCAGCCGCGCGGCTGCAGCGCCGTCGCACAACGCGCACCAGGAGCTGCTCGACGACCTGGGCCTGCTCGAAGGCCTACTACACAGCCACTCTAATCCCGCGTCCGCGTTCGAGCAAGCGCTCATCGAGCGGCCTGACGGACCCGCCCGGGAAGGGTCGCACGGCGAGCTAAGGCTGGTCGATCCGGACGAATTCGAGTGCTGGCTCGAGGCCTCGCGTGTGGCGACGCTCCTCGAGCAGCGGTTCAGCCTGGAGCTCTCGAGAATCGGGGCGCGACTGGCGGCGCTGCACGGCGGCACCGGACGGGCTGGCGTGCCTTTCGAGCCGCAGGCCTTCACCGTTGCGCTGCGGGCCGTAGCCACGCAGCTGGGCCTCGGGGCGATAGCCCGTCGTGCGCTCTTCGACCGCGCTGCCGAGCTGCTCGGTGACCAACTGCCCGAGCTGTACCGGGACCTCGACCAGAGGCTCGATGACCTGGAGGTCCCGCGGGCGCCGCCAGGCTGCGACCAGCGCGATATGGGCGGCCAGTGCCGGCAGCCCGCTGGGGCAGACTCATCGCGCACGGGCACGAGCCAATCCGAGTCGACCGCGCCAATCGCCGCGAGGAGCCGGGAGGCCATGGTCGCACCGCCTCCCGGGGCCCAGGCCGGCTGCCCCGGGATACATGAGGCACAACTTGCAGTCCTCGCACCGGTTGATCCGGCCGCTCTCGAAGAACGTCTCACCCGCGAGGCCTCACAACGTGAGGACCTGGCGCGCGAGCTCGTTGGCTTCGTCGGTACCGCGGTCGGCACGGCCGAGGCGCGGCCCGATTGGTTGACCTGGATCGAGGCATCGCTCGTCCGTGAAGCCAGCGCAAGCCAAGCGCTCTTCCAGCGTGCGGACCACCCGCTGCTGCGCATTGTCGACAAGCTAGGACATCTCGAGCTGTTCTGCGGCAGCACAGATACCGGTGGTCGACCCGATCCGCTGCGGCGGCGAGTCGCCGAGCTGCTCGCGCCCGTCCGGCAACGCCAACCGGAGCCCAAAGCGCTGGAAACGGTTGCCCGATCGCTCGCCGCGCTTGCTGACGAGGCCAGTCACCGGTATCAGCGACGTGTCGAACGGATCGTCGAGGCCAGCCAGGCACGCGATCGGACCCGCCGCGCGCGTATCGCGGTCGCCGAAGAGCTCAATCGCCGTTACGCCGGGGCTCAGGTCCCCGAGCTGATTCTGGAGCTGCTGGACAGCGGCTGGCGCGCCATGATGGAGCGCAGCTGGCTGAGCCCGGCAGGCCCGTCCGGACGCGGCGAGACCCTGTTGGCCCTGCTCGATGCTCTGATCGGTGCGTTGGGCGGGCGCGCTCACGAGCCGGCGCGCGCCCAGCTCGAGCCCGCTGTGCTCTGTGCGTCGATCATCGCCGAGCTGAGCGACGCCGCCCTCGATCCCTTCCGGCGTGCGGCGATCGCCTCACAGCTCCGCCGCCAGTTGGATGGCCCAAACGCGCCGGCGGGGCGGCTCGTGACGATGCCTCGGCTGGAGGTCGACCAGGACGGCCCCCAACCTGGCCCTCCACCATCTGGCGTTCCGGCGGAGACCTGGGCGTGGTCTGTGGAGCGGTGCGCATCACTCCGGATCGGAGACCGGCTGCGGCTGCTCGATCAGCCCGCGGGTCGGCAGGACCTCCGCATCGCCTGGGCCCACGACGACGGCAAACGCTTTACGCTAGTGGATCACCAGGGCCTGACCTCACGCGAGGTCGGCCTGCGCGAGCTGGCGCTCGGCCTACACCGACAGCGCATCGAGCTGCAGGCCGTCGACGGCCGGCCCGTCAGCGATCAGGCCATCGATAGGCTGCTGGATGGGATGCAAGCGGGGCTCGCTCGCCGGGCAGGGGCCGCTTCGGCCACCGGACTGGTCGACCGGCGACAGTTCCACCGCGAGCTCGATGCGGCGATCCCGGGACCTGGCCGCGCAACGCGGTCGGGCACGCTGCTGTTGCTCGACATCGATCACTTCCGCCTGGTCAACGATGTCCACGGCTATGACACCGGCGACCGCCTGCTGCAGGCGCTGGGGTCTCAACTCACACGGACAGCGGGCGCGGCCGCGCTCGGTCACCTCGGTGCCGACCGATTCGCTGTGCTCCTGACCGATGTCGATCATGACGAAGGCACGCGGTCTGCGGAGCGCCTCTGCGCCGCCGTGCGCCGCCTGGCCTTTGACTGGCCAGGACAGGCCATCGCCCTGAGTGCGTCGATCGGCATAGTGCATCTCGACGCCTCAGGCCTTGGCGCGGGTGGCATCCTGCAAGCCGCGGAACGGGCACTGCGAGCGGCCAAGTCCGCTGGCGGCGATCAGGTGTATGTCTACTGTGGCGACGACCCGGTCATCGCGCGGCAACAGGCATCGGCGCAATGGATCGTCGAGGTCGACAGTGCATTGGAGCGCGGCGAGCTGAATCTCCGCTGTCAGCCGATCGTCCCGGTGTTCCCGGATCCAGCCCTGGCACCGCACTACGAGGTCTTGCTCGGCGTCAGGAGTGCGTCGCAGGCGGCGCTGCCGATCTTGGACTTCATCGAAGCGGCGGAGCGCTATCACCGCATGCGCGCCGTGGACCGCTGGGTGACCAGGACAGTGATCGATTGGATGGCGGCTCATCGCCAGCAGATGCCGGCGCTGCATGGCTTTGCCGTCAACCTGTCGGGGCAGACAGCGGGGGATGCGGCCTTTGTCGAGTTCGCGCGCGACCTGATCGGGCGCAAGGCGATCGATCCGTCCTGGCTGAGCTTCGAGGTCACCGAGACCGCCGCGATCAGCGATCTCGCCGCAAGCTCCGGGATCATCCGCGACCTCAAGGCGCTCGGCTGCCGGGTCGCCCTGGATGATTTCGGCAGCGGGCAGGCATCTTACTCGTACCTGCGGGCGCTACCGATCGACTGGCTCAAGATCGATGGGGTGTTCGTGCGCAAGATCGCAGCTGACAAGAACGACTATGCCGTCGTCAAATCGATCAATGAGATCGCACACTTACTCGGCAAGCGGACGATCGCGGAGTACGTGATCGACGCCGAGGTCCTCCGTCTGGTGCGCGAGATCGGTGTCGATTATGCGCAGGGCTTCGGCATCTCGCCGCCGCGACCCATGGACGAGCTGCTACGGCAACCCATCTGATACGCACTCTCGGCCCACCCTTGTTGCCTGCCCAACGCATCTGGCCCCCAGCGTCGTTAAGTCCCCTTCAGGCCCGTAACGGGTCGTCTTCCGCCACTGTTCCATCGCTCGCGCGACGCACGAGCGGCCGACCAGTTGGCCGGATTTGACCGCGGTCAAGGGCAGCCGAGGTCAGGATCCCGACACTGCGCGACCTGGACAACCGCACGGCGGTCTTGTCCGGACATCGCTTCGAGAAGTCGTACCCTGGAGACGCTGAATGTATTGCAACCAATGTGAACAGACCTTCCGTCAGACCGCCTGCACGACCTCGCCCGGCACCTGCGGCAAAGATGAAGACGTCCAGTCCTTGCAGGAGACCTTGCTCTACGGTCTGAAAGGCATGGCGGCCTATGCCCACCATGCCCGCCGTCTCGGTCAGTCCGACGAAGCGGTCTCGGCCTTCATCGAGGAGGCCCTGTTCGCGACCATGACCAACGTCAACTTCGACCTCGACACGCTGCTCGGCTACTGCCTCAAGTGTGGCGAGATGAACCTGCGCGTGATGGAGATGCTCGATGGCGCGCACATCGAGAGATTCGGCGAACCGGCACCGGCACAGGTGAAGGAAGGTACCCAAGCCGGCCCCGGGATCCTGATTACGGGGCACGACCTGCTCGATCTCTGGCACCTGCTGCAGCAGGTCGAGGGCTCCGATATCCGCGTGTATACACATGGCGAGATGCTGCCGGCGCACATGTACACCAAGCTCAGGCAGCACCCCAATCTTGCCGGCCACTATGGCGGCGCCTGGCAAGAGCAACGGAAGGAATTTGCAGCCTTTCCAGGGCCCATCGTCGGCACTACGAACTGCGTCCTGATCCCGCCGGAAAGCTATCGCGGCCGGCTGTTCACGACCAATGCCGTCGCGGTCCCCGGTGGACAGCGGCTCGCCGCCGGAGATTTCGCCCCGGTCATCGCCGCCGCATTGGCCGCTGAGCCATGTCCAGAGCGCCTTGTCAGGGAATCGACGGTGGGATTTCACCGCAGCGTCCTGTTGGAGCAGGCCCAGACCATCGTCGACGCGGTCCGGGCCGGTCGGATCAGCCGCTTCTTCGTCATCGGCGGCTGCGACGGCGCGGAAAAGGGCCGCAACTACTTCACCGACTATGCGCTCGCAACGCCACCGGACTCCTTTATCTTGACGCTTGGCTGCGGCAAATTCCGCATCCGCGACCACGACTATGGCACGCACCTCGGCCTGCCGCGGCTGATGGACATGGGCCAATGCAACGACGCCTACGGCGCCATCGCCGTCGCCACCGCCCTTGCGGAGGCCTTCGATTGCGGTATCAACGACCTGCCGTTGACGCTCGTCATCAGCTGGTTCGAGCAGAAGGCAGTGGCGGTCCTGCTGACGTTACTGCACCTCGGCGTTCGGGGCATTACGCTCGGTCCGCAGCCGCCCGCGTTCATCACTCCGCGGGTCTTCGAGCTCTTACGGCAGCGTTACGACCTGCGTCTGACCGGTGCGATGGCCGAGGCGGATCTGCGCGTCGCCCTCGGCGCTTGACCCCGTGACCGGTCACCGGGTGCGGCCGACTGGTCGCGCTCCGGGCACGCACCGGACGTGCGTCCGGCCCTTCAACCGAGCTTATGCGGGCGTTCGTCGGCCGTGACGCGGGCATCGACCACTGCTGCCACCACCAGGTCACCCCAGACGTTGAGTGCCGTGATCGGATAGTCGAAGAAGCGATCGACGACCAGATACAACGCCAGGTATGTTTGCGGCAAGCCGAGCAGATCGAGCATGAAGGCCATCATCGCAACACCGCCGGCGGGGATGCCGGCGGTGCCGGCCGACGAGGCCATCGTCAGCAGCACGATCAACAGCGCCTGCAGCGGGTCGACCTCGGCACCGGCAAGCTTGGCCATGAAGATCAGCAGGATGGCCTGATAGAGCGCCGAGCCGTCCATGTTCAGCGTCGCGCCGAGCGGCAGCGTGAAGCTGGTGGTCCTGGGGCTCACACCGGCCTGCTGCTCCAAGACTTGCTTGGAGACCGGATAGGTTGCGGAGCTCGAGGCCGTCGCCAACGCCGTCGCCAGCGCGGCGCGCACCTGACCGAGGAATCGCCACGGCGAGCGTCCGCTCCCGATGACCAGCAGAAGCGGCAGGACCAGCCCGGCATGCAGGAT
The DNA here is from genome assembly GCA_964583605.1 of uncultured Chromatiaceae bacterium. Taxonomy (GTDB): domain Bacteria; phylum Pseudomonadota; class Gammaproteobacteria; order Chromatiales; family Chromatiaceae; genus CAZOWL01. Next base: position 42,069 of record CAZOWL010000021.1, on the reverse strand, counting down.
CGCGGCCAGCAGCACCGCCCACACGAAGGGCCGGAGCGCGAGCACGGCCGCCCAGTCCATCCCCGCTAGGCTCGCGTAGACGAGCGCCGCGACACCGAGCGGTGCGAGCCTGAGCAGGATCGCCAGCATCTGCATCAGGAGGGCGTTGAGCGCATCGGCGGCATCGGCGAGCCGCGCGCGGTGCCGCGAGTGCAGCCGGCGGGCCGCCAGCGCCGCGAAGAGCGCGATCACCACAACGTGAAGGATGTTGCCCTGGGCCAGCGAGGCGAAGAGATTGGCCGGCACGAAATGCGCGATCAGATGATCGAAGCTATAGCCAATGGCACCAGCCGGCTCCGCATGTCCCAGATCCATCGTACCGGGCTCGGCACCGCGCGCCAGCCAGGTGCCAAGTGAGGCCCCGCCCGCGGCGGCAAACGCCGAGGTCACGAGATAGAGCGCGAGCGTCAAGGCACCGAGCCGGGCGACATCGCGGCCACTGGCCAGCGCCGCATACACTGAGCACAGGATCAAGGGCAGGATCAGCACCTTGAGTAACGAGAGGAAGATCTCGCCCAGCCAACCGACGTAGGCAGCGCCGGACGGCCAGACCAGCGCGAGTCCGATGCCCAGCACCAGCCCCGTGGGGACCGAGTAGAGGGACATGGCGATACGGGGGGCCATCGGGTAGCCAGGGCTCGCCGGCCATCACTCGAGGAACGGGCCCGGGCTCGCGCTGCGCAGCGGCGCGATGCCGAGCAGCGCCATCAGCCGGTCGACCATCGCATTTTGCGCCGCGAGCTGCCCGTGCTCGGCCTCGATGTTGTAGTAGTCCCCGAGCCGGTGGCGTGCCAGATAGTCCGAGAGCGAGCAGTCGAAGGTGCGCTCGGTCACCTGCTTGAAGAGCACATTGAGGCCGGCGGCATTCAGGGCGGCAATGCGCTGCTTGACCGCCGGGTCGGCATAGAGCGGCTGCCGACCGGCGAGCATCACCAGATTGTCCTCGTCGCGCAGCGGCCCGAGTGCCGCGGCGGCCGGGAAGCCGCAGAGCACCGGGCTCGCCCGATGCAGCGAGATGGTGCCGCGCCCACCGTTGCCATCCCAGCCGTTGTGATTATTGTGCATCGCTAGATAGGGGCCACGACGGCCGCGGTAATGCGCGAGGATTGAGGCGGTGTAGCCCGGCGCCGGGTGCTCCTGCGCGATGCATAGCGCCGCCTCGGCTGTGCTGGAGCTGAAATTGCGATTCGGATCCTGACCGCGAAAGTGCCGCCGACCACCGCTGTCGACAGCAAGCAGGCCACCGCCGTAAGTCAGCACCGCCTGCAGCGCGGCGTCGAAGGCGGTGTCCTCGTCATCATGCGGCAGCACCCAGAAGGGCCCGTCCGCCGCCTCGCGGTGCTCCAGGACATGAAACACCCAATGGTAAGGCCACTCGTGGACCTCTTGGCGGCGATAGCACAGGGGTGCCCGCTCGATCTCGGCACGATGGCGCCGGATGTCGCCCGAGGCCGACCTTGCCGGGGCGATACAATCGGTGATCTCGCCGTGCCAGCCCGACGCGCCGAACCGATCCGCATCGCCGGTGCAGCCCACCAGCCCGGCAACCAGAAGCCAAATCCCCCAGACCCTTGCAGTGAGATCCACGCAGCAGGTTCGCTCCGTCGCCCTCTGGGAGAGGGTTGGGGTGAGGGAACGATCCGGGGCGAGACGACATGTCAGCATGTGATGTGGCTCGCCTCGCCCCACGATCGTGTAGGCGCAGGAAGCGCCTGGGCACGACACCGCTGCACCAGGCCCAGCGCGTTGACAAGCTCATTGGACCCAATCAACGGTAGACGAAGGGCGCGGCCGTGTCCACAGGACGGCCGGCCTTGTCCGAGGAATCAAGCTCCGGGCGATCATTACAGTTGCGTGACGGAGCCGCCGAGTTACACACAGACGTGAACGGCCACCCTGACTGGCCTTTGCCTGTCAAGGCGAGTCTCATTATCGTAATTCAGCAACTAATTTAGTTCGCTGTTTCCCAAAGAGAAATTGAGATCGTGCAGAAACTGGTCATTCTAAAGAAACTGTCATATGAATGCTGGGTTACAGCAATCGGCGGAGACTTGTCCCCAGGCTTATCCACAGGCCCTGTGAATAGATCATCGTTCCGTCATCTGGCTGTCCTGTTATCGACTCTTCCTGCAATAATGGCTTAGCTGACGGACACAACAATCTGATAGATTCATCGGTGAGGCCATCTTCTGCGGAGGCAAGTCAGATGAGCACGGCGCCACCCACCGGTCTGATCGCCACGGACATCGATGGCGTGCTCGCGTCATTGGACCGCATTGTCGCCTGGGCCAAGGTCGCGGGTAGCCGCCAAGGCTACTTCCCAGCACTCTACCGCAAGGTCACGCAGCGCATCAAAGACGGCTTTCTGGCCAACGAGTTCGAGGACAACCCGCGCCTCGAGCGGTTCGACGTCATCTTTGCCAATCGTTATCTCGAGGCCTTCGAGGCCTACCATGCTGGCCGCGCGACGACCAGTGTCTGGCGCATCGCGTTCGACGCGACCGAGAAATGGCACCTGACCGTCGTGCAGCATCTTCTCCTCGGCATCAACGCGCACATCGACCTCGACCTCGGCATCGCTGCGGCCGAGACGGTCGATTTCCAAGATCTCCCGGCATTGAAGAACGACTTCGATGCGATCAACGGGCTGCTGATCGCGATGGTCGATCAGGTGCAGGACGAGCTCGGGGAAGTCTGGCCACTGCTGCGCTGGCTAGACCTGGCCGCCGGCGGACTCGACGAATGGCTGGCCAGGTTCGGGATCGAGCAATCACGGGGCGCGGCCTGGAGGCTGGCGCAGGAGTACACAGCGGCTGCCCCCGAGGCGCGTCCCGCCAAGCTCGCCGACATGGACAGACGTATCGCGCACCTCAGCCGGTTGATCGAATCGCCGGGCATCTGGCTTCGCCTCTCGCTGCTCCTGGTCCGACTCGGCGAGCTGCGCTCGGTCCCGCGGATCATCGAGATCCTGCGATAAGGGCGGCGCGACACCGCAAGCTCCCGTCCGCGAAGGCTAACCATCGTAGGGCGAGGCGCGCCATCCCAGAGGATGACATGTCGCCTCGCCCCAGATCGTTCCCTCGCCCCAACCCTCTCCCAGAGGGCGAGGGAGCGAATGTGCTTCGCGCATCTGATCGCAAGACCTACCTCCCATCTGGGTGGTGAGATAAGAGCCAGCCGATTCCTGCACGGCCCAACGGATCGCTTTGGCGAGGGACGGACCAATCCCAGGCGTCTCGGCGAGCTGGTCGGCATCGGCGTTGACGACGGCTGCGACACTGCCGAACTGCTCGAGCAGGCGTTCGGCCCGCGCCGCGCCGATGCCGGGCAAGCCCTGCAGGATGTTGCACTGCACGCGGCGCTTGCCCCGCGGGCGACACCCTTTGCGGGGCCAGGCACCGGTCTCAATTCGTTGGCCTTGCCGCGCTGCGAAAAGGATCAGCCTTGCCGTTTCGGCCGCGTCGCGGGCGCGCAGCAGCGGAACGCCGAAGAACAAAGTCAGGCTGACCAGAGCCCCCTGAACGGCCTCGCGGCGCATCTGGACACTGGCCAGATCCTTGGCAGTGCCTTCCAACACGACGAGGCTCATCTGGGCTGCCGCCGCCAGCCGGCGCGCCTGGCTAAAGAGCCGCCCGTCGGCGATCGACAGCGTAAGATCAATCAGCGTCTTGCGCTCCACGAGGATCCGCTGATCGATGAGGTAGTCGCCAACCGGCAGACGTACGAGCCGCACCTCGACACTGTCGTCCGCTCGCAAGGCGCTAACCACTTGGCTCCTGGCTTCCCGGTCGTCGGCCTCTATCCGGATCCTCTTCGCAGGAGCTGCGTCGACGTAAGACTGTTCCTCGTCCACGGGCGTACCCCTCTCCGACCTGGGCAATCGTTCCTGTTTCCCTGGCGTTGCTCATCGCCTGGGTCCGTTCCGGGCGGCACATAGCCGCAGAGGCTTCGCGGCAGATCGGCCTGCGCGATGCCTCTGCCCGTATCCTTAGCGTGCACGGCCATCGTCCGGCACCTACACGCAGGTGCTGACCCGCACCGAGCCAGCTTTACCATGAAATTCGCGAAGCACGTTCGCTCCCTCGCCCTCTGGGAGAGGGTTGGGGTGAGGGAACGATCAGGGGCGAGGCCACCTTTCATCATCTGGGGTGGCTCGCCTCGTCCCATGATCGTTAGGCGCATAGCTTAGGGCATCGTCGATCAGGTCCTCCAAGAGCGGCGCGATGAGACCGACGTCGGCGCTGACGAAGGGCGGCCGATGAATTGCGATGCGTCACCAAAAGCCCTGAATCAGCTTGCCGCGCGCACGTCGCGAAGCCATCTTCGAACCGAGGGCGCGCTCGCTTCTCCACCTCTCCGAGGCCCGCTGAAAGGCAGGAGCCAATACATGCACGTCGTGGTCGCCATCAAGCAAGTGCCGGATACGAGCAACGTGCGGATCAATCCCGAGACCGGCACGCTGATCCGGGAAGGGGTGCCGGCGATCGTCAACCCCTACGACGTGCATGCGGTCGAGATGGCGGTGCGGCTCAAAGAGCGGTTCCAAGGGCAGGTGACCGCGCTCACGATGGGCCCGCCGAAGGCCGCCGAGGCGCTCACCGAATGCATCGAGCAAGGCGTTGATCGAGCGATTCTGATCTGTGACCGCAAGTTCGGCGCGGCCGATACGCTCGCCACCTCCTATGTCCTCGCGGGAGTCATCGAAGCCCTTCAGGGCGAAGGCCCCGTCGACCTGCTCCTGTTCGGCAAGCAGGCCATCGACGGCGATACGGGACAGGTCGGCCCGGGGGTGGCCACGCGGCTCAAGGTGCCGCTGATCACCTATGCCGTCGAGATCGAGGCCTTCGATCCCGCGGCCCGCACGGCGATCGTGCATCGGCGCATCGAGCGCGGCATCGAGGTGCTCGAGACCTCCCTGCCAGCGCTGCTCACCGTAGAGAATGAGATCGCACGGGTCGCACGGGCCCCGTTACCCAACCTGATCCGCGCCGCGCGCTACCGCCCGGAGGTCTGGGATGCCGCGACCCCCGTGCATTTCGACGGCGCGAAGATCGGAATCAAGGGCTCACCGACCGTCGTCGCCAGGGCCTTCACGCCGCCGGTCAAGGCGCCCGGCGAGCAGATCGATGCGGCAGAGGTCGGAGTGACGGTGGCGATCGGTCGCACGCTTGAGAGGCTGCGTGCGCAGGGACTGCTCGCGGCCGAGGAGCGCCCGGGGCACGGCGCTGGAGTCCGACGATGACCGGCGAGCCAGACGCCAACGCACGCCGTATCTGGGTGCTTATCGAGCAACAGGAGGGGACCGTCCATCCGGTTGCCTGGGAGCTGCTGGGGGCGGCAGGCCGGCTAGCGGCCGAGCTCGATCCACAGCAGGCGGTCGTCGAAGGTGTCCTCCTGGGTCACCAGATCAAGCCGCTCGCGCGCGAGGCGATGCGCTATGGCGCGCGCCGCGTGCACCTGATCGATGATCCCGTGCTCGCGCTCTATCGCAATCTGCCCTATGCCGTCGGCATCAGCCGGCTCGTGCAGACCTACCGCCCGGAGATCTTTCTCGTCGGCGCCACGAGCCTCGGCCGGGACCTGGCCAGCGCGATCGCAACCCGCGTCGAGACGGGGCTCACAGCAGACTGCACCGAGCTGTCGATCGACCCCAAGCTCCAGGTCCTCGCCGCAACCCGACCGACGTTCGGCGGCAATCTGATGGCCACCATCCTGTGTCGTCATCATCGCCCGCAAATGGCGACGGTGCGGCCGCGCGTCCTGCCGATGCCCGAGCCGCTGAGCGGGGCTGCGGGTGATATCGTGCCCGCGACGCTGGATCTCGCGGAAGGCGACGTTGCCGTTCGCCGACTGCGCCTGATTCCCGCCCGTGACGCGCTCAATCTGGAACACGCCGATGTGATCGTCGCCGGCGGCCGCGGCCTCGGCAGTCCCGACGGCCTGGCACTCCTTAAGGAGCTGGCCCAGGCACTGGGCGGCGTGGTGGCGGTATCGCGGCCCCTGGTGGACGCCGGCTGGATCTCGCTGGAGCATCAGGTCGGGCAAACGGGTAAGACGGTGCGCCCGAAGCTCTATGTCGCCGCTGGCATCTCCGGCGCCGTGCAACACCGCGTCGGGATGAGCGGCTCGGGGTTCATCCTTGCGATCAATAGCGATCCCCAGGCACCCATCTTCCAGGTCGCCGACCTTGGCATCGTCGGCGACCTCTACGAGGTCATCCCTGAGTTGATCGATCAGCTCACGGGGACGCGGGAGGGGGCCCGAGATGGCCGCTAACCCGCACTTCGACGCCATCGTCGTCGGCGGCGGGCCGGCCGGCATGGCCGCCGCACTGACGATGGCCAAGGGCGGTCTGGATGTCGTGCTGATCGAACGGGGCCGTTTCGCCGGCGCCAAGAACCTGTTCGGCGGCGTACTCTATACTCATGCGCTCGCCGAGATCCTGCCCGGGTATTGGGAGCGCAAGCCCCCGTTCGAGCGACCTGTGACGGAGCAGGGCTATTGGCTGCTGTCGCCGGACAGCGCGGTGCGTTTTCTACACAAGAGCGAGCTTTACAAGACGGAGCCGGCCGAGGCCTATACGGCCCTGCGCGCGCGCTTCGATGCCTGGCTCGCCGATCAGGCCAGCGCGGCCGGCGTGCTGCTGATCCCGAAGACGACGGTCACGGAGATCCGGCGCGACGGCAAGGGGCGCGCGCTCGGCGTCACGACCGACCGACCGGAGGGCGAGGTGGATGCCCCGATCATCGTCATTGCCGAAGGCGTCAACAACCTCCTCACGCAGCGGCTCGGTCTCGCAAAAGGCGATCTGCCGCCACGTTATATCGCGCTCTCGGTGAAGGAGGTCATCGGCTTGCCAACGGCGGAGATCGAGGCGCGATTCGGCCTCGCCGGACCTCACGAGGGCACAGCGATTGACATCTTCGGCGACGCCACGCTGGGCCTGCCCGGCGCCGCGTTCATCTACACGGACGCTAAGGCCATCTCCATTGGGGTCGGCCTGCTCTTGGAGGAGCTCGTCTACCACAACCTAAGGCCTTACGAGGTGCTGGCACGCTTCAAGGCCCATCCTGTGGTGCGGCCCTATCTGGCCGGAGGGGCCACACTCGAGTATGGCGCCCATCTGATCCCTGAGCAGGGCTACGATCGAATGCCCGAGATTGTCGCCGACGGGGTGCTCGTGGCCGGTGACGCGGCCTGTATGGTCGACGTGCTCCACCGTGAGGGCACCAACCTAGCGATGACCGCCGGACGCATAGCGGGAGAGACGGCCCTGGAGGCGCACCGCAAACAGGATTTCTCCGCCCGTTTGCTGCGCGCCTACCGACGCAGACTCGAGGAGAGCTTTGTGTTGAAGGACCTGAAGCAATACCGCGGCATGACGGACTTTCTCGACAGCACACCGGACTTCCTGGGCATCTACGCCAATTTCATCAATGACGCCGCGCGCCGCTACTTCACGGCGCACGGGATCCCTAAGCGCGAGATGGAGCACGAGATCCTGGGATTGTTGCGGGCACGCCGCTCCTTTTTTGGCGTCGCCCACGATATGATGAAGCTCCTGCGAGGCATGCGAGGATGAGCAAGCGCAAGCACCGTGAGTTATCCACCGATGTGCAGGCCAGCCTGCGGCCCGTCGACGTCGACGAGTTGGTTTCGTCGGTCAAATACTATGTCGATGATGGGTTCGCGCACTTGTGGATCAAAGACCATGCTGTCTGCGCCGGCTGTCAGGCGAAGCCATGCCTTGCATTCTGTCCAGTCGGCGTCTACCGGCTGGATCGGCAGGGCCGTGTCATCGTCGGCTACCAGGCCTGCGTTGAGTGCGGCAGCTGCCGTGTCGGCTGCCCGTTCCTCAACGTCGGCTGGGCCTTGCCACGCGGCGGCTACGGTGTCGCCTACAAATTCGGCTAGTGCCAATGCATGCATCCATTGACGAGATCGATCGGGCCGCGCTGACGCTCCTGCACGCACTCGCCGAGCACGGCAACGCCATAGCGCCCTGCTTCGAGCCGGGTCATCTCGAGGACTTGACTGCAGACCTGGTGACGCTCCGGCAGGCACTGCTCGGCCTGCAAATGGGCCCGCTGTACTGGGAGGCTCAGTCCGAGCCCGCGCCAAGCGCGCATCGCGTGGAGGCCCCATCCCCTGAAAACTAGAAAAGCCCTTTCGCCCACTCAACAAAGACAGTATCAACCCAATTGCCGGGGGGCTTTCATTCAAGCTGACGCCGCATCGAGGGCCGCCCCTCTTATGATGAAATCCGCGCAGCGCATTCGCTCCCTCGCCCTCTGGGAGAGGGTTGGGGTGAGGGAACGATCAGGGGCGAGGCGACATTTCGTAGTCCGGGGTTGCTCGGCTCGCCCGATGATGTTAGAAGCGGCGGTCGGGGCACGGCTCATTGCCCTGTGCGCTGGCGGGACGAGAGTTCCGATTAGCCATCTTGCCGAATAGCGGCCAACTTAAGGGGACGACACAATGTACAGGAGATTAATCCTGGCCTGCACCCTGAGCCTATGGTTCTCGAACGGATACGCAACCGCGATACTCTTCGGTCCGTCACCGTCACCGCCACCGATCATCTTTGATCCGCCACCGTCATATATCGTCACCGCACGACTGGACCTGTACGACAACGAGGGCGCATGGATCGGCGGGGCCAATACAGACGGACGGCCATTATTCACCGAGCGCTCAGTGACCTTCTCTGATTCCTCGCTGATATCACCGTTCGTTGTCCGCGATCTCACCGTCATTTCGGATGCAGATGGGAAGGCACACCTAAGCATGCTCCTGGATTGGGGCTCATCTCAGGACGTTGACAACGAAGTATTGTGGAGTCTCGCGATAGCCGACGACTTCATTAATCAAATTGCTTACTATTACTATACGTCGTTCGATACCGACGGGGACGGCGTAGATGGGACGCGACTCACCAACGTCAGTCCACCTTGTGAGTTTTCCGCCGACTCCCCGTGCCTGCAATCTGGTATGACGGCTAACCTGACCTTGTCGATGGCATCAGGCGTGGCTTCAGCTCCGGCCCCGCTTTGGCTGATCTTCAGCGGAATCGCCGGTCTATTCGGGATCCTTGGCCATCGCAAGCGCCTGAGCGGCCTCGCGCTGAAGCCGGCTGAGCCCGTCTCGTCGCAATCCTCCCCATGCCACGGGCTCACCGACGCCTTGGGTCGCGTTGACGCATGAGCGTATTGGCCGGATAGGCACGCGCGGCGTCGATCACAGTCCCGTCCAGGTTGCCGCGTGACGACCGCGACGGTCCGCACAGCAGACGCTTCTGCGGCGGCGGTTTCGGGTAGGGCCCGCTGTGCGGACCATCCCCGTCGGCCGGACTGATGATCCCGGACTGATGATCAAGGCCCACACGCTCCCCGGACGGATGACACCAACGGCCCGCATCCATTGGCCGCGCTCCAACAGTCCAGCGCGAAAGAGCCCACATCGACCGGGATCCTGATGCGACGCCGTGTCTGGCCCATCGCCTTGGGACTCGTCGGCATCCTGGTCGCTGCCGCCAGCGCCTACCTCTTTTGGGCGACGAAGGCGGCGGAGCCGCGCTATAGCGGCGCCTATCGCTTTGATGAGCTCAGCGCCGAGGTGACCGTGCGCTTCGGGGCACACGCGGTGCCGACGATCGAGGCGAGCCGCGCCACCGACCTCATATTTGCCCAGGGCTTTGTCGTCGCGAGCGAGCGGATGTGGCAGATGGATCTGATGCGCCGGCTGGCCCAGGGCCGCCTGGCTGAGGTGATGGGCGAGCCTCCGCTCGCGGTCGACCGCTTCTTCCGAGCCATCGGTCTCGGGGCCGTGGCGCGCGCTAGCCTCACGGCACTGGAGCCGAGTTATCGCGAGCTGCTGAGGGCCTACGCGGCGGGTGTCAACGCCTATCTGCGCGAGGCGCGCAATCGCCTACCCCTCGAATACCGTCTAGCGGGGATCAAACCCGAGCCATGGCAGCCGGAGGACAGCCTCGCTGTCGCCGCCTACATGTCTTGGAAGCTGTCCTTTAACGCCCGCGAGGAGCTGACCTTCCTGCGCCTCGCGGCGAGGCTTGGCAATCAACGCGCCGCCGAGCTGTTCCCCACCGACGAGGGCGTGCCGGCACCGCCGCCCGATCCGGACCTGCCCCAGCTCTCGGCAGGGTTGGCCGCGGGGTTGGCGAAAGTCGTGAGCCTGCCCGCCCGCTATGGGCTGCCGATTCCAGGGGCAGCGAGCAACGCCTGGGCCGTGACAGGGCATCGCACAGCCGATGGCGCAGCGATGCTGGCCAATGACCCCCACCTGGCCGCGTCAATGCCAGGCACTTGGTACGAGCTGGAATTGAAGGCCCCCGGGCTGCACGTGGCCGGCGTGGCGCTGCCCGGCGTCCCACTGGTGATCATCGGGCACAATGCCGATCTGGCCTGGGGCTTCACGACCACGATGGCCGACACGCAAGACCTGTTTGTCGAGCGCCTCATCCCAGACAGCCACGAGGTCATGCGCCCGAATGGCGGGCGCGAGCGCATCAACAAGCGTGTCGAGCAGATTGCCGTGGCCGGCTGGGATACCCCGTTCGCTCAGACCATCCGCAGCACGAGCCACGGCGTCATCTTGAACGATGTCCTGACTCCCGGCGCAGACACAACGGTAGGCCTGCCGACGCTGCAGACCGACCATCTGATTGCGCTGCGCTGGACGGCAGAGGTCGTCGACCGCTCGTTCGCCGCGTTCTACAAGCTGAGCACGGCCACCAGCATCCCCGCGGCCAGAGCGGCCATAGGCGATTTCCGGCTCGCCTCCCAGAACCTGATGCTGGCACACCGAGACGGCGGCATTGGCTGGCAGGTCAGCGGGGTGCTGCCGCGGCGCGGTCGCGGGCACGGGACCTTCCCTTTGCCAGGCTGGACCGCCGACTCGGCATGGCAGGGCTATGTCCCTGTCCAGGACAATCCGGGAGACGAGGATCCGCCCGCGCTCGAGCTGATCACGGCCAACCACCGCACGGTGCCGTTGGATCATCCGGTCCAGGTCGGCCGAGCCTGGATGGCGCCCTATCGCGCCCGACGCATCGCCGAGCTATTGGCGCGGGCTGCGCCTCTGAGCGTTGCGGATCTGGCCGCGATGCAGCTCGACCGTGTCTCGGTCCAGGCCCGCCATTACCAGCGGTCACTGCGGCGACTGGCGCCAGCGCTGCGCCGCGCGGACCCAGAGGCCTGGGCCATCGCCGAGCAACTTCTGGCGTGGGATGGTGACATGGATCCGGGGAGCCGTGCAGCGGCCTTGCTCGTGCGGCTCGAGCGGGCCCTCTACGAGTCGCTCTACGGCGACGAGTTCGGCGACGACCTCGCGCTGCTGATGGACCTCAGCACCAGCACCTACGACCCGCTGCAGGAGACCGTCAGGTCTGGTGAGTCAAGCTTCTGGGACGATGTCGGCACACCGGAGCGCGAGCACCCATGGCAGATCTGGTCCCAGGCGTTGCGCGCCGCCGCGGCGGCGGCAGACGGACGCCAGCTCGGCGAGCTTCGAACGCTAACGTTCCGCCATGCCTTTGACCAGATGCCAGTCCTCGGTCGCTTCTTCAATGTAGGTCCGCTTGCCATCGGCGGGTACAGCCATACGGTGAATGTCGCCAAGGGCTCCCCGCAGACACCCGAGCTGGCCGTCTTCGTCCCCTCGCTACGGGTTGTCTACACCCCATCGGATTGGAGCGGGACCCGCGGGGTCTTGCCGCTGGGTCAATCCGGCCACCGGTTCTCCCGCTACCGCACGGATCAGCTCGATGACTGGCGCGAGGGCCGCACGCACCGTTGGCCCTGGGGCGGTCCGCGGCGCGGCGAGCTGATCGGAACCCTGGAGCTCAAGCCCCGGCGTTGATCCGCCGGCAGCCGGCCGGCGGCTCTCACTCCGACCAGGGGTTCTGGTCGCCTCCATCAAGACCTGCTGGTCGGAGCATCGGGACCGCCTCCCACGCTGCCTCGCCACCATCGGCTGGCTGGGACGAGGCCGAGCGGGAGAACAGATCGCGGTACAATGAGCCACAATTGATGCCCCGGCGGGTTTGTGCGATTTTTGGCGGCTTTGCACCGCCCAGGACCCTGGCCGTCGCGATTGCGCGGCACCGCCTGTGCAGCCAACACGAATAGAGCACGTGCCACTCTATCCCGTTCGTCTAACGATCATGGGACGAGGCGAGCCACCCCAGATGATGAATGACCACCTCGCCCCCGATCGTTCCCTCACCCCAACCCTCTCCCAGAGGGCGATGGCGCGAACGTGCTGCGCGGATTTCGCCGTAATAGGCTTGGCCGCCGGCCTCATGGCGGCGTCGCCGACCGCGGCCGACACTACCGGGGCGGCGATGCCGTTAGGCGAATCAGCACCCTCCTCGGCTTCCTATCCTGCAGCGCCGAACCGGCTGACGCCGGACCGAATCCATCGCGACCTGAGCTGGGACTACTGCGGCCCGCGCCCGCCCAGCCTCGGCCCTCTGCCTCCGTCGGTTGCGCCGAGCGACGATACGCTCATCACGTTGGATGCCGATGCCGCCGACTACGATCAAGAGCGCGACCTAGTCACCGTGCGTGGCCGCATCGAGGCCCAGCGGGGCACGCAGCGTGTCGAGACGGAAGAGCTCATCTATGATCGGAGCACCGGGGAGATGACGGCGACCGGCCGCGCCTTCGTGCAGCACCCCGGGCTGCGGATCTTGAGCGAGCGCGCCGAGCTGAACCTAGAACAGGAGCAGGGGACCCTCTGGGGGACAGGTTACCGCCTGATGGGCGAGAGCAACGCGCGGGGCACCGCGCAACGTGCCGACATCCTCTCCTCCGATCTGACTCGGTATCGGGATATCACCTATAGCACCTGCCCCCCCGGCCGAAACGACTGGTCTTTGCGCGCGACCGAGCTGGACATCGACCAGGAGGCAGGTCGTGGCATCGCCCGCCATGCGCGGCTCCGCGTCGGCCGGATCCCCGTGCTCTACAGCCCCTATCTGAGCTTCCCAATCGACAGTCGGCGCAAGAGCGGCTTTCTCGTGCCGTCGATCGGCTCGTCATCGGAGACCGGATTCGATGTCACGGTGCCTTACTATTTCAATATCGCGCCGGCGCTTGATGCGACCTTCTTGCCACGCTACATGAGCGAGCGAGGCCTGATGCTCGGCGGTGAGCTGCGCTACCTAACGCCGAGGCAACGGGGGCTCCTGTTCGGCGAGATCCTGCCGCGCGACCAGGGCGAGGACGATCGCAGGACGCGCGGGGCCTTGCACGTCGAACAAAGTGGCCAGTTTGCCTCGCGCTGGTCGACCGCGCTCAACCTGAATCAGGTCTCGGATTCGCGCTACCTCGAGGATTTCGGCAATCGTCTCGAGTTGACCAGTATTCGCAACATCGAGCGCCGTGGCGACCTCTATTACTCTGGCGATGGCTGGGGCCTATTGACCCGCCTGCAGGGCTTTCAAACCGTCGACGATGGGCTGCCAGCCGCAAGCCGCCCCTACGACCGCCTCCCACAGGTCAGGCTCGATGTGACCCCTTGGCGCTTCCCGACCGGGCTCGAGCTGGGGGGCGAGGCGGAGTATGTGCTCTTCGATCATAGCGCGATCGTCGATGGCCATCGGCTCGCGGCTGCCCCCTACCTGCGCTGGCCCCTGCGCCGCAGCTACGGTCATTTAATCCCCGAGGTGAGATTCTACGGGGCCGGCTACAGCCTTTCGGACCAGGCCCCTGGCGCGTCCGCGAGCCCCTCCTACGCGATACCGAGCGCAAGCCTCGACGGACAGCTGGTCTTCGAGCGCGGCATCGCTTGGCTCGGGCGGCCCGCACTGCAGACACTCGAGCCGCGGCTCTTCTATCTCTACACAGCTTACGAGGATCAGCAGGATCAGCCCATCTTCGACACGACCGAGCTCAGCTTCAGCTTTTTCAGCCTGTTTAGAGACAACCGCTTCACGGGCCGGGACCGCATCGGTGATGCGAACCGCCTCACGATCGGCCTGACCTCGCGGACACTCGCCGAGCGCACCGGTGATGAGCTGCTGCGCATCAGCCTCGGACAGATCCTCTACGTCGATGATCCGCGGGTCGCGATCAGCGGCGAGGCCGAGGCCGACGATGCGGATGCCTCGGCCATCGCTGGCGAGCTCAGTGCGCGTCTGTTCGCTGACTGGAGTGCCCGGGCGAGCTTTCAATGGGACCCGGACTCACAGGATGACGAAGACGCTTGGGAGAAGCGTGTGCTGCAGCTGCGCTACGAGGCCGGACCCGAAAGGCTGATCAACGCCAGCTATCGTTTCGACCTCGGCGACTCGCCAAGCACCCGCTACGAAGACACCGACCTCTCGTTCCGGTGGCCGCTTGGCCGCCAGGTCGATATGGTCGGTCGCTGGCTGTACTCGATGCAGCACGATGAAACCATGGAGGCCTTCGCCGGCGTCGAGTATGGGCGATGCTGCTGGCGTCTGAGCCTCGTGGGGCGGCATTTCAAGAACAGTCCTGAGGGCAGCGGCAATACATCGGTCATGCTGCAGCTCGAGCTGGCCGGCCTCGGCAGTCTCGGGCATCGCATCGACACCTTCCTCGAACGGAGTATCTATGGCTACCACGCGGAGTGATCGCCGCCGGCGCCTGGTCGGGCTCTTGGCCTGGCCCAGTTGGCTGGTAATAGTGCTGGCGGCATTAGGGCTGGTAGGGCCCGCCTGGGCGACGACGGAGCTCGACTCGATCGTCGCGGTCGTCAACGACGATGTCATCGTGGCCAGCGAGCTGCGCACGGAGGTCGAGCTGATGATCCCGCAAATGCAGCAGCGGGGCACACCGATACCGCCGCCCGAGACACTCGAGCGGCAGGTCCTCGATCGCTTGATCTTGACACGCCTGCAGCAACAGCGCGCCAAGGAGCTTGGCATCGAGGTGGACGAGGCCACGCTGAACGACGCCCTCGTCAGCATTGCCACGCGCAACGGCCTGACGCTCGACGAGCTGCGCGCGACGCTCGAGGCGAGCGGCGTGTCTTTCGAGAACTTCCGGGAGGACACTCGCCGGCAGATCATGACCTCGCAGGTACAGGCCCAGGAGGTCGTGAGGAATATCCAGGTCACCGACCCGGAGGTCGATCGCTTCCTCGAAAAGGAGTCGAGCCGCCTCATCGAGCGCACGGCCGTGCGGCTGCAGCATATCCTGGTCGCGGTGCCAGAGCAGGCTGGTGCGCAACAGGTCGAGGAGGCGCGCCTCGAGGCGCAAGCGCTGGTTGCTCAGCTGCGCGGCGGCGCTGACTTCGCCCGGGTCGCGGCCGCCTCCTCGGACGGCCGCCAGGCCTTGGAGGGCGGCGATCTCGGCTGGTTCGAGATGGCTGCGGTGCCGAGCCTCGTCGCGGAGCTGGCCTTCACATTGGCCGAGGGCGAGATCAGCGATCCACTGCGCAGCCCGAGCGGCTTCCACATCATCCGTTTGGCGGAGATCCGTGGCGAAGGCCCAACTCTCATCACCCAGACACACGCCCGCCATATCCTGATCCGCACCAACGAGCTCGTCGCCGATGCCGATGCCGAACGGCGCCTGGCACAGTTGCGCCTGCGCATCGTCGGTGGCGAGGACTTCGCCACCCTGGCGCGCGCGAACTCCGACGACACGGGCTCGGCGTTGCGCGGCGGCGATCTCGGGTGGCTCAGTCCGGGGGACACGGTGCCGGAGTTCGAGGGCCAGATGACCGCCTTGCAGCCGAACGAGGTCAGCGCACCATTCCGCACCTCGTTTGGCTGGCACATCGTTCAGGTCCTGGAGCGCCGCGAACAGGACACGACCGATGAGGTGATGCGCCTCAAGGCACGCGAGGCGATCCGTGAGCGCAAGGCGGCCGAGGAGATCGACCTCTGGCTGCAGCGCCTGCGCGCCGAGGCCTACGTCGAGGTACGCTTGGGACGGGATGACATCTGAATGAGCAACCACCGATCGCCGACACCGCGGCGTGCCGGCCTAGCCTCCATGGTGATGAGCGCCGATCCGAATCATGCAAGGCGCCACTCGCCGCGGCCGTTTCCCTCCCGAGCCCTCTCGCAGAGCGCGACCAAGCGAACCTGCTGCGAGAATTTCATGGGCCTATGTCTGGCGACCTCAATCGCCATCTGGCCCGGATGGGCGGCGGGCGACGACCTTCCCGCCTACAGGTTGGAGGACGTGGCCCAGCACGACACACTGGAGTCCTGCTGGGTGGTCATCGACGGGCAGGTCTATGATCTGACGACGCATATCCCAATGCATCCCACCGCGCCGGACGTCCTCGCGCCCTGGTGCGGCGGCGATGCCAGCGCGGCCATGCGCACCAAGGGTCTCGACCCAGCCGAGGAGCACAGCGCAGCCGCTTGGGGGCTGCTCGCGATCTATCGCATTGGGACCTTGGCCGAGCCTTGACAGCGCCCTCAACCCAAGCCCAGCGCCAGGACCACCAGCGCAGCCGCCTCGGTCAGCTCGACGAGGGCCCCGGCGGTATCCCCCGTGAACCCACCGAGGCGTCTCATCAAGGCACGCCGCCAAAGGACGAAGACCCCGATCATGGCCAGCAGAGGGGCGAGGGCGGCAGCGCCGCCGATCACCACGACGGCGATGACGCTGCCGCCCACGACCACACGGGCCGCCGGCCGCGGGAGGCTCGCCAGCGTGGCGCTCGCCATGCCGCTGGCACGGGCGTAGGGTGTCGTCAGGAAAAGGGCGAGCAGCATCACCCGGGCAAGGAATGGGATCCATAGCAGGAAGGCGGCCTGGCCCGAAGGCAGCAGGGCGGAGAGCGTCGCCCATTTGGCCGTCAACACCAAGAAGAGGGACACGACCCCCATTGCCCCGGCACGAGGATCACGCATGATCTCCAGCGTGCGCTCGCGACTGCCGAGGCCACCGACCCAGCCGTCGGCGCTATCGCTCAAGCCGTCCAGGTGTAGCGCACCCGTCGACCACACCCATAATCCCAACACCAGCGTCGCTGCCACCGCCGCGGGGGCCCCGGCCAGGAGGTGGCCCAGGCCCCACAGAAGCACCCCGAGCAACAGCCCGATCGCCGGATAGAAAAGGGCGGCCCGCCCGGCGTCGACGGCGTCGACCTCCCCCGGGTCTGGCAGCGGGAGCCGCGTCAGGAAGCGCCCGGCGACGAGAAAGGCCACACGCGCGGCGCGCCACATCACTCGCCCCCTCGATGAGAGACCAAGCTCGGTTGCCCGCCCGCTCCCGGGATGCGGATACGGCTCCGCGTGGCGTGAGGAACCTCGATCAGGATCAATCGTGCGGCGGGTATCCCGAGCAGCTCGCCAAGCAGGATGCGGACGATCCCGCCGTGGGTGATGACCAAGAGCCGCCGGGCCGGGTGCTGTTGGACGCGCTGCCAAGCGACGAGCGCACGGGCCCGCAAGGCGGCGAAGGGCTCGGCCCGCGGTGGCGTATAGCCGACCGGGTCCGCCCAAAAACGGCTGAGCGCGTCGAGCGGGATCTCAGCGGCAGTGCGGCCTTCCCAGTCACCGAAGTCGCGCTCGCCGAGCTCCGGCCAGACCTCCAGCGGCCGCTCTAGGCGCTCGGCGAGCGTCGCGGCGAAATCGGCGCAGCGCCTCGCCGGTGAGCTGATCAGTCCGTCCCAGGTATCGGACCCCACGGCATCGCGCATCTGCCGTTGACCCTTCTCGCTGAGCTGATCGTCCTGGACGCCGCGAAAGCGCGCCCCGCCCAGTGTCTCACCGTGACGGAGCAGATCGATGAAGCGGTCGGCCGCGCAGCCGTCCTGTTCAGGGGCCGGTGCCGCCCCCTGTGGCCGCATGGGCGGTGGGGACATGTCTTAGCCTTGCGGCGAAAAGGGCGGAAGTATATCAGGCCCCAGCGTGCTGACCCGGCCCGACTCGGCCAAGGAGGCAGGCGGGCGGCGCCCACGCTAGAGGCGCAGCCAGAGCTTGGTGCGGCGATGCGCAGATTCCGGGGGCGTACCTGAGCCAGTGTCGCGCGCCGCGTCACGCTGGACGGGCTTGCGGGCGTCGGCCATTGCGCGCCTGCGCACCAGCGCTCCGACGGCTGGGCGCCATCAAAGGCCAACGCAAGGCGGTGCGTCGTGTGCTATCGTTGCCCACCAATCGACAGACACGGCAAACGGCCGCGGTGCCCATGCGCGAGGCACCGAATCGGCCGCCAGACCGAGGGCTGACATGGCGATGACACCATCTGGCTTGACGATAACGCTCCGCAAGCAGACCCTGGCGCTGCATCGGGCCGTCAAGGCGCTGCCCTTGCCGCGCCGCGTGATGTCTGCCAGCGTGACGAAGACGGACTATGCCGAGTACCTAGCGGCGATCCATCGCGTCTATGCCTTGATGGAATCCGCGTTGTTCGACCATATCCCGCCGCAACTCCTCGCCGCGTTGGGGGTACGGCCCAAGCTGCCGGCCTTGGAGGCCGATTTAGCCGACCTAGGCGCCGAGCCGCTGCGTCCGCTCGGGCGCGCCGCGGCCGCCCTGCGCCTGCCCAGGCCCGGTGATCTGGCGGGCTCGGTCGGCGCCCTCTACGTGCTGGAACGTGCGACCCTGGGCGGACGAGTTGTCGCACGACATCTGCGCCGCAAGCTGCCAGACCAAGGGGCCGGCGTCCCATTTCGCTTCCTCGAGTTCCACGGCGCCGAGGTGGCCGGCGCCTGGCGGCGTTTCGCCATCACCCTGGATGCCTTGAAGACGCGTCCCGATTTCCCGGCCGGACGCCTGATCGAAGGGGCCCAGGTCGCGTTCGAATCGGTGCTCGGCATCCTACGGCACGACGACACCCGCACGCGGCCCGGGATCGCCGCGGCATTTGCGCTGGGTCGTATCTGACGCCAGAGCGAGTGACCTCGACCGCGGGCGGGTTGCGGCGCTGCTGCTCACAGCTCACGGCAACGGAGTCTAGCGCATCACCACCAAGGCGTTGGCGCACGAGGGCACAAGGCCCGATATCAATGGCTGCATGAGTACTCGCATGGCGTCGCCGCGACACGCCGTGAATTCAGCCTTGTAGGCTCGACGCCGAGGTCCCTCTCGTCGACGGTCGCGTCAACGCCATGCGAGTACTTTCGGCACAATCAAAAGCTGCGGCACGCGCAATCGTCCCAACTAGACCTGAATCAGGCCCCTCATCTGGCGCATTGCCGCAACCCGGTCGGTCCGCGGCACAGCCTGGAGGCCGAGCCTAGCCAAGCGTCGCGGCCCCGCGCGTAGCGAACACCCCTCCCGATTCATGGCTCGTCGACAACATCAGCGCCGGAGGCCACGTCGAAGCTGGCGGATACTCGCAGCCGGCCTGCTCGGCGTTGTCGCCCTCGTGGCGACCAGCATCCTCGCATTGCGATGGATCGATCCTCCCACCTCGTCTGTGATGCTCCAAGAGCGCCTCGCTGGTTGGCGGCAGGGGCTGCCCGCGCCCGTCGTAAATCAGGAGTGGATCCCTTGGGCCCACATCCCACGGGTCATGGCGCTCGCGGTGATCGCGGCCGAGGACCAACGCTTCCCAGAGCATCACGGCTTTGACCTGACCGAGATGCGCCGTGCCTGGGCAACGTATCGGGCGGGCGGGCGACTGCGGGGCGCCTCGACGATCAGTCAGCAGGTCGCGAAGAATCTCTTCTTGTGGCACGGCCAAAGTTGGCTGCGCAAGGGGCTCGAGGTGCCCTTGACGCTGTTGATCGAGCTCTTGTGGCCGAAGACGCGCATCCTGGAGGTGTACCTGAACGTCGCCCAGTTCGGACCAGACATATACGGGGTTGAGGCGGCAAGCTGGCGCTACTTCTCGCATCCTGCCGAGGCGCTCACCGCGCGTGAGGCAGCCATGCTCGCCGCGGTATTGCCGAGCCCGAAACGCTACAGTGTCGCCCGACCATCTCAGCACGTGCTGCGCCGCACCGCCTGGATCCGCCGCCAGATGGGTCGGCTCGGCGGGGTGAGCTATCTGGAGGCGCTTTAGCAAGCGCGAGTCGCCGCGCCAGCGACAACGTCCCGCGTCACGAGGAAAAGACGATGCATCAGGAGACGATCAACAAATCTGTTCTGCTTCTGCTCCTGCTGGGCATTTCGCTCCTGTTTCTGATCATGATCAGCGAGCTGCTGCTGCCGATCGTCATGGCCGGCCTATTCGCCGCGATGAGCCATCCCCTCTACGTGAGGCTGACCGAGCACCTGCGTGGCAACCGCTACGTGGCGTCCCTCATTACCCTCCTGCTACTGCTGATCATGGTCCTGCTGCCACTCGGGCTACTGGTTGGGATCTTCATCGGCCAGGCCATCGACGTTGGCCAGTCTCTGTTGCCGGTGGCCGCGAAACTGATCAAAGAGCCCGGCGTACTGTCCGACTGGCTGCACCGCTTGCCCTACTGGGAGAAGCTCCTGCCCTACGAAGACCAGTTGCGCGATCAGGCCGCAGAGTCACTCGAGGCCGTCGGCAGGCTGCTTGTGGGAGGCCTGTCATCGGTAGCCGTCGGCACGACGAGCTTTCTCTTCTCGACCTTGGTGTTCTGTTACACGCTGTTCTTCTTTCTGATCGACGGCGATAAGGTGATCCACGCGATCCTCTATTACCTGCCATTGCAGGACCGCGACGAGCGCCTGATCCTCGACAAGTTCACTTCGGTCACGCGAGCCATGGTGAAAGGTACCTTGGTTATCGGATTCCTCCAGGGGGCACTCGCCGGCGCCGCTTTCGCTGTCACGGGCGTCGGCCATGCGGTGTTCTGGGGCACCGTCATGGCGGTGCTGTCGATCGTCCCGGGCATCGGCTCCCCGGTCGTCTGGGTCCCGGCCGCGCTGATCCTGATCTTCGAGGGGAGCGTCATGGCCGGTATCGGGCTGTTCGCCTTTTGTACACTCGTCGTCGGCGGGATCGACAACCTCCTGCGGCCGGTCCTGGTCGGCAAGGACACGAACATGCACGAGCTGATGATCTTTTTCAGTACCCTCGGCGGGCTGTTCACCTTCGGCATGGGCGGCCTCCTCATCGGGCCGCTGATTGCCTCGCTATTTCTCACGCTTTGGCAGATCTACGGTGTCGCGTTTCAGGACATCCTGCCTCCGGTTGGCGCCTCCGAGCGTGCTTCGACGCCCGAGTCAGGCGGGCAGTCTTCCGCACTGCTCGACCCCGATGCCTTGGACGCGCCGCACTCAGGCGATGACCAGACAAGTACAGAGCGGTAGCCAGCGGGACGACACACCGAGCACGATCGTTTTGTGGTCATGGCAGCGCAGCTCATGCTTTAGAATAGTGCCAATCATGGGAGGCCAAGGAGTCGACCGCCATGCTCCACCGTTTCACCAACCTGGGAGTGATCGGGTTGGGCAGCGAGGATAGGCAATGGGCTCAACCGCCCAGCAGCGGTGCGGTGATGGAGGCGCAGGTCGAGCAGGCCTACCAGCAACTGCCGATCGCGCTGATCGTTAACTTTGTCAACGGCTTCCTGCTAACCGCCATCCTCTGGGGAGTCATTTCGCCCTGGCTGCTGGGCTCCTGGCTTGTGGCGTTGGCGATCGTCACCTGGGGGCGCTACCTGGTCCTGGCGGCTCGGCGGAAGGCAGCTGAGGCAGCCCGGCAACGCCCTTACTGGCGAGACCTGTTCATGGCCGGGGCCTGTGCCGCTGGCGCCGTGTGGGGGCTCGCCGGGCTTGTGCTGTTCCACCCCTCCTCCTTCCCACATCAGGTCTTTTTGGCCTTCGTACTGGGCGGGATGGTGGCGGGCGCCGTTCCGCTGCTGGCGGTGCTAGAGCGCGCGCTCCCCTGCTTCGCGATTCCCGTCGTTGTGCCGGTCTCGGTGCGGATGGTTGCCGTCGGGGATCGTGAGCACTGGATCATGGGCCTCATGGTGCTCGTGTTCGGCCTGGCCATGCTGGCATCCGCCGCATTGATGAGCCGCGTCTTTCGCGACGCCGTCGAGCTCCGGCTGCGGCTCTCGTCATCGATCGAGACCAGTCGGGCGTTGGAGCGGTTGCTTCGCACCGATGCCCTGACCGGCATCGCCAATAGGCGCTCTTTCGAGGAGTCGCTGGAAGAGGAATGGCGGCGTGCGCGACGCAACGGTTCGGCGCTGGCCGTTCTGACGGCCGACATCGATCACTTCAAGAGCTATAACGACCGCTATGGCCACCAGGCTGGAGACCAGAGCCTGACCGCGGTGGCGCAGGCCATCTATAGGCTGCTGCGACGACCGGGGGATCTCGCAGCACGCATCGGCGGCGAGGAGTTCGCGGTACTGCTGCCCAATACGCCGATCGAGGGCGCCGCCGCCACGGCCGAGCGGATCCGTGAAGGAGTCCAAGCACTGAAGCTGGCGCACGAGGCCTCATCGACGGAGGAACAGATCACCGTCTCCGTTGGCGTCGCCGCGACGCACGGCGACGATTACGAAACGGCCGATGAGCTGCTGCGCGCCTCGGATCTGGCGCTCTACCAGGCGAAGCGCTGCGGCCGCAATCGCGTGGCGGTCGCAGCCCCTCGGGCAGCCTGACGACGAGCGGCAATCGGCTGTGCGCATCTCGAGAGGAGAGTGCGGTTGGGACGCCAGATCTGATGCGCTCAGCAACTCAGCAGCAGGGAGGACGGATGACGCAAACGCCCGTGACGGCCAGCCTTGATACCATCCTCGATCGTTACGACGGCCTGATGATCGACGCCTACGGCGTGCTGGTCGACAAGCAAGGCCCGCTGCCCGGCGCACTAGGCCTCCTCGCCCGACTCGAGCATGCCGCGATCCCGTGGCTCGTCGTGACCAACTCGGCGAGCCGTCTGCCGGAGACGCTGAGCGCAGAGCTGCGGGCCGTCGGTCTGTCTGTTGCTCCGGAGCGGATCCTGACCTCAGGCACGATGCTAGCCACGCATTTCGCGGCGCACGGACTGGCGGGAGCGCGCTGTGTGGTGCTCGGACCGACTGAATCGCGCCGCTATGCCGAGCGCGCCGGGGCGCACGTGGTGGGGCTCAGCGACGACGCAGACGCCGAGGTGCTCGTCATCGCCGATCAAAAGGGCGTCCGTTGGCTCGGCGACCTCGATCTTGCAGTCAGTCTGATGCTGCGCCGTCTCGATGCCGGCAGGCCGCTCGAGCTGCTCCTCTGCAATCCGGACCTGATCTACCCGGTCGCGCCCGGCCGCTTCGGGTTTACCGCGGGCGGGCTGGCGGCCATGCTCGAGGCCGTGCTGCGTGAGCGCTTTCCGGAACGAGGAGGCTTCGTCAGGCTCGGCAAGCCCCATCGCCCTATCTTCGACGCCGCGCGCGAGCACCTGGGTGCGACGCGGCCGGTCATGCTCGGCGACCAGCTTGCGACCGATATCCTGGGCGCCAAGGGTGCCGGCATCGATTCGGTGCTCATTGGAACGGGCCTGGCGCCGCGAACCGATCCGGCGACCTGGCCGGTTCAGCCGACCTGGTATCTGTCGTCACTGGCCGGGTGATGCGGGGGGGTGCCGCAGCCTCCCTAACCGGCCCCGAAGTGCTCGGCCAGGTAATCGAGGATCAGGTCGCGCTCGGCCGTGCTCTCAATCTCGTCCATACCCTGCTCTTCGACCATCCACTCCAACGTCTTGTCCC
Organism: uncultured Chromatiaceae bacterium; assembly: GCA_964583605.1. GTDB lineage: Bacteria > Pseudomonadota > Gammaproteobacteria > Chromatiales > Chromatiaceae > CAZOWL01. The sequence goes on along the minus strand of CAZOWL010000021.1, from coordinate 18,468 downwards.
AACGCTGCCGACTGAGGCCTTGCTGGGTGACCATCTTGAGCGAATGACAGGCCGAGCAGGTGTAATACACCTCCTCGCGCCCAGGACCGGGCGGGAGGCCCTCCCAGTCTTGCTCCTCGCGCTCACCGAAATAGGTGCCGAGGTAGGCCACCATCAGCTCTCGAGCCCAAGGCTCTGGGGCAACCATACCGTTATTGGCGACCATCTCGTCGAGCAGCTCATCCCATTCCTCGTGCGAGTAATGCTTCTTCGTGAACTGATCGAGCGCGTGGCAGGCACGACAGGTGAAATAGACCGCCTCGCGGCCGTCTCCTTCCGGAAGGCCGCCGTAGGCGGGACCGACCGGCACGTCCGATGGCTTGGGCAACGCCACGGGCTGGTCACCCAGGGTCGCCAGATAGGCGATCAGATCGGCCCGCTCCTGCGCGGCCTTCACGCCCGGGAACACCATCCGCGAATTGTTGGCCATGGCCCCGGGATCGAAGAGGTAGCGGCTGAGCGTCTCGAAGTCCCAGCTACCACCGATCGCCTCGAGCCCCTCCGAGTAGTCGTAGTCGGGCATCGAGGCCACTGGTCGCCCGACGACCCCCCAGAGGTTGGGGCCGACTGTGGGCTCGGCGCCCGGCGCCGCGACATGACAGGCCTTACACAGCAAGAAGACCTTGGCGCCACGTTGCGGGTCGGCCTTGGCCAGACGCGGCGCGATCGGATCGAGCTGCGTCTCGGCGACCGCCGTGAGTGTGAGCGCAGGCAGCCATGGCACGACAAGTAGGACCGCGAGAAGACGCAGGACATTGGCCAGGCTCATGGGCACCTCAACCCCCCATGGACGACCGGCCTGCGGCGAGCCGGTGTCCGCTTCAATGAGCTTTGACGCGCGCTCCAGCCCGCCCCCGGGAACGCAAGCGAACCGCTGGAGCCGCGGTCGCATGACAAGCAGTGGCTAGACGACGCGGACCACGATCCGGTGCATCGAGTTGTTGAGATAGCCCTTCGGGTTCCAGGCCACCGCGAAAGGTTGCGCGCGGCCCTGATCGTCGGTTGCCCGCGCCCAGACCTCGTAGTAACCGGCCATCGGGAAGCGCACATCGGCCCTGAAGTGCTGCCATGCATAGTCATTGGCCGGCTCCGACAGCTCGGCGCTCTGCCAGGTGGCGCCGAAGTCGATCGAGATGTCCACCGCGGCCACCTTGTTGTCCCCGGCCCAGGCGTGGCCACGGACCTCCGTCACGGGGTCCGACGCTGCAAGCTCGACCTGGCTCTGCGGAAAGGTGATCAACGATTTGACCGGCATCGACTCGATGATGACGAAGTCCTCGTCCGGGACCTCGGCACCCGGGGCGACCGGGTATCTCGGCACGCGATAGGAACGGCCCGTCATCTTGGCGCCATCGTGGACCTGATCCCTGACCTGGATCCGCTGCAGCCATTTGTGGGAGCAGGAGCCCGGCCAGCCAGGGATGACCAGGCGCAAGGGATAGCCGTTCTGCGGATGGATCGCCGCGCCATTCTGCTCGAACGCGATCAGGTTGTGCGGATTCATCGCCTTGCTGATCGGCACACCGCGCGAGATCGGGCGCTTGTCGGGGTCGCCCGACAGGTGCTCATCGGCGCCGTAGTGCGCGGTGTAGACGGCCGAATCCTTCAGCCCAGCCGCCTTGAGCACGTCAGCCAGGCGCACACCGGTCCACTGCGAGCAGCCCACGGCGCCGACCGTCCATTGGTTCCCGCTCGCCTTCGGCTCGAAGAAGGAGCGCCCGTTGCCGCCGCACTCGAGCTGCAGCTGCAGCGTGACCACCTCGAAATTGTCCTTCAGATCGGCGATGGACATCTCCATCGGCTTGACCACCTCGCCGTCGACGGTCAGCGTCCAAGAGCCGGCATCGGCCGATTGTGGCGGTACGCCATTGTTGCGGATGAAGTGGCGTGCCGTCGGCGTGACGGCGTCATCGAGCAGGTGCGCCGGCGTCTCGGCATTCACGGGACGATCGTTCAGGACGACGAGGCCGTCTTTGCCCTCAATGCGAAACGGCTCCTCGGCGAGGGCGGCGGGGATCATCCCCGCCGGCATGTGACGGTGGAACGGAATGGCACCGCCGAGCAACGCCGCCATCGTAGCCAGCCCGGCATTCTTCAGGAAGCCTCGCCGGTCGGGATGGGATACGCGGCCAAACAGGACCTCATCGGCCTTATCGGGATCCTCGGCATAGAGCTCGAAGACGTCTCGCTCACGATCGCTCATGGTCTGAATGGTCCTCTCATCTGTCGTCGTTGGATGCAGGCGGCCGAATCGCCGATGCGCAGTAGATTGCGCAATAAGGGGTCGAGGGTGTCTCGGTGCGGATCCGATCGAGCAGGGCGATGCGGGCAGCCGTCCATCTAGATGCGTTCATGCAAACACCGCTGACGAATGAAATTATAGAGTCGGCCGAGACGGTTACAAGCGCGGCATTCCCGGCTCGCAACGCCAAGTGATTCGGCCGCGTGCGATCGTGAAGGGCAAGATCCCAGCCCGTCGGTTGGAGTCGGCCGCGAGACGCGCGCAGCAGTATCTCACCTCTGAGGCGCGAGTGGGGGCCGGCTCGCCCGCCCCTACAATTAAATCCGCGCAGCACCTTCGCTCCCTCGCCCTCTGGGAGAGGGTTGGGGTGAGGGAACGATCAGGGGCGAGGCGACATTTCATGGTCCGGGGTGGCTCGGCTCGCCCCGTGATCGTTAGCCTTGCCCTCCGGCCGGCGCTAGTAGATGATGCGGACGGGATCCGCCGCCGCAGGCGCAACCAGACTGTATCCTGCGACCGCGTGATGAGCCGCGTGCATCCATCGGCTCTCGCACGTGCCGCGCATTGCCCGGTCCGCCATTCGCAGCCGTTTCGCGCATGAAAGCCAACGCCATCGTTACCGCCTCGGATCAGAAATACGGCGACTTCCTCATCGAGCACTGGCTGCGGTCTTTGCAAGACAACGTGCGGCTCGATGAGATCGATGTCGTCGTCCTGGATTATGGCCTTTCGCTAGCCCAGCGCTTCTACCTCGAGCACCATGGCGTCCGGCTTCGTCCCGGCAAGCGCGACGGGCATGTCACCGTGATCCGCTACCGCGAGACCCGGGATCTGCTGCGCGAGCATCCCTACGAGCAGGTATGCCTGTGCGACAGTGGCGATATCATATTCCAGGACGATATCTCCACGCTCTTCGAGCGCAGCTCAGATAGCTTTCGGGCCGTCTGCGAGGACTACAAGCCGATCTTCTCTTTTTTCTTCAAGGACGAGTTCTTTCGCCTCGAGGACAAGGCGCAAATCGCCGACTCCTTCCTGAAGAACCGCATGATCAATGGCGGGTTCCTGCTGGCTCCGCGGGAGCGGATGTCCGAGCTGTGCGATGCCTGTCTGGAGATGATCCTCGATAAGAGACACTTCGGCCCAGATCAGCTCGTCGTCAACTATCTCCTGCACCAGATCGGCTTCACGGAGCTTGAGCGCCGCTATAACTTCGTCGTTGCGACATCGGCCGAGCCGATCAGGATCGAAGACGGCCTGATTCTTGATCACGAGGGACGACGCATCCCGGTGGTACACAACGCCGGTAACTATCGCTTTCTGCGTCCGATTGAACATTTTGGCTATGGCCGAGGCCGAAACCTCTTGAAGAAAGAGATGTACACCGCCCTGCGCGGCTTCTATGCCTCGCGCGTTGGCCTCGCGACGGCCCAGGAGACGGTTCAAAGGTCCCGGCGTGAGCTCGCCGAGCTGATCCGCCGACTGAAGACCGACGCGCATTAGCCTGCGGATCGCGCGGATCGCAGCGCACTGGGCAGCGCCTCGAAAGGGCAACGGCGAAACGCTTGGATCCCACGCCAGCGGCCCGCACGTCGCATGCAAGGAATCATGCGCAGCTGATGTCCGACAAGCTCCGCAATCTGTTCCAGACAGTGGGTCGGATGATGGTCCTGGCGCTGCTCTTCGCCCCGACGCTGAGCGCGCCCATCCGGGGTGGCGGATCACTCGACGTCGGGCAGCAACGCCGGCACGCCGAATAGGGGCGGGTGTAGCCAAACGAAGAGCGCATAGAGGCCAACGCCAACGCCAGCGCCGACCAGATCACCCAGCACCGACTGATAGTCCGTCGCCTTCTTGGCCCCTCGCCGGTTCGCGGAGATCATGGCGACGATGCTGTAGACGGCGAAGCTGCCAAACAGGATCATCGAGGCCAAATCACCGTTCGCCAGCACATGCGCTAGGGCCCACAGCAGCACGGCGACGAGCATCGGATGGCGCAAGAACCGGTTGATATTGCTTTGCACATAGGCCAACGCCAATAGCACGAAGGCGGGAAGCATCAGGCCAGGGGCCAGGCTCATCGTAAACTCGGTCGGCTGCCAGATCGGCACCGTGGCTGCCTGGCCCTTGCCGATTCCCGCCAACACCAGGCCGAGCAGCGACAACGAGGCATACACAGCCGTGAAAGGCATCTCGCCGAGCCGATCGCGAAGGCGTTGATAGGCAGCCGGGAAGCTGGGCAGCAGATGGACAGTGAAGAAGAGCACCAATCCCAGTATCAACAATGTCATAAAGGCAAAGCTCCTATTCGCTTTAATGGCTAGCGCGGGCGCCTTGAGCTATGGCGGGCCTAACCGGGCACGGGAGACAACCGCACCTCCGGTGAGGCGAGTGCAACCCTTTCCGCCGGCTGGACCACACGCGCTCGACCCATCCTCGCCCGCCAGGAATGCGCCTTGTCGACGCCGGCCGCGTATTGTACGCAAGGCCGACCGCGGCAAGCGATGTCATGCGCCCGCGAGGCAAGGATCATCGCCCAAAACTGGCCTCGCCCTGACCGTTTCGGGATCTCCCTGCGGCCCCAGCGGCGGGACACCGGGGACCGAGAGCTCCAAGCAGAGATGAGGCAAGACATGGCGCAGGCCCCGTTGGCGAGATCCGGGCACCCGAGTGCCTGTTCCCCTGGTCAAGGACAGGCTCGGGCTGCTGGTGAATTGGGTCTGCCGCCGATCATGCCGACGCCCGACTACGGAGGCGGCAGCCTCGTCAACCTGATGAGCACGCTCATCGAGGCCCGTGGCGGGCAGAACGACTGCCCTGGCCTGCGAGATCTCCCGGCTCGAGAGCTCGCCGGAGTAACCAATATCCTGCTGCTCGTCGTCGATGGTCTTGGCGCCGAATGGCTGGCCCGGCGCGCGCCGGATGGCCTACTGTCTCGCCACCTTCACGCAACGATCACCTCGGTCTTCCCCCCGACGACCGCCGCCGCGATCCCGACCTTCCTGACCGGGCTCGCCCCTCAGCAGCATGGCCTGACCGGTTGGCATACCTACCTGCGCGAGCTCGGCTGCGTCATGACGGTATTGCCGGGGCGCCCGCGGTACGGCGGCATCGGCTATCGTGGGGCCGGTATTGAGGCCGCCAAGCTGTTCGACGCCCGGCCTGTTTTCAAGCGGCTGCAGGCGCGCTGCTTCGTCATCGCCCCGGCCCACATCGCGTACTCGGACTTCAACCGTGCCTACAGCACCGGCGCGGAGATCCGCTCCTTCAAGCGACTCACCGAAATGTTCCGCCAGGCCCTGCGCGTGGTGCGCCGCGGCCGCGGACCCCAGTACCTCTACCTCTACTGGCCGGACCTCGACAGCCTCGGTCATGACCAGGGGATCGACAGCGAGGCGGCCGCCGCACATCTGCACGCCATCGAGCAGGCAATCGGCGATTTCCTCAGCGCCGCGGCCGGGACCGACACGCTGCTGCTGGTCACGGCCGACCACGGCCAGCTCGACACCCAGGCCGCCGATCGCATCCAGCTCGCCGATCACCCGGAGCTTGAAGGCTGTCTCGCGCTGCCCCTCTGCGGGGAGTCGCGGGCGGCCTATTGCTACCTGCGCCCGGGGCGCGTCGAGACCTTCCTCGATCTCTGTCGGGATCGGCTCCACGACATCGCCGAGGTCCGCGCGAGCCAGGACCTCGTTGCCGCCGGACTCTTCGGACCCGGGCCGCCGCATCCGCGACTCGCTGAGCGGATCGGCGATTACACGCTACTGATGCGCGGCCGCTGGGTCCTCCGCGACCAGCTACTCGGTGAGACGCCCCATACGCTCGTCGGCGTCCATGGTGGCCTGACAAGCGCCGAGCTGAATGTCCCGCTCTGTCTATTCCGTGCGTGACGGCGGCGATGGCCGGCCTGCGACTATTCGGGGCCCGGGCTCAACTGCGGCAGGGGTCCGCCTAGCTCGATGCTGGCTTCGAGCGCCGCGATCCCGACCAGAGCCGTGCGGTCCAGGATCGTGATGTGGGCACCTTGCACGGCGATGATGCGCTGCGCGGTCAGCTGGCCAATCACGCGCGAGAAGGTCTCCGGCTGGATCGAGAGGCGCGAGGCGAGCACCCCTTTGCGTACATCGAGCATGAGCGCGCGGCGGTCCTCGGGACAATGGGCGAGCAGCCAACGGGCGAGCCGACTCTTCGCCGTGTGCAGCGTCAGGTTGTCGATCTCCCCGATCAGTCCGCGCAGACGCCGGCTCAAGGCCCCGAGCAGCGCGAAGCAGGTGTCCACGGACCCGCGGAGCATCGCCGCGAAATCACGGGCATCGATGGCAATGAGCTCGGTCCGCTCGAGCGCCGCGGCGCAGACCGGGTAACGGGGCGCGTTGAGGAACATCAGCGCCTCGGCAAAGGTCTGGCCAGGCGAGACGATCTCGATGACCTTCTCACCGCCGTCGGGGGCGAGGCGAAAGAGGCGCATCTGACCCTCGACGACGAGGAAGAAGTGCTCGGCCGCATCGCCTTGGCGAAACAGCCACTGCCCTTCGGCCAAACGCCGCTGTCTGGCCTTCGCCGCGACACGCTGCAGCTCGGCTTCACTGAGCTCGCAGAGGAGCGGCGTCTGACGCAATGCCGCGATCATCGATCTTCCACCGTCGCCGTCTCGGCCCGCTCGAGGGCCACCGCCGCCCGACGGTAACGCCAGGCGGTCATCGCAAGCAACCCGAACAGCCACAGGGCCGAGATCGTCAACGCGAGGCCTCCGTACCGCACCAGGGCTGGCTGCCATACGCCGACGCTCAGCAGGGCCAGGGCCAGCCCATGCAAAGCCACATGCCCGAAAGCCAGGCGCTCCGGGAGCAGACGGTGCATGTGGGGGATGCGAGTCTCGAAGCGGCCCGAGGCCACCTGGCGCGATTGCAGATGGAACCAGGCCAGGAAGGGCACGATCTTCAGCAGCATCCCGCTAGGGAGACCGATCCCGACACCCACCAGGATCAAGACGCCAAGCGGCTCGGCTGGCGCGCCGAGCGACCATGCGAGGATCGCTGCCAGCGTCGCCGCCATCGCGAGCTGCCAATGGAGCAGCGTGGCATCGAGACGCGGCCTGGATCTCTGCCATTGGAGGGCCAAGGTGGCCATCGCAAAGCCGCCGAATCCGGCCGACATCGCCGTGTAGGCCCAGTGCGCCCATCGAGTCTGGCCGATCACGACCAATACCGCCGCCGCAGTCAACGCGGTAAATACTAAGGGGACCAGTCCCTTCGTCATCCAGGCCGGATAGGCCGGCGTCACATGAAAGAGCGGGACAACCTGATACGCAACCCCGACGATCAATAGCCCGACCCAGCCGAAGAGTCCCCAGGACAGGTGCGCCTGGACCCAGTCAGGGAACCGCGGCAGCGAGATCCACCCCAGCAAGGCCGCGGTCAGCAGCAGGCCGAGGAGAACGGTCAGGGCCAAGGAGCCGGCGGCCAGTCTCAACGCGAGCCGTGTGCTCGGGGCACCGCGCACGCGGGCCAGTGCGACGGCCGCGGCCGCGAGGAAGCCGACGAAGCCGAGGGCCGAGGCCGCGGCACCAAGGCTCAGATAGACCGCACCGGCGCCGAGTAGCCCGGCGGCGAGTAGCAGGGACCCGAGCGTCAGCAACGAGTGAGTCCAGACAGTCGTCCACCGCACCATCGGCAGCGGCGCGCCGGCGATCGCCGGCAGCATCTGCAGCAGGGCCCCGACCATGACCTGGCCGAGGAAGCCGATCGCCACCAGATGCGTGGCCGCAAGGGCGGCCGGTGTCCAGCGTGAGACGAGGACCAGGTCCGCCTCGCTGGCCAGCAACAGACCGGCGGCCGCGGCAAGCCACGGGGCCGTCAAAAAGAACCTTAGGGGCAACCGCAGCGGCGGCGCCTGATCAAGACTCAGGCCAGCTGTTGGGATCATGGTCTTCGCCTCGGGTGCAAGCTGGAGCGGGTACCCGATTCCACCTGATTGTGCAGCACACAGGGGCGGGCGGAGCCGAATAGTAGCGCGGCCCTGCCTCAGACCGACGCGTCGTGCAGGTCGAAATCGGTATCGGTATCGGTATCGGTGTCGGTCTCGAGATCGAGAGCCCTGGGAGAGATTCGATTGCGGTTTCGATCCCGACCCCGATGTCGATGTCGATTTCGGGCGGACCGGGGATGCCTCACCGCAGGAACTCGACGCATCTGCAGAGATTGAGCTCACTCAAGCTCGCTAAATCCTATCATCCAGCCGCTCGATACAGATCGTCCAGGCCCCGTCCCAGCCGCTGACCTGCCAGCGGTAGCCCATCCGCTTCAGGATGTCGTAGAGCGGATAGGGTTGGCGTCGGTGCTCGAGCAGCAGGCGGTCGCCCGGCGCCAGCATACTCAATGCATCGAGTGCCCGCTCCAAGGGCTCAGGCGGCGGCAGGTCGGAGACGTCGAGTCGATGATCCATGCTGCTAGTTCGGGACGATTCAAGGGCGAGCGAAACAACGAGCCCAAGCCCCCTCGCCCCAGCTGGTAGAGTGGCAATGAGGGGGAAACGGCGGTGACCTGTCGAGGTCGTTATGGCTCCCTTGCCTGTTGACCCAAACGCGCCATCAAGGCCGGGGCCTCTTCCGCAAGGGCCTGATCGGCCATCGGATAGAGGATTGCCTCTTCTTTAACATTGTGTTGCTGGATGACCATGTGCAGGCTCTCCAAGAGCCCCAGGCAGTCGTTGGAGTCGCGTCTGACGGCGGCTTCACGGAGCTCGCCCAGGAGGGCCCGGATCTGGCGATGCTCCATGCGCATCACCCCGGTTGGGCCCATCGCCATCGCCACCGCGGATTCCAGCGGAGGGAACAGCGTCTCTTCTTCGAAGCTGAAATGGTGCTCCATCGCGGCCACCAGCGCCGCCGCATCGGACTGCGCGGATTCCCAGTCGCGGCGGCCCGCGCCCCGCTCGACGGCGGCTAGCAACCGATCGCAGCGGCGGTGATCGTCGGTCAAGGCACAAGCGATTGTCTCTGTCATGGCTCTGAGCTCCTCGGATTGGCTCACGGCGTCGACCACATTGATGGCTATGGGACGACAAGCCCCGCTGTGGGCGCCTTGACTCTGGTCAAAACGCCCCACCACGCGTTCGATCGCCGACCGGGGTCACGCCTGGACTTCGGCAGGATCTCCGGCGCGCTTTGCGTCCCGGAGGAGCAACCCCATGTAACATCAATGATGTTGCGAAATTGGGGCACCGATGCGATTTGCGTTCGATAACTCTTACGCACGCCTTCCCGATCGGTTCTACTGGCGGTTGGACCCTGTTCCGGTCGCGCGGCCAGCCCTCGTGAAGCTGAACGCGGCGCTCGCTGGCGAGCTGGGGCTCGATACCGAGGCCTTGCGCTCACCGGAGGGCGTCGCGGTGCTGGCCGGGAACCTGGTGCCCGAGGGCGCCGAGCCGCTCGCCATGGCCTATGCCGGGCATCAGTTCGGCTCGTTCGTCCCGCAGCTCGGCGACGGTCGGGCCATCCTCCTCGGCGAGGTCGTCGACCAACAGGGCGAGCGCTTCGACATACAGCTCAAGGGCTCAGGGCGGACACCCTTCTCGCGTGCCGGGGACGGCCGCGCCTGGCTTGGGCCCGTGCTGCGTGAGTACATCATCGGCGAGGCGATGCACGCGCTTGGCATCCCGACGACACGCGCCCTCGCGGTGGTCACGACAGGCGAGCCCGTCTACCGCGAGACGGCGCTGCCGGGCGCCGTGCTGACCCGCGTGGCCCGGAGCCACGTGCGCATCGGCACCTTCGAATACTTCTTGGCGCGTCAGGACACCGAGGCGCTCGCGCGTCTGGCCGATTATGTCATCGCCCGTCATTACCCCGAGGCCACTGACGCCGAGAGACCCTATCGCGCGCTGCTCGACGCCGTCGTCGCACGGCAGGCGAAGCTCGTCACCCGGTGGCTCGCCGTCGGCTTCATCCATGGCGTGATGAACACCGACAACATGTCGATCGCCGGCGAGACCATCGACTACGGCCCCTGTGCCTTCATGGACGGCTACCAACCGGGCACCGTCTACAGCTCGATCGATCGCCTGGGGCGTTACGCGTATGGCAACCAACCGCGCATCGCCCAATGGAACCTGGCGCGCTTCGCGCAGACGCTGCTGCCGCTTCTCGATCGCGTAGACGAGGCCAAGGCCATCAAGGAGGCCCAGGAGGCCATCGACACCTTCCCGCAGCGTTTCGAGCAGGCCTACCTGCTCGCCTTCCGGCGCAAACTGGGGCTCTTCGTGGCGCACGAGGACGACGTTGAGCTCGTCAATGCCCTGCTCGAGTTGATGGCCACGTCTGGCGCCGACTTCACGAATAGCTTCCGCGCCCTCTGCGATGCGGCCGCTGGCGCGGATGAGCCGATCCGGCGCGCGCTCGACGGGGAAGAACCACTCAGTGGCTGGCTACAGCGCTGGCATGCCCGCCTGGCCCGCGAGGACGCATCCCCGAGCGATCGTGCCGCGGCGATGCGCTGTGCCAACCCGGCGGTCATCCCGCGTAATCACCGGGTCGAGGCCACACTCGAGGCCGCCGTATCCGGCGATCTCGCGCCGCTCGATGCACTGCTCGCCGCCGTAACCGAGCCGTGGAGTGATCGGCCCGAGGGTGACCCCTATACCCGCCCCCCTGAGCCCCATGAGGTCGTCCGGCAGACCTTCTGTGGGACCTAGCCGGCTCATGCGCCGCTCGAGATCGGTGCCTCGGTCACGGAAGAAGGCCGGGCGGCGGCCGGAGCGGCAATCCTGAATAGGATCGCATAGAGCGTCGGCACGAACACGAGCGTCAAGATGGTCGCGAATCCCAGCCCGGCCATCATTGTAATCGCCATGTTGACGAAGAAGACATCGGGCAGCAACGGAATCAGCCCGAGGATGGTCGTCGCCGCGGCCAGCACGACGGGACGCATGCGGCTGACGCCCGAGTCGAGGATCGCCGTGTGGGGCTCCTTGCCCGATTCGATCTGCTGATCGATCTCCTCGATCAATACGATTGCGTTCTTGATCAATAGCCCGACGAGGGACAAGGCACCGAGCAGCGACATGAAATCGAACGCTGCGTCTGCCCCGAGCAGTCCGGCGGTGATGCCGATGACGGCCAGGGGCACGGTCAGCCAGATGATCAGCGGCTGCTTGAGCTTGCCGAAGAGCAGGATGCTGACCAGGACCATGGCGATGAAGGACGGCGGCAGCACGCCAAACAACGACGCCTGGGCCTTGGCCTGGTCCTCGTACTCGCCGCCCCAGCTGAGGCTGTAGCCAGGCGGGAGATCGATGGCCTCGATCTTCGGGCGCAGCTCTTCGAACAACGGACCGGCAAGGGGCCCCGTCGGGTTGCACGAGGCGATGATGGTCTGCATCCGGTCGCGCCCGGCGATGACCTGGTTCTCCCAGACGGTCTCGAAGCCCTTGACGACCTGGGCGACCGCTACCGATTGCCGCAGCACCGGGCTCCAGACCTGGATATCCTGGATGTTCTCGACATCAGCACGCTCGCCGGCGGGCGCACGGATCAGGATCGGCAGCATCCGCTCGCCGTCGCGGTAGAGACCGACCTGGATGCCATCGAAGGCATACTGCATTGCCGCGGCCAGATTGTCTCGACTGATACCGAGCTGCCGGCCGACCTGCTCGTTGAACACCGGCCGCACGACCTTGACCGGCTGGCGCCAGTCATCACGGACCTCCTTGGTACCTGGCTCGGCGCGCATGATGGCCTTGGCCTCGTTCGCGAGCGCACGCAGGATGGCGGGGTCCGGTCCGGAGAAACGCGCCTCGATCTTGCTGTCGCGCCCGGGGCCGATCATCATCCGTTTCAGGATCGGGTCGGTCCAGTAGAGCTCCTCCCTCAGGAATCGATCGACTCGGCCCCACACCTCGTCGATCCGCTCGCGGGTGTCGGTGCGCACGATGATCTGGCCATAGGCCGAGCTCGCCTCCTTGGAATCGTAGACGAGCGTGAAACGCTGATGCGGCCCGCCAACAACCGAGGTCGTCTGCTCGACGCCCTCGAGGCCACGCAGAAACTCCGAGACGCGGAGCGTGTCCTCGCGCGTCGTGCGGATGTCGGTGCCCTGCGGCTCCCAGATGTCGACGAAGAAGATCGGCGTGTTGGCCGACGGGAAGAAGGCCTGCTTCACGAAGCCGAAGCCCCAGAGCGCGAGCACGAAGAGGCCGACGACAACCGCGACCGTCAGCCAGCGCAGATGGATGGCCGAGGCCAACAGCCCGCGATAGATGCGGAACGGGGCCGCGCCATAGGCGTCCTGCCCGTCGGCGCCGCCCTTGCCGGGCTTGAGCAGCAGCGCGCAGAGCAGTGGCGTCGTGCTGAGGCCGGTGAGCCAGGACAGGCTCAGCGAGATCAGGATGACGTAGAAGAGCGATCCGGCGAACTCGCCGGTCGAGTCCTGCGAGAAGCCGATGCCAGCGAAGGCCAGGATGCCGATGACGGTGCCGCCAAGCAGCGCCCAGGCCGTCTTGCCGACAGTCTCGCGGGCGGCCGCCGCGGCCGGCATCCCGCCGTTCATGCGCACCAGCATCCCCTCGGCGACGACGATCGCATTGTCGACCAGCATGCCCAGCGCGATGACCAGGGCGCCGAGCGAGATACGCTGCAGCTCGATGCCAGAGATGGCCATGATGAAGAGGGTGCCGGCCACCGTGATCAGCAGCGTCGCGCCGATGATCAGGCCGACGCGCAGACCCATGAACGCGAGCAGCACGACGAGGACGATCCCGACGGCCTGACCGACGCTGATCAAGAAGCCGTTGACCGATTGCTCGACCTCCTTGGGCTGGTCGTAAACGGCCGCGAGCTCCATGCCGATCGGGATATCGCCCTCGAGCTCGGCGAGGCGGGCATCTAGGGCTCGGCCGACCTCGACGACGTTCTGGCCGCCCTGCATCGAGATGCCGAGCGTCAGCGCGGGTCGCCCATCGCTGAAGTAGTACTTGGCCGGCACCTCCTTGTAAGCGCGGCGAATCTCGGCGATATCGCTCAGGCGCACCAATCGCTTCTCTTCCGAGCTGATCAGCACGTCGCCGATCGAGCGCACCGACTCCGATTCGCCGGTCGGCCAGATGCGCAGGTACTCGTCGCCGACGACCACGTTGCCGGCGTCGGCGACGAGGTTCTGAGAGCGCAGGACGCCGGCGATGTTCTCCACCGGGATGCCGAGCTCGGCGAGCCGTGAGCGGGATATCTCCAGATAGGCGACCTCCTGCTGCGCGCCGTCGATGACGATCTTGCGCACGCCCGGCACGAGGACGAGCTGCTTCTTCAGGAAATCGGCCGTGTCCCAAAGATCCCGCCAGGTATAGCCCTCGCCGCTCAACGTCAGGTAGATGCCGTAGACGTCGGCAAAGCTGTCGACCACGATCGGCGCCTGCGCGCCGGGTGGCAGCTTGTGCTGCATGTCGGCGATCTTGCGCCTGAGCTCGTCGTAGATGTTCGGGAAGGCGTCACCACGGTATTTGTCCTGGAACTCCACCGTGATATCGGACATACCCGGCCGTGAAATGGATTTCTTGATCCACTTCACCTGCTCCATCAGCTGGATGGCCTCCTCGATGTGGTAGGTCACCTCGTCCTGGACCTGCTGCGCCGAGGCCCCCGGGTAGAAGGTGATGACCTTGGCCAGCTTGACGGTGAAGGCCGGGTCCTCGAGCTTGCCCATGCCCTGGAAGCCCCAGATCCCGCCGCCGATGAGGATGATGACCAACAACCAGGAGATGACGGGATTCTTGACCGAGTACTCGCCGATGTTCACGTCGCGCGACCTCCGGCTCAGGACTCGGCGGCCACGGACGCGGCCACCGGAGACTGGCTTGGCGCCTCGCTCGGGCGCGGCTCGGCCTCCTCGCGCTGTGGTAGCAAACGCACCTCCATACCCTCGGCCAAATAGCCGACCCCAGCGGTCACTACGCGCGCGCCAGGCTCGAGTCCGGCCGTAATCTCGATCGACCAGCCCGCCAAGCGGCCGACCTCGACCGGGTTGCGGTGCACCCTCATCTCGGCTTCATCGACGATCCAGACGAAGGGCTCGAGCGCCTCGTCGGCGGTCACCGACGAGGCCGGGATGAAGACGACTGGGTCCCTGACGGCGACCTGGGTCAGGTCCGCGGTGACCGTGGCGGTCATACCGGGAAGGACTAGGAAATCCTCCGGCGCCGGCATCGTGAAGGTGGCCTCGAAGGTCTGGGTCTTAGGATCGGCGCGGGTCGCGATCTCGCGCAGCGTCAGATCAAATTCCATCCCGGGGCGGTTGTCGAACGAGGCCGTCACGGGCACGCGCCCGCGCCGTGGCGCCTCGCCTCCCGGCGGCCGGATGCGCAAAATGATGTTCTCCGGGATGTCGACCTTGACCTCGAGCTGGGAGCTGTCGTGCAACGCCAGGACCGGCTCCTTCGCCTGCACCTCTTCGAAGCGCTGGACATAACGAGCCGCGACGACGCCGTCGAACGAGGCCGTCAGCCGCGTGTAGGCAAGGTCCTGCTCGGCGCGTTCCAGCGCCGCCTGCGCGTTCTTGAATTGGGCCTCCTTGGCATCGAAGTCGGACCGCGAGATGAAACCGTCCTTGATCAGCTCCTGGGCCCGCTCGAAGTCGTTCTTGGCTCGGTCGAAGGTCGCCTGGGCATCCTTGGCCGCGATCTCATAGTCGGTCGCATCCAGCGCCACCAGGAGCTCGCCGGCCGCGACGCGGTCGCCCTCCTTGACGGGCAGCTGTTGGACGGTGCCCGGCACGCGGAACGATAGCTCGGCCTTGTAGAGCGCATCGATCCGCGCCGGAAACCGCCGCACACCAGCCGTCTCCGGCGCCTCGACGACCATGGTCTTGACCGGGCGCACCGTATCGAGGCCATCAGGCTGGTCGGTCTTCGAGCAGCCGCCGGCAAACAGAACAGGGATCAGCAACCAGGCCAGTTGGGCCGCGTTGGGGGGGAGGGAGCGGCGTTGTGAGCACACGGCAAGGGATCCTTGTGGTCGAAAGGTATCGGGCAAGAAAGGGACTAGCATCATCCGGATCCCACCAGGAGAATGCAATCCGCTCCTGCCGGGTATCGCCACCGGGAGTGATGAGTCCCCTCGTTGACGGACACGTCGATGAATATCTTGCTCAACTCAGCGTCGGCCTCGCTCGGTGCCGCCGGCGGAAAGGAGAGAAACCGGACGCCACGCTTTACCGACTGGCGAGCGCGAAGTTCTCGCGTATGGTCGATGACCCGGAAAGCCACCGACTAGAGCGCTGCGCCGGCCAGCGCGTGCGCATGGCCGAGGCCACCGTCGAGCTGCGCGGTCGGGCACCCTGCGCCGTCGTTCGGCGCGTCTACGCGATGCTCCGATTCGATGCGGACGGACGCTTGGACCACGCAGCATTCATGCGCCGAAACGCGGCGCTGGCGGGGCTGGTCCTAGATCGCGTGCCACCTCGATTGGCCGCAAAGGACACGGCCGTGGTTGACGCCGGCAGCCGCTTCGTCGCCCGCTGCGGGCCCTGGCAGCCGTCCGCGGCGCTGGAGCGGCAGATCCTGCGCGCTGCGCTCGATGAGATGCCGTACAAACGGCTCTAGCGCAGACGGGCTCCGGCATCAGCAAGCGAAAAGCTGGCTTCGAGGGATAAAAGACCTTCCTGAACCGAGCTCGACTCGCGACAGCCGCATGCTGAGATCTAGCGGCCAGGCCACCGGCCTGATCGTCCGCTCTCGACCCATTGCGGAAATAACCGCCTTTCCCGAAGGATGTATGGTTTTCGCAACGACCAACGGAAACCAGGATCCGATCTCGCCGTTTACCTTGTCCAGACCCAAAACTAGCGCCGGATGTTACCCAAGATGCAGCACACTTCGGCCACGATCCTGATCGTCGACGACGAGCCCGTGCAGCTCCGCGCTATCGTCGCCGAGCTGAATGCGCTGGGCTTCGAGGCCGGCTGCGTGGACTACATCACCAAGCCCTTCGACCATCGCGAGGTCCCGGCGCGGGTCAGCGCACACCTCCAGCAGCGGCACCTGTTCGCGCGCCTGGCCGAGCGGGTCGAGCCCTCCCGCCAGGGGCGGGCGCCGCGCTCCGACGCGGAGGACGCGCACCCCGGGGATACGGACCAGCCCGGTTTACGGCTCGTCTACCGCGCCATCGACATCCTGCACGACGAGATGGCCGATCCCCCCGCGCTCATCGAGCTGGCACACCGGGTCGGGACCAACCAGGCGCGGCTCGGCCGCGAATTCCAGAACCACATGGGGATGAGCGCCTTCGAGTACCTGCGCGAGCAGCGCTTGGTCCGCGCCCAGGAGCTGCTCGACACCACCGATCGGCAGATCCAGCAGATCGCCGACACCGTCGGCTTCAAGCGCCCCGGCGACTTCACCACCGCCTTCCGGCTCCGCTTCGGCATCACGCCCAGGGAGTACCGCAAGCGGCATGGATAGCAGCAATCGCCTGCATTCCCGCGGGCGATGGGCGCCCCCGTGTTGCGAGCCGCCGCTGGGCGACGCCCGTCAGGTTGATGTCAAGTGTACGCTTGCGGGCATGTCGCCCACGTATTACATTGCGTATTCACTGCCAACGGGAGCCCAACCATGAGCACCAGAACCGTCCGTCTCGACGCGGAGGCCGAGGAAACCCTAGAGCGCCTGCGCAACCTCACAGGGCTCTCCATCTCCGAAGTCCTGAAACGCGGACTGAGCGCTTTCGAGCGCGAGGCAGTCAGCCAGGTGCAGCGCACACCCTACGAGATCTACCGGGAGCTCGATCTCGGCGAGGGCGGCTATGCGATCGCTCCCGCGACCGAGGCAAAACGCGCGGTCAAGGATGCGATTCGTCGGAAGCGCCAGCCTTGATCTTGGTCGACACCGGTCCTTTGGTCGCCCTCTTCGACCCCGCCGACACCAGCCATGGGCATTGTAAGGCGATACTTGCCACGGTCGCCGAGCCCCTGTTCACGACCGTGCCAGTCCTCACCGAGGCCTTTCATCTGTTGAATCCAGACAGCATCGGCGCGCGGCGCCTGATGGATTTCATCAGCGCAAGAGGACTCAACCTCTGGTATCTGGACGATCAGGCCCTGACCCGCGCCTGCGCCTTGATGGTCCGCTATGCCGATCACCCGATGGATCTGGCGGACGCCTCGCTCGTCGTACTGGCCGAAACGCGCCGATCACACAAGATCTTCACGATCGACCGAAGCAACTTCACCACGTATCGCATTCAGAATGGACACCAGCAGTCCGCTTTCGACATCCTCGAGTGACAGCCCGTAGGGTGGAACAAGCGCAGCGGCTCCACCAACCACCTCGCCGTACAGCCCGTAGGAACAAGCGCAGCGGTTCCACCAACAACCGCCGCCCTCACTCGACGCCCATCCCCCGCAGGTTCTCCGGCTCCAAGTCCCCCCACCCCGGCGGATACCATTCGCGCCGCCGTGCCTGGCCAAACGAGCTCCAGGGCCAGTCCCCGGGGCGCGTCACGTAGCCGCGCTTCACAGGGTTGTAGTGGATGTAATCGACGTCGTTGCGCCAGTCGTCCTCGTCGCGAATCGCGTGCTCCCAGAAACGCCGCTGCCAGACCGCCTTCTCGCCGCGACGATTGGCGGCCACGGCGATCCCGGACGCCAGGTAGTGCTTGATCAACCTCCAGCGCAGCGAGAAGTCAGCGTCGCCGTCGGGAAGCCGCCAGACGGTGTGGAGGTGGTCGGGGAGAATCACGATCGCATCGATCTGGAACGGGTGCTTGTCCATGGTGCGCCGGGAGCCTTCGCGCAGCCGCTTCACATTGCGGTCGTCGGCGAAAACCGGCTGCCGGCGATGGGTGACGACCGTGAAGAAGTAGCACCCGCCGGGGACGTAGGCGCGACGATAATCGCTCATTTCGACGGATGAGTCCTTGAAATTGGTGGAACCGCTGCGCTTGTTCCACCCTACCTGACCATGGGGGCGAGGTGCGCCCCGGCGCTGCGAGCCACCGCGGGACCACGACAGTCACGATTCGTCAACCGCGCGATCGAGCAGCGCCAGGAATTCATCGGGGCCAAGGATCGGCAGGATCCCCGCTGGGAAATCTCCGACGTTGCGCGTCAGCAGGTAGTCGGCGCGCGCGTGAAGTGCGCTGTAGAACTGGATGGCGTCCTCGAAGTCGGGGATATCCGAGTCGATTGCCTGGTTCAGGATGCGCTGGT
>CAZOWL010000020.1:0-52618 GCA_964583605.1 uncultured Chromatiaceae bacterium | reverse complement strand
GGGCGAGGCGATCTTTCATCATCCGGGGTGGCTCGCCTCGCCCCATGATCGTTAGTCCCAGTCGGATCGATAGATGATCGTGACGCCACTCGCGGGGTCGTGCTCCCTCCAGCTGCGGTATGAGCGGTGTCCGCGATGGGACCGCACGGGCTTGCCGAAGACGGGCTGACCGGAGTGCTTCCGGACCAAGTAAGCGCTATTCGCGCGAGATCGAGGGTGCTGGCTCCAATGCGTTGTCGCGCCCCGATAGACGGGGTCGCAATGACCCCTTGCCGCCGCCTTCACCGGCAGCGCGGAGGTCGTGGCGAGCAGAAGGCTGGCCGCTAGGCTGGTGAGCAGGGTCGCATGGTGCATGATTGGTCTCCTCGGGAACGAAGCAGAGCTGGCGTCTTGAACTGGCGTATGCATGCCGTCACGACCCTGATCCTAACGAAATATGGATGAATCGATGCTGAATGGGGTGCTAGGTCGGGAGGTTGCCGAAGCCGGCTGGAGCGCGCACCCGAAGAGACAGCGCAACAAAATCTTAGCCCTGCTTCTTGATGCGTTCTCGGATGACGGGGGTGTCGAGGGAGCTTAACTATTGATTGGCTTGTATAGTTCCCACCCGCGGCTGGCCCTTATCATCGCGCCATTGATGATCAGCTCTTGAGGGGTCGCGCGAATGGCAGCCGTCCTTCGACTCGTGGCCGTGGGGGCGCTCGTGTCTCTAAACGGCGGTCTCAGTCCAGACATCCCGATCGACTTACCGCCCGTGGCGATGCCCGTCGGCCCTGTCGACCCCACGCTTACCCATGTCGAGGAGTCAGACCGGGAGGAGTACCGTCTCCAGCGATTGGCCGAGGATGAGCTCAAGTGCCTCGCCCTGAACATCTATCACGAGGCGCGCTCGGAGCCCAATACCGGACAGATGGCGGTCGCGGCGGTGACGTTGAACCGGGTGAGATCGAGTCGGTATCCGAGCTCGGTCTGCGGCGTCGTCAAGCAGGGTGGGGAGAGGCGCGGTCGCTGTCAATTCTCCTGGTGGTGCGATGGGCGAAGCGACGACCCGACCGAGCCGCGAGCCTGGGCCAAGGCCCGAGAAACGGCGCGGCTGAGCCTCCTCGGCCAGACCGAGGATCCGACCGATGGCGCAACGCATTACCACGCCAGCTATGTGCGACCATCATGGGCGAGCAAGCTCGAGAAGACCGCGCGGATTGGGCAACACCACTTCTACCGCGCCGAGCCGCGTCGCCCGCTGCAGCTGGCTTCCGTCGGACTGGCTACCGTCAATTGACGGGCCGCGCCTGGCCGGCGGCCGGCATGCGGCGTTCCGTCGCCGGGCGGCTCTGCACGACCCTGAGCGACGACCGTCATGGCGGCGTTGTGCTGCATGGTTTGTGGCCGGCCTGCTGCTCGCGTTTCTGGGCGCTTGCGATTCGATCGGGCTCGGCTCCAACGATGTGCTCTCTTGCCGGGCCGACCACATCGGCGATGGCGATAGCCTGCGCGCCCACTGCCGGGGCCGGGCTTATGAGGTCCGCCTTTACTGCATCGATGCGCCAGAGCTTGACCAGCGCCCCTGGGGCCGAAGGAGCCGCGACTACCTGCGCCGAATCATGCCTGAGATCATTGAGATGCAGGTGATCGAGACCGACGGTTATGGTCGCCGGGTGAGCCTTGTCCGGGATGTGAAGACCGGTGAGAGCCTGAATCTGGCGCTAGTCACGGCCGGACAGGCCGCCGTCTATCGCCGTTACTGCCGCGATGCCGCGTTCTACGCAGCCGAGGAGGATGCCCGCCAACAGCGGCGCGGGATCTGGGCGCGGCCCGGTCGTCACCAGCGCCCGTGGGAGTATCGACATCGCTAGACCCAGAACGGTCCGGCGAATGGTCCAGCCGCGTCGAACGGGCCGTCGAGGTCTCGCCGCTTTGGCGTTCTGCGCGGTCGAGGCTGCAATCGGGTCGGAGACCCCCGTAATCCGCTCGGCCTCAGGATCATGTTGAGCATCCTACCGAGATCGATTCGCTTTGCCGGGCTCGCGGCCTGCCTTGTCGCCAGCAGCGTGCGCGCCGAGCCGGCTCTCGTCGAGGTATTCATTGGTCCACACCTGATCGTCGCGGAGCTGGCCCTCGGGCCCGCGGAACGAGAGCGCGGTCTGATGTTTCGGGAGTCCTTGCCGGAAGGGCGCGGCATGCTATTCGCGTTCCCAGACGATGGCCGACATTGCATGTGGATGCGCAACACTCAGATCCCGTTGTCGGTCGCCTTCGTCGATGCCGACGGGGTCATCGTCAGGATCGCCGAGATGGCTCCCTTGAGCGATGCGACCCACTGCTCGGAGGTCGCCTCCCGCTACGCCCTGGAAATGCCAGGAGGCTGGTTCGCGGCGCGTTCGGTGGGACCCGGCGAACGTCTGATCGGGCTGGAGCAGCTGCCGCCGGCCCGCTGATGCCCGCGGCCCGGCGCGGCTGACGGTCATCACGCCGCTGGGCCGGCTCAGGATCAGGGCGCGGGCCGCGGCAACTCGCCTTCGACCGTAAACAGCGTAAGAGGCAGATCATAGACCCGTGGCGCGTCCGGACTCGCAAAGCGGACATGCTCGGCGCGCGTCTCGCACAGCCAGGGGCGTGGACGCAAAGGGGCTGTGCTGATCAGTGCCTTGGGTACAAACAAACCGATGTTGATGCCGCGATCAGGATCGCGTGCCGAGCGATATTCGATGGCGCCGATGGCTGCGTCGCGCAGCGCGGTTCCAAGCCGTTGCGTAGGTCCGTAGTCCTGGGGGTCGCGCAACACGGCCTCGTAGCGGGTGCACGGTGGATCCTGTAGTCGCACGCCGCGGTCGGTGCGCCAACGGGCGGCGAAGGCCGTGTGCTGCGTGAGCAGACGGCCGGACGGCGGTGGCGTGGCCATCCCTGTCCAGAAGACGAATCGATAGTACGCGACCTCCGCCAGCAGCGTCGGTAGCCGGTGCGCCCCATAGAAGAGGCTCGGCTCGAACCGATGACCGAAGCGCGAGCCGTAGCGCAGGGGCGGATACCGGAAGGGCGTTGCGAGCAAGTAATGTAGACGCTCGGTTCCGTGCGGTCGCGGCGGTTTGGAGCCCTCGATTAGCTCCTCGACAAGGGCCTGTTCGGCCAGGTCGTCGACTAGTCGCGACGTGGCGACCTGCTGCTGGCTCTCGACCATCCGCAGTAGCTCGCCGCCGATTGCGCCGATGCGCAGCTCGGCGTGGCATGCTCCCCAAAGGTCCATCGATCCTCGCGACGGAACGACGCTAACGATCATGGGACGAGGCGAGCCACCCCAGATGATGAAATGCCGCCTCGTCCCTGATCCTTCCCTCACCCCAACCCTCTCCCAGAGGGCGAGGGAGCGAAGGTGCTACGCGATTTTCATGGTAATACGCGATTTTCATGGTAAGTATCAGGATAGTCCGGTTAGCGAAGCCGGGCCCGTGAGCCGGTCAGCCATGACCTCGCATGGCATCCAGATACTCGACGATACGCGACAGGCCCTGGATACTGGTGACCTGCTCGGCTGGGATCCCGCCGGTGTCGCGGTTCGGGGTCTGCATCCAATGGCGCATCGCCTCCGGCTCGCCGCCGACGAGCGCATAGAGGCTCCGGTAGCAGCGGATGAGCAGCAGCGCGAGCTCGCCGGATTTGCTCTGCGGGTCCAGCCCGCGACCGATCGAGCTGCGGTCCCGGCCGACCACTTCGCCGATCCGCTCCTGCGACAGGCCAAGCGCCCGCCCGGCATTGAGTAAAGCTTTCGATAGCACGGCACGGGGGTCGGGATGATCGGGATAGGGTTGGGCGAGGGTCGACATCGGATGAGTCTTCGCAAGCATGTGGTATCTGCATTATAGGTCTGCTTAGCCGTGCATTTGCAACAGATCTGCGCGAGGTTGGGAATTGGCTGCCCAGTCCTGCCCCCCAGGCATCTTGCGTCTGGCCCGTTCGCGCCGCGGTGAGCCCGCAAGATATGATGGATCAGGGTACTAGAGCAGGAGGCGCGTCAGGATCTCGCAGTAGATGGCCGACAGCTGATCGAGCTCGGCGACGCCGACGCGCTCATTGGCCTGGTGTATCGTCGCGTTGATCGGCCCCAGCTCGACGACCTGGGCGCCGGTCGGCGCAATGAAGCGCCCGTCGGAGGTGCCACCGGTCGTCGATAGCTCAGTCTCGATACCGGTCACGGCGGCGATCGCCCCACGCGTGGCGGCGACCAGCTCGCCGGCGGCTGTCAGGAACGGCTGGCCGGATGGGGACCAGTGGAGGTCATAGGCGAAGTCGCCTTCATCGAGGATCGCCGCGACGCGGCGCTTGATGGCCGGCTCGTCGAGCTCGGTGGAGTAGCGCAGGTTGAACTGCGCCTCGAGGCGGTCCGGGATCACGTTCACCGCGCCGGTGCCCATGTTGAGGTTGGGGATCTGAAAGCTCGTCGGCGGGAAGTGGGCGTTGCCCTGATCCCAGGTCTCCGCGCAGAGCTGGGCCAGCTGGCCGATGCAGGCATGCAATGGGTTCTTGGCCCGCTGGGGATAAGCGACATGGCCCTGGATGCCATGCACGGTCAGATGGCCATTCAGGCTGCCGCGGCGGCCGATCTTGATCGTGTCGCCGAGCCGCTCGCGGCACGAGGGCTCGCCGACGAGGCAGTAGTCGATCCGCTCGCCGCGCCGCCCGAGGGCCTCGATGACCTTGACCGTGCCGTCGACCGCTGGCCCCTCCTCGTCGCTGGTGATCAGAAAGGCGATGGAGCCGCGTGGCTCGATCTGGCGCTCGAGGAGATCGGCCACCGCCGTGACCATCGCGGCGAGCGATCCTTTCATGTCGCAGGCCCCGCGGCCGTAAAGGGCGCCGTCGCGGAGCTCTGGGCGGAACGGGTCAGATTGCCACTGATCGAGGGGCCCCGGCGGCACGACGTCGGTATGACCGGCGAAGCAGAAGAGGGGGCCGGTGTCGCCCCGGCGGGCCCACAGATTGGTCACGGCACCGTACGGCATCGACTCGATATGAAAGCCGAGCGCGCCCAGGCGCTCGGCGAGTAGCGTTTGGCACTCGGCGTCATCCGGCGTGATCGATGGTCGGCGGATCAGGTCCATCGCGAGCTCGAGGGTGGCAGACATAAGCAGGGCAGCTCCGGCTTGGCTGTGGCTCGGTCGATGGCGTCCATTATGACTCGGGGCGGGTGAATTGCGCTTAGCCTGTTTCGGGCTGGTACGGCTTGGCTATCATGTCGTCGACAAGCTGATGACCGGGATGGTCGGCTGCGTTGTGGCTGAGAGCGCGGCCTGCGTCACTAACCGTGTCGAAACCTATCCGAGATCTGCGGGAGGGCGGCCAATTGGCTCGATGGGGCCGGGGCGAATCATCGCCCGGGATTTTGCGCGTCGATGTTCCGCGCCAAACGCTCGTCCTCCTGGAGCGGGATCACGCTGTCGTCAGCTTCCCCGTCTCCACCGCGGTGAACGGGACCGGCGAGCGCGCCGGCAGCGGTCAGACGCCGCGCGGCTGGCATCGTGTGCGGATCGCGATTGGCGAGGGCTGTCCGCCGGGCACCGTCTTCCGCGGCCGACGCCCAACCGGCGAGGTCTATACTGCCGAGCTCGCGGCCCGTTATCCGGGGCGGGACTGGATCTTGACCCGCATCTTGTGGCTGACTGGCTTGGAGCCGGGACGCAACCGGCGCGGCGAGTGCGATACCTTGCGGCGTTTCATCTACATCCACGGCTGCCCGGACACCGAGCCGATCGGTGTCCCGCGCTCGCACGGCTGCATCCGGATGCGCAACGTCGATCTGCTCGAGCTGTTTCCCCGCGTCTCGGCGGGGACCCTGGTGGAGATCGTCGATCGTGGCGCCGCCCGTGCTTGAGGCCGCCGTTAGCCGCATCCTCTCGGCGGTCGTTGTCGTGCTCGGCGTCTGCACCTTGGTCTTCCTGCTGATCCACCTAGTGCCTGGCGACCCCGTTGCGGTGATGCTGGGCGAGGGCGCGCGACCTGCCGACCGCGAGGCGCTGCGCGCGGCTCTGGGTCTCGATCGGCCGCTCGGCGAGCAGTACCTGAGCTACCTCGGGCGGTTGGTACGGCTGGATCTGGGCGTCTCGCTGCAGGAGCAACGGCCCGTCAGCGAAATGCTGGCCGAGCGCATCCCGGCGACTGTCGAGCTGGCCGTCGCGGCGCTCGTTATCGCTTTGCTGCTGGCCGTGCCGCTCGGGGTCCTGGCCGCCTCGCGCCGCGGCAGCCTGTGGGATGGGGGTGCGATGGGCTTCGCGTTGCTCGGGGTGGCGATCCCGAACTTCTGGCTCGGCCCGCTGCTGATATGGGGCTTTTCGCTTTGGCTCGGCTGGACGCCGGTGAGCGGGCGGTCCGAGCCGCTGAGCCTGATCCTGCCAGCGGTGACGCTGGGTACCGGTCTTGCCGCGGTGCTGACCCGGATGGTGCGCAGCAGTGTGCTGGAGGTGCTCGGTGAGGACTATATCCGCACCGCGCGGGCCAAGGGCCTCGGCGAGACGGCAGTGCTCTGGCGGCATGCCTTGCGGAATGCCTGGCTACCGGTGTTGACCCTTGTCGGGCTGCAGCTTGGCGGTCTGCTCGGTGGCGCAGTGATCACCGAGACGGTGTTCGCCTGGCCAGGGGTCGGCAGCCTGCTGATCGATGCCATCCATGGGCGCGATTATCCGGTCGTGCAGGCCGTCGTGCTCCTCGTGAGCCTGACCTATCTGGTGGTCAACACCCTGACCGACCTGATTTACACTTGGGCTGACCTGCGGATCCGACTCGGCTGATGGTTTCTATGAATTTCGCGCAGCACGTTCGCTCCCTCGCCCTCTGGGAGAGGGTTGGGGTGAGGGAACGGTCAGGGGCGAGGCGACGTGTCGTCATCCGGGGTGGCTCGCCTCGCCCCATGATGGTTAGGCTGAACCGATGCGCGCTGCCTGGACCAGCCTCTTCCCGCTAGGCGTTATCGTCGCTTGGGCCGCCGCTGCGTTCTTAGTTCCCTGGCTACCGCTCGCGCCTTATACGATCGATCTGCCCCGCATCTTGGAACCGCCTGGCGCCGGCGCCTGGCTCGGCTGCGACGACCTCGGTCGGCCGGTGCTCGACCGGGTGCTGCTCGGCGCCCGTACGGCCTTCTTTGTCGGCGTCAGCGTCGTCGCGGTGTCGGCCGTCGGCGGGACCCTGATCGGCGCGATTTCCGGGTACTTCGGAGGCTGGGTCGATTTGCTGCTGTCGCGGCTCATCGATGTCTTCCTGGCCTTCCCTGGCATTCTCCTCGCGATCGCCCTGGCCGGCATCCTCGGCCCTGGGATCGGCAATGTCACGATCGCCCTCTCGGTGGTTGGCTGGGTCGGCTACGCGCGTCTGGCGCGGCCGCAGGTGCTGTCCCTGAAGGAGCGTGACCATGTGCTCGCGGCCCGCGCCCTCGGCGCCGGACATGCCTGGATTCTGTCACGCCACCTGCTGCCGCTCGCGTTGGCACCTTTGATCGTGGAGGCGACCTTTGGCGTGGCCGGTGCTGTCATTGCGGAGGCGGGTCTATCCTTCCTGGGGCTTGGCGTGCAGCCGCCGGCCGCTTCCTGGGGCGGGATGATTCGCGATGGCGTTGGCTACATGCTCGTGGCGCCGCATCTGGTCCTGGCTCCGGGAACGGCGCTGGTGCTGGTTGTCTTGGCCGTCAACCTGCTCGGCGACGCGCTGCGCGATCACCTCGATGTGCGCGGCGTCCGCCGTTTTCGCTAGCCTCTGTCGTCGTCGAATTCGGGAGCGTCAGCAACCGCCGGGAGGTCGTGCTTCCGTTGGTGTATCCGAATGGCGGGGCGCGACCGCCTCGATTGCCAGCCAGAGCGCTCGCGCTCGAGTAACGGCTCGTCTTGTCTTCCGCTCCCTGACAAAGGGTGTGTGCCTGTGCTACAAGACCGAGCTGATCTGGTTGCAAGGTAGCCTAGCCGATGAGATCCCTCGCTCGCTCGAAGCTCCGCGCTCCGTATTCGCTCTGGGGAGGCGCCTGACTGTGTCCCTCGGCCCAATCATGCTGGATCTCGCGGGCCCCGAGCTCAGCCAAGAAGACCGCGAGCTCCTCGCCCACCCAGTCGTCGGCGGCGTCATCCTGTTTCAGCGTAATTTTATCGATCCTGAGCAGCTCTGCGCGCTGACCCGCGCGATCCATGCGGTCCGCGAGCCGCCGCTGTTGATCGCTGTCGACCAGGAGGGCGGGCCGGTGCAGCGCCTGCGGAACGGTTTCACCCGGTTGCCACCGGCCGCGCGGCTCGGCGCGCTCCATCGGGCGCACCCGCAACGTGCCCGGCAGGCGGCTGAGCAGGTTGGCTGGCTGATGGCGACTGAGCTCCGTACCGTCGGGGTGGATTTCAGCTTTGCGCCGGTGCTCGATCTCGATCGCGGGCTCAGTACCGTGATCGGCGAGCGGGCTCTTGCCGACCAGCCTGACGCCGTCAGCAAGCTGGCGGCGGCTTGGGTTCGCGGCGTGCATGCCGCTGGCATGGCGGCGGTCGGCAAGCATTTCCCCGGCCACGGTGGTGTGAAGGCCGATTCGCACACGGAGCTGCCACGGGATGAGAGGCCGCTCGATACGTTGCGCCGCGAGGACTTGATCCCCTTCAGTCGGCTGATCGGTCAAGGGCTCGAGGCAGTCATGCCGGCCCATGTCGTCTTTCCGTTAGTCGATCCAAAGCCGGCCGGCTTTTCCGCTTACTGGCTCAACGACGTGCTGCGGGGTGAGCTCGGTTTCCAGGGGGCGATCATCAGCGATGACCTGACGATGGGCGGCGCGGCGAATGCCGGCGGCCATCCCGATCGCGCGCAGCAGGCCTTGTCGGCTGGCTGCGATATGGTGCTGGTTTGCAACAGCCGCCCGGCGGCTGTGGAGACGATCGACAGCCTGGCTCCGCCGGATGATCCGGCTGTCCTGCTGCGGCTGTTGCGGATGCATGGCCGCCACGCGATCGATCGTTCCGGTCTGCATCGCGATCCCCGCTGGCAGGAGGCCCTGCGGTCTGTCGCTGAGCTTGAGGCGCTCGGCCAAGAGGCGCTGGATCTTGGTGGGAATTGATCGAACCGTGCGGTCAGTTTGGAAATGGCGCCTTCGAGGCGCTCCGATTGGGGCTTGGCGAGGGCAGCCGACCTGTGAGAGAGAGCTATGAAATTGAGTCGAGAGGTCTATGACGGTGTCGCAGCGCGCGCTGAGTGTTTGGTCACCGGTGATCAGATGGAGCGCGCGCTCGACCGTTTGGCTGCCGAGGTGACGGCGGTGCTTGCCGACAAGGATCCGGTAGTCCTTTGTGTGATGACGGGTGGGATCATTGCCGCGGGCCAGCTGCTGCCGCGGCTGGATTTTCCACTCCGCCTGGAATACGCCCACCTCACGCGTTATCTCGGTGCCACGAGTGGCGGTGCGATCGAGTGGCGCCACCGACCCGGCGACGCGATCCGGGACGAGCACGTGCTGATCATCGATGACATCCTCGATGAGGGCGTCACCCTGCATACCTTGATCGAGGCGTGCCGGCAAGACGGCGCGGCGAGCGTTCACAGCCTGGTGCTGGTAGAGAAGGATCGCCCGCGTGCGTTGTCCTCTGCCGCCGATTTTGTCGGTGTGCGGCTGCCCAATCGTTATCTCTACGGCTTCGGGCTCGATTATCGGCACTATTTCCGTAACGCCGATGGAATTTACGCGGTGGCCGACTCGGATATCTGAGCCGCCTGCGCGCGAGTCCGGTATCTCTTTATAAGCTAATATAGCCAAAGGCTTTTTGACACTTCGAGTGTTTTGCACTAGAAAGGACTCAGACGGAGCAATGCTGAGCGTCTCTCCTTTAGTTGAGGTGAGCGACTCCGTCACACGGGCGGGAGTCGGTGGTCTGGGTGGGGATCGATAGCGGTTGCGTAGGACCGCGATCGGTAAGGCATGCGCGTCGTCGCGTCTCGCCTCTCCAGTTGCCACGACCCGCACGGCTAACAATTAGGAGGATGGTGTCATGCACACGCTCGATAGCTACCGGCACAGTCATTCGGAGCTGCGGCAGATGATCGACGATCTGCAGTCGATCATGACCACAGATATGTTGAAGATTCGGCCGAACGCGAAGACGGCCTACCAGATGCTGTGCGATCTCGGCGAGAAGGTGAAGCGCCATCTGGCGCACGAGGACAAGGGGCTCTATCCGAGCTTGTTGATCCATGAAGATCCGCGCATCAAATCGATCGCGTGGGGTTTTATCAGCGGTGAGAAGCCACTGCGCAAGACCTTCGATGATTACTACAAGCGCTGGCTGAAGCATTGCGACTTCAACTTCACCGACGAATTTCTCGCCGAGACCCATGAGATCTTCGAGATGATCTCTCACCGGATCGACCGCGAGGAGCATTTTCTGTTTCCTAAGCTCGTGGAGATTGGTCTCTTCCAAGAGGACTGCTGCCCCGCCTGACCGCCCGCCTGCGCCCACCGGCCCCGCCCAGCTGTGATGGGCCGGGGTGCTCGGGGTGTTCGCCTACTCACCTCTAGGTTGATCGTCTCTGGTTGACCCCGGCTTGAGGCGTGTTTGGGCCTGCGTTGGCTTTATGTGCCGCGTTCGTTAGAATTCGAACATCTCCGGGGGCATCACGGGCTGTTTAGGCTCGCTCCTGGCACCCGCCCGTATCGCATTGCTCGGCGAGGCCGCTCTATCGGTGTGCTCCCGAGGAAACACGGTGCCAATTGGCATCGGATAGCCAGTGGGGAATTGACATCAGGATGGCTATGGGGCAGCTCGCGATCATTGGGGGCTCGGGGTTTTCGGCGCTGGCTAACGCGAGAGCGGTATCCGGAACCGCGCCGCTGACGCCCTACGGCGAGGCCTCGGCCGAGATATCCCGCGCCACGCTTGGCGACGGCGAGGTCCTATTCCTGCCGCGGCATGGCCCGGGGCACCGCATACCGCCGCACAGAATCAATTATCGCGCCAACATCTGGGCACTGCGGGATGCCGGCGCTTCGCGGATCGTCGCCTTGGCCGCTGTCGGTGGTATCACGCCCGAGCTCGGTCCCGGCGTGCTCGCCGTGCCTGATCAGCTCATCGATTACACCTACGGCCGCGCGCACACCTACTCAGAGGGCGAAGCCGATGAGGTGGCTCACGTCGATTTCTCCGTTCCCTATTGCCAAGCGTTGCGCTCTGATCTGATCGACGCGGCGCGGAGGTCCGGCGTGTCGTTGATCCAGCGAGGCGTGTATGCTGCCACGCAAGGCCCCCGGTTGGAGACGAGCGCGGAGGTACGGCGTCTGGAGCGGGATGGCTGTGATCTGGTAGGTATGACCGGCATGCCGGAGGCGGCCCTAGCGCGTGAGCTGGGTCTGTGCTACGCGGCCCTGGCGTTCGTCGTCAACTGGGCCGCCGGCAAGGCGGAGGGAGAGATCCAAATGGCGGACATCGCCTCCAACCTGCGCCTCTGCGCGGGCCGTGTCGAAGAGGTTTTGACGGCATTGGCCGGAGCTTGAGCGGTTTTCTAGGGCCGCTGACGGTGGCGTCCATCATAATGATGAATTCGCGCAGCACGTTCGCCCTCTCGCCCTCTGGGAGAGGGTTGGGATGAGGGAAGGATCAGGGGCGAGGCGACAATGGTCCGGGCCGGCTCGGCCCATGATCGTTAGAAGGAGGCACCTGTCAATGGCTGAGACTCAATCCACTCCCGCGCGCAGTCGGCCGACATGGCTGCTTTGGCTCTTGGTGATCGCGTTCGGTGCCTTTTACCTCAATGCGATGCGCGAGCGTGGTATCGGTGAGGATGCAATCGAGCAAGCCCAGCGGGCGGGGGCGCCCGCCCTCGCAACGGGCGAGGCCCCTCAGGGATCCGAGACGATGCCCGCGGCGGCGAGCGGCGAGCCCGCGCCGGCAAGGATTGCCGCTTCGGGCCGGAGCGAACCGCAGCAGATGGCCGCGTCGGACGTCCCGCAAGAGGCGCTCGAGCCCAGGGACTCGCTCGCTCAGTCGACGCCGGCCCACACGACCGAGAGAGCGTCTGAGCGAGCGAGCCTAGCCGGCTCGTCGCCGGCATCCGCCATCCCGGTCGACGTACCCGACGAGGCCCCAAGCCCCGCGCCGGTCGAGGCGAGCGGGCCGAGCCGGGTAGGGCCTCCTGCCAGCCCGGCCGAGGCTGGTTGGCCCGGGAGCTCGGACCGCACAGCCGTGGCCGAGCGCCGCGCG
Organism: uncultured Chromatiaceae bacterium; assembly: GCA_964583605.1. GTDB lineage: Bacteria > Pseudomonadota > Gammaproteobacteria > Chromatiales > Chromatiaceae > CAZOWL01. The sequence goes on along the minus strand of CAZOWL010000020.1, from coordinate 40,430 downwards.
CGGCTCTTGGCGGAATACGACGCGCTGTGGCGATCCGTGGAGGCGGAGCGGCGGCGCATCTGGGATGAGATGAATCGTCTCGGCCGTGGCTATTCCGTCGCGCCGTATCCGGTTCCCTATCCCTTCAGCGACCTGCCCAGGCCGAGACACGGAGACCTTGGCTCACCGCCCTGACGGAGCTTGGGGGCACGGGCTCGGGGGCAGACACCGGAGACCAGCGAGGTCCTACCTCCGAAAACGATTGGTGGCAGTCGAAATCGGTATCGCTAACGCGAGTCAGAAATCGCCTAGGATCTGCTATCGAGCAAGGCGTCGTAGCGGGCCTTTAAGGCGATTTGCCGCAAACGCTCCGCCTCGGTCTCGTCGGTAATCGCCGCGGATTCCTGCCAGCGCTCGTGGGCGTGATCGTAGACCGAAAACTTATAGGCTTTCCCGACCTTGAACACCTTGGTGACGTCCCGCCCGGCTTGAGCCATGGCCGAAAGCCGGTCCATCTGTGCCGCAGGCTTCTCTGGCCCCGCTACGGGGGCTGTCGCGTCTGTCGCGTCAGGCGGCTCGCGGAAATGAAAGCGGTTGTTCTGGATCTCGCCGGTCACGTCCAGCTCGACCGCCGCCACGTCGGGAAGGCGGCTCAGGATGTAGGCGGCCATTAGCCGCCCGAGGCGGTGGTTCTCGGTCTCGAGCGCGGTGAGGAGCTTATCGGCCACGATCTGACAACGCTGCTCGAGGCTGGGGCTAGGGACCCATTCGCGGCTCATCTGCCAGCCGTGATCCATGTCTCGATCCAGCCGCGCGAAATAATCCTCCGCCTTGCCGATGAGCGCATCGGGTACGGTCAAGGTGTAGGCGGTGCCGTCGACGATGGCGTCGAGCTCCATTGGCGGTGACCTTGTTGTCTTGTTTGACAGAGCGACATGCGTTCTCGTGGGAAGTTTGTATGTACTGTTTCAGCGGGGCCGGCAGCCGATCACGAAAGGGACCAAGCGTGGTGCTAGCGCCGTCGGGCGACGTGATCGCGCAGGCGTCGGCGTTTCTTGATCTGACGCAAGGTTAAAACATTCCGTTTCCCGGCGTAAGGGTTAGTGGTGCTACGTAGCTCGATCCGCAAGGGTGTGCCCTGAAGCTCGAGTGCCTGACGGAAATGGTTCACCAGGTAGCGCCGGTAGGTCTCCGGGACCGCCTCGGTCTGGGTCCCATGGACGATGATCCGCGGCGGGTTACGCCCACCCTGATGGGCGTAGCGGAGCTTGATCCGCCGCCCGCGCACGAGCGGTGGCTGGTGCTGCTGCACGGCGGCCTCGAGGAGGCGAGTCAGCTCTGGGGTGCTGAGGTCGCGGGTCGTGTTGGCATGGGCACGCTCGACATCGTCGAGCAGCAGTCCCACACCGGTCCCATGCAGCGCCGAGACAAAATGGCGAGCGGCGAAATCCAAGAACGCGAGCTTGCGTTCGAACTCGGACTTGACGCGTGTGCGCTGCTCAGCGTCAAGGCCGTCCCACTTGTTGACGGCCACGACCAGCGCCCGTCCGCTCTCCAGGATGTGCCCGGCGAGCGTTGCGTCATGTTCCCCGATCCCGGCGCGCGCATCGACGACAAGGATCACCACATGGCATGCCTCAATGGCTTGCAGTGTTTTGATAATACTGAATTTTTCTATGGTATCGTCGACCCTCGATCGGCGCCTCACGCCGGCAGTGTCGATCAGTGTGTAGCGGCGCCCGAACCGCTCGTATGGGAGAAACAGGCTATCGCGCGTCGTACCGGGGCTGTCGTGCGCGATCACGCGCTCCTCGCCGAGGAGCCGGTTGATCAGCGTCGACTTGCCTGCGTTCGGGCGGCCGACGATGGCTACGCGGATCCGTTCTGGGTCGGTGGCCTCTTCTGGCGCCGGAGGCGGCTGGGGTAAGGTGGCGAGCACCTGTTCCATCAGTGCCGTGACGCCACGCCCCTGAACAGCGGCGATCGGCACTGGCATGCCAAGGCCCAGGAGGTGGAACTCGGAGGCGGCGAGGTCTGGGTCGCGCTCGTCGATCTTATTGACGACGAGCGTGAGCGGTTTGCCTTCGCGGCGCAGGCGTGCGGAGATCTCCAGATCGCCCGTGGTGCAGCCGTCATGGGCGTCCACCAGGAACAGCAGATGGTCGGACTCGGCGATGGCGCGCTGAACTTGCTCGGCCATCAAGACCGCTAGCGCATCCGGCTCCCCGCTCAAGCCGCCAGTGTCGGCAACGATGTAGGGCCGCGGCCCAACCTTGCCGATCCCGTATTGACGATCGCGCGTCAGGCCGGGGGTATCGGCCACCAGGGCATCGCGTCGCCGCGTCAGCCGGTTGAACAGCGTCGACTTTCCGACGTTTGGCCGACCGACCAGCACAATGACGGGCAGCACCGGCTCCAAGCCGGATCCGTCGGCATCGCGGTCTGGGTTGGAAGAACTCTGCTCAAACAATGTATTAACCGTTCGCGCGGGGCGTCTCGAAGGGACACAGCAGTCTGTGTCGCTGCCGGGGCCAAAGGCGGCTCGACCTAGCGGTCACGCCTCCCCGTGTCGGCTGATGCGTTGGCCGCGCGGGAGCCGGCCGTGGCGGTTGGGGGCGCCGCCGCGCGCCGGGCCGTGACGGCCGCCAAGGTCCCGTCGTCGGCGTAGACATAAAGCTGGCTGCCGCTGACCCTGGGTCGGGCTGTGATCGGTCCGCGCGCGATCCGTATACGAGCGACGAGGCGACCGTCGTCGCGTGCCACGCCATGCAGAAAACCCTCGAAATCGCCGACTATCACCATGTCGCCGACCAGGGCTGGTGGACTGAGGCGCCGGAAGGCTAACCGCTCTTGCCGCCAACGGCCGGCGCCCGTGGCCGGATCCGCGGCCCAAAGATGGTCCTCGGCATCCGTCACGTAGAGAGAGGATTCGTCGGCGCTCAGGCCCGAGTAAACAGACAACGTCCGCCGCCACAGCACAGCACCGGACTCCAGGTCCACAGCGGCTAGATCACCATTATAGGTGCCAACGTAGATCGTATCACCGACGATCACCGGGTCGGCATCGATATCGGTGACGCGTTCCAGCTCCGAGCGTCCGGTCGGCGGCGTGACTCGGACGGTCCATAGCGGGAACCCTTCCTCCCGGTCGAGCTTTGCCAGCAGGCCGCCGGAGAGGCCGACGACGATCCCCGACGGAGCGATGACCGGCGTGCTGCTGCCGCGCAAGATAAGCACCGGTGCCGGGCTGCTGAAGCGCCATCGTTCTTCACCGCTGTTGGCATCGAACGCATAGACGGTATCGTCGAGCGTGTGAACGAACACAATCCCTTCGGCGAGCTGCGGCACCGAGAGGACCTCGCTATCCGTCTGGGCGCGCCATAGCTCGGATCCATCCGCAGCGGAGAGGGCGACGATGTCCCCCTTCGTCGAGCCGACGACCACGCGATCGTCGGCGGCGTCCGGTCCCCCGCTCAGGGGTAGGCGGAGGTCGTTGCGCCAGAGCGTGCGCCCATCGCCGGGGTTGACGGCCGTGACGCGGCCGCGGGCGTCGGCGGCGAAGAGCCTCCCCCCCGCGAGCGCCGGGACCAGGCGCAGACGTCGCTTCTCGGTGCCCCGGCCAACTTCCTGCTTCCATTGGACGGCCAGGTCGATCTCCGGCGTGAGCTGCAGCAGAGGGGTGGGAGGATTCGGATCCTTATCTCCGCCGAGCCAGGGCAGGCCGGTACAGCCAACGAGCAGGGCAAGCGTCAGCGTGGCCACGAGGCCGATGGCCGCGGGCGAAGCGCCACGCTGTGCTTGTCCCGCAGCCCGCGATAACGAACCGGATCGGCGTGTCATGAACGGTCGGTCACGGCAGTCGCTCAGCCAGGAGCTGGCAAATTGGCGAGCTTGATCTCGACGAGCTGCGCCTGGCTGACTCCGGCGCCGAGGGCCGCCTGATAGGCCTCCCGCGCCGTCTGCACCTCGCCCTTGGCCGTCGCGATGTCACCGCGAAGCATCGCGAATTCCCCGGCGAAGGGACCAGTGGCCTCGTGGGCCGAGATCACCTCGATGGCACCATCGAGGTCCTGCTGGTCGATCAGAATGCGCGCCAGTCTCAGCGCCGCGATCGGCGTGAGCGACGGGTCCGGAGGATCGGCGATGACTTGCTCGAGGGCCTCTTTCGCGCCGTCCACATCGTCCCGCTCGAGGGCGATGCGAGCGAGGATGAGTGAGCCCAGGGCGGCGTATGGGGTGCCCGCGAAGTCATCGCGCAGCCGCTCGGCCAGCTTCAACGGCGCCGCGTCTTCGGCCTCGGCCATCGCGAGCAGCTGCTCGAAGGTCGCCGAGGCCTGCTGGGCCTGGCTCTCTTGGTGCCCCGTCCAGGCCCGCCAGCCGAGGATGGCACCGAGACCGATCGCCACGCCGGCGATGATAGAGACGCCGTTCTCCTTCCACCACCGCTTGATCGCCTCGACCTTTTCTTCGTCGGTTTCGTACTGCACTAGCAATCGCTCCTAGCAAGCGTCACTGGGCGAGGGTGCGGACCTCGCCCGGCGATTCCACCCATTTAGGAAATCCCACAGCCCTGGCGGGCGAGGAAGTCGGCGAGGCCGCTCATAGGCAGCCGCAGCTGCTCGGCGTCCTCCCGCAACGGCTTGACGCCGATCATGCCCTCGTCGATCTCGGCCTCGCCGAGCACTAGGGCGTAACGTGCGCCGCTGCGGTCGGCCTTTTTGAACTGACTCTTGAAGCTGCCCCCGCCACAATGACAGAGTAGGCGCAGACCGGGCAGCTTATCGCGGAGGTCCTCGGCGATTCGGATCGCCTGTTCCTGGGCGACATCGCCGACCGCGATCAGATACACATCGAGTCGGGAGCTGGGCCGGTGGTGGTCGCGCTCCAGTAGGGCGATCAGCCGCTCCAACCCCATCGCGAAGCCAATGGCCGGGGTCGGCCGACCGCCGAGCCGCTCGACCAGGCCATCGTAGCGGCCGCCGGCACAAACCGTCCCCTGGGCGCCCAGATCGTCGGTGATCCACTCGAAGACGGTGCGGTTGTAGTAGTCGAGCCCGCGCACCAGCCGCTGGTTGTGCACAAAAGGCAAGCCGGCGCTCTCGAGCCCGGCGCATAGGCGCTCGAAATGCGCTCGCGTCGCGTCACCGAGGTGATCCAGCATGCGGGGCGCGGCGGCTAACAGGGCTTGGGTCTGCGGATCCTTGGAGTCGAGGATCCGCAACGGGTTGGTGCGCAGCCGCTGGCGGCTGTCCTCGTCTAGCTGATCCTGGCAACGTTCCAAATAGGCGACCAGCTCCTCACGGTATGCGTCCCGCTCGGCCCCGTCGCCGAGCGTGTTGATCTCGAGACGCAACCGCTCGATGCCCAGCGCCTGCCAGAGCCTCCGAGTCATGACGATCATCTCGAGATCGATGTCCGGCCCAGCAATCCCGAACACCTCCACGCCGATCTGATGAAACTGCCGGTAGCGCCCGCGTTGGGGCCGCTCATGACGAAACATCGGGCCCTGGTACCAGAGCCTCTGCGGCTGCGTGAGCAGGCCGTGCTCGATGCCGGCGCGCACGCAGCTGGCGGTACCCTCTGGGCGCAGACTGAGGCTGTCGCCATTGCGGTCATCGAAGCTGTACATCTCCTTCTCGACGATGTCGGTGACCTCACCGATCGAACGTCGGAAGAGCTCGGTGACCTCGACCAGAGGGGTGCGGATCTCGGCGTAGCCGTACGCCTGGAGCAGGTCTCGGACCCGCGCCTCGAGGTCTTGCCATAGGTCGCTTTGCGACGGGAGGATGTCGTGCATCCCCCGAATCGCCTGGATGGGCTTCATCGTCAGGATTCAGGTTCGTCGTAGGCTAGAGGACGGCACGAGGATCGAGCGTAAATCGGGCCACGTTGCCCCGCGCATGGCTCTCGAGGTCATAGGGCTCGCCGTCGATCGTGATCGTCACGGCTGCCGCGTTGCCGATGATGACCGAGTAGGGGGGCGTGCCCTCAAGGATGCGGCGGTCACCCTTCGCCATCTCGCCGAACAGCTTGTAGTCGCGTGTGGCATCGCGAATGTCGACCCAACACGGCCCATCGAAGGTCAGCTCGATGACTCCGCGCCGATCCGTCTCGCCGGCGGCTGGCTCATCGGCCGCCTCGACGTCGGACGATGCTGTCGGCGGGGTCGGGGCGTCCCGGACCGGGACGTTCGTCGCTTCGACGGGTGCCGGGCCGGCAGTTGGCTCGGGGCTCTCCTGGGCGGCGACTAGACTCGCTGGCTCGGGCGGTTCGGGCGGTTCGGGCGGCGGGGCAAGCAGTCGGTCCGCCAGAGTTGGGGACGCGGCGATCTCAGAGGGGTCCTGACCTTCCGGGCCTAATCCGAATTCCATGGGCGCGGTGTCGGATGGAGGCGTCTCCTGGCGATCGGCGAAATCAAAATACTCGTTCAGAGACAGCTCAGCCTGATTGCTGTACCACCATAGCCCGAAGAGCGCCGCGAGGCCAACGACGATCGCTAGCGTGACGAGCCGGATGACGAGGTGTCCGCTGCCGACCTCACGCCCGGTCCGCCGGGGCCGCAGCTCGGTCGATCCGGCGTCGGGATGGGCCGCCCTGTACGCCTGGATCAACGGCTCGGGATCAAGGCCCAGCACGCGCGCGTAATTACGGATATAGCCGACGATGAAGACCTGGGCCGGCAGCCCCTCTTGACGTTCCTGCTCAATGGCCTCGATGATTGGCGGTGCCAGGTGTAGCTCGGCGGCGATCTGCTCGACACTCACGCCCCGCGCCTGGCGGGCCTGACGCAGCCGCCGACCGGGTCCCCGGCCCAGATCGACTTGGCTGGGATCCTCCGGATGGACCTGTTGGATGCTGGTTTCCATAGCGATGGCTTACAACTTCAGGTTTTCGGGGGCATCCGGGAAGCGTTGACGTAGAAACTGCGCATAGGTCTGCGCTTGCTTGCGATTGCCGAGCGCCTTCTCGATCTGGACGCCGAGCAACAGGGTCTGGGGTGTCATTTGTGTTGTCTGCATCAGCCGCTCGATGTAAGTGCGCGCGGACTTGTGGTCGCCACGCTTGTACTGAAGCTCGGCCATCGCGTACAGGGCCGGACCGAAGCTCGCGTCGCGCGACAAAGCCTGCCGCAGATAACCCTCGCTCTTGGCCAAGTCGCCAGCGCGGATCGCGCAGGCCCCGGCGTTGGTGAGGGCCAGGTCTGGGGTCTTGTAGAGCGGGTTGGATAAGGCTGCAGTGAACTGGGCGTCGGCTTCTGCGTAACGGTTCTGGCTGCAGAGGAATGCCCCCCAAGCGTTGCGAATCTCGCCACTGCCGGGCTCAAGCGCGACCGCCTGCTTGAAGTGTGTCTCGGCTTGGGCGTTCTCGCCAAGCCGCTGCTTGATGATGGCCATGATGTAATGGGCGCGACCGCTCCCGCTGTCGATCTCGAGGGCCTTCTGGGCACGGTCCACCGCGGCATCGAGCTGACCGATGCGGTAGTACTCGGCGGCGAGCGAGACGTAGAGATCGCTTGGGCGCTCGCCCTGCTGCGTATCGAGGTCGCCGCTAACCCCGCCGCTGGTGGGGCCCGGACTGGCGCAGGCAACCAGCTGGCCACAGAGGCCGGCGATCAACAGGATCCGAACGGCGCGAGAGCCCGTCATAACCAGGCGGCGGGACGCAACCGGGCCGCCCGCTCGCCGCGTCGGGCACGATCCGCCACCAGACCGACGAGCTGGCCGCAGGCCGCGGCGATCTCGTCGCCGCGCGTCTTGCGGGTGATGGTCATCAGACCGGAGCGCATCAGCCGGTTGCGGAAGTCCTCGATACGCTCGGGTGGCGAGGTCGCAAATGAGCTGCCCGGAAAAGGGTTAAATGGGATCAGGTTGATCTTGGATGGAATGCCCTCGAGCAGGCGGATGAGCTGCTTGGCCTCGCGCAGGCCGTCGTTGATGCCGTCGAGCATGACATACTCCCAGGTGATTCGGCGACGCTTGTCGGTGCCGAGATAGTGCCGGCAGGCGGGGAGGAGCTCTTCAAGCGGGTACTTCCGATTGATCGGAACCAGCTCATCGCGCAGCGCATTCGTCGGGGCATGCAGGGACACGGCCAGCGAGACGTCGCTGACCATGCGCAGCCGATGGATGTTCGGGACGAGGCCTGAGGTGCTGAGCGTTACACGATACTTCGACAGCATGTAGGCGAGGTCATCCTGCATGATGTCCATGGCCGCGACGACGGCCTCAAAGTTGGCCAGTGGCTCGCCCATGCCCATCAGCACGATATTGGTCGGCGGCTCACCGAGCCAGCGGGTTGCGTGCCAGACCTGGCCGACGATCTCGGCAACTCGCAGATTGCGATTGAAGCCCTGCCGGCCGGTGGCGCAGAAGACGCACTCCAATGCACAGCCGATCTGCGAGGAGACGCATAGCGTACGGCGACCGGCATCGGGGATCAGCACGCTCTCGATACGCTGACCACCGGGGAGCTGGGTAAGCCATTTGACCGTCCCATCGGGCGCCGGCTGCTCCGCCACGACCTCTGGCCGCGCGATTACGCAGCTTGCCGCGAGACGTCGGCGCAAGGGTTTGGAGAGGTCCGTCATGGCGTCGAAATCCGTCACGCCATGCTTATGGATCCACTTGAAGACGTTGCGGCCGTGAAAGGCCTTGTAGCCCCAGCCCTCGACGAGGCGCTCGGCCCCCGCCCGCGTCAGACCGAAGAGATCGATCGCGTCGTCGGCCTGGCTGCCGAGGCGGATCTCATCCGGTGCGCTCACAAACGCCCTCCGGGAAGAAGAAACCGATCTCGGTCTCCGCCGTCTGCGCCGAGTCAGAGCCGTGGACCGCATTGGCCGTCAAGGAATCGGCAAAATCGGCGCGGATCGTCCCTGGTGCCGCCTTGGCCGGGTCGGTCGCACCCATCACCTCCCGGTTGCGGGCGATGGCGTCATCGCCCGCGAGCACCTGGACCATCACGGGACCCGATGTCATGAACTCAACAAGCTCGTCATAGAAGGGTCGCGCTTGATGCACGGCGTAGAAGGCGGCGGCCTGCTCGCGACTCAGATGCAGCATCCGCGCTGCCACGATCCGCAAGCCCGCCTCCTCGAAGCGCGCGAGAATGGCGCCGATGGCGTTCTTGGCCACGGCATTGGGCTTGATGATCGAGAGCGTGCGTTCGACGGCCATGATGACTCCAAATTTGTCGGCTTGGCAGATGACAGGATCGGCGAGCCGAGGAGATCGACTAGCCGAAGACGCGATCGGAGACCGATCCGGTCGCCCGACGACCGGGACGGGGCCTCTAGCTGAGAGGGCGTATAAGTCTAGCGAGAGCGCCGGAATAGGGCAATCATCTCTCTCGACCCCGATCGCCGGATACGAGCTGGCGAGCATTGAAGATTCGCCGAAAGGGTCGGCTTGAGCTCGCCGGGAAGCGGTACAGCACTCCCGCGACCAGGGCCGTGAAGGGCGCCACCGTGACGAGGCCGAAGCTGCCCACGAGGATATTGAGGATCTCCGCCGACACGAATGGGGCGTTGGCGATGTTTGCTGCCGGTAGCCCTTTGGCCATGACCAGCATGAACATGAAGACGTGGCTACTCGAGTAGGCGAGCAGTAGGGTCGTCGTCATGGTCCCGACGACGGCCCGCCCCACGCGCAGACCAGAACCGATATGCGCGATCGGACCGATCTCGGGATGGCGCTGCTTGATCTCCTCCATGCTGGCCGCGATGTCCATCGCGAGATCCATCACGGCGCCCGAGCAGGCGATGAAGACGCTCGCGATGAAGATCTCTGTGAGCCGCAAGTCGTAGTAACCAGAGTAGAGCAAGGTCTCGGCAAACGGCCGCACGGCGCCGTGCAGATGGAAGGCCTTGGCGAACCAGAGGGCCAGCACGCAGGTTAGGAGCACGCCGAGCATCGATCCCGAAAAGGTCGCAAGGCCGCGGCGATTGAGTCCGCCGACCGAGAAGGTGACGACGGCCGTGATGACGGCGACCACGACGAGGCCGGTCGGTATCGGCGCAAAGCCGAGCAGGAGCAGCGGAAAGAAGAGCTTCCACAACAGGATGGCGGCAAACAGGAAGGACAGCGCTGCCTTCAGCCCGGTTACACCCGCGACAATCAGGAGCAGTCCGACGAAGAGCCCGATCAAGACGAGCTGCAGGTGCAGACGATAATGGCCGCGCGCGACACCATGCGCCGGGCGACCCTCGACGACATCGTACTCGACGAGGACAAAGGCACCCGTCTCGTAGACCTCATCGAGTTCCATCTTACCGGTCAGCATATTGGTGATCGGCATCTCGTGGCCCTCGTGCGGGCCGTCGAGCAACTGGACGGTCAAGACCTGAGCGCCGGTCTTGACGATCAGGTTGACGCGCACCTCGCTGTTCTCGACCGCGATGACCTGAGCTTGCGCGTGCCGTCCTCGCTCGACATCGGTGCCTGGGGCGAGATCTAGAAACAGGAGCACGATGGTCAGCGCCGCGATGATCAGCGCGAAGCGGGCGTCGCGGTTCAGCTGGGGCATGGCGGTCTTCGGCGAGCGGAGGCTGTGCGAGAAACGAGAAACGGCGCCGCGTGAGTCGCGGCGCCGCGATCGTCTCAGCCCTGAGTGAGGGACGGCCTACTTATAGACAGGCAGGCTCGGCAGATGCATCACCTCCGCCAGGCGTTTGGCAATGTCGGTATTGTCGTAGAAGCCGGCGAAGCGCTCAGCATCCCGGCCCTGGGCGAAGACAGGTACTGGCACGCCGGTATGCGAGTACGAGGTCCAGCCGATACTGGCCTCCTCGTTGAGGACATGGGTGATGGTCACACTGATCGGGTTGTAGTACCCGTAGAGCAGCTGATTCTCATCCGCAGTGTTGTCGTTTTCCCCGACCATCGACTTGTCGTAGGCGTCCTCGAGCTTGATCTGCTGGTCGGTGTTGAGCTCGTCCCAAACGAGACCGAAGTTGTCCTGAAGGAGACCTACCATCTCTGCATTCGACGCGAGATTGTTAGCCTGCGTCCAGTCGTACCCCGGGCTGTACGTGTCCTTGTGTTCCGGCCAGACGTTCATGTCGAAGTGCTCGAAGCTGTTCTTCTGGCCGAGCAGACGGTCGTAGTAGGCCTTGTAGCCGGTGGTCGCATGGCCGATGGTCATGCCGCCCGTCTCGTGATCGCCGGTGACGACGATCAGGGTCTGCTGCGGGTAGCGCTCGTAGAACTCCAACGCGACGCGGACGGCGCCGTCGAAATCGAGCATGTCGCCAATCGTCGCCATCGCGTCGTTGGCATGGCAGGCCCAGTCGATCTTGCCGCCCTCGACCATCATGAAGAAGCCTTCATGGCTGCAACGGCCAGTCACGTTGTTGCGACGGCCTTCGTCGCACAACACGCTAAGGGCGACCTCGGTCATCTCCTCGAGCGAGAGGTTCTCGGCCGGCTTGTCGATCGCATAGGGCATCGCCGCGCTTCCCGGCAGCACCGGATTGATGGCGACTACCTTGCTCATCGGGTTTTGCACGAGGCCGAGGATCGACTGCCGATCATTCAGGACCGTGTAGCCCTGGGCCGCCACGTGGTCCAAGAGCGCCTGGTCGGCCTTGTTGATGCCGCCGCCGCCGAAGAACTCGTAGCCAGAATCCGCGAGCTGATAGCCGACGCCGAGGTAGTCATTGCGGCTCGGCACGCTCGCGTAGTAGCTTGCCGGCGTCGCGTGATTGAGCGATACGCTGGAGAGGATGCCGACGCGCCGGCCGGCCTCGTGCGCCAGCTGGGCGACGCTCTTCACGCTCTGAGTCAGATCCGGCGTCATGCCGATCGCGCCGCTCCGGGTCTTGACCCCCGTCGCAAAGGCGGTGCCGGCCGAGGCCGAATCCGTCATGAGCGCAAAGGAATCATAGGTCGTCTGCATGCCCAAGACCGGCATCTTAGACATGTTGAGCCGGTTCTCGGGCTTCAGGAGGTCCTCGGCGACCATGGCGTCGCCGCCGTTGATGGTCGTCAGATAGGCCTCTGTGGCTTGTACCTGAGTGGCGGACATCCCGTCGCCCAGGATGAAGAAGACATATCTCGGGTTGGGAGCGGCGCTTGCGAGCGTCGCCGCGGAGAGAAGCGCCAGGCCAATCAGGCTGCGCGCCAGGGGCTTACGGTTCATTGTGCTACTGCCTCACGTTGACACGTATTGGGTGGCTGATGAGCAAGCTGGTCCGCCGTCGTCAGGCCCTCGGTCGGCACCTGATCGGCAGGCCGACAAGCACGCACAATATAGTGAGATACCTTTACAGGAATATGATAATTGTGTGACCGTGAGGAGTTCCGGTGAAAGTTTACTCATCTCGCCGCACGAGAATCCTGCCGTCCGAGCTCGATCAGCGTGCTTCTTGTCCTGATCCATGCGCCCGCTGCCGCCATGTCTCTGGGTCGCGCTTCAGGTGCATGATGGCGACGACGAGGATGCGGTCGGCCCGGATCTGGTAGAGGATTCCGTAAGGAAACCGGCTCACGATGCAGCGACGCGAACGGGCGGAGAACAAGGGCCAGGCATCTGGGAATGCCCCGATACGCTCGAAAGCGGACTGAACCTCCTCGGCGAATTCGTAGCCGAGTCCAGGCCGCTCGGCGTTGTACCGATCAACCGCATCCACGAATTCCCCGCTCGGCGCAGGAGAGGACGCGGACCTTCACGGCCGATTGATCCTTGCGAACATCGCCTCAGCGGAGTCGTCTGCCAGCTCACCGGCGTCGAAGGCGTCGATCCGGGACTCCGCCTCGGCCCTCCAAGCATCCGCGATCTCTTCGTCGGCCTTCGGATCGAAGCTGCGAAGGAGTGCGTCGATTAGCTCGGCGCGCTCCATCGGGGTCAGGCCCATGGCCTCACGTAGAACTTGTTGGGCCGCCGCAGTCATCGGGAATTCTCCAAACGAAGTAACCAGACCCCTCTAATTCTACAGCCCGAGTGCCTCCAGCGCTTCGACTCGGACGGATAGGAAATCCAAGCCACCTTGAGGGTCCAGACTGGGGCTGAGACAGGCCGTTAGTGGAGGCGGGGTGTGGGTTCAAGGCCCGGAAACATGGCAGAGCGACCTCGCGCGACGCCCGTTGCCGGCCGAAGCGGCGCGCTGGAACGTAGGAAATTGTTAAGTGACGCGTTATACGAACCATTGGTACGCTGAAATAGACCCCACAATAGGTGATACGACGAGCAGAATTGATATACCCAGGCAACCTCCGCCTCGGCCATGTACGATAGGTAGTTGTGATTCATATGGGTGTTCCGCCAACCAGTGTTGATGGCACGCACCACAATACAATTTGAGAAAACCGCGGTTCCAAGCTTTAATTGCGGTCTTCTGCCCCGAGTTTTGACAACCGAAATATGAAAGAAAATTCGTTCATTGCCGTCTGCTGAAACAATGAACCCAAATCCTTTATCGTCTTTCCACTGCTCTATTTTTCCTTTCATGGTTCCTCAGCACTTGGGCCTTGAGTCACTTAAGAGTTTTCTTCAACATAATATCGGCCGGTCGCGCTATGCAGAATCTCGGGCCGACATGCTATACAGAATCTGTTCTTGCCGAGCCGAGCGGGCCTAGGACGGCCGTCGGCGGCGAAGCACAAGCATAGCCGGACTCGTCCCGAGATGGTGCGGATTAGGTCTTAGGGTTCGGAGGCCGTGCGTGCGATTCTTGTCGGGCGCCCCTGGTGGCAGCCGAGGCTCCGCGCGTCGCGGACCGCTGTCACAAGGGTTTGAGGTAGACCTGTGAATTGCGCTGGTAGTTGTACAGGGCCTGTTTCGCCATCGGTAGGTCGGCAAGCCTGGAGCGCTCGAAGCCGCGCTCGCGGAACCAATGGGCGGTCTGGGTCGTGAGCACGAAGATGCCTCTGAGTCCGATCGACCGGGCCTGTTCCTCGACGCGTGTCAGGAGCTTATCCCCACGACCGCCGCGGCGATAGTCGGGGTGCACCGCGAGGCAGGCGAGCTCGCCGAGCCCTTCGCCGCGGTAGGGGTAGAGGGCCGCGCACGCGATGATCATGCCGTCGCGCTCCATGACTGCAAAGCGGTCGATCTCGTCTTCCAAGCGCTCACGGGAGCGGCGTACCAATGCACCCTGTTCTTCGAGAGGTTGCAGCAGCTGGACGATGCCGGCGACATCGTCGGCCCGGGCGGCGCGAAGATCCTCAAAGGGCTCGGCGGTGATCAGCGTGCCGCTGCCGTCGCGGGTGAAGAGTTCGCGGAGCAGGGCGCCGTCGTCGTGACGGCTCAGGACATGTACCCGCCGCACGCCGCGGCGGCACGCCTCGGCGGCACCGCGCAAGGCCTGAGCAAGATCCTCGGGCTGGCGGTCCCCACCTTGCAAGAGCGCGTCGACCTCCGACACGAGCAAGTTCGGCACCAGCCTGCCTGCGACATCGCAGACACCCGGCTCCTCAATGAGGAAGATCAGCTTATCGGCCTCGACCGCTACCGCAGCCGAGCAGGCCACATCGGCCGCGGTCAGGTTGAATATCTCGCCAGTCGGTGAGTAGCCGATCGGCGGCAAAAGCGCGATGGCTCCGGCGTCGAGTGCCTGACGCAAGGCCGGCCGGTCGATCCGACGCACGGCCCCTGTGTACAGATAGTCGACGCCGCCGAGCACGCCGCGCGGGCGCGCCGTGACGAAATTGCCGGAGGCGACGCGGATGCGAACGCCATGCATCGGTGAGTTGGCGAGGCCCAGCGAGAGCAAGGCCTCGATCTGGATTCGCGCCACACCGACGGCCTCCTTGACGCAGTCCAAGGCGACCTCATCCGTGATGCGCAGCCCGTTGACGTATCGCAGCTCGGCGCCGCGCTCCACGAGCCGCTGCTCGATCTGTGGACGCGCCCCGAAGGCCAGCACGAGTCGGATGCCGAGGCCGTGCAGCAGTGCCAGATCATGGACCAGGCCGGGGAAGCCGGGCTCCGCCAAGGCCTCACCGCCGTACGCCACGACGAAGGTCCGGCCGCGATGCGCGTGCACGTAGGGCGTGGCCTGGCGCATCCAGTCCACGAACGGATCGGGCGCAGAGGCCCGGCCCGCCAGCGCCGCGGGTCGCTCGGCCATCGTCTCTCCCCCGCGTGCGCTCAGTCGAGGCCGAGCTTGCTGAGGCGGTAGCGCAGCGACCGCAACGTCATGCCGAGCTTCTTTGCGGCGGCCGTGCGATTCCAGCGCGTCTCTTCCAAGGCCTGCAGTATGGCCTTCTTCTCGACCTCCCCGAGGTAGTCCTCGAGCGGCAGCTCGCCGTGGGTACTGAGCTCCTCACTCGGCTCGTCCTCGCCTGCGACCGGAGGCGGGATTGGGCTGGTGCCTGGCCTGGACCCCTGCGGTAGGTAGATCTCCTCGGCGTTGATTTCATTTCCGTCGCAGAGGGCGATGGCGCGCTCGAGGATGTTCTCGAGCTCCCGCACATTCCCTGGGAAATGGTAGCTGGCGAGGGTTTCAAGGCCGCTCGGGCCGAGCCGCAGGGCGGACTGGCCGGATTGCGTGGCGATGCGCTCCAGGATGTGGGTGGCAAGGGTCGGGATATCTTCCGGGCGCTCGCGCAGCGCCGGCATGCGCAGCTCGATGACATTGATACGATAGAAGAGGTCCTGGCGGAAGCGGCCCTTGTCGACCTCGGCGTTCAGGTCACGATGGCTTGCGCTGATGATGCGGACATCGACTGGCAGCTCCTGCTGCGCTCCGACCGGCCGGACCGACTTCTCCTGAATGGCGCGCAGGAGCTTGACCTGAGCCTGAAGGGGCAGATCCGCGACCTCATCGAGGAACAGCGTCCCGCGCTCGGCGGCCTGAAACAGCCCTTGCTTGTCGCTGACCGCGCCTGTGAAGCTGCCTTTCTTGTGGCCGAATAGCTCGCTCTCGACGAGCTCGTGCGGGATGGCCCCGCAATTGACTGGGACGAAGGGCCCCATCGCGCGCGGTCCTTCGGCGTGAATCATGCGCGCGGCGACCTCCTTGCCCGTCCCACTCTCGCCGGTGATGAACACGGGGGCCTGGTTGCGGGCGATCTTGGCGATCATCCGGCGGATCTCCCGCATCGCCCGAGATTGGCCAATCAACTGCCCGCCGCCGCGGCGCGCATCGGATGGGGCTGGCACCGCCTCACGCAGCCGCAGGGCCGACTCCACGAGTCGGCGCAGCAGCTGGAGGTGAACAGGCTTGGAGACAAAATCGAACGCGCCGGCCTTCATCGCCGCGACCGCTGAGTCCATATTGCCGTGCGCGGTGATCATGGCGACAGGTAGCTCGGGGTAGGTCGCGCTGATATGGGAAACCAGGTCGATGCCGTTGCCGTCCGGCAGCTGCATGTCGGTCAAGCACAGGGCGAAGTCGTGAGCCGCGAGCAGCCGTCTCGCCTCATCGACACTCGCCGCCGTGCGGGCGGCGATGCCCATCCGGCCGAGCGTGATCTTGATGAGATCGAGAATGTCCAGCTCGTCGTCAACGATGAGGGCGTGTGCTTTCGTCATGCCGTCTCCTGCGTCTCAATGGCTGAGCTCGATTGCTCCGTAGCCTCCTCCTTGGCGGAGACAGCCATGCCGAGCTCGGCCAAAGCCAGGCGGTTTGGGTGAAACGAATCGAGAATGGGGCTGCTCAGGTCGGAAAGATCAACCGAAAACAGCTCCCCTGGGGTTGTCGCGCAATATACTCCAGCAATAGACCATTGGTCTCGGCCAGCTCTCGCGCGATGTAGAGCCCCAGCCCCGTCCCGCTCGAGCTCGTGGTGAAGAAGGGATTGAAGACCTCCTCCAGTTTGTCGGGTGGGATGCCGGGGCCCTCGTCGAGGACGTCGACAAGGATTGCCCCAGGGACGCGCTGCGTGCGGAGCTCCAACGTCGGCGGTTCGTCTCCGCGCACGCCGTGCTTGACGGCGTTCTCACATAGGTTGATCAGGATCTGGCTCAGATGGCGCGGATCGCTGACGACCGGCAGCTGGGTATTTTCGGTCTGAAAACGGATGGCATCTTCACGGAAGCCGCGGCTATGGCAGAAGTCGTCGCACAGCTCGATGAGCCAGGGAACCAGATCGATCTCTGTCGGCTCCGGCTGACGCCGCCTGGAGAGCTGCAGGATGCTCTGGATGATCTCCTCGATCCGTCCACCATTGCGGTGCATGATCGTCAAGAGATGGCGATCATCTTCGCTCAGGCCGTCCGATTCACTGAGGAGCTGCGCGGCATGGGAGATCGCGCTCAGCGGGTTGCGGATATTGTGGGCGATGCTGGCGGTCAGCGTGCCCAACGAGGCAAGCTTGATCTGCTGGGCCTGCTTGGTAATCTCCTGCTGGTCTTCGAGGAAGATCAGCACACCACTCGCACGGTACTCGCCGAGCCATTGCAGGGTGGGGCGGAGCTCCCGATTGCCAATGATCAGTGTTCCGGGCGGTTCGCGCTGTCCCTTCGCCGACGCAGCGAGGTCGAGCCAGCGTGCCAGCGCCGGAGAGACCTCGGCGAGATGTGACCCGAGCTGGCCATCGGTTTGGCCGATAAGCTGTCTGGCCGCGACGTTTTGCACACGCACCAGGCGCTCGCCATCGACAGCGATGACGCCGATCGCAAGGCTTTGGATGATGTATTCGTTGAGCTTGGACAGGTCGGCGATATCGACCTTGCGCTGGGCGGCGAGTAGCTCGGCGGCGCGCACCCGACGGTACAGGACATGCGACAGCAGCGCGACCGAGAAATAGGTCAGGCCAAGCAGCCCGGCCTGCGTGAGATGCGAGCTGCCGTCCTCCAAGTAGAGCTGTGAGTAGCCCTCCTCGGCGATCACGGCGAGCGTGGCCAGCGAGGCGAACAGGAGTGACTGCCGCCCCTCCATGAGCAGTGCCCCGGTGGCCACAACGATCGCAAGGAGCAGACCGAAGCCGGTGGCGATGCCGCCGGCGGCATGCATCAGGAGTGCGAAGACGGCGAGATCGCCGAAGATGGTCAGCTGCAGGTAGTGCTCGGGTGCCGGCCAGCGTCGCCGAAGGCCGATCAGGCCGGCGATGAGTAATAGGGCATAGACGGTCAGAAGATGCCAGACGAGGCCGCCGCTCACACGCTCGCCCCCCTCATAGGCTTCTGTGAGCAGGAAGACAACCGCGAGACCCGCCCCGATCAGGAACCGAAAGAGCCAGAGCCAGCCTAGCACGTTCCAATTGGGATAGGCCGTCAAGGGGTGCGCGCCAGCGTGCTCCTGGGCCGTGCGCTTTGGAGTGGTAAGCTCAATCAAGCTTGGAGAGGCCGCAACAAGACGCGTCCAATGCTGCTCGGAGATGTACATGTTAGTCCTTATCGAGCATGCACTTCACGGGGATGTACTACCGAATCGGCACAGGTACCGCAGGCAGAGTGCGTGATGCGGGTCCGTCGTCGGTGGGGTCTCGTCGGAGGCGGGCCTTGGTCGAGCCATTCTCTCCGAGACCTCCGCTCAGAAAACGGCACCAGTTCACGCCTTGACCCGCGATCGAGATGCGCCAGCGCCTGTTGCCTTTTGGCAAACGGCAGCGGTTGGCGCAGAATGCCGGGTTACTATGAAACTCGCGAAGCACGTTCGCTCCCTCGCCCTCTGGGAGAGGGTTGGGGTGAGGGAACCATCAGGGGCGAGGCGACATGTCATTAGCTGGGGTGGCTCGCCTCAGCTGGGGTGGCTCGCCTCGCCCCATGATCGTTACGGCGTGGCATCGCCCACTTCATCCGCGCTGCGTCCGATAGGCCGTGGGGTCCTATGAATCTTCATGAGTATCAAGCCAAGCAGCTCTTCACACGTTACGGTATCCCGGTGCCGCGGGGCGTGACCGTGACGGGGAAAGGACAGGTTGACGCGGCGCTGGCCGAGCTCGGCGGGTCGCGGTGGGCTGTGAAGGCCCAGGTTCACGCTGGCGGCCGCGGCAAGGCGGGAGGCGTGGCGATGGCAAGCTGCCCTGAGGCCGTGCATCGGGAGGTCGAGCGGCTCCTGGGTGGCCACCTAGTCACCCGTCAAACCGGGGCCGATGGCCTGCCGATCTCGGCGGTCTTGATCGAAGAGCCGGTCGACAGCAGCCGCGAGCTGTATCTGTCTGCCACGATCGACCGCGAGGCGCGGCAAGTGATTTACGTCGCCTCGGCCGCGGGCGGCGTCGACATCGAAGAGCTCGCTGCCAGCGACCCCCAGGCGATCCTGGTCACCCGGGTCGCGCCAGCGTTTGGCCTCCTCCCCTGGCAGGGGCGCCGCTTCGGCTACGGGCTGGGTCTGACGCCAACTGAGATCCGGTCCCTGCAGGGGTTGATGGATGCCCTCTACCGCATGTTCGTTGGCAGCGATGCCGCGCTCGTCGAGATCAACCCGCTGGTCGTGACCGGTGCCGGGGATCTGATGGCCCTGGATGCCAAAGTGGTCCTCGACGACAACGCCCTCTATCGGCAGGCCAACCTGCTCGCCCTCCACGACCCGAGCCAGGAGGATCCCTCGGAGTCAGCCGCGAGGGCACACGGTCTCAGCTATATTCGTCTCGAAGGCAACATCGGCTGCATGGTCAATGGTGCCGGGCTGGCCATGGCAACGATGGATCTGGTGCAGCATCACGGGGGCGCGCCGGCCAATTTTCTCGATGTCGGTGGCGGGACGACGGCCGAGCGCGTCGCGGAGGCGTTCAAGATCATCCTCGCCGACCCCGGAGTGGCCGCGGTGCTCGTCAACATATTCGGCGGCATCGTGCGCTGCGACTTGATCGCCGCGGGCATCATCCAGGCGGTGCGTGAGGTCCGGGTCGAGGTCCCGCTCGTCGTCCGCTTGGAGGGCACCAACGCGGCCGAGGGCCTCGCGATGCTCGCAAGCAGCGGCCTTGCGCTGATCACGGCGACCAGCCTGAGTGAGGCGGCCGACAAAGTCGTTGCCGCGGCGCGCCGGGTCCAGCCGGGGGAGCCGGCATGAGCATCCTGGTCGATCGAGAGACGCGCGTAATCTGCCAAGGCTTCACCGGCAAGCAGGGCACCTTCCACAGTGAGCAGGCGATCGCCTATGGCACCCAGCTGGTCGGCGGTGTGACGCCGGGCAAGGGTGGAACCATGCACCTCGGGCGTCCGGTCTTCGACACCGTACATGCCGCGGTTGCAGCGACCGGTGCCGATGCCTCCGTGATCTACGTCCCGGCGCCGTTTGGCGCGGATGCGATCCTCGAGGCGGCCGATGCGCGTATTCGGGTCATTGTCTGCATCACCGAGGGTATCCCGGTGCTCGACATGCTGCGCGTGCGCGCGACCTTGAGCGCCTCGTCGACGCTGCTGATTGGCCCCAATTGCCCCGGCGTCATTACCCCGGGAGCCTGTAAGATCGGCATCATGCCAGGGCATATCCACAAACCAGGGTGCGTCGGCATCGTCTCCCGCTCCGGCACCCTCACGTATGAGGCGGTCTTACAGACGACGCAGGTCGGGCTTGGGCAGAGTACCTGTATCGGGATCGGCGGCGACCCGATCCAGGGTCTGGATTTCGTCGACTGCCTGGAGCGGTTCGAGCAAGACCCGCAGACCGAGGCGGTGCTCTTGGTCGGTGAGATCGGCGGCGGGGCAGAGGAGGCCGCCGCGGCCTATGTCGCGGCGCACATGAGCAAGCCGGTCGCCGCCTATGTGGCCGGATTGACCGCACCGGCCGGCAAACGGATGGGACACGCCGGCGCGATCGTCAGCGGCGGGCGAGGAACGGCCGAGGCCAAGATCGCCGCCCTTACTGAAGCCGGTGTCGCGACCATTCGCTCCCCAGCGGAGATGGGTCGGCGCCTGGCCGAGCTTTTGGCCCGCTGACGCGGCCGCGCCAACGATCATTGGGCGAGCCGAGCCACCCCCCCCTAGAGCCTGAAATGAGAGCATGAAATGAGAGCATGAAATGAGAGCATGAAATGGCGCCTCGCCCCTGAGCGTTTCCTCACCCCAACCCTCTCCCAGAGGGCGAGGGAGGGAATGTGCTGCGCGGATTTCATTGTAAGGCGTCGCGGTATCGTGCATGTAGAGGAGACTCTCGGTTGCGCATCCTGATGGCACAGATGAATCCGATGGTCGGCGATGTCGCCGGCAATGCCGAGCAGGTGCGGGCCTTGGCGGCGTTGGCGCGAGACCGCCATCAGGCCGATCTTGTGATCTTTCCCGAGCTGGCCCTCACCGGCTATCCCCCGGAGGATCTGCTGCTGCGCCCAGAGCTGATCGCGCGCGTAACTAGGCAGGTGCGCCGGCTTGCTGAGGAGCTCCACGGGATCACGGCCGTGATTGGGTATCCGAAGCGATCGGCGGGTGGACTCTTCAACGTGGCCGGAGTCTTCGAAGACGGGGCCTTGGTCGCGGAATACGCCAAGCAGCGGCTGCCGAACTATAGCGTGTTCGATGAGAAGCGTTACTTTCAGCCAGGCCAAGTGCCCTGCGTCTTTCCGCATCGGGGACGGCAGATCGGGCTGACCATCTGCGAGGACATCTGGGAGGAGGGCCCTGCTCGCGAAGCGGCTCAGGCGGGCGCAGAGATCCTGATCAATATCAACGCCTCTCCCTATCATTGTGGCAAGCAGGCGGAGCGCGAGGCGTTGCTCGCACTGCGCGCGCGTGAGCACGGGGTGCCGATCCTGTATGCCAACCTGGTTGGCGGCCAGGACGAGCTGGTCTTCGATGGCGGATCATTCGTCGTCGATGCCGGAGGTCGTGTCACGCACCGTGCCCAGTCGTTCGTTCCTGCGGAGCTCTTGGTCGAGCTTGGCCTTGAGGGCACGCCCGAGCCGCGGCCGGCGGCGGTGCTCAGCGACCTACTGGAGGAAGACGAATCGGTGTACCAGGCACTTGTCCTCGGCGTGCGCGACTACGTTCGAAAGAATGGCTTCGTGGGTGCTGTGCTCGGACTCTCAGGGGGGGTGGATTCGGCACTCACCCTGGCGATCGCCGTCGATGCATTGGGAGCTGATCAGGTCGAGGCCGTGCTGATGCCTTCCCGCTATACCTCGTCGATGAGCATTGAGGATGCACTCGAGGAGGCCCGTCGGCTCGGTGTCAAGGCGCGGACCATCTCGATCGAGCCCGCCTTTCAGGCCTTCCTCGACATGCTCGCTGAGGCGTTTGATGGCTTGCCGGCCGATGTGACTGAGGAGAATATCCAGGCGCGCTGCCGCGGCCTGATACTGATGGCGATCAGCAATAAGTCGGGCCGGATCCTGCTCACGACCGGTAACAAGAGCGAGATGGCCGTTGGCTACGCGACCCTCTATGGCGATATGGCTGGCGGTTTCGCCCCGATCAAGGATGTCTGCAAGACCCTCGTCTACCGCTTGGCCCACTATCGCAACCGCATGGCGGCCGTGATCCCAGAGCGCGTGCTGACGCGGGCCCCGAGCGCTGAGCTGGCCCCGGATCAAACGGACCTCGACAACCTCCCCCCCTATGAGCTACTTGACGAGGTATTGATCCGCTATATCGAGCAGGATCAGAGCGTTGCCGAGATCATCGCATCCGGGCTGCCAGAGGACGAGGTTCGCCATGTCACGCGCTTGGTCGATCGCAACGAGTACAAGCGGCGACAGGCCCCGCCGGGTGTGCGCATCACGAGCCGTGCCTTCGGCCGCGATCGCCGTTATCCGATCACCAACGGGTTCGGTCTGGAAAGCGCTTGAGCGGCCGTCTCTCACTCGGCAAGCAGACTGCGATGCCTCGCTGGCTGGGGCTCGGGCTCTAGCCTTATACTGGCGCGGGAGATAAAGACGCCAAGTAGGCCCTTCATCCAGCATAGCCGGCAAGCGGCAAGCCCCCTTGCGGCGACACAATCCGCCCCCAATCACAACATGCGTGACAGGCGCCCAAAGGCCATGACCAACGGCGGGCGTCTGACCTGACGGAGTGAGCAATGAAAAAAGTCGAAGCCATTATCAAGCCCTTTAAGCTCGATGACGTTCGCGAGGCCCTCTCTGCCGCGGGGATCACCGGGATGACGGCGATCGAGGTGAAGGGGTTTGGCCGCCAGAAGGGCCATACCGAGCTTTACCGAGGCGCCGAATATGTCGTGGACTTTCTGCCGAAGGTGAAGATCGAGCTGGTGCTCGCCGACGATCAGCTCGATCCCTGCCTCGAGGCGATTACGACGGCTGCGCGGACCGGCAAGATTGGCGATGGGAAGATCTTTGTCAGTGATGTGGAGCGCGTCGTGAGGATTCGCACCGGCGAGGAGAACGAGGCCGCGGTCTGATCTCGTCCAGAGCCTGTGCTGACTCGTCTCAGTTCTGGTCGAGCTGCAGATAATCCCAGATCTTGCGTGTCAGCCCGACCTCTTCAGGCGCGACTCCATCGTCGATGAAGCGGCCCGCCTCGCGATTCACGGTGAGCACCCGTCGGGCGGTGTCCGCCAGTCCCTCCTGACCGAGCGCCTCGTAGGCCGCGATGAGTATCTCTAGGGCGTCTTCTACGGCCGTCGTGCGCTGAAAGCGCTCGATGACGTAGGTGGCCCTTCCGGCCGCCGCGATGTAGGCACCGCGCTTCATGTAGTAGCGTGCCACATGGATCTCGTACTTGGCGAGATTGTTGCGCAAAAACAGCATGCGCTGGCGCGCGTCTGGCGTGTATTTGCTGTCTGGAAAGCGCTGGACGAGGAGGGAAAAGTCCTGAAAGGCATCGAGCGCCGAGCCGGGGTCGCGTTGTGATGGGTCGGTTGGGATGTAGCGGTCGAGGAAGCCGACGCTGCGGTTGTAGTTGATAATTCCCTTCAGATAGTAGGCATAATCGACGAACGGGTGCTGCGGATAGAGCTTAATGAAGCGGTCGGCGGCGGCAATGGCCTCGTCAGGCTCCTCGGCCTTGTAGTGGGCGTAGGCCATATCGAGCATGGCCTGCATCGCGTAGCGGCCGAAAGGATAGCGCGTCTCGATCTTTTGGTAGTACTCGATTGCGCGCGCATAATTGCCCGCATCCAGTTCTTGCGACGCCTCGGTGTAGAGCTGCGCGGCGCTCCAGTCCTCAGTGATGTCGGCCTGACGGTCGAGCCAGGCGCAGCCGCTGACGAGCAGGATGACGATGATGGCGGTGATGGTGCGCAACGGTTTGAACATGGGCGGCTCGGCTCGCAGTGTAACGGCGGCAGTATATCGCAAGGGTGTGCGTTTTCGGGCCGCCACCTGGAGCGGTGGCCTGAGACGCGCACTCATCGGCCGGGCGGGCCGCGATGATCGATGAGCAGGTCCCGCGCAGTGTTCAGGTCGGTCCGAGTCAAGCCGGCCGCCGCCTGGATCAGGTCGTTGCCGAGGCCTTCCCGGAGTTCTCCCGAAGCCGCATCCAGCTTTGGATCGACAATGGCCGCGTCCAGGTCGACGGTGCTGCCCGGCGGCGTCGCGATAAGGTGCGCGTTGGCGAGGAGATCAGGCTCGAGCCGGAGATCGAGACGCACCAGGCATGCCGCGCGCAACCGATTCCGCTGGATGTCCTCTTCGAGGATGACCAGATACTCGTCATCAACAAGCCCGCCGGCCTCGTCGTCCACCCGGCGGCAGGCAATCCGGAGGGGACCTTGCAGAATGCGTTACTGCACCATGCCCCCGAGCTCCGTCGCGTGCCGCGGGCCGGCATCGTCCATCGACTGGACAAGGACACGACCGGGCTGCTGGTCGTCGCCAGGACCTTGACGGCCCATAAGGCCCTGGTCGAGCAGCTCCGGCAGCGCCAGATGCAGCGAGAGTACTGCGCCTTAGTCAGTGGGGTGCCGGTGGCGGGCGGTCGCATCGATGCGCCGATCGGCCGGCATCCGACGCAGCGAACGCGCATGGCCGTGGTCCGCGACGGCCGTCCGTCCGTGACCCACTACCAGGTCGTCGAACGGTTCGCGGGGCACGCACTGTTGTCGGTGAGGCTGGAGACGGGTCGCACCCATCAGATCCGGGTCCATATGGCCCATATCCGTCATCCGCTCGTTGGCGACCCGGCCTATGGCGGTCGTGCCCGCTGGCCCCGAGGTGCCAACCCTGGTCTGGTCGCCGCATTGCAGGCCTTCCCGCGCCAGGCGCTTCACGCCAGGCTACTCGCGTTGACGCACCCGACCAGCCGCCGGCCGATCCGCTTCGAGGTGCCACTCGCCGCGGACCTGCATGGACTGCTGCGATGTCTGCGAGACGAAACGGCTGATGAGCTGGATCCTGCCTGAGTGGTCGGCACCGCCCCGTGTCAAGGCGGTGTCGACGTTGCGAGCCGGGGGGGTGAGCCGTGGACCATTTGCTGCGCTGAATCTGGCCGATCATGTCGGCGATGCTTGGGGTGACGTGCAGCGCAATCGGGCCATTCTGGCGGAGCAATGCGGTCTGCCGATTGAGCCCTCATGGCTGCGGCAGGTGCACGGCCGCGCCGTGACCCGGGCGGGCGAGGGGGCCAGCAGGGTAACGGCCGATGCGGCGATCGCCGATCGGCCGGGGCGCGTCTGCGTCGTGTTGACCGCTGATTGCCTGCCGGTCCTGCTCTGCGATCGGGCCGGCGAGTGCGTCGCGGCCGTCCACGCCGGGTGGCGCGGACTCGCCGCAGGCATCATTGAAGCGACTGTCGCGCAGCTGGGTCGCACGCCGTCTGAGCTGATCGCCTGGCTGGGGCCGGCGATCGGACCCGATGCCTTCGAGGTGGGCCCGGAGGTTCGGGCGCGCTTTCTCGCGACTGATCCGGGCGCCGTGGTGGCCTTTCGCGCGGGGCGGGCGGACCGCTGGCTCGCTGATATCTATCAGCTGGCTCAGCGCTGCCTCCGTGCCTTGGGCATCGAGCGCATCTACGGGGGCGAGCTCTGCACCTACAGCGACCCGCGGCGCTTCTTCTCATATCGCCGCGATGGAACCTGCGGACGCATGGCCACGTTGATCTGGCTCGCTGATGAGGGTCCGGTGGCTTGACGGCGCCGGCGCTGCTGGGGTAAACGCTGGGGAGGTCGGCTGAGCGCAGCGACCCTTCTCCCGTATCCTAGAGGTGACCCGTGTCTGATTGGAATATGCTGACCCTGGTTGGTGAGGACCGGCCCGGTATCGTCGCAGCCGTGACCCGCGCCCTGTTCGATGCCGGCTGCAATCTGGGCGAGGCCTCGATGATCCGGCTTGGGGGCAACTTCACGATCATGCTGATGGTCACGGGCGAGAAGCCCTGCAGCCGGCTGGAAGAGGCGCTGGCCCCCGTGGCCGCGGATCTTGGTCTGCGCTGTCACGTCGATCCGGTGTCTGCTGGCTTGCATCGGCACGTGGTGCCCAATGTGCAAGTGCGTGTAATGGGTGCCGATCGCGCCGGGATCGTCGCGGAGGTGACCGATGCCTTGGCGGCGAGCGGTGTCAACATCCTGGAGCTCGAGTCGGATGTCTGCGGGGATGCCGACCATCCCGTGTATATTATGAACATCCAGGGGTGCTCGACGGAGACCCTGGAAGGGCTCGAGGAAGCCTTGTCCGGTCTGCGCGCACGCGGCATCTCCGTGGAGGTGTCGCCGGTTGAGACCTTGATCGGCTAGAGAGATGTCCCGCCGGCCCATACTTACTTTGCCAGATGAGCGGCTCAAGCAGGTCTCCGTGCCAGTGACCGCGTTCGACTCGGAGCTGCGCGATTTCGTCGCAGAGCTGGAGGAGGTCCGCTTGGCCGGCCCGGCGGCCGTCGGAATCGCCGCGCCGCAGGTTGGCTGCCATCAACGCATCGTGATTGTCGACGTGTCATCGAAGAAGGGTGCGGCAAACCACGGGCATTTGGTCTTGATTAACCCAGAGATCACGCACTGGGAGGGCTACGAGATCGGTCGCGAAGGGTGCCTGTCGGTGCCGGACTACACGGGGAATGTGATTAGGGCAGTGCGCATCCGGCTGCAGGCCCAGGACACGTCTGGTGCCGAGCAGCAGTTCGAAATGGAAGGGTTCGAGGCGCGCGCGGTGCAGCACGAGCTCGACCACCTCGATGGCGTATTGTTCATCGACCGGGTCGTCAGCCGGCGAACCGATCTCTTCCGGCGCAAGGTCTGCCAATCCGGGGCTCGGCGGCAATAGCCGCGAGAGCCTTCGTGCTCGCGCAGGCCAGTGGCTCAGCCCCTCGCTCTTGGACTGCCCTTACACGGCCGACTCGTGATCATGACCGATCCCGAGCTCCAATCTACAACGAATGACGCCTGAGAGATTTCCTATGAGGCAAGGTATCCGCATCCTATTCGCGACCCTACTGGCCTTGCTGGCCGTTACGGTTTGGGCCAGGCCGCAGCAGGTGTCCTTGTCAGAGCTCTTCCCCGAGCAGAAACACGCCAAGACGGTATTGGTCATCAACAAGGTCTTGGAGCGCTATCACTACCGCCGACTGGTCCTGGATGATCAGTTCGCCGAGGCCATCCTCGAGAACTACCTGGCGGCGCTCGATCCCAATCGCTTCTTTTTCCTTGCCCGCGATATCGAACGTTTCGAGCGTAATCGCCATCGTCTGGATGATGATGTTCGGCGGGGTGACGTCTCGGCCGCATTCGACATGTTTCGCCTCTACCGCATCCGCGTTGAGCACCGCGTCAATCAGGCGCTGAGCCTGCTGGATCAGCCCTTCGACTTCAGCGCCCGGGAGACCTATCACTTCGATCGGTCGGAGGAGACGTGGGCGGCAAGCGATGAAGAGCTCGACGACATCTGGAGGCGACGGGTGAAGAACGATGCCTTGAGCCTGCGCCTGGCCGGTAAGGACGATGCCGGCGTTCGCGAGCAACTGCGCAAGCGCTACGAGGGGCTCGGGCGTCGGGTCGCCCAGTTCACAGACGACGACGTCTTCGAGATGTTCGTCAACGCCTTTGCGCAGGCCCTCGAGCCGCACACGAGCTTTATGTCTCCGAGCTCGTCGGAGAATTTCGATATCAGTATGCGCCTCTCCCTCGAAGGCATCGGCGCCGTGCTGCGCGGTGAGAACGACATGACGGTGATCCAGCGGACGATACCCGGTGGCCCGGCCGAGGAGTCCGGTCACCTTCACTCCGGCGACCGCATCGTTGGCGTTGGGCAGGGCGATGACGGCGTCATCGAGGACGTGATCGGTTGGCGGCTGCAGGATGTGGTCGGCATGATCCGCGGTCCGAAAAGCACCATTGTGCGCCTGCTCATTCTGCCCCGCTCGGCGGGTGTCGAGGGACCGACACGGGAGGTCACGCTCGTCCGCAACGAGATCAAGCTTGAAGATCAAGCGGCCCAGGCGAGGGTCATCGACGACCTGGCGAATGCCCCGGGGCTGCGGATTGGCGTCATTGAGATCCCCGCCTTCTATCGCGACTTCCAGGCCGAATCGGAGGGGTCCAGCGACTTCCGTAGCACAACCCGGGACGTGCGGATCCTGATCCAAGATCTGACGCGTCAGGGTATCGATGGTCTCGTCATCGACCTGCGTGGCAACGGCGGCGGCTCCTTGACGGAGGCGACGGATCTGACCGGGCTCTTCATTGACAAAGGTCCGATCGTGCAGGTCAAGGACTCCTCAGGCCGGGTCGAGGTGGAAGTGGATGCCGATGCCGGTGTCGCGTACTCGGGTCCCCTCGCTGTCCTCGTCGATCGCGACAGCGCCTCGGCCTCGGAGATCTTTGCCGGGGCAATTCAGGACTATGGCCGCGGACTCGTGATCGGCGAGCCGACCTTTGGCAAGGGCACCGTGCAGACCCTCATCGATCTCGGGCGTTATGTGCCCGGCAGCGAGGGGGATCTGGGGCGTTTGCGTCTGACGATGGCCCAGTTCTACCGCATCAGCGGTGGTAGCACGCAGCTTCGCGGGGTGGAGCCGGATGTCGCGTTGCCGACGGCGACCGATACCTCTGATCACGGTGAGCGCGCGCTGGACAACGCCCTGCCTTGGACTCGCATCGAGGCCGTCGACTATGCCTCGTTGACCCGAGGTCGCATTCAGCAGATCCGGGAGCGTTCAGCAGAGCGCGTCGCCCGCGACCGGGGCTTCCAGATGCTCTTGGCGCGCGACCGCATCATCAACGAGATCAACGACCAAAAGATCGTCTCGTTGAACGAGTCCGAGCGCCGTGCTGAGACCAAGCGTCGCGAGCGGGTGTTGGAGGAGCAGAAGAACGCCTACCTACGTTCGCGCGGGGTCACGCCGGTGCCGCGCGATGAGGAGAACCCCGACGAGGAGGCATTGGAGCGCGAGCGCAAGGCCATTGCCAGCATTCAGCTCGATGAGGCCGCCCGTATCTTGGCCGATGCGGTGCTGGCTGACGGCGTCACGCGACCGCGTGCAGCGATGCGCAACTGAGATCCCCGCCCAGTCATGGCCAGTCATGGGTCGTCAGGCCCATGACGCGCCAACGCCCGCTTCGTCCCACTTTCGCCTTGTCTAACCCCGACGCCCTTCCGTGAGTGATCGCTACGCAAGCCTGGAGCGCCGAGTCAGCGGCTTGGCGGCGAACCCTAATGTGCGCGACCTCTTGGGTCAGGATCTGGTCGGGCTTGAGAAGGAAGGCTTGCGTGTCAGTCCGGCAGGCACTGTCGCGGCGACACCCCACCCAGTGGCACTGGGCTCACCACTCACACACCCCTACATCACGACAGACTTTTCCGAGGCGCTGCTCGAGCTGATCACGCCGCCGTCGACCTCGGGTCGGGCGGCCTTGGAATTCCTCCGGGACCTGCATGCCTTCGTCTACCGGCACCTCGGTGATGAGCTCATCTGGACCACGAGCATGCCCTGCGTCCTCGAGGGGGGGAGGGCCATCCCGCTGGCTCGGTATGGCCGTTCCAATGCGGCGCGTATGAAGACCGTCTACCGTCGGGGCTTGGGCAACCGCTATGGCCGGACGATGCAGATCATCGCCGGCGTGCATTTTAACTTCTCGTTCGCCGACCGGCTCTGGCCGGTCTACCGGGAGCTGGAAGGCGACAGCCGGCCGCTGCGAGCCTTTCGCGATGACGCCTACATGGGCCTCATCCGCAACCTCCAGCGGCTCGGCTGGCTGATCCCATATCTGTTCGGGGCCTCGCCGGCGGTCTGCAAGAGCTTCCTCCAGGGCCCCAAGACCGATTTGATCTCGTTCGATGCGAGCACCGCCTACGGGCCCTACGCGACCTCCCTGCGCATGGGCGACATCGGCTACCAGAACCGCCAGGAGGAAGGCACCGGGATGAAGGCCAACTATGACAGCCTCGACTCCTACATCCGCAGCCTCACCTGGGCCATCGAGACCCCATGCCCCTACTACGAGCCGATCGGCGTCAAGGTCGGCGATCGCTACGAGCAGCTCAATGCCAACGTGCTCCAGATCGAGAACGAGTACTACAGCACCGTGCGCCCGAAGCAGATCCCCGAGTGGATGGAGCGCCCGACCTTTGCGCTGCGCCGCCGCGGCATCGCCTACATCGAGCTGCGCTCGTTGGACCTGAATGCCTTCGAGCCGCTGGGGGTGGGTGAAGGTGAGATCGCCTTTCTACGCCTGCTCGCGCTCTTCTGCCTCTTGCTCGACAGCCCCAGGATCACAGCGCGCGAGCGCCGTGCGATCGACGACAACCAGGTGCAGAGCGCTCATCGCGGCCGCGATCCGAGCCTCTGCCTGGATCGTGACGGCACCGCGGTGCGTCTGCGGGATTGGGCCGACGAGCTGTTAGAGGCGATGATCCCGGTCGCGGACCTGCTAGACGGCGGCGCCGATGGTCCCGCCCGCCACAGCCTGAGCCTCCAGCGGGAGAAGGTGCGCGATGCCGACGGCACGCCCTCGGCGCGGATGCTCGCCGAGATGCGCGCAACCGGAGAGGGATTCGCCGACTACGCCCGGCGGCTCAGCGAGCGCACCCGCGATTGGCTGCGCGCTCAGTCCCTCTCGAGCGAGCGTGTCGTTGAGCTCGAGCAGTGGGCCAGCGAATCCTGGACGCAGCACGCGGCCATCGAGGCGGCCGAGCACGAGGATTTCGACTCCTTCCTTGCGCGCTATTTCTCGCAACGGCTGGAGCCTGTTGCCGACGAGGCCAGCTGAGGTGCCTCGGCTGACCATCCTGCCGGATCCGACTGGACTACACGGTTTGAGCGTCCCCGCGATGGCCCTTTAAGGGGCCCTTCAATGAGCAGGCGGTGGCCGGTTCAGGATCCACTGCCCGCCGGTTTCCGGCGACACCTATCGAATAGCCGACGCACCCCGCGGACACTGGCAACCGCCATCACGCCGGCGGCGAGCGCGAGCGCGAGGCGTCCCCCCGTGTTCATCGCGTGCATCCATTGCACGGCCAGGGAGCTGTCTAGCTCCGCTGGCGCCAGATTGGCCAGCAGCAGGTCCTGAATGGCCCCATACAGCACCAGCGGGACATCGAGCAATTCCACCACCACCAGCCACGGCAGCGCCAGGGCCAGCGCACCGAGCCGTGTCTTCCACCCCAGCCCGGGCCAGGCCAGCACCACGCTGAAAACCAGTATCGGATGCTGCAACGCGTGCGCGAGCAGCGTGGAGCTGCTGATCTGAACGCCAGGCGGCACGACCTGTCCACCCATCGGGATCGCAAGGCGCGTCTGCAGCGTCCAGGCGAACACGACCTCGCCGGGCCGATCATCGACGCTCAGGCTCAGCGTGCGGTACTCGGGGGCAAGCCGGTCGAGCTGGGCCTGGTAGAGCGGCAGCGCGAGCCGCCCATAGTGTTCGGCGAATGCGATCGATAAGGCCAAGAGCGCAACGTACGCGAGTAGCGCCGTCAACGCCGTCTTAGCTAGCTGGTGCGGGGACATCGTCTTGATGTGGGCCATGCCCGGCCCACCACAGGAAGAACAACACACAGATGATGATGATCAAGGTGGGGCCGATGTAGCCGTGCACGAGGGCGAACAGGGCCTTGTCGTGTCGCAGCGCAAAGTACAAGCCGACAATGCGCATCTGATTGAGCCCGCAGACCAGCAGCCCCCCAATCAGGACGCCGAGCAGCTTGTGCCGCCAGGGCGCCGCGAAGGCGATGATGGCCGCCACCAGCAAGAACAGGGTCTCCGTGCCCTCGCAGCCGTTGAGCACCGACAACCTGACGTTCTCCGAAATCAGCCGATGCCCGGCGGGGCGTACCCGCTCATCGGGGGCGATGAGGTTGATGAGCGTTGCCGCCGGAAGGATGGTGGCGACATCGATCACGGCCCGCTCGACCACCGTGTCGCGCGCGGCGGCGTAGCCGAGCTGCAGTATTGCAAACACGCCTAGGAAACTGAACGCGAAGGCCAGTTCGCGCCACCAGGGGCGATCGGTTCGCGAGCCCTTTCGAAAAGCCGTCATCCCCACACCGAGACGTCAAGGTCGATACCTGTCTTTGGGCGGCACGGTATCAATTACCCGCGGCGGTGTCCACGGCGCAGTGGCGGGCGACGCGACGCTCCGCCCGACCACCTGGATGCGCGTTGCGGGGCAGGTGTAGGCGAGATGTAGGCGCTTTCAAGAAAGCTTAACCAGGGGTTCAAGTCGCTGTCACCGCCGCGTGGGAAAGTGGCGCCAGCTATGCCTTCTCGACGCACTGCCTCGGGCATGCGCGCAGGCAGTGCGGGCGCCGTCCCGAAGCACACCGGACTCGCGGGCCGACTCATAGAAGCGGGATCGCGGGGGCCGACTGAGCGTGGGCTCGGCGCCGGGATCCTGGCGCGTATCGCTCGCCCCTGATCCTTCCCTCCCCCAAACCCTCTTCCAAGAGGGCCTGGGGGCCAATGTGCTTCGCGAATCTCCTAGTCAACGTCCTTCAAAGGCGATCCTCGATGACACCACTCAGCCATCTCGCGCTCGCGGGCTTCACGGCGGTCCTGCTCCTGGGCGCGGCCGGTGACGCGGCGGCCAAGTTTAAGGACATCGCGGCCGAAGCAGACGCGACCGTTTCGGACACGAGGCCCGATTCCCCGAACGGCGGGGGACCCACGGCCTTCCTGCAGAGCGACAGCGGCGGTTTCGGAGACGAGCACGCTTGGTTCCGCTTCGATCTCGCCGGGCAGATCCCCCCCGCGGCCGCGATCAACTCGGCGAAGCTGCGCCTCTATGTCTACGAGGCCTCCTCGGTGGGCGACCTGCCGTACGAGGTGGTCGGCGTCGTCGACACCTGGGAGGAGAGCAACCTGACCTGGAACACCGCCCAAGGCCTCGGCATCCTGGATGCTACCCCGGCCTTAGGCGATACCGCCGCGACGGGCACCCTGGGAGAGCGACGCGAGTTCCTCTGGTACGAGATCGACGTCACCGACTTCGTCGCCGACCAGTGGGCCGGTGACCAACGGGTCAGTCTCGCAGTGAGGCCGACCATCGCCAACAGCAGTCCTGGAATCGGCTACCGGGTCGATACGCGCGAGTACGGCACGGTCCTGGCCCCGCGGCTGCGGATCGATTTTACCGGCGACTGGCCGACCTCAGCCGACGACATCACCATCATCCACACCAACGACATCCACTCTCGGCTGACCACGCACGAGCTGGACTTTCCCGATGCCGACGGCGAGGCGCCGCAGCTCGAGGAGGCGGGCGGAGCGGCCTACCTGGCCGCCAAGGTCGTGGAGCTCAAGCAGCTTCATCCCGATGCCCTGGTCCTGGACGCGGGCGATATCTCGGAGGGGAATCCCCTCGGGGACCTGCGCGGCAACGGCGGGACCGTCGAGTTCTTCCAGCTACTCGACCAGCACCTGAAGGGTCTGGGCGGGCGCGGTGTCGACGCCGTCGTCGTCGGGAACCACGATGTGCGCGAAGCCGCGATGCTCGACAACATGAAGGACCCGGATGGCGACGGTCTCGTGAACACGCCGGCGGCCCCCGCCGCGGATCCGGACGACGTCCCCTACCTGGCCGTGAACCTGCTGAACGAGGGCGCAGGCGTTCCCGCCCCGGCCGCCTGGCCGAGCGCCAACCCCTTCCGCCCCTACGTCGTCATCACGCTGCCGGGTGGCATACGCGCGGCGGTGCTCGGCTATCTCACCGACGATTCGGCCATCCTGACCGCTGAGACCGAGCCGCTGATCGACGTCAAGGAGACCATCTGGTCCGACTCGAATCCCAACACGGTCGACCTCAAGCCCTGGGTCGATCATCTGCGCACGGTCGAGGCCGCGGACGTCGTGGTGCTGCTCTCGCACATCGGTCACCGCCGCCTCAATGCGACCGACCAGGCCCTGCTGGGTGACACTGGCGACGTGGCGCCGCCGGACGTCGTCGTCTCCGGGCACTGGCATACCTGGGCGGCGACCGGCTGGCAGCCGAACAACCTCAACTACCAGACCACCAACGTCGAGGCGGCGTCCTACGGGCAGTACGTCGGCGAGCTCAGGATCACGCCGCAAGGCCGCTACCTGGACGCGGTGAAACATCCGATTGCAATCGCCGACACCGTCATCCCTGGGAGCGGGCCGGTCAAGGCAGTCTTCGACGCGATGAACACCAAGCTCGCCGCGCTGGAGACCGAATACAACGACCTCGCGCCGGGCGATGCGGAGCACGACCCCTGCATCCTCGTAGAGAGCGGGATCCTGACCGAGGCCCAGGTGCAGGCGCACCTCCCATCATTCTCAACGGGTGACAACTGCCCGCTCGACCTCGTCGTCGGGCACTCGGCGGTGGACCTCAAGCTGGACAAGGACAAGTGGAACACACTGAGCGAGTTCCCTTGGAGCGGCGATAACACCGCCGGTGAATGGATCACCGACGGCATGGTCTGGAAGGTGCGCGACCTCCTGGGACCCGGGGAAGCCGACCTGGCGATCCAGTCGGGCGGCGGCATTCGCCGCGACATCGCCGCCGGCGAGATCACCTTCGTGGAGATCTACGAGGCCTATCCCTGGGATGACGACGGCATGGTCCGGGTACAGATGACCAGCAAGGAGATCGTCGATTACCTGCAGGGCCACTTCGTCGGCAGCTCGATCTCGGAGGACTGGCGGGTCAGCGCGACCGATGGGCAGGTCACGACCGTCGAGGTCGACACCAATCAGGACGGGACCTACGACACGTTCTTGGATCCGGATGACGAGACGACCGAATGGAACGTCATCATCAGCGAGTACATGTACGAGCACGATGACTGGATCAACGAGACCTCGGGCACGGACGACGCGTTCACGGAGATTGATGACACCCCCGAGTACCTGAGCTCGGACGGCACGATCAGCGCCACGCCGTCGGCCGATCCCCTCGAGATCCGCAACAGCCTGGTCGAGTACACGGCCCAGTTCGACGCCCACGATCCGCTGACCGTCAAGACGCCCCGCTACCTGCTGAACACCGAGATCGCCGGCGAGTTCACGGCGGTCGTGACCATGACCGCGGACGCCGAGACCCAGCCCTACTTCGAGGCCGTCTTCGTCCGCCTGCTCGAGGCCTCGCCCGAGACCACCGCGCGGCGCAATCAGCCCGGCGATGAGTACGGCCTCGATGCCCTGGTCAACTCCGACGGCAGCATCAACCCGGCGCACCGGTTCCGCGAGACGATGCTCTATCGCAGCCACCTCGGTTTCCCCGACGGCTACCTGCAGGTCGGCGACACGCTCGTCATCAACGGGGAGCTCGGGTTCTTCGAGGGCAATCCGCAGTTCGTCGATCAGGAGGGCATCCTGGCGGCGGAGACCGAGCTCGATCTGCAGGGCAACAATCCGGCCCTGGCGCTGCCGGAGTATCACGCGAAGATCGACGACTTCTGGAACGCCGAGCACGAGAACCACCTGGTCCAGTTCTACGCGGAGCGGACCGGCGACAATAGCGTCCGGGACGCCGCGGGCAAGGAGATCACCGTCTTCCGCGAGGGCGGCTACTTCAGCAGCTCGACCTATCTCGCCGGCGGGAACGGCGACTGCCTGATGCTGGTCGGCGTGCAGACCGAGCGGGCGGACTCCTCGAGTCCCGCCGACGTGCGCCGGTTCCGCCTGCGCGAATCCAGCCTGGTGTCGACGGATCCGGCGGCCTGCTATCCGCCGGACTCCTTCGCCTACATATCCGGGACCTTCGAGGTCGGCAGCACCCTCTCGCTCACCGCCTCGGCGGCCGACCTCAACGGTGTCCTCCTGTTGGACGCCAACGCGGTGCTGGACTATGGCGAGGCAGAACTCGAGGCCTACGCCTCGCCTGACAACGGCACCGCGAACTGGAAGCACCTCCTGGTCGATGTCGACGGCCTGACGGGGCTCGACCTGACCGATCTGGTGCTCGAGGTCCAGGTGGACACCAATGCGTCGGCCGAGAACATCTATGTCGACAACATCGGGTTTTTCGACGGCCAGATAGCCGTATCCACACAGGACTTCAACGGTCTCAGCAGCGGTTCCACCCAAAATTCCGACACCTTCCCGGCCGGATCGGCAGAGCAGGCCTTGACGAACGCCAGCAGCTCCAGCGTCGCGGGCAGCGGGCTCGACGATTTCTCGACGTTGTGGACGGATACCCGCGGCAACGAAGGCCCGGTGTACGCCAGCGGCCCGGGGGGTGACAGCGCAGACTTCATCGGGGTGAACCACTATAGCGGCACGAACGCGCCCAATATCGCCGCCGACGGGACGCCCGTGAGTGAGGGCTCCGAGCACAACTTCGAGTTCAACGACGGCGACGGCCGGCTGAGCCTGGTCTTCGATCCGGTGGACCTCAGCGCCGCCACCGGCAACCGAGCCCTGCGGCTCGATTACTGGATCAACGACACGACCTACGAGAGCGATGACCGCTTCCAGGTCATCCTGCGCGACTCAACCGGCGGCTCCAGCCAGCAGCTCGTCGGCACGGTCTCGACCGTCAGCTTCTACTACCAGCTCGACGGCGGACCAGCCGTCCTGATCGGTACCGATAGCGACGGCAGCGACGGCTTTTCGGTCGACTTCGTCCCCTCCGCCGCCGGCAACTACCAGTTCTACTCCGTCGCGACCGACGACGACGGCAATGTCGAATCGGCGCCGACCTACGCGGATGCGTCCGCAGCGGTCGCACCAGCGCCTCCCGGCGACCCAGAGGATGGCGATATACCCTTCCTCCCGGCCTGGGCCCTGTGGCTGCTGGCCATGGCGCTTGCGGGCATCGCTCGTCTTAAGGGCGGTGCGCTGAGGCACCGTGTATGACGTTTTCGAGGCGGCCACCGAGGGGCGCCTCAAAGAGTCCGGAAAGCGCGTTCAAGACCTCGCGGGACTTGACGACGAACAAGTCCCGCAGCGAATAACCGAACCCAGAACGCGCGGGGAATGAGAATTCACCGAGACACCATCATCGTGTAACGAATTTGCGGGACACTTACTTCGGTACCAAGGAGCCTTGCGGAAAGAGACGGTGCCAAGTCACGCCATCCACGCGCAGCCGGACCGCGCCGTTCGTCGCGCATCGCTTGCCTAAGGGATCTCCGCAAGTTCTGCGCCTTCAATACAGAAGACACACTTGGGAGAGCAAAATGAAGAAGTCATACCTTGCCGCCGCCTGTGCCGCACTCTTCGCCGTGCCAGCAGCGAACGCCGTAACCGTTCTGGAATATCAGACCGCCGCCAGTACCTCGAACGCCACCCTCACCCCCTCGATCGCTGACTCTAGCATCACGGCTGACCTCATGACCGCCGGCTCGGGGCTAACTGCGAACAACGGCAGCACCTGGAACTGGAAAGGCTGGGATACCGCCAGCACCTCGTTCGATGCCGCCGTCGGGGCGAACGATTACTGGACCTGGGGCTTCGACGTCACCGACAACGTCTCCATCGACCTGACCAGCATGGACATCCGCCTCGATCGCTCCGGAACCGGCCCGGATGACTTCGAGATCCAGGCCAGCGTCAATGGCGGCAGCGCCGTCAGCCTTTTGACTCATGATTACGGCGACAGCGATGCCGGCGTCGATTTCACCGGCGTCGACCTCACCGGCATAGGCCTCCTGGGCCCGGGTGATTCCCTGGTCTTCACCCTCGCCGCCTTCAACTCGGAGGGCACCAGCGGGACCTTCGACCTGGAGACCGTCGATTTCAACGGTTCTGACCCGCGCTCGCTCCGTATCGAAGGCACCGTCAGCGCCGTTCCGCTTCCAGGCGCCATTTGGCTGTTCGGCTCTGCGCTGGCGGGCGGCCTGGCGATGGCACGCCGCAAGCAGCGTCGCGCATAAGCGCCGATCCAGATCCCGGACAGGGACGTCCGCTGGTCATCGCACCGAACCGCAGCTTGCGTGTCGGGCGCCCGCGCAGTTCCAAGTGGCCGACGGGGACGGAAGATCCAACGCCTTGGGAGCGAGGCTGCCAGAACAGGACGGTAGGTTGGGGTGACGAAGGAACCCCAACGCGGCACCACGCGTTCGGCCGATGTTGGGGTTCGTACCTCACCCCAACCTACGTGGGCTGAGGAAATATTCATGTTAGTCGTAAGAACTCTTCTTTTTCTCTTGATGGTTTCAATAGGGGCGTCTTGTTACGGGGTTACCTTGTGTGCGGGATCTTGCGACCTGGAAGATATCGGAGGTCTTACAAGAGAGCCACCGGCAGGGCGGGATGAGCCTCTAGGTAGAGGTAGTGGCGCCATAATTTTGCAGAACCCCGTCGACCTTGTTGGCCATCTATATCTCGATTACTCGGTGTTCTCTGCAAGCGAAGAACTCTCAATATCTGTAGGCACGTCGCTCGTTGCTGAGACGATTACGATCTATCAATATAGCGATACCCCTGAGTATCCGGATTCTTACTTGACATACGTTCTCGATAGCGAGCCACTGATTTTCAACGGAACCGGCAATTGGGTAATATTTGGTGAGCGCCCGGTCTCTGGTGGTGTGTTTGAGGCCACCGGTAACCTGTATATCGGAAACTACTCGGCATTATCACCAGTGCCGACTCCATCGTCGCTCGTCCTGATCCTGGGTGGCCTTGTATTCCATTTTCGGATAGGTGCAAAGCGACTCAATAACAAGTAACGTCACACCCTCCGCATTGTCAGTATGGCCGCGCTCCGGTCCTATTAATGCTGCGGGGCGGTGATGTGCCGCAAGCCGTGCGGGATGTCCTTGCCGGCCGGCGACCTCGTCGGCTCCGGCCGCCGGCGCTGCTCGTTGATCTTAGGGTTCCTGGGCCAGGTCTCCCATTGCACGCGAAGCGCCGAACTGACTCAGTAGTGCGTCCGCGGCCAACCACCTCGGCGCTGGCGCGCTCCGCATCAACGCCCCATAGCTTGCCCAAGGCCACTGCCCTGGCGCCTCAAGCATCCCAGCGCGCACCGGGTTGAGGACGACATGACGCGTCAGCTCGCACAGATAGGTATCGCGATCGACCAGAATGCCCTTGAACCGCCCCTGGAACACATGCCCGTTGCGCCCGTGGCGCCGGTTCGATGCCTGGGTGTAGACGCCATTTCAATGCCGCATCCCTTGCGGAGGGTTCCCCGCCACCGTCTCGGCCAGGAGAGGGTAGTGATTCGTCATCAGGCAGTACGCGTGGCAGATCCAGTTGTACCGCTCTGCCACCTCCCCAAGCGCCGCCAGGAAGCGCTGCCGATCCTCATCGTCCTCACAGCTCGCCTCGCGCCGGTCACCACGGGAGGTGAGGTGGTACAAAGGGCCGGCAAACTCGATGCGTAGGGGTCGCGCCGTGCTCCCGAATCTAGCCAGGTTGTTGCCCCGCGACAGTACGAGACCCCGTGCCTCGCTGCTCCCCCAGGCTAAGCTCGTGGTCACGCTTGTGGCGCCTCACTGCATCCCCTAGACTACAAAAGTAGCAAGCTTTCGGAGCCAAACAGCATGAGCATGCCGGTGCGGATCGACGAATTCCTGTACGAGGACGCCAAGCGCCACGCCAAGGCCGAGTCGCGAACCATTGCGGGTCAGATCGAGTTCTGGGCGAGAATTGGCAAGGCAGCCCTGGATAACCCGGACTTACCCGTTGACTTCGTCCGTGACCTCCTGATAGCCCGTGCCGAGGGACGCGAACAGGCCACGCCCTTCTTTCCGGAAGGGCGCAGGTCTGACGGCGATGATTGAGGTCTTGCAGTCGAGCAGTTTCCGCCGCGCATACAAGCGTCTAGATCCAAATCAAAAAGCCGATGTCGACGAGGCCGTGAACACGATTGTCGAAGATCCCACGCTCGGCGAGGCAAAGAAGGGAGACCTTTCCGGCGTGTTTGTTTACAAGTTCCAATGCGTCGGCAGACGCTTTCTGCTCGCGTACGAATACGACCCGCAGACCCGTTGGCTGCTGCTGGTCGGCACGCACGAGAATTTCTATCGAGACCTAAAACGCTGATCGGGTCACCTCCTCCCCAATCCCTTGCGCATCGACAGGATTGGTCCGCGCCATTCCTGGCCTTCGCGCCGACGCAATAGACAAGACCCAACCCTCGCTCCCCCCGGCGATCTGCGGCTGGCACACGAGCAAGACAAGCCTATCACCAATGATCGCTTCTATCGGGAGATTGAAGCGATGAGCGGCCGGCGCCGCCGATTGCGCAAGCGCGGCAGGCTGAGGAAGCAGGACGAACAGCCATCAGCGGAGCACGAGGGGTAGGGCGAGCTGCTGTTGTGAATGAATTGTGGCCCCTTTTCGCGCGGTCCTCATTCATACCCTACCGTCGTTCACCAGTGCGCCAAGCTCCAGCTCCA
>CAZOWL010000019.1:0-53105 GCA_964583605.1 uncultured Chromatiaceae bacterium | reverse complement strand
CAACCCTCTCCCAGAGGGCGAGGGGGCGAACGTGCTCCGCGAATTTCATGGTAATTGAGGCCTGGACACCGCGATCGAACGCGCCGGTACAGCCTGTCCGGCTGTTCCTGCTTCCTCCAAATCGCTGAGAGCCAACTCAGCGAACCGATAAGAGCGCACAACCCATGGATCGCTTCACCCGCAATTATCTGATTGTACTCGGCGCGGCAGTCGCCGGTTTGATCCTTCTTTGGATTGCGACAAGCTGGTCGCCCCGTGTTTGGGAGCTCAACGAGGAGCTTGCGGCGGACGCGGAGCTCGCCGACTATCCTTACCGTTTCCGCGTTCTCGCGCTCGAGGATGGCGTCGCGACCCTGTCGAGCCCACGGGATGCCGAAGTCCCGGCGCTGCGCTTCTTGCGGACTCTATACCCGGATCTGGCAAACAAACCCCAGGACCATCCAGCCGTGGTGGCCGCGCAGGAGCGTCTGATCCGCCATCAGAAGCGTGCCTTAGCCCTGATCGAGCAACAACCTGACGTGCAGGCCGTACGCTGGGAGCTTGATCGTGACTGGTACGCCAAACGAGCCATCAGCCTCGCCTCACCTGGCGGCTGACTGACGAGAATCCTCGGCCACCTGGCACGCATCAAAGATCCAATGCCGTAAGACTGGTCATGGTGGCCCGGGGCAACGTCTCCCGCCGTCGCGCAGCGGCATGGGCCAGCTCGCGCAGCAGCGCGGGCGTGTCCGACCAACCGATGCAGGCATCGGTAATGCTTTGCCCGTAGACCAGGTCCTGGCCGGGGCTCAAGTCCTGCCGTCCGCCGACAAGATGACTCTCTACCATGGCGCCGATAATGCGCCGGTCGCCGCGGGCGATCTGACCGGCTACGTCCTGGCCAATCTGGATCTGTTTCTCCGGTCGCTTGCGGCTATTGGCGTGGCTGAAATCTATCATGATCTTCGGCACCAGGCCGGCCTCGACCATCTCCTCTGAAGTGATGTTGACGCTCTCCGTGTCATAGTTTGGCCGCTGGCCACCGCGCAGGATGATATGGGTATCCTCGTTCCCGGCAGTCGTGAAGATCGCCGATTGGCCATCCTTTGTGACGGACATGAAGACATGCGGGCGCGCCGCAGCGTGGATGGCGTCGATCGCGACCTTGACGGTCCCATCGGTTGCATTCTTGAAGCCGATTGGGCAGGACAGCCCGGAGGCCAGTTCGCGATGACCTTGACTTTCCGTGGTGCGCGCACCGATCGCTCCCCAGCTGATCAGGTCGGCAACGTACTGCGGGCTGATGAGATCGAGGAACTCGGTACCGGCCGGCATCTTCATCTCGGCCAGGTCGAGCAGGAGCTTGCGGGCGAGGC
The DNA here is from genome assembly GCA_964583605.1 of uncultured Chromatiaceae bacterium. Classification (GTDB taxonomy): domain Bacteria; phylum Pseudomonadota; class Gammaproteobacteria; order Chromatiales; family Chromatiaceae; genus CAZOWL01. The sequence continues at coordinate 51,750 of CAZOWL010000019.1, read as the reverse complement.
GCAGCCCCTTGTTGATCGCAAAGCTGCCATCCAGGTCAGGATCATTGATCAAACCCTTCCAGCCTACCGTTGTGCGTGGTTTCTCGAAGTAGACCCGCATGACGATCATCAAGTCTTGGCACAGCTCCTCGCGTAGTGCCACGAGGCGATCGGCGTACTCGACCGCAGCGACTGGGTCGTGTATCGAGCAAGGTCCCACGACCACGAGCAGACGGTCGTCCTCGCCGTGCAGGATGCGTTGAATCTCTTGCCGGGCGTGGAAGACGGTATCGGCAGCCGCTTCGCTGACCGACAGCTCCCCCTGCAAAATCTTGGGGGGAAGGACCTTGGTGATGTCGCGGATTCGCAGATCATCTGTCGCGTGTTGCATCGGTGAGAGCGGCTCATAACGGCTGGGGAGACAGGACAGAAGGATAACCGAAGGCGCGGGCGGCGATCAGTGCTGAAGAGCGCGAATTCTAGGCAGAATTACTACGTTGATCGAGATCACAGCATACCGTACTATTACCCTGTATTCAGTGGCTTACGTATAAGCATTCGCTAATTAACTGCGGTCACGCAGCCGCTAAGCAAGCCAATTCGCCCACGTCTTTACCGAGGATTGTGACGTCAATGTCACTTTCCGCTCGAGGATGAGATGACCATGTTTGCGCAGTTGCACTCCCAAAATCATAAAATCACCGAGCTTTCGAACGTATTCCTCTACCTGATTCAAGATCGAGCGATGTGCGATACGGAGATCGCCTGCAATATCTTCCTCGACTACGCCAAGGCGGTGCGCGAGCATATCGAGCTCGTCGATCGTAAGCTCTGCAAGGAGCTGATCTCGCACCCAGATCAGGCGGTGAAGAATACGGCGAATCGCTTCTTGTCGGGCTCGTCCGAGATCAAACGCATCTTCTCGGCCTACCTCAAGCAGTGGTGCTCTGAGGCGAAGCGCGAATTGACAATCAAGAATCACTACGATGCATTCGTCGCGGACACCCACCAGATGTTCAACCTGGTCCTCGACCGCATCGAGCGCGAGACCGAGCATCTCTATCCATTGATCCGCAGGGTGGAGGGGCACGAGCAGCGAGCGGCCTGACGACAATCCCCAGTCAACAATCTAAATCTAATGCCACGGCGACCAGCGCGACCCAGAGCCTTGACGATGAACTTCGCGCAGCACGTTCGCTGCCTCGCCCGCTTGGGGAGGGTTGGGGTAATGGAATACCCGCCTGAGTAGATCGCGAGCCGCCCGAGCCGGCTCATCGAACGGCCAGGCCAGCCATGATTTCCCAGCCATGATCTCCCAGCAACGCTTCGAGTTCGCGACCCACGGGCGCGGCACCTATAGCATTACGCGGCGGGTCGAGGAGGCCGTGCGCACGTCTGGCATCCGCACTGGCACCTGCCATGTCTTCGTGCAGCATACCAGCGCATCGCTGATCCTCTGTGAGAATGCCGACCCCACAGTGCAGGAGGATCTCGAGGCCTTTCTGGCGCGGCTCGTTCCCGATGGCGATCGTTTGTTCGATCACACCGCGGAGGGCGCTGACGATATGCCGGCCCACGTGCGCGCGATACTCACCAAGATGGATCTGACCCTCCCCGTCAGCCATGGACGTCTCGCTCTCGGCACCTGGCAGGGCGTCTTCCTCTACGAGCATCGCGTCCAACGCCATCAACGCCGTGTCACCGTAACGATCCAGGGCGAGGCCTGAGCCTCAGCTCATCGCCGCGCGCGTGCAATGGTCTTGCGCCCGACCCGGCTCACGATTGGGCCCTACAGCTTCGCCTATCGCTCCGCGGGCGACAGGTGCGCCGTGCCGCTCCTGTTCCTGCATGGTTTCCTTGGCAGCGGCGCGGAGCTCGACGGGATCGGCGCGGCCCTCTCGGGCGACTTCTACTGCGTCAGCATCGACCTGCCTGGCCATGGCGGGACGCGGGTAGACGGTGGCGGCGAATGCTACGGCATGTCCGGCACAGCAGAGGGGCTCGTCGGCCTGCTCGCCGCGCTGCAGATCCGGCGGCCGGCGCTGGTAGGCTACTCGATGGGGGGACGGCTGGCGCTCTATCTGGCCGTGCGCTTTCCGCACCTGTTCCGGGCCATCGTTCTGCTCTCGGCCTCGCCGGGCCTTAAGACGTCGGCGGAGCGGCAGGAGCGCCTCGCGCAGGATCGTGAACGGGCCCGGGCACTACTGACGGAGGGGCTCGGCGCCTTTCTAGATCGTTGGTACGACCAGCCGCTCTTCGCTTCGCTCAAGACCCATCCTGTCTTTCCGTCCTTGCTGATGCGGCGGCGATTCAACGACCCGAGGGGGCTCTCCCTGTCGCTGCGCCACATGAGCACCGGCGCCCAACCGTCGCTCTGGTCGCATCTGCCCGATCTCTCGTCACCCTTGCTCCTGCTGGCCGGCGAGCAGGACACCAAGTTCCTTGCGCTCAATGCGGAGATGGCGATGCTCTGCCCCGCTGCTCGCCTGGAGACCGTGCCAGGCTGCGGCCACGCGATCCATCTCGAGGATCCGATTGGGGTCGGTGCCCGAATTGGCCGCTTCCTCAGGGAAGCGACCAGGGCGCGCGCCCTGTCCTGCTCGGTCAAGGTCGGGCACTTGGCCCCGTGAGGCGCTTAGGCAGCTCCAGGAGCAAGCGCCCGGCGCCGATCAACTGGCGTCGGAGCAGCTCCCAGTCCTCAGCTCGACGCCGCGCCTCGAGGCACCGCAGGAGCCGCGCGCGCAGGGCCGCCTCTTGGCGGTCAAGAATCATCGCCCAGAGCGTGTCCGAGACGTTGTAGACGCGGCCATCGGCCAACGAGACGGGCACGACCTGGCCGACCGGCACCGCCAGATCGCGGGCAAGCGCCGTGACAGCCGCAGCGATGCTCGCCGCTTTGGGAGTCACGGGCTCGGCTAGGTCGTAAGGCGGCTCCCACTCGCGGTGTGGTCGCAGCTGATCGATATGAGTCATCACGACCAGCAGAGGTGGCGGACGTCGGTTCGGCTCCGCGACTTGCGCGGCGCGCAGCCCGTCCAGATACTTCCGCTCGACCTGCCGGTCAGGTCGATGCGCCGGACTCACCCAGAGGATCAGGTCGGCGTCCCGCGCCGCCTCTTGGAGCGCGGACAGCATCGGCGAATCGGTGTCGCAGCCTGGAGAGTCGAGGATCAAGGCGCGGGGCAGACCATCGCGCTCCAGCGTGTAAGGGGTCAGGGCTCGGGTCGTGTCACCCAGGACGTCGGATGCCGTCACGAGGTCGCCGAACAGGGCGTTGATCAGACTCGATTTACCGGCGTTGGTGCGGCCGAGCACGAGGATCCGCAGCGGCTCGGTCTCGGCGCGGGCCATTGTGGCGGCCTGCTCGAGATCGGCGCGGGAGCGCGAGGTCGGCTTCGCGGTAGGGTCGTCGCCGCCGAGCGGCAGCCGACCGCTGTAGAGATCGATCGCGTAGTAACCGATCTTGCGGACCATCGCGCGCAGCAGCCAGCCGTGGAGCTCGGCCTGCGCCAGACCGGTGCCCCGGTCGCGCAGGCTCCGCCAAGCCTCGCTGATCAGGGCGTCGATCGGGTTGATGACCATCTGCCCGATCCGGTAGACGCGAAATGCTTGGCCCGCCGTCGCCTGCCAGCGCTGCATCCGCACCAGATCACCCATCGTCAGTCTGTGGCTGAACGGGACGTGCGCGGCAATGTCCTCGCGCAGATCTCGGCTTGCCCGTTCGAAGATCAAGAGCATGTGGGGCACCGTGAGCTCGATCAGCGGCTGCTCGGCCTGCGGATGATAGGCTCTCGCCACTCGATGCAGCGTGCGCCGTCCGAGCTCCATCAGCCGGGCACCATCGGTGAGCGGCCAATCCTCGTGCTTGAGGTTACTCGCCAGTGCCTCGACATCCTCCCAGATGGCCTCGGCGCGAGGAGGCCAGTCGGGGTTGGGCTCCGTAGCCGCTTCATCCAGGAGGCGGCGCGCACGCCGTTGTGCGAGGTACTGCAGGCCGTAACCAGCGGCACCGCAGGCTAGCAGCGCGCCGAGCCAATAGGCCAGCGCGTCGTGCTGCCACAGCCATAATGCGCCGAGGAGAACGAGCGCCAGCGGCGGCAGCACGAGGAGCACCAATGCCAACAGGGGCAGCGGATCGATGCGACGCAGCAGCTGAATCATGCAATGCGCTGTCTACGGGTCGTCCCGCTTATCGGGAAGCCGTGCCCGGATGAGGCGCGTACCGCGGGATAAGGACTCGGCGTAGACCTCTCGCAGGGCCCGAGCCTCGACGTTGAGACCGCTTTGGCGCCGCCCGAGAAAGTAGACACCGGCCTTGCCAAGGGCGTAGGTGGTCGCCCCGCTGGAGCTGGCGCCCCAGACGACGCCGACCGTCTGCCCCCAAACCGGGATCAGCTTCGCGGCGCTGCGCCCGAGCCAGCGGACGACGAGACCTGTGGCCACGCCGGCGCCGAGCAGGCCAAGAAACTCCGAGGTCGTGCGTCGCTCCCAACGTTGCCCGTAGAGGACCGCCAGACCGTGTAGCAGCTTGGCCTGGACCGCGGCCACGCCAAGCAGGTCCACGAGCGGCACGGCGCCGATCCCTGCCGCGGCCAAGGCGTAGCCGACGATATGCTGATGGGCGGTGCGAGCGTAGAGGCCGCGTACCCCCTCATCGCCTTGAATGCTGGCGCGCAGCCCCACCGGGGAGACGGCCTCGATCGCCTGCCAGAGGGCCTCAAGACCATAGTCGGCGGGCTCCAGCTGGTCCTCGGGCAGGGTCAGGTCCACGGCCACCCAATGCACGGGCGCAGCACCGGGTAGCCCGGCCAGGGACCGGCGCTGGGCCAGCAGCGCGCGGCGAAGATCCGCCGGGATGACGTCCGATAGCGGGTCGCAGGCGTACGGATAGGGGGTCAGGTGCTCGTGCCCCGATGGGTAGAGCTCGTGCAGCCCCGTCTGGGCGATCACCAGAGGCCATTCCGGATGGCGCCGCCGCACGGCACGCAGTACGTCGATGACGGCCTCCTGGCGTGGATCGGCGACTTTCATCACCGCGAGCAGCAGGTGCGCCTGGGATTCCCCGAACCGGGTGTCGACATCCGGGTCGTAGGCGACCTCGCCGAGCCCGCGCGTATCGAGGAAGCGCACGACCGGCATCTGGGCCGGGTAGTCGTAGAAGCGGGCATGCTGGGTGCACGGTTGAAAGCCGTTGCCGATCTCGGCTGAGCTGCTGGCGGTCAGCGCACGAATGATCGACGTCTTGCCCGCCTGTGTCTTGCCGAGCAGCCAGACGACAGGCACCGGCATCCGCGCGCGGGCCGCCTCGAGCGAGCGCTCCAAGGCCTCATCGGCAACCCTTGGCCTGGCGAGGACCGTCCGGAGCCGACGCCAGTAGTCCCGCCAATCTCTCCTGTTCCCGTTCATCACCGCTGAGCCCAGAGCCATGGATCTGGCCTGACCACCTCGTTCGTACGGAGGTTAACAACTGACCAAGCCACCGTCGAGTTGGCGCGCTCGAGCGTCCATGGTAGCGTTGCACGATGCGTCACTTGCTGCTCGCTCTGGTCGCCCTGCTCCTGATCGCTTCTGGCCTTTGGCCACTGCTTCACGATCAGTCTGGCCTGAAGATCGCCGCACTGGAGGTGGGCTCGACGCCGATCACCCTATTCGAGCCGATCGGCGTCGAGCCGGCACCGGCTGTCGTCATCGCTCACGGTTTTGCCGGCTCGCAGCAGCTGATGCAGTCTTTTGCGGTGACGCTGGCCCAGGCCGGCTATGTCGCCGTAACCTTCGATTTTCCTGGGCACGGGCGCAACCCGGCGCCGCTCGAGGGCGGATTGGCTGACCCGGAGCTGCGAGGGCAGATGCTCCGCCGGGCGCTGGAGCCTGTTGTCGCCTTCGCCCGCGAGCTTCCCTCGAGCGATGGACGGATCGCGCTCCTGGGCCACTCGATGGCGACCGATGTCATCGTCCACTACGCTCAATCGCATGCTGAGATCCTGGCGACCGTCGCGGTCTCGCCATTCTCCGACAAGGTGACGGAGCGCAGCCCCCCGAATCTGCTCGTGATCTATGGGGCCAACGAGCCCGCGAATCTACAGGAGGTGGGCAGGCGGATCGTGGCGATGGCCGCCGACGGCGAGGTCGCGCCTGATCGTACCTATGGGCATCATGCCCAAGGCACGGCGCGCCGGTTGGTGCTCGCCGATGGCGTCGAGCACACCGGCGTGGTCTTCAGCGGCGAGAGCCTTGAGGCGGCACGCGACTGGCTCGATGCAACCTTCAACCGTCAGAGCACGGGTGAAGTGGCCGGGCGTGGGCCGGCGCTAGCTCTGCTCTTCCTCGGCCTGGTGCTCCTCGCCCGGCCGCTCGTCGAGCTTGTGCCCCGCGCCGCCCCAGCGCCGATCGGGGCCGGCGCCCCCTGGCGACGCCTGCTGCCGTCGGCTATCGCCCCGGCCGTGCTGACGCCGCTGCTCCTCTGGGCGGTGCCCGGAGGTGGCCTGCCGATCCTGCTCGGCGACTATCTGGTGCTGCATTTCGGGCTCTACGGGCTGCTGACAGTGCTGGCCCTCTGGCTGACGCGTCCCCGGACGACGGCCACGCCTCAGCCGAAGACCGATTGGAGAGGTTTCGCGGTTGCGACGACCGCCGTTGCGGCCTATGTCACCTTGGCGATGGCCGTTCCGGTCGATCGCTTCGTGACGGCCTACTTGCCGCTTGGCGAGCGCGCTGCCCTGGTCCCGATATTGCTGGTTGGCACGCTGTCGTTCTTCCTCGCCGACGAGTGGCTCACGCGCGGCCCGGGCGCCCGCCGTGGTGCCTATCCGTTGACCAAGGGCTGTTTTCTCGTCTCACTGGTGATCGCGACCCTTCTCAACCTCTCGAAGCTCTTCTTCCTCGCGATCATCGCCCCGGTCATGCTGATCTTCTTCATCGTCTACGGCTTGTTCAGCCGGTGGGCGTACCGGCGCACCAACCACCCCCTAGTCGGCGGGATCGCCCTGGCGCTGGCGTTCGCTTGGGGCATCGCCGCCACCTTCCCAATCGTCGCGGACTGAGACGATGGCCCAGGGATTCGATCACGGCGTCCTGCTCGACCTGGCCACGATCGACGTCGGTGACATGGATTTGAGCCAGCTGGATCGCGCCTGCCGGAGCTGGACCCGACACCAGTCGACACCACCGGAATCGGTCGCCGAGCGGATCGCCGATGCCGATGTCGTCGTCACCAATAAGGTCGTCCTCGACCGCCCGCTGCTGGCCAGAGCGCCGCGGCTCAAGCTTGTCTGCATCGCGGCGACCGGCACCAACAACGTCGATTTGGGGGCGGCGCGCGAGCTCGGCATCGCGGTGACCAACGTCACTGGCTATGCCACGCCGTCGGTAGTGCAGCATGTGTTCGCGGGCCTGCTCGCTCACGTCACGCGCCTGGCGGCCTACCGCGACTCGGTGGCGGAAGGCGCTTGGTCGCGCAGCGCACAGTTCTGCCGCCTCGATCATCCGATCACCGAGATCGCAGGTCTGCGCCTGGGGATCGTCGGCTACGGCGAGCTCGGCCAGGCCGTGGCGCGCATCGCCGAGGCCTTCGACATGGAGGTCCTGATCGCGCAGCGCCCCGGCGGACCCGTTCAGCCGGGCCGGCTGGCGCTTGTTGAGCTGCTACCGCGCGTGCATGTGCTCACACTACATTGTCCGCTCGCCGACAACACGCGAGGCCTGATCGGTGCTGCTCAGCTCGCCGCGATGCGCCCTGACGCGCTCCTGATCAACACCGCCCGCGGCGGGATCGTCGATGAGCCTGCTCTCGCCGACGCCCTGCGCCGCGGGCTCATCGGTGGCGCCTTTGTCGATGTGCTGAGCCGTGAGCCCCCGCCACCTGACCACCCGCTGCTCGCACCGGATATCCCTAATCTTACGGTTACGCCGCATGTCGCCTGGGCCAGCCGTGCGAGCCGCCAGCGTTTGATCGATGGGGTGGCGGCGAACATCTGCGCGGTGACGGCGGGCGATCGATCGAGATTCGGGTCGTATGATCTAGGTTCGTGAAGGATTGTGGTTTCTTGGAGGCCTGGTTTCCAGTCGTGCGACGCCTTACACTAATCAGTGACCTGATGGACATTGAGTCTGGCGGGATTTCCGTCGGGCGATTGGCATGAGTGGAGCCAGCAGGATGCCCCAAGTGCCGGATCCACAAGCCGTCAAAGATTATCTCCTGGCGCTTCAGGACCGGCTCACGTTCAGCCTCGAGCAGGCCGATGGTGTGGCTCAATTTCGCGAGGACGTTTGGCGCAGGGGAAGCGGCGGCGGAGGGCGATCGCGAGTGCTCGAGCGAGGAGCCCTATTTGAACAGGCAGGTATTAACTTCTCGCATGTCTTTGGTGCAGAGTTGCCCCCCACGGCGACGGCCGTTCGTCCCGAGCTTGTCGGTTGCGAGTTCCAGGCCGTCGGTGTGTCGCTGGTGTTGCATCCGCACAATCCCTATGTCCCGACCTCGCACGCCAACGTCCGCTTCTTCGCTGCCCAGCGCCCTGGCGCGGAAATGGTCTGGTGGTTTGGTGGCGGCTTCGATCTGACGCCCTATTACGGTTTCGATGAAGATGCCCTGCATTGGCATCGCCAGGCCCGCGAGCTGTGCCGACCTTTCGGCGATGACCTCTACCCGCGCCTGAAGCGCTGGTGCGACGAGTACTTCTTTCTGAAGCACCGCAATGAGCCGCGAGGGATCGGTGGGCTCTTCTTCGATGACCTCAACGAGTGGGGCTTTGACACCAGTTTTGCCTTTCTGAGGGCCATTGGGGACGGATACCTCGGCGCCTATCTGCCCATCGTCGCGCGCCGGCGCCATCTCGTCTATGGCGATCGCGAGCGCGCGTTTCAGAAGTATCGGAGGGGGCGCTATGTCGAATTCAACCTGGTCTACGACCGAGGGACGCTTTTCGGCTTACAGTCCGGGGGCCGGACCGAATCCATCTTGATGTCTCTCCCCCCGGAGGTCAGTTGGCGATATGACTACCGGCCGGAGCCTGGCAGTCCGGAGGCCAGGCTCACCGAATGGTTTCTGACGGCTCGCGATTGGCTGGCGGCCGAGAAATGAGCAGCCGGTCCCAAGCTAGCAGGAGATCGAGAGTTCGCGGGTCGGAGGGGTGTCAAGCGACCGCCCAGCAGCGCTGGTGGCCCGTCACATCTGGATTATCGCGCTGCACGCGACCATCTGCGACTGAACGTCGGAGATGCTTTATGCGTTGCCGTTTCGACCAATTCGCAGCTGGACAGTCACTCGAAGACCATTTCGAGGCGGCCTGCGAGGGGGCGCGGCTCCCGTCACGATACAATACCGTATGCCCGCGATCGTCTCTCAGAGATCTCTTGCTCCTTGGCTCGATCCGGACGTCGCGACCGCGGCACCACTCGAGGGCTTGTTCGGCCCGTCTAATCGATTGGATCTAATCGCATATCCGGTCGACCGGGGTGTGAGCCGCACGATTTGGGACGATGCGGCCTTGATCGGGCCGATCATGCAGTGACTGGGGCGATTGCATCGGGGTATCGTCGTGAGCGGCGCATTTGGTTGCGTCCACCTCGTCGCATCTCAACGCTATTCCACAACCAGGCGTCGCACCGCGCACCGATCAGCCAAGCGGGGTTCCCGTGGGCTCTGCAGGCCAGCTTCTGGTCCGGGTCAGAGCGCGCGACAGCTTCAAAGGTTATTCCGGGCCATCGTGGCTCGGGAAGTGTGGCGCCTTTCGCCTAAGAGCCAAGGTGATCCGCGTTACGCTGTGCGAGGTCGCGGATGAGCCCGTCTAGACCCTTCTCGCGGGCCAGCCGCACGAAGGTGGAGCGGTAATTGACGAGCAGGCTGACACCCTCGATCGACACGTCATAGGCGAGCCAGCGGCCGTCGCGGCGCATCATGCGGTAATCCACTGAGATTGGATTACCGCTAGGCCGAAGAATCTGAGTCCGCACCAGGGCTTCATTCTGGTCCGGGTTGAGAGACATCGGCAGGTACTGGATGTCCCACTCGCTAAGCTCGTTGACGGCCGTGGCGTAGGTGCGAATCAGCATGTGCTTGAACTCCTCCGCAAACGCCACGCGCTGGCTGGGGCTGGCCTGACGCCAGACCGGGCCAAGGACCAGTGCCGCGACGCGGTCGACCGCCACGTTTGGCAGGAACAGCTCATCGACAAGGCGATAGACGAAGCCCGGGTCGTCCTCGAGCAGATGCCGGTCCTCACGCAGGACGCGCATTAGGTCGCTAGAGACCCTATCGACAACCTCCTGCGGCGGCGAGAGACCGGGACTCGCCTCGGCTGGGAGCCCCCACACGAGCACCATGAAGGCTACTAGGGTAAGGGGGAGGAGGGACCGTGGTGTTGACATCTTTTCTGCCTCGACATTTTGAGGGTTTCGCCTGCCGGGATCCTGGTGGACCGGCGAGAGGATTCGTGCTCTCTCGGCCTCGAATATCCGGGCCCCTATCATAGAGGTAGACGTGTGGGGGCGACACGGTGTTAGCGAAACGTGCCAAGATGAGCATCTCAGGATCTTCTTGGATCAGGCTGGCGTCAGGAGCGAGAAGGCGTCTGAGGCAGAGAGGGGCAGGATTGGTCGAGACAGTGCGACGCGGGGACAGAGAGGATGAAGAAGCTGCCAATGCTTCGCAGGTTCCGATGAAATTCGCGCAGCACGTTCGCTCCTTCGCCCTATGGGGGATGGTTGGGGTGAGGGAAAGATCAGGGGCGAGGCGACAGTTCATGATCCGTGGTGGGTCGGCTCCCCCCATGATCGTCAGCGCCGAGAACGGGCAACGTGATAGCCCGGTCGCCGCTCAGCGCTGGGCCCGCCTGCTGCGCTATTGCTCGATCTCTGCCATATCCTCCCGTGCCCTAGCGGTTGGCCGCAGTAAGAGCTGTTCGGCCGGAGCTTACCTGGCAATTGTCAACGCGGGGTGACGAGCCATGTATGAATCCTACTACGGATTCTCTCAGATACCTTTCGGGTTGAGCCCAGACGTCTACTTCTGTTTTCGGCACCGTAGCTATTCGCGGGCCAAGGCCTATATGCAGTACGCGGTCCACCGCGGGGAGGGATTCCTCGTGGTCACCGGCAGGCCGGGAATGGGCAAGACAACCCTTATTCAGGACCTCTTGAGCGATCTGGGCTCGCAGCGTCGGTTGGTTGCCCAGATCGACAGCACACAGCTGGATGCGGATGATTTGCTCAGGCTTGTCACTTATGCATTCGGCTTGACCTCGCGCGGTCTGGACAAGGCGACGCTGATTCAGAGCTTGCGCGAGCTCCTGATTTCTCGTGCTGGGCGTGAGGGTCCCGCCATCCTGATCGTGGACGAGGCCCAGAACCTCTCCGGCGGCGCACTGGAAGAGCTGCGGCTGGTTACGAATCTCCAACTGGGCTCCAAGGCCTTGGCGCAGATCCTCCTGGTTGGGCAGGAGCCCCTTCGAGAGTTGATCCGCCACCCCAGCCTCGAGCAGCTGCACCAACGTATCGTGGCGGCCTGCCACCTCGAGCCGTTGGACCTAATCGAGACCCGAGCGTACATTCGCCACCGTCTGCTCCGCGCCGGCTGGTCGGGACGCCCCGCCTTTGACCCGGATGCCCTGCGATCGATCTACCAGGCCGCTGGTGGCGTACCCCGCTTGATCAATAAGGTGTGCGATCGATTGCTGCTTCATGGCAGCGTGGAGCAGTGTGAAGTTCTTACCGGAAACGAGGCGCGAGTCGTTCTCGATGAATTCCGTGAAGAGCTCTTGGAGCGGCTCGACGCCGCGAGTAACGATCTCCATTCCAAGGCCATGGCTGACGGCGAAGGCTGGGCGATCGAGGGCCTAGGTCCGGATGCTTTCGACGATGCGGTTGGGCCGCGAGCAGAATCGGTCGATGAGGCCGAAATGACCGAGGCTGCAACGAAAGCGCCGGGTATGGGCGCAACTGGCCGGTCAACGAGTCCCTCTGATGTCAGGGAGTCTTGTGGTCCAATGGCGGAAGGCCAGGAGGGACGGGCGGGCGCCTCGCTGCAAGGAGAGCTTCCTCCCCCGGAGACATTAGCCGATCGAGGAGCTGTCCTCTCCGAGGAACAGATGCACGCAATGGCGGTGGCGTCATCTTCTGTACGCGCATCCGGTCCTTCGGGAGATGACGAGACACCGCCGATCATGGTGCGCGAGCACTCGGCTCGGCGCCGGCCGTCACCAATGGCCGAAGTGGCCGCCAGTGAGCCGCGGGGGGGGGCCTCGGCGCGCCGCCGCAGCTCCAGGTACTCGCGATCCGGAAAGACACGCGGCCGACGATGGCGCTACGGGATTGCTGCCGCGGGGCTGCTCGCTGTCTCGGCGACTGCCTACCTCGTCCACGAGTACGGCGCGGGACGGCTCGCCGAGCAAGCTCGGCTGGCCGGCGCGGCGGCCGCGAATCACCTATCCGAGCTCAGCGCTGATGTGTCGGCCCTGGTCGTGTCTTGGACGATTGCGTCGAAGGCCCCTGGTCCGCCTGTATCGGAAAGCCCAGGTGAGAAGAGTGGGAATCCGGATCAGACGCGGGAGATGGAGTCGACGTTCGGCTCTGTCGCTGGGGACGCGTCAACCGCGGTCGATGCCCCCAGCGCAGCATTCAGGGGTGCACTCGGAGAGGTCGAAGGCACCCCAGAATCGACTGACGGACGGAATCGCGGCGAGCCGGATCCGGGTTCCCCGATCGGGCCGGTGCCGCAGGATCTCGCGCGCTATGATCGGCAGGCCAAACGAGGCGATCTGTCGGTGTCTGAGGGAGGCGAGCCAGACCCGACTGCTCCTCAGGGGGATACGCCATTGGCTGACGGGCAGGCGCCCCAACCTCAGCCGCGGACGACATGGTTTGGCGCCGAGCTGACGGGAGAGGCAGGAGCCGCCTTAGAACCGCCTTCAGGTGATGGCTCGACCGCGGCATCGTTGGGAGCACCCGCGGGATCCCAACAAGCCCCCGAGATGGCCAGAGTTGACGATAAACTGCCGCCGATGGAACCGGGGGCTCGGGATGGTGCGGGCGGCCCGGAACCGCGGCTAGCGAATGGTGAGCGCCCGCTCACGAACGGCGGTCAGCCGCGGGCTCAGCCGCGCCGCGGGATGTCCGTTGGGGTATTGGCAGATCGGTCTGGCGCAACTGAGACGGCGGAAGGACAGGTCGATCCCGCTGCAACGCAAGGCGTAGCTTCCGCGGATGCTGAAGCCTTCCAAGAGACTGACCGCATTGAGGCGCAAGAGTCCGCTGGGGACAACCTTGGGTTGCGAGAGCTGGCGACGGAGCTGAAGGGCTTGGGATATGACGTGCAGGAGATAAACGCCGACAGGTTTCTGCTGAATTTGCGGAACGAGATCTCGTTTGATTTTGATAGCGCGACGCTGCCAGCTGGGTCCTATTCGGTTCTTGAGGAGTTGGCCGCTCTGCTCCGCCCAATAGCGGACATCAAGGTAACGGTGATCGGTTACACGGACGATAGGGGGCCCGAGAATTACAATCGGTCGCTCTCGCTTCGCCGCGCCGAGGCGGTTGAGCAGTACTTTCGTGCCGAGGGGCTCGATGACCGCCAGCTCGCGAGTCGCGGCCTGGGCGAGGACATTAAGCCGACGGACGGGGGCGGCGAAGACGTGAGCGATTCCGGGCAGAGGCGAATCGAGATTCAGTTTGAACCTATGTGAAGGCCGCGAAGGGACACGATGCAATCCCCAATCTCCGCTCGATCGGCGCGCGCAGGGTATCGGGCATGCACTGGTAGACGGCACGCAGATCGGCCGGTGTGACGCCGACCTCGTCGGGTTGTCGCAGAAACTGCTCATCCGGTCGCACGTTGCGGGCGGAATCGAGACGGTAGTCCCTATACTCGTGCCAGTTGCAGATCCCGTAACAATCGCGGTGTTCCCACTGAGTCACACGTTGCGTCTTCGCGTCGGCCTAACGATCATGGGGCGGGGCGAGCCACCCCAGATGATGAAAGGTCGCCTCGCCCCTGATCGTTCCCTCACCCCAACCCTCTCCCAGAGGGCGAGGGAGCGAACGTGCTTCGCGAATTTCATTGTAAGGTGGCACAGCCACGCTTGGGCGCATCCTGTGTCGTTGTCTTTCGCATAGGTATCCGGCATGATCGAGAGGGTATCTGGGTCGCCGGCGGTGGCCTCAGGCCCGCAACATCTAACCGCGAGAGGTCGACAGACAAGCGGTACGCCGATATGGGCGTACCATTTATGGTATGCAGGAGAGATTGATACTGAGGGGAGGAGTAATGACGATTGTGTCAACGTTGCGTTTCTGCTACCTGGTTGCGCTGATTCTTGCTCCCTTCGCAGCGGGTTGCAATAGCGGTCAGTCTGCGGCGGAGTACCTGGCGGCGGGTGAGTCGGCGCTAGCGCAAGGCGAGTGGCGAACCGCCGAGATCCAGCTGAAGAACGCGTTGAGTCGCGATCTTGAGAACGCGCGTGCTAGGGCACTCTTGGGACAGGCCTATTTTGGATCAGGGAACATCCAATCTGCAGCGCTCGAGCTAGAGCGGGCTGAGAGATTGGGTGCCAGCGACTCCGAGGTACAACCGTGGTTGGCAAGGGCTTGGCTCCTTCAGGGCGAGCTCGAACGCGTGCAGGATCTCGTAATGCCGGAACAGAGCCCGCCGGCGCTGGTTGCCGAGATTCAGTCCGTCCAAGCCGAAGCCTTGCTTGCTCAGGGTGATCGCGAAGCCGCCGAGGCTAGAGCGAGGGCCGCTCTCGAGCGCGACGGCGAGTCACCGGCCGCGCGGCTGGTGCTGGCGCGACTCGAAGCCGGCAGCGGGCAGTTCGACCGGGCTCGCGAGTTGATCCAGGAGGCGATCCAATTCGCGCCGAGCCATCCTGGTGCCTGGAATCTTCTTGCAGAGGTTGAGCGCGCAGCTGGCGATCTCGATGCCGCCGATGCGGCCTTCTCTCAGGCGATCGATGATCCTTTGGTGGGCCCGCAGAGCCGACTCAATCGCGCGCTCGTGCGGATCCAGGCCGGCAGACTCGATGAGGCGGAAGAGGACATCACTGAACTGCGTCAGCAGTCGAAAGACAATCCACTCGTCGCTTACGCCGAGGGGCTGCTGCTCTATAACCGCGAGCAGTATGCGGAGGCGATCGAGCGTTTGGACGTCGCGTTGGGTGGCAATCCCGATCTCATACCCGCATTGTCGTTGGCCGGTGCGGTACGCCTGGCGCTTGGCGACGCCGATTTGGCCAGGATCCACCTGGAACGTGCTGTCTCCGCCCGTCCGGATGACTTGTCTTTGCGGAGGATGTTGGCGATGGCCCTCCTTAGGGAGGGCCGAGCGGACGAAGCGGAGCGACAGGCGCGGGCGATCCTCGAGCAGGCACCAGAGGACGTCGCAACCAAGGATCTACTTGCCAATGCCCTGATGAGGCAGGGTAAGCGCGAAGAAGGGGTGTCCTATCTGCGCGAGGTACGCGCCGTTCTGCCTGACTCGGCTGCGGCCAGCGCGCGCTTGGGGGCTGCGCTCCTCGGGGGCGGTGATGCCGAGGAGGGATTGGCCGCGCTGAAGGAGGCTCTAGACCAGGATCCAAAGCTTCAAGGGGCCGCCGAGCAACTGGTTCTCGGATTCGTTCGCAGCGGGGACCTCGATCAGGCACTGGAGGCGGCAAAGGCCTACCAGGATCGCGAACCTGCCTCGGCGCGTGCGCCGACGCTGCTCGGTGTCGTTCACCTACTTCGTCGAGAGATCGATGACGCGTCCAAGGCTTTTGAGAAGGCACTAGACGTCGATCCCGGCAACCTCGCGGCGAGCAGCGGTCTTGCTGCGATTGCCCTACAGAACAAGGATCTTGATAGGGCTCGTGGTTATTTAGGCGAGAGCGTGACGTACCATGCCGATAACATCGGATTGCGAATCATGCTTGCCAAGGTGGCCTTGGCGCAGGGTGATGCCGAGAGCGCAAAACGCCACTTGGACGAAGCAGCGGCTCGCAACCCACAGGCCCTCGAGCCAAAGTTGTATCTGGCCGCCTACTATCTGAGGCACGACCAGCCTGCCGCAGCCCTGCAGGTGCTCAGTGAGGCGCGCCGCTTCGCCGGCACGAGCCCGGCATTGTTGGGGCTTCTGGCTGATACACAGCTTGCCCTCCAGCAGTATGGGGCGGCGAAGGACACGCTGGAGCAGCTCAAAGGGCAACAACCGCATGATCCGAAGATCCGCGTCGCGCTGGCTACGGCTCACGGCGGCCTGGGGGATTTGGATGCCGCCAAACGCGAGCTCGAGGAGGCGCTGGAACGGGACGCTGATTTTGTGCCGGCTATGAAGATCTTGGCGCGGTTGGCGCTGGCGGAGAATGACATCGCTGGGGTGGAGCGGCAACTTGAGCAATTGAAGCAGCGTTCGGGCTCGATGGATCCGGATCTGCTGGCGATCGAAGGTCGTTTGGCACAGCTTACAGGCGATCTGAGCGCTGCGGACGAGGCCTTCCTGGCCCTACTAGCGGGCGATGCTAGTGGCGCGGCCTTTGACGCCGACTCGAAGCAATGGGGTGCCGCTGAGCAACTGGTGTTGGGCTACGTGCGCAATGGCGACATCAAGAGCGCGCTAAGAGCGGCAATTGAGCTCAGGGACAGGGAGCCCGATGTGGCACGGGCGCACGCGCTCTTGGGGTCTCTCTACCTGCGAGAGGATATGACCGAGCAGGCGGCAGAGTCCTTTCGCCGGGCGGTCGAGCTCGAGCCTGGAAATCTTGCTGGCAGTGTCGGTTTGGCCGAGCTGGCCATTCAGACGAAGGACCTGACCGCGGCGCAGCAGTACTACGAGCAAGCATTGGGGCATCATCCCGAAAGCGTGGCATTGTCGGTAGGCCTGGCACGATTGGCGCTCATGGAGAATGACACGGCCTCCGCGCAGCGTGTCCTCGAGGAGGCAGTTGAGCACAACCCACATCTCCTTCAGCCAATTCTCTACTTGGGTGCATTTCATCTGAAGCAGGACCAACCGGCACTGGCCCTGACCTTGCTCTCGGATGCTCGGCGCGACCATCCGCAGGAAGAGGGCTTGCTTGGCTTGTTGGCTCAAGCGCAGATGGCTCTTGGCCGCCATCGAGGGGCCCGGGGGACGCTTCTGGATCTCGCCGAGCTTAGCCCTAACGACCCCAAGGTGTTTTTGGCGCTTGCGCAAGCCGAGCTTGCGATTGGTAACACAGAAGAAATGGCGGCGGCTCTGCGGCGGGTGCTGGACCTGGATCCGCAATCCTTCCCCGCGCTCAATGCGCTGGCGCGGCTCGCGATCGATCAGCGGTCTGCGGCCGACGCGAAACCGTTTGTGGAGAAGATGCAAGAGATTGCGGGTGTCGACAACCCCGCAGTGCTGTTGTTGAAGGCGCGCCTCGCCGCGTTAGAGGAAGACATCACCTCGGCGCGGGCGAGCTACGAGAGCCTGTTTGCACGTGAGCCGTCGACTGAGAACGCCGTTTACGTCGCCCGGGCACGGATCCTATCCGGCGATGCCGAAGGGGCCGGGGACTTTTTAGAGGAGTGGCTAGACGCCCATCCGGAGGATAGTCAAGCTCACTTTGAGCTGGGGCAGGTCTATATGCAGCAAGGCCGCCTCGATGACGCAGTCATTCAGTTTGAACGCAGTATTGAGCAATATCCAGAGAATGCCGTCGCGCTGAACAATCTTGCCTGGCTGCTCCAAGAGCGAGATTCCGACAAGGCACTGGCCTACGCGCAACGGGCGCACGCTGCGGCTCCGGAATCGGCCGAAATCGCCGACACATTGGCAATCGTGCTTCTCCGCAGGGGGGAGGTCGATGAGGCGCGCCGTATGATCGACCGTGCGATCGAAGAGAGGCCAGGCAATGCAAGCATCCTCTTTCACAAGGCACAGATCCTGCAAGCAAGCGGCGATCCCGACCAAGCACGCGCTCTGTTGGGTGATGCCTTGAAGACGGACGGGGAGTTTCCGGAGCGGGACGAAGCACGAGCCATGCTTGAGGTCCTGCAGAAAGACTGATCCTTTTCATGCGCGTTGCACAGAGACAGCCTTGGGTGCGCGACATCGATCTGTTTCGCCCCCATGAGGAGGCGGATGCGCCAAGGCTATCGCCACAGGGGCTTGTGGTCGCCGCCTTTCCGGCGCTCGCTGTTGCCGTGGCTCCCCGTCTGCGTGGCTCTGCTGACTTTCCGCCTTGCCTGTTGATCCGGCGGGTGGGTTCGGCGCCGCCTTTGAATCTAGATCGATGACGATCGGATTCTTCAGTTACTTGTCGGCAGTACTCGCGTACGGGCTGCTTTTGGTGCTCCTTTCTACCGCCTGGCGTGGACGGCTCATGGGCCTAATCGCGCTTGTGGCGGTTAGCGGTAGTTTTATTTGGGCGGCAATGGGCGTGGCGATGACACTGGACCTCGGTCCAGCGGGGCGGCTTCCGGCGATCGTCGAGTTGTTGCGAAACGGGGCTTGGTTCCTGTTCTTGTCAAGAATCCTCCTGGCCGATCAAGAGCAAGCGGATTCCCGGCCGTGGGTTTTAGCCATAGGCTCCGTCGTGGGGCTGTCGGGGTTCCTAATACTGGTCTTGCCGGGTGTCGTGTCGGCGCTGGATTTGGTTGTATCTCCTGCGATCAGTGTAGCCCTTCTCGGCTGGACACTGCAGGCGATCTTCGCCCTATTATTGGTCGAGCAGGTCTTTCGCAACCGGCTTCCACAGAGACGATGGGAGATCAAGCATCTTTGTTTCGGTCTCGGAGCAGTCTTCGGTTACGACCTCTTCTTCTATTCCGACGCGCTTCTTTTTCAGAGAATCGATCCGGCTTTTTGGGAGGCTCGGGGGTTTGTCAATGCCATGATCGTCCCGCTCGTGGCCGTGTCGGCTGCAAGGAACCCAAGCTGGTCGCTCGACGTGCACGTGTCGCGACAAGTTGTCCTGCACTCGGCGACCCTCTCTGTGGCGGGCTTGTATCTCTTGACAATTGCGGCAGCAGGTTACTACGTTCGGTATTTCGGCGGTGACTGGGGGGCGGTTCTCCAGATCGCATTTCTCTTTGCAGCTGCTGTCCTGCTGCTTCTGGCATTGTTCTCGGGGCAGTTGCGCTCCCGCCTTCGGGTGCTCCTAAGTAGTCACTTCTTCAGCTTCAAATACGATTATCGAGAGGAATGGCAGCGTTTCACACATGCGTTGTCGCGTGGCGGAGTGGAATTGCCGGAAGCCGTTGTGAAGGCGTTGGGCGAGATCGTCGCGAGTCCCGCGGGGCTTCTTTGGCTAAGAACTGACAACGGGGCTTTCGAGCTGACAGAACGGGTGGACTTGCCGGATCCGGAGACGCAGCTTCAACCGGGGGATCATCCGATGATAGCCTTCATGCAAAGGACTGGCTGGCTTATCGATTTGGATGAATTTCGTACGCATCCGGATTTGTATCGCGGGCTCGTCGTGCCAGAATGGGTGGATAAGATCCCGCGTGCGTGGCTGATCATTCCGCTGTTCTTTCGCGACGACTTGTGTGGTTTCGTGCTGCTTGTGCGTTCGGAGCACATTCGCAAGATAAATTGGGAGGATCGCTCGCTGTTGAAGAATGCTGGACGCCAAGCGGCGACCCATGTTGCGCAGTATCTGGCGGATCAAGCCTTGATGCGCGCCCGGCAATTCCAGGCCTTCAATCAGCTCTCCGCCTATGTAGCGCATGACTTGAAAAATCTATTGGCGCAACAGTCGCTGCTTCTTGCCAATGCGGAGAAGCACAAGCACGATCCGCTTTTCATTGAGGACGTCATCCGGACTATCCGGAGCTCGGTAGAGCGCATGAACCGGCTTATGGCGCAGCTTCGCACAGGCGTGCGCGGTCAGGGCGGTCGACCGGAGACCTTGGCATTGCATGAACTGATACGAGAAGGCGTTGCGATGCACACGGCTCGCAGTCCCAGGCCGAAATTGGCAGGGCTACAAGAGGGTCTCCTAGTAGTCGGAGATCGAGCATGCTTGTTGACCATTTTGGGGCACATTATACAGAATGCGCAGGAAGCGACGGCGGCAGAGGGAAATGTGGTTGTCCGATTGCTTCAAGAAGAGCGGTTTGCGGTTATTGAGGTAGAGGACGATGGTGAGGGTATGTCGCTCGACTTCGTTCGAGAGCGGCTATTTCGCCCTTTCGACTCGACAAAAGGACTGACAGGTATGGGGATTGGAGCTTTTGAGAGTCGTGAGATGGTTCGGGCGATGGGAGGCGATATTGTTGTGAGCAGTGCCCCAGGGAAGGGCGCGCTATTTCGCATCTATCTGCCACGTAGGGATCTGCACGGGGGGACTGCACAAGGCGCGACACGCTGCCTTGAGGTGGCTTCGTGAGGTCGTCGGGCAGGCACCTCTTGATTGTTGAGGACGACCTGGGGCTGCAAAGTCAACTGCGGTGGTGTTTTGAAGGTGTGCAACTAAGTTTCGCTGCCGACCGGGAGGAGGCGCTGACAAAGCTGCGCCGGTACCGTCCTCCGGTCGTGACTCTCGATCTGGGACTGCCGCCGGACCCAGGGGGGGTTAAAGAGGGGTTGGCTACACTAGAGGACATCATCGGTCTGGCTCCAGAGACGAAGGTGATTGTCGTCACGGGTAATGACGATCGCCAAAACGCCGTCGCAGCGATTGGGCTAGGGGCCTATGATTTTTGTCTCAAGCCGATAGACTCGGCGACGTTGAATCTTGTTGTCGAGAGGGCGTTTCGCCTGTTCGAGCTGGAGGCGGAAAATCGAAAGCTGCAACGACCGCAAGCCGATTCGCCGTTGCGCGGAATTATCGGCACAAGCCCCCCAATGCTAAAGGCCTGCCGGGCAGTTGAAAAGGTGGCGGACACGAATGCCACCGTGCTGATTCTTGGCGAGAGTGGTACGGGTAAGGAGGTGTTTGCGCGCGCCCTGCATGAGATGAGCTCGCGCGCGTCCGGCAACCTTGTGGCAATCAACTGTGCGGCGATACCGGAGCATCTGCTAGAGAGTGAGCTCTTCGGGTACGAGAAAGGGGCCTTCACTGGGGCAGCAAAGCAGACGCGGGGTAAGATCGAATACGCCGATGGAGGTACCTTGTTCCTGGACGAAATTGGTGATTTGCCCATCTCGCTCCAGTCTAAGTTACTACGCTTCCTCCAGGAGCGCATCATCGAGCGGGTCGGTGGCCGTGAGCAGATTTCCGTCGATCTTCGTGTAGTATGCGCGACACATCAGGACCTTAAGGCGCTGATTGCAAGAGGGGCTTTCCGGGAAGATCTTTTTTATCGCATCAGCGATATATCGATTGCTCTTGCGCCCCTCAGGGAGCGCGAAGGTGACGCGCTGTTGCTCGCGCGGGCGTTCCTTGAGAGATTCAATAAGAGTTTTGGCAAAAACCTCAGCGGCTTCACGAAAGATGCGCTCGCCGCAATCGAACAGTATCCTTGGCCGGGGAATGTGCGGGAAATGGAGAGCCGCATCAAGCGTGCCGTGATACTCGCGGAAGGGCGACAGATTTCGCCCGACGACCTTGAGCTAGGCGACGTGAGATCCGATGCCGCTTTACCGGCCAGCTTGCAGGAGGTGCGCGAGGAGGCGGAGAGTCGCGCCATCCGCCAGGCGTTCGCCCGAGTCGGGGGAAATGTATCGCGAGCAGCGAAGTTATTGGGCGTCACGCGTCCGACACTCTATGGTCTGCTCGAAAAGTACGATTTGAAGGAGCTGTTGACCTCGGATGTTGGGGGTTAATAAATAAAGGTCTCGAGCTTCATCGGCGAAGCTGGCTGCGATGACGTGCGTTTAGTTCGGCGTGCCCCTGCTCCCTGGGTTGGCGGACCCGGGCAGAGGAAGCCTTTAGCGCAGAAGGCGTGCTCGGCGGCCCACCAAATGAATGCCATCGACAAGACCGGCCTTTTTCGATAACCCGTTCATGTGGGAGTAGCATGAAGTGAATAGGAAGCGCCAAGCGATCAAGATGCGCGTTAGCTTGCTGACCATCTGTGCCGTGCTCCTCTTGGCAGGTTGCGCGATGCCCGGGTCGGATCTTCCGCCGGTGCCCTCGGAACAACGTGACCTGACAGTTCAAGAAGGTTATTTCTATGAGATCGCGCCCGGGGACGCGGTAAGTATCTTTGTCTGGGGCTTCAGCGAACTGTCCGGAAGCGTTCCGGTACGCCCGGATGGTATGCTCACTACGCCTTTGATCGAGGATATCCCTGCGAGCGGAAAGACACCGACGCAGCTTGCGAGGGATCTGGAAAAGGAATTCGCAGTCTATGTGCGCAATCCTATCGTCACTGTAATCGTCAACGGCTTTGTGGGCCTGCCAACGCAGCAGGTCCGTATCATTGGGGAGGCCATGCAGCCGGCAGCGGTTCCATTCCGGAAGCATATGACGCTCCTCGATCTTATGATCGCGGTCGGCGGTATGACCGAGTTTGCTTCTGGCAACCGGGCAGTGCTCGTTCGCTACTACGATGGCCAAGAGCGACAGTACTCCGTGAGGCTCGACGACCTGATCAGGGATGGTGATATCAGCGCGAATGTGAGTCTGTTGCCCGGGGACATCCTAATCATTCCCGAGGCCTGGTTCTAGCGGCCGCCTCTCCGCTGCCGATCAGGCGGCGCAAGACTCGATAAAGTTGCCATGCATGATTTGCTAACACAGGTTTTTGGTTACCTGCGCGGGATCTGGAGATACCGCTGGTTGGCGGTGGCCGCAAGTTGGGCGGTTGCCATCGCTGGTTGGATGTACATTGCCACAATTCCTGACGAGTACCGATCGTCAGCCCGGGTGTTCGTCGATACCAACAGCATGCTGCGGCCGCTCCTTCAAGGCTTGACTATACAGCCTGACCATGTTCAACGCGTCGCTCTAATGAGTAGGATGCTTTTGAATCGGCCGAATTTGGAGAAGATTGTCCGTATGAGCGACCTCGACATGGGGGTGCGGACGGCGGGAGAGCGGGAGGCGTTACTCTCCGACATACAAAAACGCATTAGCATTGGCGGCGACCGTAGAAACCCTTCGCTGTACACGGTGGCATTCGAGCATACACAGCCCGAAACGGCCAAGCGCGTTGTTCAGTCGCTGGTGTCGATCTTCATTGAAGAGGCGTTGACGAGTGACCAGCGTGCGACGGCCTCGGCCCAAAATTTTATTGATCAAGAGATTGCAGATTATGAGACAAGGCTTAAAGAATCCGAGCAGAGGCTGGCGGATTTCAAGCGCGAGCATGCGGGCTTATTACCCGGTGAAGGCGGCGGTTATTATGGGGCCTTAGAGAAGGCGAAAGCGGATCTGGAGAACGCCGAGCTCGCTCTGCAAGAAGCGCTGAACCGTCGGAAACAGCTCGCGGAGCAATTGGAAGAACAGGATGACGCTCTAGGTAGTGGGCCCGAGGATCTGATGCCCGAAACGTTCGAGGACCCTCGGATCAGTAATCTTCGCGCCAAGCTGGACGAGCTCCTCCTGCGGTACACGGATCGGCATCCAGATGTTATCGAGCTACGGCGAGTCATCGCAGAGATACGGGAGAGGAATAAGAATGCAGGCCCTGGGCTTCAAAGCGCATTCGCCGCTGTAAGCGTCCCCTCTGACACGATCTATGGCAGCCTGCGTATGGCGGTAAGCGAGGCGGATGCGCTTGTCGCCTCTATGGAGGCAAGGGTCGCTGACTATGCAGTGCGCGTCAAAGAAATCGAAGAAAAGATCGACAGCATTCCGGACATTGAGGCGGAAATGAAGCAGTTGACGCGGAACTACTCAACGCTCGCACAACAGCACGGCGCGCTGCTGCAGCGGCGGGAATCTGCCAGGCTATCAGAACAGGTGGAGAAGACGACGGAGGGCGTGAAATTTCGTGTCATCGATCCGCCAGTGGTCCCATTGAAGCCGTCTGCGCCGAATCGCGCTGCACTTGCAGGACTGGTGCTCGTTCTGGCCGTCGGTGCGGGCGTGGCCGTGGCCTTAGCGATGGATCTGGTCCGGCCAGTGTTCGACGATAGGCGGCTGCTGTACCAGGCGACTGGTCTGCCGGTATTTGGCACGGTTGCCCTTGTGCAATCCTATTCGGAGAGACGGAAAGAGCGACTCATGCTGATACCCTTTATTGTCTTAAGTGGCGGGCTGGTTGTGGTATTCACACTGGTCGTTGTGGGCTTGCCATCGTTTTCGGGCGTATTCCAGTAAGAGATGACAAAGCCGGCCAGGCGTACACATGAGCACAATAGAGAAAGGTCTCGAGAAGTTTTACGGAAAGAAGCCAGGGCGGGAAACAGGAACGCCGGCCCCGAGTGAGGTTGCGCTCGCAAGCGGTCCCGCGGCCGGACCGCAGGAGGACAGAACCAGCGGGCTGGGGGCGGCGCCGGCGGGGGCGAGATCTTCGGACTCCACCGCGGACCGGCCGCACCAGATTCCCTGGGACGCGATGCGAGAGGCAGGCCTTTTGACTCCGGATGCGAAGCGATCGCAACTCGCTGAGGAGTTCCGTCTTATCAAGCGGCCGCTGCTGATGAACATCGATAAGCGGGGTGCGGATATCGTCGAGAACGCGAATCTAATCATGATCACGAGCGCTCTTCCGGGTGAGGGCAAGACGTTTTCGGCGATCAATTTGGCGATAAGTATCGCAATGGAGAGGGATCGAACGGTCCTGCTTGTGGATGGGGATGTCGCCAAGCCCACAGCGGCGCGGCGCCTCGGTATTTCCGCGGGGCGCGGCTTGATGGATCTACTCGATGGCTCAGGCGGCTCGGTGCGGGATGTCCTCCTAGCGACGGACATTCCCAACCTCAAGGTGATCCCTGCGGGCACTAAACATGAGCAGGCCACGGAACTGCTGGCTAGCGAACGGATGGGCTCCGTCATGGACGAACTCTCGTCTCGGTATAGAGACCGCGTGGTGATATTTGATTCGCCGCCCCTCTTGTTGGCAAGTGAAAGCTCGGTCATGACGCAGAAGATGGGCCAAATTGTCGTCGTGGTGGCGGCCGAGAAGACACCGCAGTATGCTGTGCAGGACGGATTAAGTCGGCTGGGCGAAGACAAGATCGTTGGCCTGCTGCTGAATAAGTACAGGCCAAGTCTTGGTAACCGGTATGGGGCGGGCTTTGGTTATCGTTATGGCTATGGTTATGGCTACGGTTATGGCTATGGGCACAGCGACGGAGATAATGCGACATTAGGGGGGGCGGATCGGGATGCGATGGCAGGTCACGCCGATTGATGGAGCCTGGTGTCGGTTGACGTCTAGATCCAGAGCGTCGACGGGAGGGATGAGGCGGACAGCGTTTCTGGTCGCAGTGCTGGCAGCGGCGAATGGCCCGATAATGGCTGCCGATTGGAACGCTTCGCGGCAGTTGACAGTGAGGGGCAGCTACACTGATAACCTGAAACTGGAGGACAGCGACACCGAGGATGCCTTCTTCGTGGAGTTCGTTCCGGGCATAGTTTTCACGGGTAGAGGCCGGCGCTTGGAGCTGGATCTAGCTTATTCCCTTCAGTACATCAATTACCTCGTCAGCGATGAAAGTGATCGGTTCAATAACCGGCTGCAGGCGAACGGTCGTGCGGAGCTTTACAAAGATCATCTGTTCTTGGACACGCGGATCTCAGTGCGGCAGAACCTGATTGACCCATTAGGCCCCGCGGGTGGTGACGCAGCAAACGTTACGGATAATTTGCAAACCACCGCGTCTTACAGCATCGCACCAAGCTACATCAATCGTTTTGGAGGGTACGCCACGTTCGCTGTCCGTTTCGTCAACGACGGCGTGCTCTACGAAGAGGAGGGCGATGGCAGCATCGGATACGGGACGTCCGTCGAGTTGTTGAGTGGCCCAAGATTTGGGAATCTCTCCTGGGGTGTGATAGGTGATTACCGGCTTGTTCAGTACGAGGATAGTCCGGATGACCGTTTTCGCAGCATAGCAGGGTTGCTCGGTTATGAGCTTAACGAGCGGTGGCGAGTAGACGGGTCCGTCGGGTACGACGATGACGAGTTTGAGTCATTCAGTGAAACAAGTGGTGAGTTCTGGACGGCCTCGCTGACTTGGACACCAACTCCACGAACTTCGCTTAGGCTGGGTACCGGGGAGCGTTACTTCGGGTCGGTGCCGACGATGGATTTCTCGCACCGTTGGAAGCGCTCAGTCCTCACAGCGAGCTATGTCAGGGATCGCGCTACGGCGCGGACTGACCGGTTGGAATCTGACGTCTTTGTTTTCGAAGACGCCTTCGGAGAGCCGATCATCCCGGAGACCGGCGTCAGCGAGGACGTGCCTGTTGATTCAGCGCGACCGACCTCGTCCGTGTTCATCAGCGATCGGTTTCGCGCGACGTACACAATCGCAACGAGACGGAGCACGGTCGGCGGTGCTGTTGGCTACACGATGCGGGAATACGAAGACTCAAACGATGAAACGACGACATGGACAGCGCGATTATTTGGGTCCCGCCGCTTGACCGGGCTCACGACGGCGCGCATTGGCTTAAGTTGGGACCGACGTGAAGAGACTGACGCACCAGGAACGGATGAGGAGGAGCGCATGGATACGACGTTTGATGTGGGTTTGAGTCGGCGATTATCGCCACGCAGCAACATTGATTTCGGCTATCGTTTCCGTGATGGCGATGACTACACGGAGAATCGGATCACGGCGGCATTCCGAACGACCTGGGATTGATCCGTCCAATGGCACCAGACCCACCGACAGGGCTCACCGAGACCAATTGGCACGCGCGCACAGGCAATGTCGGCGGGGCGTCGCCGTCTGTTGTCAATGCCTTTACGGTTGACGTAGAGGATTATTTCCAGGTTTCGGCTTTCGAACGACACGTCAGGCGCAGTGCCTGGGAATCTATGCCATGCCGAGTCGAAAGAAACATGGAGGTTATTCTCGGGCTTTTGGAGGAGCAGTCGGTCAAGGCCACTTTCTTCACCTTGGGTTGGATCGCCGAACGTTTCCCACAAATTGTACGCAGCGTCGTGTCGGAAGGGCATGAATTGGCCAGTCACGGCTATGACCACACGCGAGTGGCGGAACAAAATCGGGGCGCATTTGGCGAGGACATTCGGCGGACGAAAGGCCTGCTCGAAGATGTTGGTGGTGTCCAAGTTCTGGGATACCGTGCGGCGAGCTATTCCATCGAGGCATCAAATACTTGGGCGCATGCGGAATTGCGGGAAGCCGGGTATCACTACAGCTCGAGCATCTATCCGATACGGCACGATCTGTATGGCAGCCCGACCGCTCCGCGTCTCCCTTTCTGTCCCATTCGTGGTGATCAAGGGTTTATCGAGGTCCCGATAACAACACTCGAGCTTGGGAAACAACGTTTCCCGTGCGGTGGTGGGGGATATTTTCGGCTCTTTCCTTACATGTTGTCCCGCTGGGCAATCGAGCGCGTTAATCGGGGCGAAGGGGTCGCGGCCGTGTTTTATTGTCACCCTTGGGAAGTAGACCCTGAGCAACCGCGTATTGGCAACATACCTTTCAAGACGCGTTTACGGCACTATCTCAACTTGCATCGGACGGAAGCCAGATTGCGACGTCTTCTAGCAGATTTTCACTGGCATCGGATGGATCGTATCTACCTGCGGGATAACCGGCTCCCGCGAGCGGAGAGGTCCGTCCCCTCTCATGGCGTGAACGCAACGGCTCGTACCGAGTACTCGGCGCGCCGTCTCGTCTGAGGTCTGGAATCGGAATGGACGCCTCTTCTGTAACGCTTGAGATTGGTCTGTTGAGCACTGACAATGCCTGGCGTTGGGATCGGTTCGCAAGACACGCTCAGGACGCTACCTTCTTCCATCTCGCCGGCTGGAAAGAGGTAATTGAAAGGGCCTTTGGCCACCAAACTTATTTCCTCTTTGCGGAATCTTCGGGCGAAATCTGCGGCATCTTGCCTCTCGCCCTCGTGCGCAGTCGCATCTTTGGGAGCGGTCTGATATCGACTCCGTTCTGCGTCTATGGTGGCAGTATCGGCACGACCCGGGAGATATGCGACCGACTCGATGCCGAGGCGACCCGGCTTGCCGGCGAGCTGGGTGTCGACTACCTCGAGCTGCGGAATCGCGCCCCACGGCATTTGAATTGGCCAAGCAAGGATCTGTACGTCACGTTCCGAAAGTCGATCGTAGCCGATTCTGATGAGAATCTTAGGGCTATTCCGCGCAAGCAGAGGGCTATGGTAAGAAAAGGTATCCAGGCCGGTCTTGTAAGTCGCGTCGAAGCGCGAACGGACGCCGTCTATCGCGTCTATTCGGAGAGCTTAAGAAATCTCGGCACGCCCGTCTTCTCGGCGCGGTATTTCCGCGTGCTCAAAGATGTGTTCGGCGACGATTGCGAGGCGTTGACCGTCTACCGAGACAAGGATCTTGTTGCCGGTGTGCTCAGCTTCTATTTTCGCGATGAGGTACTCCCCTATTATGGTGGAGGTACGGCCGCTGCGCGCGCGCTCAAGGCCAACGACTTCATGTATTGGGAGCTGATGCGTCGTGCGGCGGAGCGTGGCATTGGAATATTCGACTTCGGTCGCAGTAAGCGCGGTACTGGATCGTTCGACTTCAAGCGCAACTGGGGGTTTACGCCGGAGCCGATGAGCTATGAGTATCACCTCGTTCGTGCGCATGCCGTCCCGGAAGTGAATCCGCTCAATCCGAAGTATCGCCTTTTTATCAATGCGTGGCAGCGACTGCCTTTGCCGATAAGTCGTCTTCTCGGGCCTTCGATTGCGAAGAAACTTGGGTGAATGACCGGCGCTCGATGGAGGATCTACTTTTCCTGGTGCACCGCATCCCTTATCCGCCGAATAAGGGAGATAAGATCCGATCGTTCCACATTCTGAAGTATTTGAGTGAACGATATCGGGTTCACCTTGGTGCCTTTATTGATAGGGAGGGAGACCGAAAGTACGAGCATGACGTAGCGCAGTATTGCGCGGGTCTGTGGCTCGGAAAAATTTCTCGATCTGGCGGCAAATTACGAAGCTTGGTCGGCTTCCTCAAACGTGAGGCACTGACACTCCCGTATTATCGGCAAGACTCCCTCTTTCGCTGGGTCGACGAGGTCCGCAGACAATACGACATAAGGCGTGTATTAGTGTATTCCTCAGCGATGGCCCAATACGTCATCGGAAAGAATTTCGAAGGCGTGCGTCGAGTCATTGACTTTGTCGACGTGGATTCGGACAAGTGGCGGCAGTATAGCGGCTCGCGAGGCTTTCCGATGAGTTGGGTGTATCAACGCGAGGCAACGCGACTCTTTGCCTTCGAGCGTAAGGTGGCCGCAGTTTTCGATGCAAGCGTGTTCGTCTCCGATGCAGAGGTTGCACTGTTTCGGCGCGGTGTCAAGGGTACGACGGGCAATATCTTGGCGATCAAGAACGGCGTTGATTTACAGTATTTCTCGCCGCGCCAAGACCGGCTATCACCTTATCGCAGCGGTGAAACAGTATGTGTATTCACCGGCGCGATGGATTACTGGGCGAACGAGGAAGGGACCTCATGGTTTGCGCACCGGGTGCTGCCTATCGTACGGCGCAGACACCCCGATGCTGTCTTCTACATAGTCGGCATGGGTCCAACGGCGTCGGTCCGCGCCCTCGGGCGACTGCCGGGCGTGACGGTCACGGGGCAGGTGCCGGACGTAAGGCCGTATCTTCAACATGCGTCGGTGGTTGTCGTGCCTCTGCGCATTGCTCGCGGTATCCAGAACAAGGTGCTTGAGGCGATGGCGATGGGGAAGGCCGTTGTCGCAACATCGCAGGCGTTAGAAGGGATTGCCGCTGAGCCCGAGCGTGACGTCCTGCTTGCCGATGACGCCGATGCGTTTGGCATGCAAGTGCTGCACGTCCTGAAGGGTCGTCGTGAGGGCATAGGTTGTTCGGCACGGGAGCTTGTTCAACGAGATCTGGCTTGGGAGGCCAGCCTTCCGAAGCTTGTTGAGCTACTGGAGGGTGCAGTGTGAGTGCGGGAGTGGGGGGAGCTTCCGCGATGGGTTGTTCGACGAGATTGGCGTGGCTCGGTATCTTGCTGCTTGTGTTGTTGGCCTCGTTCTGGCCAACGCTCGAAAGTATCGTCGCTATTTGGTCGCGCTCCGAGACCTTCGCTCATGGGTTTCTTGTGCTCCCGGTCGCCGCGTTTCTAATCTGGCGGCAGCGGGCCGTGCTGAGCTGTTCGACTTTTCGCACCGACTTGTCGGCTTTTCTCCTGCTTGTCTTGACGGGATTTGCCTGGTTGGCCGCGCGAGTAACGGATGTACTGGTTGTTGAGCAATTTGCGGCCGTAGCCATAGTGATCTGGTTGGTATGGCTTGTACTCGGTTGGGGGACCGTCCGCCTATTAGCCTTTCCGCTCGGGTTCCTGTTTTTCGCAGTGCCTATTGGCGAGGGTCTGATCGAGCCCTTGATGGGCTTCACTGCGGTCTTCACCGTGGGGATGTTGCGGTTGACCGGCATCCCGGTATTCTCGGATGGCACCTTTTTTAGCATTCCCAGCGGAGATTGGTCTGTCGTAGAGGCCTGTAGCGGTCTGCGTTACCTGATCGCCTCTGTGTTTCTTGGGGTGCTTTACGCCTACCTTAGCTACCGGTCTCTGTGGCGCCGTGTAGCCTTTATCTCTTTGTCTGTGGTGGTACCGATCCTCGCGAACGGGATGCGCGCATACCTCATCGTGATGATCGGACACCTGAGCGGCATGAAGCTGGCGGTCGGCATTGACCATCTGATCTACGGCTGGGTCTTTTTCGGCCTAGTTATGTTTGTCCTATTCGCGATCGGTAATCTCTGGGCGGAACGGAAGACAACTGCCGATTCGGTCATGCCAGTTGAAACCCATTCTCCCGCATCCCTCATCGAATCGCGGGCGACGACTTACCGTGGGCTTCTGCTAGGGCTGGCCTTCTTGATCGCCTGGCCTGCTCTCGCTGGGTATGTCGATTCCGGTCGTGGCTCCAGGGATCTCGATCTAAGCAATTTCGAGCTTCCTCAAGCCAGCGCGAGCTGGCAGCGCGAGGAGGCGTCGCTGACGGGTTGGGTCCCGCGCTATCTCGGCTATACGATGGATACGAGGCAGGATTACCGTCAGAGTTCCGACAAGGTCGGTCTTTACCTGACCTTCTATGGTGGTGGCGAGGGTGAGCTGGTTAATTCGCAGAACGTGATGGTACCGCAGAAGGACGACGTCTGGAGGATGCCGAGGCAAGAGCCAGTCCGGGTTCCGCTCGGCGATAAGGTCCTCTCTGTGATCGAGGCTAAGCTGCAGTCCGAAGAGCAAAGTCTGTTGACCTGGCACTGGTACTGGATCGATGGCCATCATACGTCGAACGAGTACCTGGCTAAGATCTATGAAGCCAAGGCGTTGTTACTTGGTCGGGGAAACCGGCAGGCCGGTATCGTTTTGTATACGCCGATGTCCCTCAAGACCGAGCCCGCGCGGGCGCGCTTGCGGCGTTTTGCCGCCGATATGATCCCGGCACTCGATGCGCGTTTGAGAGATCTGGCCGTGACGAGGAACGGTTCTTCGTCCGGGCGAAGGTAGAACCTGGACAAGCAGCGATGAGCAGTCGCGTATCTGCCGATGCGGAGGGTAGGGGCCACCTCGGACGAGGCTTGCGAGCTGCCGGGGTGCGACGACGGAATGCCGGCACATCGACGCAGCGCGCAAGAGGGGTGCTGTCGGGCAGGGAGCCGCCTCTGATTGCACATATCATTCATCGTCTCGATGTGGGTGGCCTCGAGAACGGGCTGGTCAATTTGATCAATCGGCTTCCGCCCGGGCATTACCGGCATGTCATTGTCTGTCTCACATCCTACAGCGCAGATTTCCGCCAGCGGATCGAGAGGGACGTGCCCGTTCTCGCGCTGCACAAAAGAGAGGGCAAGGACCTTGGACTCTTTGTCCGCTTATGGCAGGTGCTGAGGCGGCTCCGCGCGGACCTCGTGCATACCCGGAACCTGGCGACCCTCGAGGCGCAATTGCCTGCATTTCTGGCTGGCGTGCGCCATCGTGTCCATGGTGAGCACGGTCACGATGTGCACGATCTGGACAACACCAGCCGAAAGTATCGCTGGCTCAGGGTCGCCTATCGGCCCTTGGTGGATCGTTATGTCCCGCTGTCCTCCAGTTTGGAGGCATACCTGCGCCGGGAGGTCCGCGTGCCGCCCCGGAAGATCTCCAGGATCTGCAATGGTGTCGACGTTGCGCGATACCATCCAGCAGGGAGCCGTGAGGACAGGGCGGAGGTTCTTCCGCCCGAGTTCATCGCGGGCAGGCCCTTAGTGATCGGCACCGTGGGTCGGCTGGAGCCGGTGAAGGATCAATTGAGCCTGGCGCGGGCCTTTATCGATCTCGTGGGGCGGTATCCCGATGGCAAGGAGCGTTTTCGATTGGTCATCGTTGGAGACGGCTCGCTGCATGAGCAGATTGTCGCCCTACTTGCAGGTGCCGGTGTCAGTGACTCGGTGTGGATGGCGGGTAGGCGCCATGATGTTCCTGCCTGCTACCGCGCCCTTGACATCTTCGTCTTGCCGTCGTTGGGGGAGGGCATCTCCAATACCATCCTGGAGGCCATGGCATCCGGACTCCCCGTCATAGCGACGGATGTTGGTGGCAACAGCGAGCTCGTCGTCGAGGGTGAGAACGGTTTCCTGGTTCCCCGTCGGGACGCGGCGGCGATCGTCGATCGGCTGGAGTGTTACGCGGCCGATCCCGCCCTACTGCGAGCCCATTCGGAGTGCAGTCGCCGGCGCGCTGAGTCGGAATTCAGTATTGACCGTATGGTCGAGGGCTATGTAGGGCTCTACGATCGGCTCCTGTTCGGCCCGAATCCGGGGCGATAAAGCGAATGTGCGGAATTGCAGGAATCGTGGATATCCGTGAGAGCAGACCGATTGATGAAGGGCTGCTGTCACGCATGAATCAAGTCCAGTTCCACCGGGGCCCGGACGCTGGCGGCCAGCATGTTGAGCCGGGTGTCGGACTGGCACATCGACGTCTCGCAATCATCGATTTGGCTGGAGGCCATCAGCCGCTCTTCAATGAGGACCAAAGCGTCGTTGTCGTGTACAACGGCGAGATCTATAACTTCCGCGCACTTGCCGACGAGCTCATCGCAGCGGGCCATGTCTTTCAGACCCGCTGCGATACCGAGGTCATCGTTCATGCGTGGGAGCAATGGGGCGAGCGGTGCGTCGACCGCTTCCGGGGTATGTTTGCCTTCGCGTTGTGGGATCGCAACCGCAGCAGCCTATTCCTAGCCCGCGACCGGTTAGGCATCAAACCCCTGCATTATGCGCTACTGGCTGACCAAAGGCTCTTGTTCGCCTCAGAAATCAAGGCGCTTCTGGTCGAGCCGTCGCTGTCGCGGGAGATCGACCCGCGCTCGGTCGAGGATTACTTCGCCTACGGTTACGTGCCGGACCCAAGCAGCATCTTCAAAGCGATCAAGAAATTGCCGGCCGGTCATACCCTAACGGTACGGCGTGGCCAGGCGACCCTATCGAAGCCGCGACAATACTGGGATGTCTCCTTCCGCCCCAATGGGATAGAAGATCCAACAGACGCGGCTCGTGAGATCATCGAGCGCCTACGTGAGGCCGTCAGGATTCGCCTCATCGCCGAAGTCCCGCTCGGGGCCTTCCTCTCTGGCGGCGTCGATTCCAGTGCCGTGGTCGCAATGATGGCTGCGCTCTCTGACCGACCTGTTAATACCTGCTCGATCTCCTTTGGCGATCCGAGGTTCAACGAGAGCGCATTCGCCGAGCGGGTGGCGCATCGCTATGGGACCGACCACTATGTCGACTCGGTTGATCCGGATGACTTCGAGCTCGTAGACCGTCTCGCTGCGCTATATGACGAGCCCTATGCCGACAGCTCGGCGATGCCTACGTATCGCGTGTGTGAGCTGGCTCGCAAGCGCGTTACCGTGTGCCTGTCTGGTGACGGGGGCGACGAGAGCTTTGCTGGTTATCGGCGATATCGCTGGCACCTCTATGAAGAGCGCGTGCGCCAGCTGTTTCCGCAGTGGATGCGCGGGCCACTTTTTGGCCTGGCCGGCGCGATCTATCCAAAAGCAGATTGGGCGCCACAGATCTTTCGCGCCAAGTCGACGCTCCAGGCGCTGGCTTTGAGCTCGATTCAGGGCTATTTCGATAGCGTATCCGTGCTGGGCAACCACTTCCGCGAGAGGCTCTTTTCGCGCCGTTTCAAGCGGGACCTACAAGGCTATAGGGCTATTGAGGTCCTGCGCCGCTGCGCCGAGCAGGCACCCGAGCATCCCCTCTCGCGCGTGCAATACCTGGATATGAAGACCTACCTGCCAGGCGATATTCTGACAAAGGTCGACCGCGCGAGTATGGCCCACGCGCTCGAGGTGCGCGTTCCGATTCTCGATCATGAGCTGCTCGATTGGGTCTCGGGATTGCCCCCTGAGATGAAATTGGCGGGGGGGGAAGGCAAGCTCGTATTCAAGCAGGCGCTGGAGCCCTACCTCGAGAGGGAAACCCTCTATCGTCCGAAAATGGGTTTTGCGGTGCCTTTAGCCGCCTGGTTCAGGGGCCCTCTGAGAGAGAAGGTGCGAGCCGCATTGCTGAGCCCTCGTATGGTTGACACGGGCTGGTTCGATGCCGGACAGCTTCGCTGGATCGTCGAGCAACACGAGTCAGGTATGCGCGATTTCAGCGCAGGGATCTGGAGCCTGTTGATGTTTGCGGCCTTCCAGGAACAGATCGAGTCGCATCCTCGATAGCCTGGGTCGAGCGTCTGTCGAGCCGCTGTCTCACCGGACACGAGTTGAGCGCGGCGCTCTTTCGCACAACGCCCATCTGTCCAGTTTGCGTGGGCCGGAGCTCCGTCTATCGGTGCGTCAATAGCCGTCTTGTGGGCGGAAGGCCGGCGACGACGGCCAATCCGTTGCGCCGGGGAGTGCCGGTGGAGCCATCCGCGGCTGGCGATCCGCCTCGAGCTCTTCGATGCGGCGCTTCAATGCCTCGATCTCGCGGGTCTGGTCGGAGCCCGAAGATTCGGCAGGCCTCGTCGGGGCAGCTGGCATATTGCCGCCGACCCCTGGAGCGCCGTAATAGCCTGGGGCACCGTAAAAGCCGGGATGGCCAAAGTAGCCCGGTCCACCCCCATAGGGACCGGCATACCCTGGTGCGTAGCCAGGGGGGCCGTAGCCGTAGGGGCCAGGGCCACCATAGTGGCCATAATAGTCATCATCGTATCGGTCACCATCCATCCAACTGAATGGATTGAAGAACGAGTGGCTGGCCGGCGCGTAGGCGACGGCGCTAACCATGGTTAGCGTGGCGATTCGAGCCCAGCGGGCGGTCGCAGTGGAAGGCATGGGGCTTGGATCCTCCATTTCGAGCGGTCGAACTGTGACCATGCCGCCTACCGCTCGCCGGCTGCTCAGGCGTGGTCAGGTGCCGCGGCATGATGGTGGTGATGCGCGTGTGCATGTCCGGACTCGACGTGATCGCTGTGCACGTGATCTGGCCGCGACCCGATTCGCGCGCGTCCAGGACCTTCGCCTTGAATCGCCGGCCGAATCGTCTGGCCGTGTGCAGCGCGTGCCCGCTGGGCCACCAGCTCCTCGCGCAGCCAGGTCAGCCACGGGGCGAGGCTGTCCGGGTCCCGCGTACTGATCACATGAAAGGGTGCCTCACTGGCGAGGCGCCGTACGTGCGTCTCGGCGCGGCTTGGATCGAACTCCGTGAGCCATGGCAAGAGGTCGGCCTTTGTGCAGAGCACCAGATCGGCGGTGCGGAACATGACCGGATACTTGGCCGGCTTATCATCTCCCTCAGGGGCCGAGATCAGGGTCACGTTGCGGTGTTGGCCTAGGTCGAAGCTCGCTGGGCAAACAAGGTTCCCGACGTTCTCGATGAAGAGCAGGTCAACCCCTTGCAGCTCCAGCTCAAGCTGCACGTCGTGAACCATATGCGCGTCGAGGTGGCAGGCACTGCCGGTGGCGATCTGGATCGCCGGTATACCCTTGGCGCGGATTCGCTCGGCGTCATTCTCGGTCTCGAGATCGCCCTCGATCACGGCGATACCGAGGTCCTGCCCAAGGGCGTCGATCGTCGCCTCCAAGAGGCTGGTCTTGCCGGCCCCGGGTGACGACATGAGATTCACGGCGAGCACGCCGTGGCGGTCCCAGTGCTCGCGATTATGGGCCGCCTGATGCTCGTTCTCGCTCAACAGGTTGGCGAGCACCTTGATCGTCGCGCGACCGTCCTCTGTTTGCCCATGGCGCCCGCCGGCGCGGACGAGGTGCTCATTGCCGGGGGTGACGTTGCAGCCGCAGGTGTCACACATCGTCGGTACTCCGCTGGTCGTCGTTCTGCTGTTCGTGTTGGCCGGAGCCATCGTCCGGCAGGCTCAGCTCGAGGTTGGCTAGCAGCATCTCGTTTCCGCTGAGAAGACGCGTTTGGTAGCCACCGCACACGCCGCAAAGGAGCCGGTTGGTGGTGGCCTCGGTCTCGCTTCCGCATTCTCGGCAGTGTACCCGAATCGGGATCGATTCGATGATCAGCTCGGCCTGAGCGGCAATCGAATCGACAACGACCAGCGGGAAGGCGTGGCGTATGAGCGCCGGCTCCACCCCGGATAGCGGCCCGATCTGCAGCGTGATGCGATCGACCCGGTGCGCACCGTGATCCGCGGCAAGTTGTTGGACCTGCTCGACCAGCGCGAGACAGACGGAGAGCTCATGCATGGCGCGCGATATTCTTGCCGTCCATCAGCCCGGGCCAGGCCCAACAAGACGCCCTGGTTTGCGCCGCCTCCCGTTCCCGTCGGCCCAACCCACGCGTGACGCGTCGTTTCATGGTCCTGCGTGCCACTACGGCTGCCTGACAGTTGGCTCGATGAGCCTAACATCGATCACTTCGCCGCGCCCTCCAAGTACGTGTAACCGAAGAGCCCAGCCTTCAGCTCTACGTAATATTGCTCGCGCGTGACGCGATCAAGTCCCGCGTCCTCTAGCTTGCGTCGGTAATGGGCCAGCAGTGCCCGCGGCTCGAAGTGGACATAGCTCAGGAGCTCGTCGGCCGAGTCGCCGCGCTCGGGCTCGAGGAGCCGATAGCCGGCCTCGTCGGTCGGGTCCAGCTCCAGATTGACCGCGTCCGTATCGCCGAAGAGATTATGGATATCACCCAGGATCTCCTGGTAGGCGCCGACGAGGAAGAAACCGATCAGATACGGCGATGGCGAGTCGCTCTCGGCATGCACGGGTAAGCTGGCCTCGACGCCGTCCGAATCGACATAGTGGGCGATGCAGCCATCGGAGTCGCAGGTCAGGTCGTTGATCACCGCGCGGTCCGTCGGGGGCTCGTTGAGGCGCTGCAACGGCATGATTGGGAAGATCTGATCAATGGCCCAGACGTCCGGCAGGGATTGGAACAGGGAGAAGTTGCAGAACAGCCGGTCGGCTAGCAGGGCGTTGACCTTGTCCCACAGCTCGCGCTGCCGACGACTGTTTAGACGCAGGCGCTGCTGCATCATGCGGCTCAGCGCGAAGAAGAGCTCCTCGACGCGGGCCCGGCCGGCGAGATCGAGGTCCCCGTTGACGAAGGCCTCACGCGCGGCGGCGAGCTGCTCTTGCGCACGCTCGAAGGCCTCGAGCGGGGGCGTCCGGTCGATACTCGCGAGGATCTGGGCGAGTGCGGTGGCCGGAGTGCTGCCTTCATCGGCCCGCGGGGTGACGCCTCGGCCGCCGGCTGCCTCCCGGTCGATGACCTCGGTGATGAGCACGGCGTGATGGGCGCTCAACGCGCGGCCGGATTCGGTGACAAGGCGGGGGTGGGGGAGTGCGGCCGCGGTGCATGCCTCGGCGAGCGTGGCCACAATGGCGTGAGCATAGCCGTCGAGCGAGTAGTTCACCGAGCAGTACGCCCGGCTGCGCGTGCCTTCGTAGTCGACTCCAAGCCCGCCACCGACATCCAGTGTTTCGATCGGTGCCCCAGTGCGCCGCAGCTCGGCGAAGAACCGGGCCAACTCACGGACACCATTCTTGATGTCCTGCAGATTCGGGATCTGTGAGCCCAGGTGAGCGTGCAGTAGCTTCAGCCAACCGAGGGCGCCCGCGGCCTCGAGCTCTTCAACGAGCGTCAGGATCTGCGACGCGGACAGACCGAATTTGGCCTTCTCCCCGCCGCTGTTTTGCCAGTTGCCGGCGGCTGCGGCGGCAAGGCGTAGCCGGGCCCCGAGGGCTGGCTGGATCCCTAGCCTCTGCGATTCCTCCAGGATCAGGGGGATCTCGGAGAGTTTCTCGATGACGATGTGCACGCGCAGACCAAGCCGCTGGCCAATCAGGGCCAGGCGGACGTATTCCCTATCCTTGTAACCGTTGCAGATGACCAGCCCATCCGGCCTCGAGAGGGCGAGCACCGCCATCAGCTCAGGTTTGCTTCCGGCCTCGAGACCCGTGCCTCCCTCGGCGAGGATCTCGCGCACAACGGTGCGCTGTTGGTTGACCTTGATTGGATAGACCGGCTCGTAGGACCCTTGATAGGCGAAGTGGGAGCGCGCGCGGGCAAAGGCATCATGCAGGTGGCGTACGCGATGGCGTAGTATGTCATTGAAGCGGACGAGCACGGGCAGAGATAGCCCCTCGCCGCGCACGCGCTCGGCGACCTCGAAGAGATCGATCTCAGCGTGACGCTCGGGGTCCGGTCGGACACTGAGGTGGCCAACGGCGTTGATGCCGAAGTACCCCTCGCCCCACCGACGAACAGCGTAGATCTCCTCGCAGTCGAGCTCGGGTCGTTCCACGTTTCGGCCTCCTCGGCGAGCCATGGCTTGTGGCGAGTGTCGCTCTGGTCGCCCTATGGTATAGATGCCGGCGACCGGGGGACGACCGGGATGGGCAAGGATCAGCTGGCTCGCTCGGCTCCGCCCCTCAGTACTTCCTGGTGATCGCCCCTTCCGATACTATGCTGCTCGCCAAGCACACGTGCTCCTTCACCCTCTCGGGAGAGGGCTTGGGTGAGCGACGAGCAGAGGCGAGCCGATGCGAGGGTGGCGTGAAGCCCTTATCGTCACCGTCTCATCGGTAACGGGCCAGGGACCACGAATTGCCGCTCCGCCACCTCGAGGAGGTTCTGTTGCCCAGCGATTTACATAGGCCTCGATGATGCCCGCGACAATCCTCAGGCAGCGGTTCGATTTCCAGAATGCGGACGGCGAGCGATTGGCGGGGCTGCTGGAACGACCGGCTCGTGCACGCGCCTATGCCCTGTTCGCCCACTGCTTCACCTGCTCGAAGACAATCGGCGCGGCGACACGCATCGCGCGTGCCCTTGCGGCGCGGGAGATTGCCGTGCTCCGGTTCGACTTCACGGGCCTTGGCAACAGCGAAGGTGACTTCGAGAACACCAACTTCTCTTCGAACATCGCCGACCTGATCGCCGTGGCAGACCATCTGCGCGCCGCGGGCCATGCCCCACAGCTCTTGATCGGCCACAGCCTGGGTGGCGCGGCTGTCATCGCGGCCGCCAAATCGATCCCGGAGTGTCGCGGTGTCGTGACAATAGCGGCACCGAGCGACCCGGGGCATGTCATCCACCACTTCGAGGACAGTCTCCCGATCATCGACGAGGAGGGAGAGACGATCGTCGATTTGGCCGGGCGACGCTTCACGATCACGCGTCAGTTCATCGAAGATATCGCCGCGACGAGTCTGCAGGACGATCTGGCGCGGCTGCGTCGGCCCCTGCTGATCTTCCACTCGCCGATCGATGAGGTCGTCTCGATCGAGCATGCGCGGCACATCTTCGAGGCGGCGAGGCATCCCAAGAGCTTCGTCTCTTTGCCCCAGGCCGATCATCTCATCACGGATCCGGCGGATTCCGAGTATGTGGCCGAGGTCATCGCCGCGTGGGCCAGCCGCTATATCGCGGGATTGCCCGAATCGAAGTAATGGCCTGCGAGCCGAGCCAAATCCATCACCACCGAACAGGTGTCGCTTGAGCTGCCCCATGCCTTTCATCACCCTAGTTATTCTCGTCCTTATCTCCTCGCTTGCCGAGGCGGCAATCCCGGCGACACCGCTGATGACCCTTTATCAGTTCAACGGCCCGCGCACAATCCCCTATTACGAGATTGATTCTTTCGTGCGCCGTGGTGCCTCGTCGCCAGCCGGCAGCTTGGCCCAGGGTACCTCGGTGATCCCCTGTCTCGTAATCCGCGACGGCGAGCCCCTGACCGATGCGCGCGGCACGCCCTACGTCGGCTTCGAGG
The DNA here is from genome assembly GCA_964583605.1 of uncultured Chromatiaceae bacterium. GTDB lineage: Bacteria > Pseudomonadota > Gammaproteobacteria > Chromatiales > Chromatiaceae > CAZOWL01. Next base: position 11,580 of record CAZOWL010000019.1, on the reverse strand, counting down.
TCGTCATCGATCCGCGAACGGCTACTCCGGCGTCAACTGAGCGTTTCCAAGAGGTCAGCGCATCGCGGCGTGCTCTGAAGGTCGCGAATCATCACTGTGACGACCGCGCGCGTCATGTGCTCGACGTCCGCAAGCTCTACGCACTTGACAAGGCCCCCTTCTTCGCCGAGGCCTCTGGCGCCGCGCTGCAGCGAAGTGCGCGTGGCGCTCAGAGCGAGTTCGACCGTATCGTGCGGGCATTCCACGAGTCGCGGCAATGCGGTCAGGCCAACGCCCGCCTGCTCGGGCGGCGCGACGCGCTGCGGCGGGCTTGGGAGGACTTCATGAGCGCGGAGGCCGGGCGCTGGCCGAAGGACACCCTCGCCCGCGCGATGCACATGGACTATGCGATGCGCACCGCGCTCTTCGAAGGGCATCTCGACCGGGGCTGCAACGCCTACGGGGCGTGCGAGCGGAACGTCATCCTGCTTTCGATTCGCAACCGCGCGCGCGGGTCTTGCCTGACGCGACAAGGCTGCGGCTTTCCTGCCGATTTCCAGGGCGTCTCCTCGGCGGTCTCTCAGTACAACATCTGGGACGAGCTCTTGACACAGATCTCCGGGCTGACGTCCTGCTTCCTGCGCGCGGACCTTGCCGCAGGCACAACGTCGCGGTCGAGCTTTTTTGAGAAGCTGCAAGGGATGTACGAGCAGAGTCTCCCCGATGCCGAGCGGATCCTCTACGGGAGCGAGCAGGAGCTGCGCGAGCTATTTCCTGGCTCAGCGCTGGCCGATCTGACGGCGCTGCGCCACTACTACCATCCACCGGCGATGGGCAAGTGCTTCCCCAAGCATGAACGCGTCGAATACATGTCGGGGGCCGTCGCCCGCAAGGGCCGCGATTTCGCGCTGATTGCCAATACACGAATCCAGGTCGGTGGGCGTCGCGACGACGGCTATCTGTTTCGCGAGTTCCGGTTTGATCCGCTGGAGACGCATGATCAGGTGAGCATCCGCGATAGCTTTCCGGCGTTCGTCGTTGATGCGCGCAAGGTCAGCCTCGTGCCGTCCTCGGGCTGCACCCCCTACGGCACGCCGCGAGGCTGCGGCTTCCGCGAGATCGGCCGCTACCGGCGCACACCGAGCTGGCTTGGTGCCGGCAAGCCGCTGGCCGTCACCTGCCGCGTCGAGCAGCGCGGTCCGCTGTGCCGAGATGCGCCGCGATCCGAGCGGGTCGCGGTCGGTGGCGTCTGCGACATCGAGATGCAGCCCGTTGCCTGGGTCGACTGAGCGCCACCACGCGGCTTGGTCCGCACTCTGCGGAACTGTGTGGGACTATGGCATTCACTGTGGCATCGCACTTCAGCGACCGACGCCGGCCGGCTACGAAACGCCGTTCACCAGAGTCTTGCCGACGTCCGCGCGAGTGCCTGATCGTGTCGTCACAGAGCTCTCGGTCCTGCGTCTTCGACCGGGACAGACCTTGCGGCCTCCAAGCTGGTCCTCGCGCGCCTCACCTTCGAGGCTGACACTTCCCCACGGTTGCAGCAGCTCACCGCCACCGCCCGCCTAGGAGCCTACCAATGGTCCTCGATCTCCCAGCCCTCCGTGAATTGCTGCCGGACGCGATCTTCTCGTCGGCGCCCGGCGTGGTGTCGCAGATTCGCGGAGTCAACACGCTGGAGCTGGCAAGCGAGACCGACCTCTGCTTTGTTGAAAGACCCGAGCAGGCCGCGGCGGTTGAAGGCAGCCGAGCCGGCGCGGTGCTCGTACCAGAGGGTTTCCCCGAGCTCAGAGGGCACCTCCTGATCCAGACGACGGCGCCACGTCGCGATTTCTTCCGCGTCGCCGCGCTCTTCAAGCCCGGGCCTGAAATCTCGGGGGTCGACCCCAGCGCGGTGATCGATCCCAGTGCGTTCCTCGGCCAAGGTGTAGCCATTGGGCCTCATGCCGTGGTCGGTGCAGGAGCACAGCTCGGAGATCGTTCCTCCGTCGGTGCCGGTTGTTACCTCGGTCCCGGCGTGGTGCTGGGGGCCGATTGTGTCATCGAGCCGAACGCCGCCATCCACCGTGACAGTCAGTTGGGCGATCGCTGCATCGTCCACTCCTGCGCGGTGATCGGCGGCGACGGTTTTGGCTTTAGCTGGGACGGTACCGGCCATCAGAAAGTCCCGCAGGTTGGACGGGTCGTCATCGAGGACGATGTGGACATCGGCTGCAACAGCTGTGTCGATCGGGCCACCGTGGGCGAGACGCGGATCCGCCGCGGGACCAAGATCGATAATCTGGTACAGGTCGCGCACAACACTGACATCGGCGCGCACGTGATCCTGGTCAGCCAAGCAGGGGTCGCGGGCAGCAGCACGATCGGCAGCGGTGCGGTCATTGCCGGCCAGGTGGCGATCTCAGACCACGTCAACGTTGGGGCCGGCGCGCGGGTCGGCGGCCAATCGGGCGTCACGAAGGACGTACCCGAAGGCGGCACGGTGTTCGGCACACCAGCTCGACCAATCAAGGACACAATGCGGGAGCTCGCCGCTCTATCCGAACTGCCGGGGCTGCTCAAGCAGCTAAAGAGCCAGACGCGCGAGCTGGTCAGTCTGCGCGAGCGGGTTGCAGCGTTGGAGCAAGAAAGGCTCGGGTGACGTCGGGCGGAATGGCGCACGGGATAGACCGCAGTCAGTTGCCGATATGGCTGCTGCCTCGAGGATGGTGTCACCGTGTGGGTCAACCCGCTGGCTGGCGCGACCCGGCGGGGCCTTGGCCGGAGGCGGCGCCAGCGACGGCCTCCGACTGGCTTATGTCGTGCGATCCGGGTCATTCGATGGTCAAAACGCGCGGGCACCCCAATTTCCCCAACCATGAGTAGCAATCGCAAAGAGATCGGACCGGCTGCAGACGATGCGGAGGTGGCGGCCTTCCTGCGCCAGGTTGCCGCGACGCCGATTCGTCGTTCGAGCGAGCGGCGCGGCCGTCTCGTCTTCGCGATGGATGCCACCGCCAGTCGCGAGCCGACCTGGGATCGGGCCTCTGAGATCCAGGCCGCGATGTTCAGCGAGACGCGCGACCTGGGTGGACTCGAGGTGCAGCTGATTTACTATCGAGGCTTTCGAGAGTTTGAGGCCTCGCCCTGGTGCCGCGATGCCAATGCGCTGCTCGGTCGCATGACGACGGTGCGCTGCGCCGGGGGTATCACTCAGATCGGTCGTGTTCTGCGCCATGTCATGGCCGAGGCGGATCACAAGCCACGACCCAGCGCGCTGGTGTTTGTGGGCGACTGTATAGAGGAGCCCCGAGATGAGCTTGCTGGCCTGGCTGGACAGCTCGGCCTGCTCGGTATCCCGGCGTTCTTTTTCCAGGAGGGTCGCGATCCCGTCGCTGAGCGCAGCTTTCGCGAGATGGCCCGTCTGTCTGGCGGCGCCTGGTGCCCCTTTGATCAACGTAGCCCCCAAACGCTTCGCGATCTCCTGAGCGCCGTAGCCGTGTTCGCCGCCGGAGGTCGGAAGGCGCTGGAGCAGTTCGAGCGCAGTCGTGGAGGCGCGGTGCGCCTCTTGACCCAGCAGCTCGATCAGGGCGGGGGGCATGCTCGGTAGGCTTGTGATCCTGGCCGTCATCATGGCGGCCATCATCTGGATCTTGCGGTGGTTCACGCAGACGCCTGCGGAGCGGGTCGCGCGGGTCCTGCGTCGTGGCCTGCTCTGGGGTGCGTTCGGCCTGTTGATCCTGTTGGCCATCACTGGGCGTCTCAGTCCACTCCTCGCCCTGGTGGCCGCTGGAATTCCGCTCGTGCTGCGGGTGGTGGGTCTGCTCCAGCTCTTGCCGATGGTCAGGAGATTGCTCCGGGGGCTGGGGCTCGCAGGTCCGGCCGGTGCCGCGGCCGGCGAGGATGCTGCGGGGCGCAAGTCGTCGTTGCGCACGCGTTTTCTCGAGATGCGGCTCGAGCACGACAGCGGTCAGATGGATGGTCGCGTGCTGGAGGGACGCTTCCGCGGTCGGCAGCTCTCGGAGCTCGATCTCGACGCGCTGCTGGACCTATTGGACGAATGCCGCGCGGCCGATGCCCAGTCTGCCGCCGTGCTGGAGACCTATCTCGACCGTGCTCACGGTGAGGCATGGGCGGAGCAGGCCCGGCGGCATGCTCGGGGCCACGGCGCGGCGGCGAATGGCCGGCTTAGCCGGGAAGAGGCTCGGCAGATACTGGGTCTTGCGCCCGACGCCAGCGACGAGGAAGTCCGTGCGGCCCACCGCCGCTTGATGCAGAAGTACCATCCCGATCGGGGCGGCACCGACTATCTGGCTGCTAAAATCAACGAGGCTAAGCAGGTCCTGCTTGGCGAATAGATTGCGCGGTTGATGATGCGAGCAAAGAAAACCTTCCGTTCAGGAGCGCACCCATGAAAGTTGCCGGACGCCCGAATCGTGTGCACGGTCTGGAGAACCACGGCCTCTATAATCTCTACGCGGCGTACTGGAACCTACCGACGCCTGAGCTCTACGAACAGGCGATCCTGCGCCACGAGGGCTCGCTGTCGCACCTTGGGCCGATCGTCGTGCGCACCGGGCACCACACCGGTCGCTCCGCCAACGACAAGTTCATCGTCGAGGAGGAGACGAGCCGCGAGCACGTGTGGTGGGGCAAGGTCAACAAGCCCATCGCCAGCGAGCGCTTCGACTCCCTGCATCACCGCCTCTCCTCCTATCTGCAGATGAAAGATGTCTACGTGCAGGATTGCTACGTGGGCGCGGATCCGCGCTACCGCCTCCCGGTGCGCGTCATCAGCGAGTACGCCTGGCACAGTCTGTTCGCGCGGAACCTGTTTATCCAGCCGGATGGCGAGGCCCTCGACGAGCATGTGCCGGAGTTCACGGTGATCGACACACCGCGCTTCCATGCCATACCGTCTCTCGACAATACGGACAGTGAAACCTTCATCTTCGTGAACTTCGGCCGGCGCCTCGTCCTGATTGGCGGCACCAGCTACGCTGGTGAGATCAAGAAGTCTCTGTTCACTGTGATGAATTATCTGATGCCGTTCCGTGGGGTCCTGCCGATGCATTGCTCGGCCAATATCGGTGCGGATGGCCGCACCGCGCTCTTCTTCGGCCTGAGCGGCACTGGCAAGACGACACTTTCTGCCGATGCCAGTCGCACGCTCATCGGAGACGATGAGCACGGATGGAGTGATGATGGCATCTTCAACTTCGAAGGCGGTTGTTACGCGAAGATGATCCGGCTGTCCCCCGAGGCGGAGCCCGAGATCTACGCCACGACGCAACGTTTCGGGACTGTACTCGAGAACGTCACTTTGCAAGTCGAGGACCGCCGTCTCAATCTCGACGACGACTCACTGACGGAGAACACCCGCGGCGCATATCACATCAGCGCGATACCGAACGCCAGTCTGACCGGTCTCGGCGGTCATCCCCACGCGATCATCTTTCTCACCTGTGATGCCTTCGGTGTGCTGCCGCCGGTGGCTCGGCTGAGCTCCGAGCAGGCGATGTACCATTTCATCTCCGGCTATACGGCGAGAGTCGCCGGCACTGAAAAGGGTGTCACCGAGCCAGCACCGACCTTCAGCGCCTGCTATGGCGGCCCTTTCATGCCGCTGCACCCACAGCGCTACGCCGAGCTCCTCGGTGAACGGTTGGAGCGCCACGGCACGCAGGTCTGGCTTATTAACACCGGCTGGACGAGCGGACCAGCGGGCGAAACCGAGCGCATGCCGATCCCGTACACCCGCGCGATGGTGAATGCGGTGCTCGACGGGCGTCTCGACTCGGTGCCGACCTGCACGCATCCGATTTTCGGCGTCCAAGTCCCCGAGACCTGCCCCGAGGTGCCAGCGGCGCTCCTCAACCCCCGCAACACCTGGCGTGACCCCGAGGCCTATGACGCACAGGCCAGGAAGGTCGCGACCCTGTTCCGGCAGAACTTCGAACGGTTCGCCGATGGTGTCGAAGAGTCGATCCGCAATGCCGGTCCGGTGGCCTGAGGCGTCCCGTCGCTCGTCCATCCGGGAGCCAATGGCTTAACAGATCGCGCCGCTAGCGCTAGGTCGCGCCCATGCCCATGTCCGATGCGCTCGTCTTGATCAAGCCCGACGATTGGCACCTGCATCTGCGCGATGGTGCGCAGATGGCCGCCGTACTAGGCCATACGGCAGAGCGCTTCGCCCGCGCGATCGTGATGCCGAACCTGCGGCCCGCTATCACGACTACGGCACAGGCGCTCGCTTACCGCGATCGCATCCTCAATGCTCTGCCGAGGGGACTGAGCTTCGAGCCATTGATGACGCTCTATCTTACTGACAAGCTTCCCGTCAGCGAGATCGGGGCGGCGAAGGCCAGCGGAAGAATCTATGCCGCCAAGCTCTACCCTGCCGGGGCCACGACGAACTCGGACGATGGCGTGACGCGCTTGGAGCGCGTCTATCCGGTTCTCGAGGCGATGCAGCGGCAGGACCTGCCGCTGCTCGTGCACGCTGAGGTGACAGATGCCGAGGTCGACATCTTCGACCGCGAGCAACGCTTCATCGAGGGGCCCTTGCAACAGATATTGGAGCGCTTCCCTGGTCTGCGCGTCGTGATCGAGCACATCACCACGGCCGAGGCTGCCGACCTGGTCCGTCGAGGCCCGCCGCGTCTCGCCGCCACAGTGACGGCCCATCACCTGCTTTACAGTCGCAATGCGATGCTTGTCGGCGGCATCCGGCCTCACCTCTACTGCCTGCCGGTGCTCAAGCGCGCGCGTCACAGGCAGGCCCTGATCGCGGCGGCCACGAGCGGACACCCGCGCATCTTCCTCGGCACCGACAGCGCGCCGCATGCGGCGCGCGCGAAAGAGAGTCGTTGCGGCTGCGCCGGGATTTACAGCGCGCACGCCGCGCTCGAGCTCTATGCGGAGGTCTTCGAACAGGCTGACGCGTTGGCCAGACTCGAGGGATTCGCCAGCCGCTTTGGCGCCGATTTCTACCGGCTCCCCTACAATCGCGAGCGGATCTGCCTGCGCCGGGCCTCGTGGCGCGTGGCCGAGTCATTCGCCTTCGGGCCGGATCGCATTGTGCCACTGCGCGCCGGCGAGGAGATCAGCTGGCGATTAGACGGCTCACCGTCTCGGTTCGAGGATGCCCCCGTCGAGGATCGATGCTCCGACCAATCTCTGTGATCGCCAACGATTCCGGTGACTGACGCCTGATACTTGCTTCTGAGCCGCGCCTCAGGCACCGAGAGTCATGCTTGTGCGCGCATGGGGGCCGGTCGGCTGCGGTCGGGACGCCGCCGCCGAACCTCACTCGGCTTGCCGTGAACTCTTGCGCCATCTAGACTGTCATACCTTCGCAAACGGGGGCGACTTGGCTTCGACGTGGGTCGCAAAACCTGAGGTGCATGCCGAGGTGCGGATAACCTCGTAAAACCAGCCGCAAATCTATAGTTGCCAACGACGACAACTACGCTCTCGCTGCTTAATCCCAGCGGGCCTCTGGCCGTCACTTGCCTGTGGGCGGCGGATTCCAGGGGTAACCTCACACAGGATCGCGGTGACGGGGGCTCGGACCTGATCCGCTAAAACCCAATTCGAGATCGCCGACCGTTCGCCCTGCCCCTCGGGCGTTAGAAGGCTAAAAACAATAGAGCGGGCTAAGCATGTAGGACCGAGGGCGGAGGGCTTGCGGACGCGGGTTCGATTCCCGCCGCCTCCACCAATTCGATGTCTCGCAACATCCAACAACATCTCTAAGCCCTCAATCTGGCGGGCTTTTTGCCTTGCTCTCGCACACGGCGAAAGATCTCCTGCGCAAGGTGCTCATGCGCCGCCGAGCGGAACTCGGCATCCGTCATCACCCGGGAGAAGATCTCCTCGTTGCCCTCCATGCGCCCGATGAACAGCTCATCGAGCATGCGATCGAAATAGGCGGCAAAGTTCGCGTAGTTGTTGGCGCGGGCCGCCTCGGCGATGTTCTCGTCGTTTTCCGCCGAGGCCCGGATCTGGTCGAAGAACAGCTGATCCGCCTCGGTGAAGTCGGTGCCGAAGCGCTCGTTGAGGGTATCGATCAGGCTGGAAAGCGCGACCGGTTCATCCCTGACACCGCCAGTCCCGACATCGGTCGGGCCCTTCAGGGGGTAGGCATCCCCCGGCACGAGGTCGATGGAACCTTCGGTCATCTGTTGCAGCCGGAAGAACCGTAGCGCCACCTCATCATCCAGAACGAAGCCCTGACCATCTCCCCGTGGCGGGAGCTTGGCCAGGAGATTCCGCACGAAGGCGTAGAGCCGCTCGAGGTCGCTATCCTGATAGGGGATGATCTGCGACAGGAAGGCGTAGAGGTTGCGATAGGCCGTCAATTGGCCGCGAAACTCCTCACGCTCTGCTTCATCACGTTCCTGAAAGCGCTGCACGACGGCGTCGAGCGCCGCGTTCATCTTCTTCTGATCGCTCGCCGAATGGTCGCGCTTGTGGCTGTACCAGATTTCGGCGAAGGCGGTCACATCGGCCGGCGTGAAGATCGCCCACTCGAGCAGGCGGTGTTGTAGTTCCGAGAGGCGCTGCGGATCGGCGTTCTCGCCAACCGGCGTCGTCTCGTAGTAGGGCTTGAAGGCCTGGAAGATGTCATCCTCCTCGTTGGCGAAATCGAGCACGAAGGTGCGCGACTTTCCGGGCGCGATGCGGTTGAGCCGGGAGAGGGTCTGCACCGCCTGCACACCGGCCAGCCGCTTCACCACATACGTGGTCTGAAACAGCGGCTGGTCGAAACCGGTCTGGTACTTCTCCGCGACCAGCAGCACCCGGTAATCGTCGCGCTCGAAGGCCTCGGGCAACTCGCTTTCGGCGAGTCCGTCGTTCATCGCCACTTCCGTGTAGCACGAACCGGGGTCGTCCGGGTCCTCGACCGATCCCGAGAAGGCCACCAGCGAGCGAATGCCTGCGTAGCCCTGAGCCTTGATGTAGCGATCAAAGGCAAGCTTGTACTTCACGGCCCCCAGGCGGGAGCCGGTGACCACCATCGCCTTCGCCCGCCCACCCAGCTCGTGGATCACGGTGAGCCGGAAATGCTCGACGATGACCGAGACGACCTGCTCGATATTGACCGGATGCAGCTCCAAGTAGCGCGCCAGCGCCTTCGCGGCCTTCCTGCGCGGCACATCGGGGTCGTCCTCGATCTGCTTGATCAGGCCGAAGAAGCGCTTGTAGGTGGTGTAGTTGGCGAGCACGTCCATGATGAAGCCTTCCTCGATGGCTTGCCGCATGCTGTACTCGTGGAAGGGTGAGGTACCGGACGGGCCGGGTTCGTCGAACAGGGCCTTGGTCTTGAACTTCGGGGTGGCCGTGAAGGCGAAGAAGCTCAGGTTCGGCCGACGGGCGCGCTTGAGCGCATCGCGCAGCACCGCCGCACGGGCGTCATCGGACAAGGCATCCTCCTCGTCGTCGCAGAGCTGGGCGGCAATGGCCGCCTCGATCCCGTCCTTGTTCAGCATGCCTTTCAGCGTCGTCGCGGTCTCCCCGCTCTGGGACGAGTGCGCCTCGTCGACGATGACGGCGAAGCGCTTGCCCGCCGTGTCGATGTTGACGCCGCTGCCCTTCTTCTCCAGGGTCGAGAGCGCCTGGGCGATGAACGGAAACTTCTAGATGGTGGTGATGACGATGGGCGTGCCTTGGGACAGGGCGCGGGCGAGCTGCTGGGTGTCCTCATCGATCTTCTCGACCACGCCGGTCTTGTGCTCGAACTGGTAGATGGTCGCCTGCAACTGCTGATCGAGCACCCGCCGGTCGGTGACCACGACGACCGAGTGAAACACCTTCTCGTCCCACGCGTCGTGCAGGCTCGCCAGCCGGTGCGCAAGCCAGGCGATCGAGTTCGACTTGCCGGAACCGGCCGAGTGTTGGATCAGGTAGTTGCGGCCCGAGCCGTGGGCCTTCGCGTGGGCCACCAGCCGGCGGACCGCGTCGAGCTGGTGGTAGCGCGGGAAGATCATCGTCTCCTTGCGCACGGTGCGCACGCCCTTGTCGGTCTTGACCTGCTTCTCCTTCACTTCCAGGTGCATGAAGCGTTGCAGGATCTCCAACAGGCTATTGGCCTCCAGCACCTCATCCCAGAGGTAGTGGGTCCGCCAGTTCCCTTCCGCCAGCGGGTTGCCCGCCCCGTGATTGTGGCCCCGGTTGAAAGGCAGAAAATGGGTCTCCTTGCCCCTCAGCCGGGTCGTCATCCACACCTCGTCCGGGTCCACGGCGAAGTGGACCAGGGCGCGCTTCTTGAAGGCGAACAACAGATCGCGCTCGTCCCGCTCGTGCGCGTGTTGCCGCATCGCATCGGCGGCGCGCTGCCCGGTCAGCGGGTTCTTGAGCTCTGCGGTCACGACAGGGATGCCGTTGACGGCCAGGGTGACATCGATGATGCAGCGGCGGTGCCTGTTGGCATCCGGGCCGCCCATCTGCTTCATCACCGAGGTAAAGCCGACCTGGCGCGCGATCGTCAGCCGATTCTTCGCGTAGTGCTCGGCCGCCTCGGGATTCATGCCGGTGTTCGGCCGGAACCAGGCCATCCGGAAGTTCTTGCCGTAGCACTTGAACCCGTGACGCAGGACGTGGAGCGTCCCCTTGAGCTCCAGCTCCTTGGCCAGGCCGTCGAGCACCGTCGCGGCGGTCTTGTCCCCCAGCAGCGCCTCCAGCGCGGCCCACTTGGCCGGCTGGCCGTCCTTCAGGAAGCCGGTGACATCGTCGGGGAAGAGGGCCAGGGCCTCGTCATAGGCGCTCGGGCTGCGCGTCTTATAGCCGCCGGAGCTGGTCAGCCCGGCCTCGATCGCCGTCTCGAAGTCGCGTTCGGTGTGGCCGGGCATAGTTAATCCGTTGAAGTGCTTGACTGAGCCAGGCTCGGCTCCGGCGCTTCCCGGGGTTCGCCGAATCGATGACAACACGCTTGCCCACATGTAATCGTTCGATTACGATTCGCGTCATGTTCACGATCAGGCAGACCCCAGCATTCGCAGCTTGGTTGTCGGGTATCAGAGACGGCATGACACGGCGGCGCTTGGCTACACGCCTGCGCAAGGCGTCGCTCGGCAACCTCGGCGACGTGAAGCCCGTTGGCGGGGGAGTTTACGAGATGCGTGAATTCTTTGGCCCCGGATGGCGCCTCTACTACACCCAGCGCGGCTCGACGCTGATCGTGATGTTGGGTGGCGGAGAAAAATCGACCCAACAATCCGATATCGCCAAGGCCATCGCGCTGGCATCCACCCTAGAGGATTGATCGATGAGCAAAAAGGTCCGCGTCGACAGCTTGCCCGAATTCGACATTACCGAGCACTTGGAAGACGACCAGGCCATCGCCGAATATCTGACCATCGTGCTGGAAGAAGACGACCCCGCATTGCTGGCCGCCGCCGTGGGCGACATCGCCCGTGCTCGCGGCATGACCGAAATCGCCAAGTCCAGCGGGCTCGCGCGCGAAGCCCTGTACAAGGCCCTGCGTGCCGACGCTCAGCCGCGTTTCGACACCATCAATCGCGTCTGTCACGCGCTCGGCGTCAAGTTGGTGGCGCAACCAATCTATAGTGGTACCCAAATTTGAGACAGCCCCTTAAGGTAGAGCGAGAGACCTCA
>CAZOWL010000018.1:0-56141 GCA_964583605.1 uncultured Chromatiaceae bacterium | reverse complement strand
CGGCACCCAGCATCGCGTTGAGGAAGTGCAGCAACAGCTGCCGATTCTCCTCCGCACCCAGCAGCGCCTTGAAGACGCAGTCGATCTTGGGGTCAATTCCTGTGAGCGTCAGGGCCCATCGTCATCGCGGTAGCGATGACCTGGGTCTCTCCTCGCCCTAGATCCCACGCGAGCAACGGCGATGGGACGCTCTGGTCCTCGATGAGCCGGAAAGCTTGCGACGATCGAATGGTGCGCAGGGTAGCCGCTCCGTCAGGCTTTGCGCCGACCTCGCTCGCAACGGCTGCTGGCATCAGGATGGTGTCGGCAGCCTCTGTGAGCAGCCCAATCCGTTCAACCTGACCGAGCAGGATGAGCGGCGAAGCGTTGACGACCCAGCTAGTCGCCATGAATCTCGTCCTTCAGCTCGTCCGCAGTGACCTGGCAAGCGGGGACTTTGCGACGGAACAACTCGTCCAAGAAGTCGGCTCGCGAGAGACCAGCCAGCTCCGCGGCCTTGCCCTGGGAGACGCGCCCCTGCGCATACCATTGGACGGCCGCGGCGATGCGCATCTCCCGCGCAAACTCGTCCGGCGCGAGGCGCAGCGCACCAAAGGTATCCGGAGTGAACTCGTAGGTGATCGTCGTCATAGGGTCTCGCCGTTCATAGTGTTGGTTGATGCCGCAGCCCGCGCGAGCAGTTCGGCGAGTTCGCGAAAGCCACTGCGGGGAAGGCTTGGTTCACTGGTCCAGTCGATCGGTAGCGTTCGAGTCTGGCTGATCGTCGATCAGCGCGTCCAGGGTGTCGACCAGCGCATCCATCCGCTGCCAAAAGACGCGGCCGTCTTGCTCCCAGTCGTCCCAGACCTCGCGCAGCGTGCGCTGATCCTCCGGCTTGCCGGTCTCCGCTCTCGGACGCTTGACGTAGAGTGGGATCGAGAGGCTGTGCCCGTTGGCGGCGACGCGTTCCAGGTCGGCGACGCGGCAGAAGCCAGGCTCGTCGGCAAAGGCGTGGTAGGCGGCGGCGATGCGGCGCTGATGCTCGGGCTTGAGGAAGCTGTAGGCGCGCTCGCGGGCGATCTCGTTGACCGCGTCGACGAAGAGCACGCGGCCCTGGCGCTCGGGCGGCTTCTGCGCGCGGCAGATGACGACACAGGCCTCCATCGGCGAATTGAAGAAAAGGTGGCGAGCCGGTCCCGATAGGTGAAGTGCGGTGCGTCGAGCGTATCGCCACGGGCGACGTGGAAGTCCTCGACCCCATGCAGCACCAGGTTCATGCGGGCGATGGAGGCGGTCATGTGGCTGCGCTCCTGCCCGAAGAGACCCAGCGTGCGGTGCTCGCCGCCGCTGCGCTTCACCTCGGCCAGCGCCGCGATGAGCATGCCGCCGGTGCCGCAGGTGGGGTCGTAGATGCGCTCGCCGGCCTGAGGCTCCACCATCTGCGTCATCAGGTGCACGACCGTGCGGTTGGTGTAGAACTCCTGCGCCGTGTGGCCACCGTCGTCGGCGAAGCGGCCGATCAGGTATTCGTAGGCGTCGCCGAGCGTGTCCTCTGGCACGTTGGCGATGCTCAAGGTCAGCGTCGAGAAGTGCTCCAGCAGATTCTTCAGCGTGTGATCGGGCAAGCGTTCCTTGTTGGTCCAGGGCGTGTCGCCGAAGATGCCGTCGAACCGGCCGGGGTTCGCGGCCTCGATGGCGCGCATCGCGGTCTGCAGGGCGCGGCCAATGTCCTTCGGCAGCTGGCGCACGTTGGCCCAGTGCGCGCCCTCCGGGATGAGGAAGCGCTCGTCCGCCTCGGCCCTCGCCAGCTCTGCGTCGCTGTCACAGGTCGCGAGCGCCGCGGCATAGTCCTCGTCCCAGACATCCGAGCGCCGCTTGTAGAACACCAGCGGGAAGATGAACTGCTTGTAGTCGCCGGCATCCACCAGGCCGCGCAGGATAACCGCGGCGCCCCAGAGGTAGGATTCGAGCTGCTGGAGGGAGAGGCGGACGTTCATCGTCGTGGTTCGAAGCACTCGCGACCGAGCCCAAACTGGCGAATGATGGAAAGCAGCGTACCCTTCTTCAGCTCCGAGTGGAGAGGCACTGGTACTGTAGCCGTCGTCTCTCCAACGCTCTTCTGCATGACGACATGGCTCCCTCGCTGACGGACGCGCACGGAACCATGTTGCGCGAGGATGTCGGAAACCGCTTGGTCGGAGAGCAGCGGGAGCTTACCCAACGGCAACCTCCAGTTGGGTGACGTAGACCTCGGCGTGAAACCGCTGCTGAACTTCGGCCGGTGACGCGGTTTCAAAGAAGAGCTCCAGTGCCTCGCGAAGGTTTTCGCGCGCCTCTTCGATGCTGTCACCCTGGCTTGCGATGTCGAGCTCGGGGCAGAACGAGACGAAGCCGTCGTCTTCCCGCTCGATGATGGCAGTCAACCTACGTTGCATTGTCGGGCCTCTGTTCGGGAGTTGCGGGATTGAGGTTCTACCGTGTCAGGTCCAGGTGCAAGGATGCCGGGGGCGGGATGTTCCACGATAGCGGCCGATTCGCCGGCTTGGGCGAAACGGATTTCATGGCGATTCCTTGGGCCATTGATTCCGGCAACACCTCGACAATGGCTGAAACGGTTCTTGTTCACTGAAGCCAGCCCCCGGTTTCCATCTCCTGCCGCAATGCCTCCTCCGCCTCCCGCACCCGCTCCAGCGCCGCCTCGAAGTCGGCAATGGCCTCCGGCAGCGGTGGGATGTCCTTGCCGATCGGCGGGAGCACATAGCGGGAGATGTTGAGCGTCCAGCCTTCGCGCTCGATTTCGTCGAGCCCGACCACGCGGCACTGGTCCTCAACGTCCTCAAAGGCGTAATACCAGCCGCCGATCCGCTCGCTGTGCTCTGGCTCCAGGTGGTTCTGTGCGCGGTCCTTGCGGAACAGTGCGGAGGCGTCGCAGATCAGCACGCGACCCTTGGTCTCCGGCTGCTTCTTCGCGCGCAGCACCAGGATGCACGCCGCGAGGCCGGTGCCGTAGAAAAGGTTCGGTGCTAGGCCGATGACGGCCTCGATGAGGTCCTGCTCCAGCAGGTGGCGGCGGATCTTGCCCTCGACGCCACCCCGGAATAGGGCGCCCTGCGGCAGTACGACGGCCATCGCGCCAGTCCGCGTGGCACATGGACTTGACCATGTGCTGCACCCAGGCGAAATCGCCCGAGCTGTCGGTCGGCAGGCCGGCGAAGGCGCGGCCCCAGGGATCACTCTCCCAGACCTCGCGGCCCCACTTCTCGAGCGAGAAGGGCGGATTGGCGATGACGATGTCGAAGGTCGCAAGCCCACCGGTCGCAGGGTCCGTGAAGATTGGATTGCGCAGGGTGTGGCCGCGCTCGATCTGGAAATCCTCGACCCCGTGCAGCAATAGGTTCATCCGCGCGACGGACGAGGTGGTGAGGTTCTTCTCCTGACCGAACAGCCGGCCAAAGAAGGTGCGCGCATCGCCACCCCGCTCGCGGACATGCTCGACGGCGGCCAACAGCATGCCGCCGGTCCCGCAGGTCGGGTCGTAGACCGTCTCGCCCTCCTGCGGATCGAGCAGCTCCACCATGAGCCGGACGACACTGCGCGGCGTGTAGAACTCGCCGGCCCTCTTGTTGGTGGTGTCGGCGAATTTCTTGATCAGGTATTCATAGGCGTCGCCGATCACGTCGTTCCGCACCATCGCGTTGCCCAGCGGCAGGGCCGAGAAGTGCTCGATCAGGTCCTTCAGCAGGTCGTCCGGCAGGCGTTCCTTGTTGGTCCAAGGCGTGTCACCAAAGACCCCGTACAGGTGCTCCTGATTGGCGCGCTCGATCCCGCGCATCGCATTGACGATGGCGCTGCCGACGTTCGTGGCCGTCTCGCGCACACCGCGCCAGTGACAGCCCTCGGGGATCTGGAAGCGGTGCTCGTCGGTGAAGGCCTCGCCGTATCGCGCGACCATCTCGGCATGTTCTTCGTCCCAGCAGTCACAGACGCGCTTGAAGAACAGCAGCGGCAGGATGTAGCTCTTCCAGTCGGTGCGGTCCACCGGACTGCCACGCAGGATGTTCGCCGCCTCCCAGAGGTGGCTTTGAACCTGCGCGAGCGTGAGGCGGATTGAAAGGTGTCCCTGATCGTTCATCGTGTTCCTGGTGCCCGTTCTGGTCTTGCGAAAAGGCTCCCTCCGCCAGGATCCAGCGTTGCAGGCGATCGTGGCGCGCTACCTGCACAACTGGCGAGGGTTTTGCCAAGGAGTGGGACTTCGGCGTCGCCCTTATGTGATGCGGGACAAGCGTGACAGCCGAGGGGACTAAGACGGGCTCCTAGGAGGCCGGCAGGCAGGCCTGCGACACAAGGCGGTGGAGCAAGGGCTCGGGGCTTTTGGCAAGCACCGACTTCCGGGTTTCGATTCTTTTCTCCAGGATGCGGTTGCCTCCCGGCACCTCCCGTCAAGCGTGTACAGCGCGACTGTGCGCCCCCAGGGCGACGGCGTTGGAGGGGATCGCCTTGCCGTCTGCCAGGGATGCGTCCGTGACGTCGAACGGTGAGGGTAGGTGTCGGTTCAACATCGTGTAGATGTTCGTCTCCGGTCGGCCGCGGGGGGCCGACTCGGGCACTTCCCTTCCGGGTGGGGCGTAGACGACGCGATGCTTGCGGCGCCCGTCGTGACCGATGAGCCAGCGTTCGGCGCGCCGCCAACCTGCGAGGGCGGCTGCCGTTGGGATCGACTGGACGGGCATGCCCGCCCCGTGCGCGAGTGGCTGCGGGCGATACAGAGCGCGTCGCTCGGTCGGATCGAGAGCGGCTCACCAACACATCAACCGGTTCACGTGTTCTGCAAGTTTTGTCATCGTGTTGTCGTCTGTTACTGGCCCGGGGTGACGGTTGGAGCCGTCACTCCTTTCCATTTCTTCCTTGCTCTCTCCCTTCTCATACCTTTTCTTTTCCTGAAGAGGGGTAACAGAGCGACCGTCACCAGCGTCGCCCACGCTATTGGTTATTGATCTGATCAAAATAAGACGGTGGCGGTTGGCAATCTACGCCGTCACCCGATCGTCACCACTGTCACTCGAGTGCTTGATCGCCCCTACTGACTCCCCCGACACGCTGTGGTCAGCGTTCTCCGGTTGGCTTGAAATGTCCAGAGACGCACCTTCTTAGGTTCGTTCCAACTCAAGGAGGACTTCGTCAGCGCTTTTACTTCGCCGGCGGATCTTTCGCAAGGCTTGATCCAAGGGGTCAAAGAGGCGATACCGCCCTTGGGGTGGCACCAAGGGCTGAATGTGCTCGCGCCGCACAGGCGCCAGGATGTACTAATCGATGCCCGTCCCGCTTAGTCAGCGGCAAGGAGCGATCGCCTCGCTCTCGGGCGTCTTGCCGCGCCCCGTGACAGTCAGGCCGCTGTATCCGTTTTGGCCGTCTGCGGCTTCTATAGCACAATGCTGATCTGGACACGACCAGCGTTCCGTTGGCGAAGCGAGAGACCATGACCTATCCCAGCATCGCAGATTGCGTCGGCAACACGCCGCTCGTGCGGCTGCAACGGCTCACTGCCGGTGTCGATAACACCCTGTTGGTGAAGCTCGAGGGCAATAACCCGGCGGGCTCGGTAAAGGATCGGCCAGCCCTGAGCATGATCCGCCGCGCTGAGTCGCGGGGCCTGATCAAGCGTGGGGATACGCTGATCGAGGCCACCAGCGGCAATACCGGCATCGCCTTAGCGATGGCGGCCGCCGTGATGGGCTACCGGATGATCCTCATCATGCCCGAGCACATGAGCCGCGAGCGCCGCGCCGTGATGAAGAGCTTCGGGGCCGAGATCATCCTGTCGCCGCGGGAAGGCAGCATGGAAGCGGCGATCGACCTGGCCAACGCGATGGCCGCGCGAGGCGAGGGCCTGCGGCTGGATCAGTTCTCAAACCCGGATAATCCCGCGGCGCATTACGAGGGGACGGGCCCGGAGATCTGGCGGGACACGAAGGGGAGGGTGACCCATTTTGTCAGCGCGATGGGCACCACCGGCACGATCATGGGGACCGGACGATATCTCAAGGAGCAGGACGCCAAAATCCAGATCGTCGGTGTTCAGCCCGCTGAAGGGGCTAGCATCCCGGGGATTCGCCGCTGGCCGGACGCCTATCTGCCGAAGATCTATGACCCGAGCGGCGTCGACCGCATCATCGATGTGACCCAGCCAGAGGCCGAGCACACGATGCGCGATCTGGCGGCGCGTGAGGGTATCTTCGCCGGTGTGTCGTCTGGCGGGGCCGTCGCGGCGGCGCTCAAGCTTGCGGCCGAGCAGATTGAGTCCGTCATTGTCGTGATCGTGTGTGATCGGGGTGACCGTTATTTGTCCACCGGGGTCTTCCCGGATTGAGCAGGTCGAGCGATTGAGCGAGAAGCGCAAGCCATTGCCGCAGGAGCCGATCGAGCTCGAAATCGAGACCTTCAGTCACGAGGGACGGGGCGTCGCCCACATGGAGGGGAAGACGTTGTTTGTGGACGGGGCCCTGCCTGGCGAGCGGGTCCTGGCTCGTGTCACGCGGGTGCAGCGACGCTACGACGAGGCCCGCGTGATACAGGTCCTGCGCCCAGCCCCAGGGCGGGTGGCCCCGCGCTGTCCGCATTTTGGTGTCTGTGGCGGTTGCCGTCTGCAGCATCTGGCACCTGAGGAGCAATTGCAGTGGAAGGCGGATGTCCTCAAGGACGTGCTCGGCCGCCTCGGCCAGGTCTGCCCGGAGCATTGGCTCGAGCCGCTTGCCGGCGCGAGCTGGGGTTATCGGCGCAAGGCGCGGCTCGGGGCTCGCTACGTCGTTAAGAAGGAGCGGGTGCTGGTCGGGTTTCGCGAGCGGGGCGGCTCTTTCGTGACGGATCTGACCCGCTGCGACATCCTCCACCCCATGGTCGGCGAGCAGCTCGACACGATCGCGGGTGCCTTGCAAGACCTGACAATTCGCGAGCGCCTACCTCAGATCGAGGTGGCCGTTGGCGATGGTCCGGGCGTGCTGGTGTTCCGGGTGCTCGAGCCGCCGAGTGAGGCCGACGTTGCCAGATTGGAGGCCTTGGGCCGAAGGACAGGACTGCATGTGTTCTTGCAGGAGGGTGGGCTGGAGAGCGTCCGCCCATTGCCCGGTCAAGAGGTAGCGCTCAGTTACTCGTTGCCGCGGCAGCGCATCGAGATCCGTTTCGAGCCAACGGATTTCACCCAAGTCAACCTGGAGCTCAACCGGCGGATGGTCGCTCAGGGCCTCGAGCAGCTGGAGCTGCGGGCTGATGAAAGGGTCCTGGATCTATTCTGCGGGCTCGGCAACTTCACGCTGCCGATGGCTCGCCAGGCCGCGGAGGTCCTTGGCTTGGAGGGCCATTCGGGGCTGGTAGAGCGCGCGCGGCGCAACGCCGAGCGCAACGACATCGACAATGCCAGGTTCGAGGTCGCCGATCTGAACCGCGACGAGGCCTTGAGCGCATGGCGAGACGAGCGCTTCGACAAGGCCCTGCTCGATCCACCGCGCAGCGGGGCCTGGCCGGTGCTGGACTGGCTGCCGCGGCTCGGCGTTAGGCGCCTGGTCTATGTTTCCTGTTATCCTGCGACGCTTGCGCGGGATGCCGCACATCTGGTCAGAGGGCTTGGCTACCGATTCGTTGCGGCCGGTGCGATGGATATGTTCGCGCAGACCGAGCACCTAGAGGCGATGGCCGTGTTCGATCGCGTCGGGTGAGTGTCCGACTGGCCACCGACTTGTCTTGCCAGTCAAGCTCGGTACGCGTCTACACGAGCGGGCGCGGTCCTTCGGCAGACTGCCAGCGAGATACACAAATGGCCATTGAGATCGAGCGGAAGTTTCTAGTCAACGGTGATTCCTGGCGCGGCTCTGCGGAGTCCTCCACGGACATGATTCAGGGGTATTTGGCCAACCAGGCCACTGCGACGGTGCGCGTGCGGGTGGCCGGGAATCAGGCGGTGCTCACGATTAAAGGCCCTGGCGATGGCCTGAGTCGCCCCGAATACGAGTATGCGATCCCCGTCGAAGACGCCTTGGCGATGTTGCGTGGCCTCGTGGTCTCGCCGGCGATCGAGAAGACCCGCTATCGGGTCCGGGCCGGGGACCACGTCTGGGATCTCGATGTCTTCGGTGGCGCCAACGCGGGGCTGATTCTGGCCGAGGTCGAGCTGGGGGCGGCGGACGAGGCCTTCACGCGGCCTGAGTGGCTGGGAGCCGAGGTCACGGGAGACCCGCGCTACTACAACGTCAACCTGGCACGTCACCCCTATCGCCGTTGGTGATGCGTCGGCCTTGGCTGGCCGTGATCCTGCCGTCGCACGCGATTCGTGCTGGCCGGGCCCTGCAGCGCGAGCCGATCGGCAGCGGCCCCTTTCGACTCCTCGCTTGGCCGGAGCCGGGTCGTTTGCGTCTGGAGCGCCGGCGCGACGGGCAGATCCTCGAGCTGCTGACGGCGCGTGACCCGAGTGTGCGGGTGATGAAGCTGCTTCGCGGAGAGATCGACATGGTGCAAAACGACCTCTCGCCAGAGCTGATCGGTCTCCTGCGAAGGCGCGATGAGGTCTTCGTCGAGCAGCGCGATGGCGTCAACTTCTCCTATCTCGGCTTCAACCTGGAGGACCCGGCAACCGGAGAGTTGGAGGTCCGGCGGGCCATCGCGGAGGCCATTGACCGTGCGGCCATCATACGGTTTCTCTTCCAGGGTGCGGCCCAGCCCGCCGCCGGGCTCTTTCCCGCGCAGCATTGGGCCGGGGCGGACCTACCGCCGCCCCCTCATGACCCGCCTGCCGCCCGTGCGCGGCTCGCGGGACTCGGCTATGGGCCGGGCAACCCTCTACACCTGGTCTACAAGGCTTCGAGCGATCCGTTCCGCTTGCGTCTGGCCGCGGTGCTGCAAGCGCAGCTGGCGGCGGTCGGGATCGATCTCGAGATCCGCAGCTATGATTGGGGCACCTTTTTCGGCGACGTGCAGGAAGGACGGTTCCAACTTTACGGCCTCACCTGGGTTGGCCTCAGGACCCCGGACATCTACCGCTATGCCTTCCACAGCGACTCCATACCGCCGCGCGGCGCCAATCGCGGTCGCTATCGCAATCGGCTTGTCGATGAGCTGATCGGGCGCGCCCGCTCGGAGCCTGACCTCGGCAAACAGGCTGAGCTTTATCGGCGGATCCAGCGCCAGCTCCTGAGCGATCTTCCCTACATCCCCCTGTGGTACGAAGACCAGGTCTTTGTGGCGAGAAAGGGGATCGTCGGATATCGCCTCGCCCCGGACGGCCAATTCGACGGATTGGCGCGGGTGGCGCGCCGGCCCATGCACTAGTGCGACATCGATGGTCATGGATTTGCGGATCGCGGTACTGAGAGGCTGTTGGCTGACAAGCGGTGCTTCCAGTTGGGCTCCGGGGCGGGGCCGCCTTACTGGGTGGTCGGCCCAAGCTTCTCGATGACTTTGAACTTTCCTGTTCGCGTCCTGGGGAAGTGGTCGACGAATCGGATTCTGTAGTCTAGAAGGATGGGGCCAAAATCCCGCTTGAGATCTACCTCGCAGCGTTGTCGATTCGTCTGGTCATCCTTGGTCAGTTGCACATTGAACTCGATTATTCCGTCACTCAGCTGTACGACCTTGTATCGGCGAACATAGAGGTAATCCTTGAAATAGTTATAGAAAAAATGGAAATTCAGCCGGCGATCGCCGTGTCTTATGACGTCGTCCGAGCGACCGCGCACGCGCCCGAGGATCGGTGATTTGCGCCCGCAGTCGCACTGGGTGTTCTCCGGTATCACGACGTCGTCGCCGGGATCGAACCGGATGAATGGCATGGCGGTATTGTATAGGTTGGTGAGGGCGAGACCGGCTGTGCGCTGCCCGCCGTCGTCGCGCTCATTGATGTACTGCGCCATCACGGTCTCCGTTTCCAGGTGCAGGTTCCGCGGATGCAGCGGACAGGCCCAACCCACCGTGCCCGTCTCCATGGTCCCGTAGAGCTCCATTACCTCGCAGCCGTAGGCCTGACGAAACAGGCGGCGATGGGCTTCGGTGACCACCTCACTCGTGCAGACAACGATGCGGGGGTGAAGCCGCTTGCCCCGTTCGGCGAGTTCTTCGGCGACGAGCTCCAGCGTTGAGCGGGTGGCCAGCAGCACATCGCACTTCGTCGCCATGAGCCGTGCGATCCTGACGTCCGGCTCGTCCAGGATGGACACCACCTCCCGACGCATGAGGCCCAAGCGTTGGACGAACGCCTGCTTGGGAGCGGTGTCGACGCGCCAGATCTGCACGAGGTTATCGCGATACGCGTAGCCCCACGCCCGCAGTGCGCGAATGCCTTTGAGGGTTTGGATGAGGCTCTCAGTCCCATCGGTCCAGATCTCAGTAGGCTCACCGGTGGAGCCGCTGGTGGTCTCCCGATGCAGTTTGGTGTTTCGCGCCCAGGTCGCCACGCGGTCGTGCACAGGGAATCTTCGCACCAACTCCTTCGTGCAAACGGGCACCGCCGCGATGTCCTCGATGCGCTGCACGGCAGCCGGGCGGAACCCCTGCTCGTCGTAGAATTGGCGATACATTGGGACGTGCTTATAGGCCGCGTGGAGCAACCGTTTAAAACGTGCGAACTGGAACCGCTGAACGCTCTCGGCGTCGCGAAAAGGGAACGACTGCAGTCTTCGCCAAGCGTGAAGCAGCTCTAAGTAGTCGACCATATTGATCTTATCCAATAATGCGCCGGCAGGTCAGTCGGCAAGCTCTCGTCGGGCGGACCTTTTGCCCATCCCCGTGCTACTGTGCTGTGGCGCTGCGAAAATGGGGGCATCCAACCCTGCAGAGGTTGGAGTCGGAAGAACGCTATCATTGGTGTCGGCCTCCGACAAGCAGGCCTACGGCCGTTGGCTCTGGGGGTCGCTTCGCCTTCTAAAGGCGCTCGCAAGCACTTCGCTGCGATTGTAGCAAGTGGCGAAAGGTCGCGAGCCGTTCTGGATGGATTCCGCCGGCCGCCACGGCTTCCTTAAGCGCGCAATCGGGCTCTTGATCGTGCTGACAGTCGTTGAAGCGACAGTGTCCGATGAACGGGGCGATCTCGCGATAACCCCGCGCGAGATCGCTGGGGGTGACGGGGCCGAGGCGAAAGCTGCGCACTCCCGGGGAGTCGATGAGACGGCTATCTCCGCCAATCCGGTAGCAGGTCGTGGCCGAGGTGGTGTGACGGCCGAGGCCGGTTGCGCGCGAAAGTCGGCCGATTTGGATGGCGATGTCGGGTAAAAGGCGCTTGATGAGTGATGACTTGCCGACCCCAGATTGCCCGACGAGTATGCTCGTTCGGCCTCTCAGTTGGTCGACGAATGGTGGAAGCGTCCACGGCTGGCGGAGGCTGAGGCAGAGGATGGTATACCCGATGAGGCCATAACGGGCCAGGCGTGCACGAAAGGCTTGGGTGGTCTGCGGAACGAGGAGATCGATCTTGTTGATCACGATTAGCGCGCGCGCGCCAATCAGCTCGGCCGCTACCAGGTACTGATCGAGGAGATAGAGGCTCGGCTCGGGGAGGGGTGCGAGCACGATGACGACTTGGTCGATGTTGGCGGCCAGCGGTCTGTCCCGACCGCTCTGGTCCGGTCGGCTGAGTAGGTTTTGCCGCTCCAAGAGGGCGGTGACAATCCCTTGCCCGGGTCCAGCCGGCTGCCAGACGACGCGGTCACCACATACGGGCTCGCCGATATGCTGCCGGGCGAGGCAGTGCCACACTCCTCCCGCGTCATCCTCGACGCCGAGATTGGCGCCATGGCGGGCGATGACCCGCCCGGCCGCAGGCGGGGATTCGTCGAGGTTGTCAAGGACTCGCTCCGTGCGCGCCTCAAGCCGGTGACGACGGCGCTCCTGGATGGCGTGGATCCGCGCCATCTGCCTCTCGGAGAGCCGCCGTCGGGGCACCGCTAGGGCTCAAATCTGTAGTAGGCTTCGTTGAGATGATCGGTGACGGCCAGTATCTCGTCATCGAACCATTGGAGCTGCAGATTGGCTGCGCAACGGCGCACTTGGCTCTCGAGCCCATCGAGGGAGTGGATACGGCGGTCGGCTCGTGTGTAGATCTCAGAGCCGTGGCAGCGGACGCAATGCTCTTCGACCAGTGTCTCGGCGACCTCTGCGGCGGGTACCGTGAAGGCAATGGCCAGCATCGTGAGGGGTAGTGCGGTAAAGGCGGCTTTCAGCATGGCTCGACTCCGAATCGATTGACTGCCGATATTCTACCTGATCAATACAGAATCGGCCCCGAGCGCGGAGACCAGCTGGTCGGAAGGCTCAGGTTAGAATCTGACTGCTGCATGATCTACCAGGGCTTAGATGGATGCCGAACGAAAATCACTTGATTTGGATCGATCTCGAGATGACTGGACTGGATCCCGACCGGGACCAGATACTCGAGATAGCCACCCTCGTGACCGACAATGATCTCCATCTCGTGGCCGAAGGGCCGGTGATCGCGATCCACTGTTCGGAGCAGGTCTTGGCCGGGCTTGATGATTGGAATAGGCAGCATCACGGCAACTCTGGTCTATTGGATCGCGTGCGTATCAGCCAATGGGATGTCGCGCAGGCGGAGCAGGCGACGTTAGATTTCCTCTCCCGCCACGTCCCCGCCGGAAAATCGCCGATGTGCGGCAACAGCGTCTGTCAGGATCGGCGCTTCCTCGCTCGCTCGATGCGGCGGCTGGAGGCCTACTTTCACTACCGCAATCTCGATGTGAGCAGCCTGAAGATCCTCGCGCAGCGCTGGGCACCGGACGTGGCCGAGGCCGTCAAGAAAGACTCGCGGCACTTGGCTCTCGATGACATCAAGGAATCGATCGCCGAGCTCCGGCACTATCGCGTGCATCTCCTGCAGTGTTGAGCTCAGGGTGCCGTAACCGGGCTCGACTGACGTTCGAGTGCCCAGGCGACGTGCTCGCGGACGATTGGGTCCGGGTGCTCCGCTCGCGCGCGCAGAGCAGCCTTCACGGCGTCTGAAGGGTCGGCATTGCCCAAGGCGACGGCCAGATTTCGCAACCACCGACCGTGGCCGATGCGCCGAATCGCGCTGCCCTCGGTCCGCCGCAGGAATTCTGCCTCCTCCCAAGCGAACAGCGCGATCAGCGTCGCACGGTCCAGACCGTGACGCGGGAGGAAGTCGGGCTCGCTCGTCATTCGGGCGAAGCGGTTCCAGGGGCAGACGAGCTGGCAGTCGTCGCAGCCATAGATGCGATTGCCGAGCCGCTGTCGCAGCGGCTCAGGGATGGGGCCCTTGTGCTCGATAGTCAGATAGCTGATGCAGCGCCGCGCATCAAGCTGGTAGGGGGCGACAATTGCGCCGGTGGGGCAGATCTCCAGGCAGGCTTGGCAGTGACCGCAATGGTCGTCGGCAGGCGGGTCCACCGGAAGCGGAAGATCCGTGTAGAGCTCGCCCAAGAAGAACCAGGAGCCGGACCGCGCGTTGATGAGGTTCGTGTGCTTGCCGATCCAGCCCAGTCCAGCCTTGGCGGCGAGCGGCTTCTCCATCACCGGGGCCGAGTCGACGAAGACGCGATAGCCGAAGTCGCCGATCGCCGCGTGAATGCGCTCGGCAAGCCGTTGCAGTCGCCGCCGGAGCACCTTGTGGTAATCGCGCCCAAGGGCGTAGCGGGATACAAAGGCCTGCGCGGGATCCGCAAGTGCGCCGTGCGTACGGACCTGGGTCTCGGGCAGATAGTCGAGACGCGCCGAGATGACGCGTATCGTGCCCGGCACCAGCTCAGCCGGGCGACTGCGCCGCGTCCCATGACGGCGCATGTAGTCCATCGTGCCCTGATACCCGAGCGCGAGCCATTCGATCAGCCGAGACTCTGCTGTCGAGAGGTTCGTGTCGCAGACCCCCACCTGCTGGAAGCCGAGCTCGGCGCCCCAGCGTTTGATCTGCTTGGTGAGCTCGGTGAGCGCTGCGTCGGTCGCGATTTTCAATCAGGAGCCCCAAGCAAGTGTGACAGGTACGCGGAGCGCGCCCTACGCTGCTCAAGGCCGCGCCAACACCTCAGATCCGGTTATTGGGAGCGCAAAGGCGAAAACGCAAAGTATGATGGCGCTTTTCCAGGTCGAGGCTGCGACGCGCAGACGCACTATGCTCTGGAGTCTCTGCGGCGCGCGAGGCTCGAGCCTCTATCCGGTCGAGCACAGGGTGCATTGATGGCGCAGAACGCGCGTTGGCTGGATCGCTTAGAGAGGGCCGGGAACCGGCTGCCCGATCCCGCGACCCTGTTTCTAGTCGGGTCACTGATCGTGATGGTCGTGTCACAGCTCGCGGCCTGGCTTGGGTGGTCGGTGGAAAAGCTGGTCCGCCAAGAGGGGACGTTGGTGCGCGAGCAGGTTACGGCTGTGAGTCTGCTCGACAGCGATGGGCTCTGGTGGGTGTTCTCGAGCCTAGTTGAGAACTTCGTCACCTTCCCTCCACTGGGTCTCGTGCTCGTTGGGCTCCTCGGGATCGGATTGGCGGATCGCTCCGGGCTCCTGCCGGCACTCCTGCGCCGGCTGATGGCCGCTGCGCCGGCCCGCCTCTTGGTGCCGGCCACCGTCTTCGTTGGGATACTTTCGTCAATCGCCCTCGACGCCGGCTATGTCGTGCTGCCACCGCTCGCCGCCGGTCTTTTCCTGGCCGCGGGTCGTGCGCCGCTGGCAGGGATCGCTGCCGCGACGGCGGGCGTGACGGCAGGGTTCTCGGCCAATCTCTCGCTGACCGCGTTGGATCCGCTCCTCGCCGGGCTTTCCACAGCTGGTGCGCGGGTCTTAGACGCGGAGTATACGGTCGCGATTACGGCCAACTGGTGGCTGATGATCGTCTCGACGCTCCTGCTGACGCTAGTCGGGGCCCTGGTGACGGCGCGCTTCGTCGAGCCGCGCCTGTCAGCAGCCGCCGGGGCGACCCCGACGAGTCGCGACGATGGCGTCGCGACCGAGCCCGATGAGGATCGCGGACTCCGGATGGCCGGTATCGCGTTTCTGCTGGTGATCGCGCTGATGTTGGCCCTGATTCTGGTCCCGGGCGCGCCGCTTGCTGGGCAAGGCGAGCGCTTTCCGCGCTGGATGGAGGCGATGGTTCCGATGTTGCTGGTGGTGTTTGCCGCGACGGGGCTCGCCTACGGCGTTGGCGCTGGCAGCGTACGTGATGACCGCGATGCCGTTGACATGATGTCGGAGACGATCAGGACCATGGGCCCCTACATCGTCTTGGCCTTCTTCGCGGCGCAGTTCATCGCCTTCTTCGGCCATTCGCGACTCGGCGAGATGCTGGCGCTCAGCGGCGGGCAATGGCTTGCGGCCTGGCAACTGGACCCGGCGCCGCTGGTGCTCGGGTTCGTCGTCGTCGTCATGTTGGGCAACCTGCTGATCGGCTCGGCCTCGGCGAAATACGCCTTCTTCGCCCCGGTGTTTGTGCCAATGCTGATGCAGGCTGGGATCAGTCCCGAGCTCACGCAGGCCGCCTACCGAATCGGCGATTCGGTCACCAACGGCATCACCCCCTTCAACCCCTACCTGATCATCATCCTCGCGTTTGTACGCCGCTATGTGCCGGAGGCCGGACTGGGGACCCTTCTGGCCCTGATGTTGCCCTACACGATTGCCTTCGCGCTGTTCTGGAGCGGCCTGCTCGGCATCTGGGTCGTTGCGGGATGGGAGCTCGGCCCCGGTGGGCCGCTGACCTATTCGCCGTGACTGATGGGCTCGCCAGGGCACGGAGTCTCCTGCCTGTTGGCATTCGGGACCTGTTGGCATTTGGGAACCGATAGGGGGCCGCGTGGCCCCCTTCCCGTTCGTACGCGAGCGAGCGGCCCGCTCGATTGCTCCTAAACGCTAGCCAAAGGTGTCCTGGACGATGTTGTTGTACCAGCTATGGGCATATGCGACCTCGCGAGCGAGCGCCCAGTCCGGCGCATCCATCGGCGTGAGACCTCCGGAGCCCGGTACCCCTGCGATCTGAGAGCCATCGGCGGCTAGCTTGTAGACCGCGCTGACCGAGATACCGTAGTCCTTGCCGACGATCGAGTAGCAGGTGTTCAGATAGGACGGAACGCCGGGCTCGTTCCCACCGAGCAAGGCCACGACCGCCGCGGCGGCGACCTTTCCCTGGCTGTTGGCGGAATAGCCAGACTTGGGCATCGTGGTCGCGATGCAGGCGTCACCAATCACGTGGATGCCAGGGTGCAGCTTGGACTCGAAGGTCTTCATATCGACCGGGCACCACCCGCTGTCGTCGGCTAGGCCTGCGATCTGTGCAATCTGACCAGCCCGCTGAGGTGGAATGATATTGATCACGTCACCTTTGAAGGAATCCCCGAAGCTGGTCTCGACCTCCATCGCCTCCGGATCGACACGCACGACCCCGGATTCCGGTCCCCTCTGCCACTCGATAAGGGCCTTGTCCGTTCCATAGCCATAGAGTCTCTCCCAGCCCTGGATGAAGAGTCCTTGTTTCGAAAAGCCATTCTTGGCGTCCAAGATGATGACCTTCGAATTAGGCTTGTGCTGCTGTAGGTATTGGGCGATCAGGCTGGCGCGCTCATAAGGGCCTGGCGGGCAGCGGAAGGGATCGGCCGGCGGGGCGATCAGGACTGTGCCGCCATCCTCCATGGCCTCGAGCTGAGAACGAAGTAGCCGCGTCTGCTCACCGGCCTTCCAGGCGTGCGGCATGGCTTGGCTTACCGCCTCGCTGTAGCCCTCGATCTTGTCGTAGAGGATCTCGATGCCCGGCGCCACGATGCACCGGTCATACGGGACTTGCTGGCTCGCTGCCGTACTGACGACCTTCTTGTCAGGATCGATCCCGGTGGCGCGGTCATGCAAGACGGTGATACCACGTGCTTTCAAGCCGTCATAGCTGACGCGTATGCTCTCGAGCGCACGGTCTCCCCCGATGACCTCGTTGCTCATGTAGCAGGTGTAGTAGTGCTCGTTGGGCTCGATGACGGTTACATCGATGCTGGGATCGAGCCTCTTGATATAGCTGGCGGCCGCTGCCCCCCCGGTACCGCCTCCGACCACAACCACCTTGCCGGCGGCACCGACCGCGAGGCTCGGCAGGCCGAACAAACCGACGGCGGTGGCGGCGCCGGCGGTCTTGACGAAGTCACGTCGATTCATTCTCATGATCACTACTCCTCCAGGTCTCTTATTGCTCGGTTGACCGCTGGCTGGCAAAGAAGGCGAATAAGGCTTCTAGCCCTTCCTTACCCTCGCTCTCGAGCAGTTTGTCGAGCTGTTTTTTCATCTTCCGGTCGATCGGACGCCGTTCCTCGGTGAAGTCCGCCATCGCCGCCTTGAGATAGGGTGTCCATTGCCCGGCGAGGATGTAGTACTCCTCGTCCTCAAGCGGTCGTCCACCCTCCGCATGGCACTTCTTGCAGTAGCGGTTGTGCAGCTTGGCACCTTCGTCGGCGAGCTCTGGGTCGAACTCCTGATCCGCCGTAGCAAAGGGTTGCTGGTGGAAGTACTCGGCCATCAGCTCGATCTCTTCGTCGGTATAGCCCTTCGCGATCCGTCCCATGATCGTGCTGTAGATCTCCCCGTCCCGGAAGCCCTCCATGATCTCGATGAAGTAATCAGGATACATCGCGCTAATGATTGGCGAAGCGGGTCCGACGCTGGTGCCACCCACGCCGTGACAGCCGGCACAGGTCATGGCTAGCGTGCGTGCGTCGGCACCGGAGACCAGGTCCTGGGCCTGGAGGGCACTGGCTGTGCCGAGGCAGACTAGGCCGGCGAGTAGGGCCGACCTGACTTGCTTGTTCTTCATTCAGACCTCCTTCAGTTGTGGCAGGTGTGGGAACGATACACGGGGCAGTGCCCGTGACGCCGCGCGATCGCCGTTGTGCACGATCACGCCGGCATGCGGTGCTGCCAGGCCACGCGTGAGGCTGCTGCCACCTCGCCCCAGTCGCGTGCAGGGCATGGCCATCCGGCGCGGCACGAGGGCCCCGCGCGTACGGCCGACCAGACAATCTGCGCCGGTTCCTCACGAACGGTCTCAAGACCGCCTAGCGAGCCGGCAATAATCGCCGCAAGACGGCCTTGATTCCTCGTGCAACAACAACCTGCACCTTGTTAGAGGAGGCTCGAGGAGGGTAGCGACGGATCCATCGGAGGTCTCCCGGACCCATTCAGCTTGTTCCACGCCGGGGCTGTCGTCTCTGTTGTTAGCTCAATCTGCCTCAGCGTTGGACCGGATCAGTGGCGGGCCAACAAGGTCATGGCCTCGGCATTGCCGGACTCCTCGGCGATCTCGGCGGCTGTGCGCCCGCGATGGTCGATCAGCGCCGGGTTGGCGCCGTGATCCATGAGCAGGCCAATCAGTTCGTTATGCTCGGTAGTCACCGCCTCCATGAGCACGGATATACCGTCCTCGTCTTGGGCATTTGGGTCCAGCCCGCGCTCGAGCAGGAAGTAGGCGACATCGCCTCGGCCGTGACCAACGGCGAGGTGCAGCGCGGTCGCCCCGAGATCGTCGCGTGCATCGATCTTGGCGCCGTGCTCCAAGAGCGCCCGGAGGACGTCGAGGTGGCCATTGTCGGCGGCGATCAATAATGCGGTATCGCCCTCGTCGTCGGCTGCCTCGATGTCGGCGCCGGCCTGGAGGAGCAGCGGGACGACCTCTGGCTCGCCGTGCGCCGCGGCCTGCATCAAGGCGGTTCGGCCGTGTCTGTCCGAGGCCTTGGGGTCGGCCCCATAATAGAGCAGCTGCTCGACCATCTCGGTGATGCCGTACCGCGCCGCGATCATCAAGGAATCCCAGCCGGCGCGTGTGCGGTCGCGGACATTGGCGCCTCGCTCGAGGAGCAGGGCGGTGATGCCGTAATGGCCGTTCTCGGCCGCGAAGGTCAGGGGCGTGCAGCTGGCCACGGTGCGTGCGTTGGCGTGGGCGCCCCGCGTCAAGAGCAGCGCGACGGTCCCCAGGTGGCCGCTCTCGACAGCGAACATCAGGGGCGTCTTGCCAAACTTGTTGGCGGAGTCGACCGGCACACCTTGGTCGAGGAGCTCGCCAATGACATCGGTATCGCCGATCATGGCCGCAAGTCGCAGCTCTCTCCCTAGGTCGGCGGCGAAAAGCGCCCCGGGGGCAAGCAGCAATGCGATCAAGGTCAGGATTACCGAGGCGCACATCATCGTGCGTCGGTGGCGCATCGCGATCGGTGCTGTCGTGTCGAGCCTGATCACCTGGGGATCACTCGTCGTCAGGCTCATCCGGCAGATAGTGGGCCACGCCCTTGTGGCAATCGATGCAGGTCATTCCCTTGTCCTCCGCCTTGGCATGGCGGGAGCGCGCGGAGCGCCCCTGCTCGGTCAGGTCCATCGCCGTGAAGGTGTGACAGCTATGACATTCCCGCGAGTTGCTGCGCTCCATCCTATCCCAGACGCGGTTGGCGAGGTGCCAACGGCGTGCCTCGAATTTCTCTGGGGTATCGATGGTGCCCATGATCTCGTGATAGATGTCCTTGGTCGCGATCAGCTTGGCGCGCATCTTCGGGAAGAAGTCCTTAGGCACATGGCAATCTGAGCATCCGGCGCGTACCCCGGAGGCATTAAGGAAGTGATAGCTGTCCTCGTACTCCTCCAAATTCGTCTGCATCGAGTGGCAGGACGTACAGAATTCGGTGCTCTCAGTGAAGGAGACGCCGTAACTGAAGACGGTGCCCGCGCCGACACCGGCGAGCGCGACGACGACGCTGACGAGGATGGTCTTCTTCCAGGGAAACTGTTTGGACACGGCCATGCCACGCTCAAGGTTAGGGGGTCAGGCGTCGCGTGGCACCTTCTTGCCGGCGGCCTCACGACTTGCTGTATTGCCCCTTGTCGTTTTGAGTTATCTTATTGTTCGATCGTTGTTTTATCGTGTTCCGCGGCAGATGTTACGGGATTCTTCCGGATTTGCCAACATCCGGCCGGTGCGCGGAGCACGTCGCTCAATCAGCGCCGTTGCGATGGCCGATGATGCCATGCGCTTCGGCGAATTCGAGCATGCGTTGGATGGGCAATAGCGCCCGCTCCCGAAGCCCGGGCTCAACCTGAATCTCCTGGTCGCCCCTTTCCAAGACCCTGGCCAGGCCCTGCAGTTCGTTCATTGCCATCCAGGGACAATGCGCGCAGCTCTCACATGTGGCGCCGACCCCGGCCGTGGGGGCGGCGATCAGCCGCTTGTGCGCCGAGACCTGGCGCATCTTCCAGAAGATGCCCTCGTCGGTAGCGACGATGAAGGTCTGATTCGGGAGCTCGGCGACGGCCTTGATCAGCTGGGTCGTCGAGCCGACGACGTCGGCTTGCCTGACTACGTCATCAGGTGACTCTGGGTGCACGAGGACGGCGGCCTCGGGATGTAGCCGCCGGACCCGCTCGAGCGCGTCGCCCTTAAATCGCTCGTGCACGACGCAGGCCCCGGGCCAGATGGTCATGTCGGCGCCAGTCAGACGCGCGATGTAGCGGCCGAGGTGCTTATCGGGCGCCCAAAGGATCTTCTCTCCCTGTTCGTGGAGATGCTGCACGATTGGCGCGGCAATGCTGGAGGTCACGACCCAGTCGGCGCGCGCCTTGACTTCGGCGCTCGTATTGGCGTACACAACGACGCGATGATCTGGGTGTGCGTCGCAGAAGGCCTGAAACTCGTCGGCCGGGCAGCCCTCGTCCAGTGAGCAGGTCGCTCCAAGGTCGGGCATCAGCACACGCTTGTCAGGGCTCAGGATCTTGGCCGTCTCGCCCATGAAGCGGACGCCGCAGACGACAAGGGTCGTCGCTCGGCTGGCTCGGCCGAATCGGGCCATCTCCAAGGAGTCGGCCACGAGTCCGCCCGTGTCCTCGGCGAGCTCCTGCAAGGCACTGTCTGTGTAGTAATGGGCGACGAGGAGGGCATCCTGCTCACTGAGCTGGCGGCGAATACGCTCCTTCAGGGCAGTTTTGTCCGTCGCGGAAAGACTTGACCCGCCGGAATGATCAAGCGCCTGGGCCGGCGGCACTGCTGGGTCGCTTCTGGCGAGGAGGCTCATGATGTCACTCCACTGCGAGCCAGGGCCCCCTGTCCGTGCGACGGCTCGAAGCGATACAGCGCGGCCGCTCGTCCGGAGCCAGCCACGCGGGTTGCGCCGGTTTCCTCGAAACGGCCTTGCCGACGCAGCCACCGGAGCAGCACAGGCTGGCTCACCGCCCTCCCGAACAGCACCTCATGCACGTGCTTCAGCTCATCGAGCGTGAATTCTTCAGGGACAAGACCGAAGGCCCATTCGGGAAACCGCGGGCCTGCGAGCAAGCGGTGGCAAGCCAGGTCGATGATCTCGTCATGGTCGAAGGCGAGGGCTGGGCGGGCGGTGACCGGGTGCCAAGCGGCCTCTGCGGCGTCGCTCGCAGCACGCATCTCGATCTCGGGTGATGGCGTCAGGCCGATGTAAGCGACACTGACGACTCGCTCGCGTGGGTCACGATCCGGGCGACTGAACGCGCGGAACTGCTCCAGCTGTAGTCCCGCGAGGCCCGTTTCCTCCTCAAGCTCCCGCGCTGCGCAGCTGTCGAGGTCTTCGTCAGGCTCGAGGAATCCGCCGGGCAGGGCCCAGTGTCCGACAAAGGGATCTTGGTCGCGCCGAATCAGTAGGACCTGTAAAGAATCCGCGCGGATCGTGAGCAGCACGACGTCAGTCGTGACGGCAGGGTGCGGGTAGGGGTAGCAGTAGCGGCCGATCATCGTTGCTCGTAGAGCTGGTGCCGTGTCGCGTCTAAATCAATATCTTAGGAGACGCTGAGCCCGCCCGCAGGGGTTTCCGCCCGCGGCGCGAGCAGCCAGCGTCACGCATGTTGAGGGCGTGCTCGGCCAGGTCGCCGCGCAGCTGTCGCGGCGCACGGGCCGTGCGCAAGCAACGGAGACGCGCTTCGTCGAACGGCCAAGGCGCGGATGCCGGTCAGGCCGCACTCGCAGTCAGCTCAGGCTCCGACGCAGCTGCCTTGGGCCGTGGGCCGGAGGGGCTCGTAAACGTGTCGTTCAGAGTCTGTACATAGGTGTCGCAGTCTTGTCTTACCTGCTTCAGGCGCAGTTGGTTGGCGGTGTCCCACCCGATCGGTATGGCGAACAGAACCGAGCGCAACGGGCGGGTATTGGCCTTGAAGGCCTCGATGAGGTTCCCGCGGATGCCTTCCGCCTGCACGCGCTGGCGCAGCCAGGGGAGGACCGCATTGGCGGCGGCACGGCGAATCCGGAAGTGGATGATCGCGGCGGCGACGATCAGGCTGCCGATGATGGCGGGTATGGCATTGTCGACGCCAGAGAGCGCTTCCAGCCAGCGCGGCGAATAAGATAGCCCTTGCCATTGCCCGGTGAGGATGCTCCAGGCCAGGAAGACGGCGAATAGACCGCCAAACACGAGACCATCGAGTAGCAGCGTCCGTGTCCGCCATCGACGCAGTCCCGCCGTAAGCAAAGGTACGGCCTCTCGCTCAATATCGGATGCGGTCTTCTCAATAGAGCCGATGATGCGATAGGCCCGCTCGATCTCAACCTTCTGCATCCGTTCGTGGATGTCAGCCAAATCGCGGTCGCGCTTGCCCTCGAAGCGCCGCCGCACCGCCGTATCCTCGATCGGTATCGCAACTTGAGGGCTGTAGATCGTGTAGAAGCGGCCGGCGGTGAGCCCGTGCTCGCCGAGGGCACGTTGCCACGCGGCGATCACGTCCTCGGGGTTATCCTCTCGAGCCGTTGAGTCGAGCTGATTAAGGATGTACAGGAACTTCCCTGAATCCGGCCGTCTCACTGTCTCGGCTACGAGGTGCTTGAGGGTATCACGCATCGCCCCGGGCTCGGGGTGGCGGGCATCGAAAAACACCAAGACGAGATCGGACAGGTCGATGATATGGTCGACGATGCGCAGGATCGCGGTACGCTGGGCGTCGGCGTCAAAGCCCGGGGAGTCAACCAGGATCCGCCCCCTCAGTCGCTCGCTCGAGCTGGCCCGTAACTGGATGTAGGCGTCGGTGCGTTTGCCTTCCCCGCTCGCGACCTCTTCGATGCAGCGGGAGATGTGATAGAGGGGAAAACGCGGATCGGAGTCGAGCGCGACGCCCGGCAAGGCTTGGGCGGTGCCGGTGTCGCCGTAGCAGATGACGGTGAACCGCTCATCGACGGCGTGATTGCCGGTGCGTTGCAGCTCCTGGCCGAGATAATGATTAATGAACGTGGATTTGCCTGCGGAAAAGGTCCCGAGTACGGCGATCAGGGGCCACCAGGGGATCTGGTTGGCATAGGTTTCCTCCGGCCCGAGAAGCTGCAGGTCGTGTGCGACTTCGTCAAGCTCGCGGAAGCTCTTAACCGCCATGAGAAGAATGGGGTTTTCGCGTTCGAGATGAGCCTCGAGACTCTTCAGTCGTTCTTGCACGACGGCAGCGGCAGGGGGCATAGCGGGTTCCTCGACTTAATCCCATTAGGGCCCGCGGAGGCGGGTTGTATGACTGGTTTCTCTAGCTGATCCGACGGCTTGTGCACGGGTCGGCACCGCTCGCGACTGGCCGCGCCGGCCGGGCAGCATGGTATAACTTCCGCGCCAGGCACGGTAGCCCCTCCTCGAGCAACCGCTCGGATATAATCGCGCCGCACTCGCCGCCGACAAGACACCGGCCGTTGCTCGTGCGTTCGGGGTTGTGTTTCGGTCCGGGCAGCGTTGGCCCCGAGGGCGACTGTGGCAACGAGGTGTTCTCGGTTGAAAGACATAGGCGGGTGGGCGATACTGCCCCGCTATGTTGCCAACCTAACAAGGATAGCGGGCGCGACCGGAGGTCGGGACGCGACATCGTCTGATGGGAGCGCGCCCGGTGAGGGATACAGGCTTAAGTGGGCGGCCGTGGACCGCTCGCCGGCCATCTCATTCTGACCATCCCCTGCGGCGCACGGCTGCGGCTGTCCCCTCCAGTGGTCATTTGGCATGACAGACAGCACATCGTTTTGCGGATGATTGTAACTCATGGGAACGACACCTATTCGCGCGTTGGCCGCCGTGTTCTTCCTGGCGTCGGCCTCGGGCTGGGCGCAGCCTAACTCGCAGCACGGTGAGACCCTTGTCGTGCAACAAGCCCAGGGCACTCCGACGGTCTCGGTCGGCGGGGTCGTAATCCCTTACCGGGAGGTGACGCTCGCCGCACAGTTGCCTGGCCGCGTCAAATATCTCGCCGGCATCGAAGGCAATCGCTTCGCGGAGGGCGATCTGCTTGTCGCGCTCGACGACCGCGAGCTACTTGCTAATCGGCGCGCGCTCTTGGCGCAGATGGCCAGCGCCGATGCGCAGATTCGTAATGCCAGCGTTCAGTACAGTCGGGAGCTGTACTCGCCGAGATCGCGTAACCCCCCAGGCGGCATGGGGCTGCCGAACCTCTTCGACCAGATGTTTACCGAGCCGATGGAGGAGTTCACGGGCGAACGGTTCCGCGGGGCCGATCGCTCGGCTGATCTTTTCGCCTCCGGCGTTCAGATCCAAGAGGCGCGCAATGCCATGCTACGGCTCCAGGCGGAGATGCAGGCCTTGGATGCCAAGATCCGTGATGCACGCAGCATCGCGCCGTTCGACGGCGTCATCATCAAGAAATACATCGAGGTTGGTGACACGGTGCAGCCGGGCCAGCCGCTTCTCAACTACGCCGATCTGGAATACCTGCAGGTGGAGGTCGATGTGCCGGCGCGCCTTCGTCCAGGACTCCGTGAGGGCGAGATGGTCACCGCGGAGCTCGATGTGGGGGTCGAGGGCGGCCGAGGTCAGGGAAGCCGACGCGTGCCGGCGCGGGTCGCCCAGATCTTTCCAATGGCCGATCCACAGCGGCACACGATCAAGGTCAAGTTCGATCTCCCTCAAGGGGTCTCGGAGCCGGGCATGTACGCCAAGGTCTTGGTTCCTGATGTCGATGCGTCGGCGCGCAATACACCAGTAATCCCCAAGTCGGCCGTGCGGTTCAATGGCAGCCTACCCGGGGTCTATGTGGTGGAGGAGGCCGGTGTGCCGGAGCTGCGCCTTATTCGGCTCGGAGAGGAGGTCTCGCCCGAATACGTGAGCGTGCTCAGCGGCCTGCGCTCGGGCGAGCGCGTCCTCAGAGATCCCGGTCCGCGGGTGACGGCAGGTTGGTCGCGGGGCGCCGAGTACAATCGTTGACCGGGCGCGGCCCGGATAGGGCGACTGTCGTGCCGTTGGACCTGGAATTCTGCCAATTATGAGTCAAGACGATACGCAAAGCCGCGCGACCGGTGGAGCCCCTCAGGCGACGCCGGAATCGCTCGGCCTGGCCGGGCGCACGGCGAGCTTCTTCATCCGCTCGCCGCTGTCACCCCTGTTTTACGTGTCGATGCTCCTGATGGGCGTCCTGGGCCTGATCCTGACGCCGCGGCAGGAGGATCCGCAGATCTCCGTGCCCATGATTGACATCATGGTGCAGTATCCCGGGGCCTCGGCGCAGCAGGTCTCGAACATCGCCATGCAGCCGCTCGAGCGGATCATGAGCGAGATATCAGGCGTGAAGCACGTCTACTCCGCCTCGCAACGCGGCCAGGGGATCGTTACCGTCGAGTTTGACGTCGGTCAGCTCATGGGGCCGTCGTTGGTCAAGGTGAACGATAAGATCGCCTCCAATCTCGACAAGATCCCGCCCGGTGTATTGCCGCCTCTGGTCAAGAGCAAGGGAATCGACGATGTCCCAATCGTCACGATTACCTTGTGGCCACGCGACCTCGATCAAGATGGGCTCCCAGATGTCGATGATGGGCAGCTGCGCCTGCTCGCTCAGGATGTCCTTCAGGCGCTCAAAGAGGTGAAGAACACCGGGAGCGGCTTTATCGTCGGCGGTCGGCGCGAGCAGGTGACCGTCGATGTCTTCCCGGCGCGCCTGTCGAGCTATCAGATCAGCCTCGACCAAGTTGCCCAGACGATCAAGACGGCGAACGCCGAGACTATGGCCGGCGGGGTCGAGTCGAGTGGCGCGCATTTCAGTGTCATGACAGGGGCCTTTCTCGAAGATGCTGAGGATATCGAGCGTCTTGTGGTCGGGACGCGCAACGAGGTCCCGGTCTATGTCCGTGATGTCGCGCGCGTGACGAGCGGCCCGGAGGATGCCGAGCAACTTGTCGCGTACTACACGGGCCCGGCCGCCCCCGAATCGGTTGGGGATGCCGATGGCGTGCCGGCCGTGACCGTCGCGATCGCAAAGAAGGAGCTGACCAACGGCGTGACCGTGGCCAACGCCATCATTGAGCGTGTCGAGGAGCTGAAGGGGACCCGTATCCCGAACAATGTCGAGGTCAGCATCACCCGCAACTACGGCGAGACGGCGAACGACAAGGTCTCGGAGCTGATCTTCAAGCTGTTCATCGCGACAGGGTGGGTGTTTCTGTTGGTCTGGGTGGCCTTTAGGGCGTTGCGTCCGGCCTTCGTTGTCCTGTTGGTGATCCCGGTCGTCTTGCTGATGACGATCTTCGTCGCCTGGATCTCCGATTACACCATTGACCGAGTCAGTCTCTTCGCCCTGATCTTCTCGATCGGGATCTTGGTCGACGACGCGATCGTCGTTGTCGAGAACATCTATCGGCGCTGGCTCGAGCAGGGACGCATGGATGAGGAGACGGCCGTGGACGCCGTTCGCGAGGTCGGCAATCCAACCATCCTCGCGACCTTCACGGTCATCGCGGCGTTGCTACCGATGGGCTTTGTCAGCGGCATGATGGGACCGTACATGGAGCCGATCCCGGCATTAGGCTCGGTGGCCATGTTGATCTCCTTGTTCGCCGCCTTCGTCTTCACGCCTTATCTGGCGATCTCCCGGCGGCTCCGCCCCACTATGCGCTATCTCGAGACGGCCGAGAAGCGCGAGTACCGCGAGGCGGAGAAGTTGGAGGCCTTTTTCCGGCGGCTTCTCACGCCCTTGATCGAGAGTGGTCGTAAACGGCGCACCTTCCGTCTCGTCCTGTGGGGCACATTTGCCTTCGCTCTGTCCTTCTTCTATTTCACCTGGGTGCCGGTGAAGATGCTGCCGTTGGACAACAAGCCCGAGTTCTCAGTGGTGTTGGACATGCCAGACGGCACGGCCCTGCCCGTGACGGCGAACCTGGCCCGCCGCCTGGCCGAGACCGTCAGGACAATTCCCGAGGTAACGGCCGTTCAACTCTATGCTGGCACGGCCCGCCCGTTCGATTTCAATGGCATGGTCCGTCATTACTATCTGCGCTCGGAGCCTTGGCAGGGCGAGCTGCAGGTGCAGCTCACACACAAGGACGAGCGCAAGCGCTCCAGTCACGAGATCGCCGTCGAGGCGCGCGAGAGGCTCAATGAGGTCATCGAGGGGACGGGCGCGCGCATTGCCGTCGTCGAGATGCCGCCGGGCCCACCGGTGCTGCAATCGGTGGTGGCCGAGATCCATGGCCCGTCGCCGGAGGTGCGACGAGAGCTCGCCCGCGACATGACCGAGATCTTTGAGGGGGCGGAGAGCACAACGGATGTCGACAACTATCTTCGCGACCCGTACGACTACTGGCGCTTCGAGGTGGATACGGAGAAGGCCGTGCGGCGAGGGATCTCCGTCGATGTCATCAACCGTAACCTGGCGATGGCCCTTGGCGGCGCGACGATCGGAGACGTCAAACGGCAGGCCGGGCACGAGCCTGTGGAGATCGTCCTCGAGGTGCCATTGGCCGAGCGCTCGCAGATCGAGCGGCTTGGGGATTTGCCGGTTCAGTCCGAGGACGGTTTTACGATTCCGTTGCGTGAGCTCGGCACCTTCCGCCGCGTGGCCGAGGAGGACATCATCTACCGCAAGGACCTGCGGGCGATCGAGTATGTCGTGTCGGATGTTGGCGGCAACTTGGCGGCCCCCGTCTACGCAATGTTGCAGATCGAGGATCAGATCGAGGAGGGCGGCTACAAGGCGCCGGACGGGGTTGTGCCCCAGTCCTACTGGACTGGACCGCCGCCGAGCGGCCAGCAATCGGCCTGGGAGTGGACCGGCGAATGGACTGTCACCTACGAGACCTTCCGCGACATGGGGGCCGCCTTCGTCGTCGCCCTCGTACTCATCTATATCCTAGTAGTCTGGGAATTCGGTAATTTCCGCATCCCGCTCGTGATCATGGCACCGATTCCGCTGACGCTGCTCGGCATCATCCCGGCGCACTTTTTGGCCTTTCAGTTGGGCTTTGGCGGTGAGTTTACGGCCACCTCGATGATCGGTTGGATCGCGCTTGCTGGAATCATCGTCCGTAACTCCATCCTGCTCGTGGATTTCTCGATCCACGAGCTGCAAAAGGGCGTGCCGGTCGCGGAGGCCGTGATTCGAGCCTGCAAGACTCGAACCCGGCCGATTCTCATCACGGCCCTCGCGCTGGTCGCCGGCTCGAGTGTCATCTTCACTGATCCGATCTTCCAGGGTATGGCGATCTCCTTGGCCTCCGGCGTGCTGGTGTCGACCGTGCTGACGCTGATCGTCATACCTCTCGGCTGCGTGGCCGCGAGCCGCGATATGTGCGCGGTGGCTATGGCCAAGGCGCCCCCGGGGGTGACTGTACCTTGCGACCGTGAAGTCGAAGGCGAGCAGAAGAAGGCCGACGCTACAGCCTCACCGTCGCGTCTGAAGGGCCTGATCGGCAAGCTGGTCGAGGCCTTCGTGCTCGTGCTCTATGGG
Source organism: uncultured Chromatiaceae bacterium (assembly GCA_964583605.1). Taxonomy (GTDB): domain Bacteria; phylum Pseudomonadota; class Gammaproteobacteria; order Chromatiales; family Chromatiaceae; genus CAZOWL01. The sequence goes on along the minus strand of CAZOWL010000018.1, from coordinate 27,503 downwards.
CTCCGCGGCTTGTTTCTCCTCCTGTTCGATCTCCTGAAGCAATTCATCGCCAGACGGCGGGCCGCTGGTGGCAAGCGACCGATTCCACAATCGCCGAAACCGGGCCCCGGCCCCAGCGGCGGAGGGGGTACGCCTCCTGCCGCCCCGCCTGATGGCAGCGGAGCTGCGGTTTCCGGTGGGAGTGGACCTGCTGGTGCGGCGGATGCGCCGCCGACGCAGGCGAGCAGCGCGGCCATCAGTCACGCTGTGGAAAACACGACCTCAGGCCTATCGGACCGACTGCAGGCTCCGATGTCGGCGCCGGCTTCTGCGCCAGATGCGGTAGGGCGCGATCAAGCGTCTGAGACCGACGAGCTGGTGCGTGCGGAGCCTGATGGGCAGGAATCGGATCTGCGGGCCGCATCGGTCGGGGCCGCGACAAAGAAGGAGGGGCCTTCCCGGAGGCGAGGGCCTGCAACAGGACCGGCGGCTGGCCGCAAGAAGACCACGAAAAAGGCATCGGGGCTTGAGGGGGACGATTCGAAAGCAGGTGTCTCGGCGAAGAAGCCCGCGCGGCGAGGGATTCGCTTGAAGGCCGACGATGCCCAGGATCCTAACCTCCATTAGCCCGCTAGGAACAGGATCCCGGTCGTTCGCCACTCAACCGGAGCAGCCACGGTCCAAGGCGGGCTTGGCCGAGAGATGGACCTGGCGTCGGGCGCTGGTCTATCCGCTCGATGCCTGCGGTTCCGGCCTATTTCGACTCGCGACCGGTGCGGCAATCTCGGCATGGGTACTGCGGGCGGCAGCCGTCATGGTCGTGGCCGCCAGCGTCCTCATGCGGCCAGTTGCGGCGATTGCCTGGGAGGCCTTTGGCCAGGGCGCTTATAGGAGCGGCGGCCCATACGTCTTCGCTGCGGAGGACTTAGCCTGGGACGCATACGATGGCCCCCTGAGCGATCGAGGGTGGTATTCCGATTCGGACCGGCCTGATCGAGGCGGGTGGTCCGACCAGGGCTCGACCGGTCGCGCCTGGAGCGATCGCTCGGAAGGGGTTAGTGGAGACGCCTATCGTGACTACGACACGGTGAATGATCGGTTGCCGGCGAATGGGGGCTTCCATTTCCGTCCACGGAACGACCATTCGGAAACGAGCGGTTATGGCGACGGCCATCGGGAGCAGCTGGGCGGAGCGACTGGACGCCTTCGAGGCACCGAGAGAGCGCCGCCCCGGTACGAGGACGGGGATTGGTCACGGAGCCAACATCTGTATCGTTTTCGGCCGCTCACCGAGCGAGAGCGCGCGCGTCAAGGTCAGGAATCGAGCCGGTGGCGCCCGCGGGAACCGGAGTCCGGGGAGCGTCGTTATTCCGACGATACGGGTCCCTGGTCGGCGCGCCCGCCGAGGCCCTACCCGCCGCGGCCCTAGGCGAGTTGATGGAAATCCCCTAGCACGCTATTCGAAGACGGAGGATTGTGAAAACATGTTCTGGCGACATCACTTTCGCGCTCTCGGCTTGGTGCTTGGCCTCATACTGTGCGTAGTCGGCGTGCAAGCGGACCTGGCCAGTGTACCTTTCTCAGCAGAGATGATACAGCGAGGCCCGGACGGGTCGACAACGACCGGACGCATGCATGTCGATAGCGGGCGCATGCGCGTGGAGATGTCACAACAAGGTCGGCCCATGATCCGGATCACCGACCAGGAGAGCCGCACCGAGTGGATCCTCTTTCCTGAGGAGAAACGCTACATTGAGCATTCGGTGCCGGCCGAGGTCGCAGCGGCCCTCGGCGCGACCGCGCCGGACGCAAGTCCATGCGCGGGAATGCCGGGCCTGACCTGCCGCAATCTGGGCGAAGACACTTTAGCTGGGAGGCCGGTGACCAAATGGGAGGTCACCGCCTCGCACCAAGGGCAGAGCTTCACGATGGTGCAGTGGATTGATGCCGAGCGCAGCATTCCCTTGATCCAGGAGCTTCCGAATGGGCAGCGCACCGAGCTGAGATTCGTCAAGCAGGAGACGCTCGATGGCCGGACCGTCGAGAAATGGGAAACTGTGGTCACGGCGCCGAACCGGCCGGAGCGCCGCACGTTCCAATGGTATGACCCAGAGCTTCGGCTCGCGATTAAGCAGGAGCTGCCCGGCGGTTTCGTCAACGAGCTGCGCGACATCAAGGTCGGGGATCAGCCCGAAGACCTCTTTATCGTCCCAGATGACTACACCAAGATCAGTCGTCCAGAGGCGATGGCCTCGCCGCCCGGTGCCGGATCGCAGCGCTAGCCCGACGTGTGACCGGGGCCTGCTCGTGTCGGTGTTTGGCAGGTCTGACTGCGGTGGGTCCTGATGCGCGGGCAGTGAGCGGATAACATGTCCGGCGGCCTGGTCATGACGCTGATGCGGGCTAGGTCGGTGCGGTTGAAGTCGGGCCGGTGCGGCTGTTGGCCGTGCGACGCGGGTCGCCTGGAGGAGCGATGATCACCGTTGTTGGAAGCCTGAAGGGTGGGTCTGGGAAGAGCACAGTGGTCTTCAACATCGCCGTATGGCTCGCGATGGCCGAGATCGAGACGCTGTTAGTCGATGCCGATCCCCAGGCCACGCTGACGGATGTCATCCAAGTCCGCAAGGAAGAGGGCTATAGTCCTCAACTGCAGGTCGCCGACAAGACGGCTATCGCGGCGGGCGAGGCGAGCGGCGTCGACGAGACGTTGATCGACGTCGGTACCGCGGACATGGAGGCGATGCGCCAAGCCATCGCGCTCTGTGACCGAGTCATCATCCCCGTTCCGCCATCTCAGGCAGACATCTGGTCGACGCAAAGGTTTATCCATCTGATCGACACAGTGGCGCAAGGGGGCTCGCCGGAGATCCTCGCCTTCATCAACCGAGGGGACACCCATCACGCTGTGCGCGAGACCAATGAGGCCGCCGCGGCCTTGGTCGCGCTGCGCGGGATCAGGTTCTTGAAGCCGAGGCTGGCGCAACGGACGGTGTTTCGGCGCTCTTTCAGCGAGGGGCTGGCGGTCTTCGAGCTCGATCAGCGTGGCAAGGGCACGCGCGAGTTCTATGCGCTAGCGGCGGCCCTCTACCCGAACGTCGTCGGCTGAGGTGGTCGGGTATCGGCGGTATTCTGTGATAACCTCTAGATCAGCCGCGACCATTTGAGCCGTTGCCAGTCCTAACCTATGGCCGAGAAGACAGATCCGACGCAAGGCAAGGAGGTACAGCCAGAACGCCCAGGAGGTCTCGAAGGAGGAGGGCACCACAACACCGAGGCAGAGCTCAATACCTACGCGATCGAGCGCCTTTCCCAGGCGTTCGAGACCAGCGCGAAGCGTTGGGAGCTGATTGTTTATCCCTCGCTGTTTGCGTTTATCATCTTGGCGGCCTATGGCTTCTATCTCGTTTTCAGCCTGGCCAAAGACGTCCATTATCTCGCAATCAGCGTCGATTCCAACATGACGGTAATCGCGAGCAACATGCAATCAATGTCGGACAGCGTGGCGCAGATGAATGCCGATGTCCGGGCCATGTCCCTCAGCGTCGATTCTATTTCCCGCGATGTGAGTACCCTCGAGCCGATGCTGACGAGCATCGAGACGATGGATCGGTCAATGCGCAACATGACCCTATCGACCGCGGTCATCCGTGACGACATGGCTGTCATGAATCGCAACATCTCGAGACCGATGAACTTCATGAATTGGGTTATGCCCTGGTAGGAGCGGGCGCCGTTGAACGAGCAACTCAGAGGCCGGCGCCTAGTCTGGCGGTGCGGCCGGCGGAGGTGACGAGCTTGCCGGCTCCAGCCGGCGTGAGCCTGGTCGTGGCGATCTCATCGCGCGCGCTGTTCGATCTGAGCGCGTCGCATGAAGTCTTTGAGCTCCAGGGTATTGATGCCTACTGCCGGTATCAGGCCGAGCGCGAGGAGGAAATCCTTGAGCCTGGCGTGGCCTTCCCGCTCGTACAGAAGCTCCTCGCGCTGAACGCCCAGCTTGGCGATAGGGGCAAGGTCGAGATTATCCTCCTGTCCCGAAACAGCTCCGACACGGGTCTGCGCGTGCTCAATTCGGCGCGCCACTACGGGCTGGATATCGTTCGGGCGGCGTTCGCCGGCGGTGGCAGTCCCTACCGTTACGTCAGTGCCTTCGGGGCACATCTGTTTCTGTCGGCGGACCCGAGTGATGTGCGGCTCGCGTTGGCGGCAGGCTGTGCGGCCGCGACGATCTTGCCCGCACGTACTGGTGCCAAGACCGCGGGTGAAGGGCCGCTCCGGATCGCCTTCGACGGCGACGCCGTGGTCTTTTCGGATGAGGCGGAGCGGGTCTTCCGCAGCGAGGGGCTCGATGCCTTCAACGCGCTCGAGAGCGCGTCAGCCCGTGAGCCGCTCGCAGCCGGTCCATTTAAGGGGTTCCTTTTGGCTCTGCACCAGATCCAGAGCTTGTTTGGTGCGCAGGATCCGCCGTTGCGCACTGCCCTGATCACGTCTCGCGGGGCGCCGTCGCATGAGCGCGTGATCCGCACCCTGAGGGCTTGGGAGATTCGCATCGATGAGGCCCTGTTCCTCGGCGGGCTGCCCAAAGGCGAATTCCTCAAGGCGTTCGCGGCGGATCTCTTCTTCGATGACCAGGAAGCACATTGCGACGCCGCTCGGGCTCATGTCGCGACTGGGCATGTGCCACATGGGATTGCAAATGGCTGACCTCGGCCACTTGGCAGGCTGCAAGCACTGCGGCCAGCAGGTCTTAGTGACAATTCAAATACAACCTGAACATCGCCGCAAACGGTAACAAACTACGAAATGCGCGAAAGTGAGCAGGAAATAATACCTATCTCGACAAACTTCGCGCCTTTCGTGGTTGAAAAAGCATGTACCGATTCTTGTTGAATCGTTAATCCTGCTCAACTGCCAACACCGCCGAAGGTCGCTGCAAGAAATTGCCTTGGACGTAATCGATCCCGGCACCCCACAGGACGGTGAGGGTGTTGGCATCTTCGACGCCGGTCACGACCGTCTTGACGTTGAACTCCCGCGCATGATTGGCAAGCTGCATCAGCCGCTCTTGCTTCTCGTCGTCTTCGCTCAGCCGCTCGGCGAAGTCCGGAGCGAACAAGACGAAATCGACTTGAAGCGTCTGGAGCAGGGCGTCTGGCTGTGGATCATGACCGAAGCGTGACAGAGCGATCCGCGCCTTGATCTTCGTCAGCCCGTCGACGACCTTGTTAAGGCGCGTGAGATGCTGGCGGGCATGGATCTCTTGAAACTGGAAGGTGAGCCAGCTGCCGCGAGCCTCGTATTCGCGCAGTCGATCGCAGATCCACAGAAGCAGGGTGGGCTCGAGGAAGGTCCGCTCGGCGAGGTTGATAAAGAAGTTGATCTTCTGACCATTCCTGCGCTGCTCAGCGACCTCTTTGATCCCTTCCCGGAGGACCCAGCGGTCCATCGCCTCGATCCGCCCCGTGCGCACGGCGGGGCCGACGAGCTCGCGGGCCTCGTGCAGGCGTTGTTGCTCGTCGAGCAGACGAACCAGAACGCTGTAATTTTCTTGGCTGTCTCCCAGTAAGCTCACAATGGGTTGGTAGACGAGCTTGAAGCCGTCTGTGCGCAGCGCGTCATCGATCTTTTCGGCGATTTCGCGGTCGGCGACGTCGGTTTGCACCCGAGTGCCTTCAAGTGCGGCTCCCTGGAGGGGTGGGCCCTCCGTGGTCACCAAGCCCTCCTCAGGGGCCAAGGATTTGAAGGCATTGGCGTAGGCCTGGTCGATCAGCTCGCCCGGGGACGCATCACCGCCGTCGAACCCGACGAGCCCGGTGATGCAGTCGGGCTGGGCCGTGTCTCGGTTCGGCAAGGTCACCGGGAGGCGAATCTCGCGTCGAATTGTCACCAGGAGCGCCTTGGCCTCGGCCGGATCGAGATCGTCGGACAGCAGCATGAAGCCGTCGTCTGTGAGGCGTGCGACTAGAGCGTTGGGTGGGGCCAGACGGCGCAGGGTGACCCCGAACCCGGCGGCGATCTCGAACGTGCGCACGGAGCCGGCGGTGCGCATGATCTCCTCAAACCCGTTTATGCCAATATAGAGCAGCGCGAAAGGGGCGGGATCAGCGGGATCAGAAGTCGCGGAACGGTCTAGGCGCTCCTGGATCTCGCTCAGCAGGGTAGAACGATTGGCGAGCCCGGTCTCCGCGTCAATCGCAGTCGTTGTAGGGCTCGCTCCCACCGCTGCGTCGCGCAGAGTCACGCGCAGGCAGGGCGCGCCATCCGTTTCGGCCCGCGATAGCGTGAGCATGGCTGGGAAAGAGGTCCCGTCGGCGCGCAGGCAGGATACCTGGGTGTCAATCGATAGCTCTGAAGAGTCGGCCTCCTCGTCGCGGCGAAGCAGCTCGCGCACCGGCTCGTGATACTCAGGGCCGATCAAATCGAGAAGTGGCAGCCCGTCGAGCTCCTCAGCGGTGGCGAAGCCGAACCGCCGCTGATAGGCGGCATTCGTGTAAATGTGCACGCCTTCACGTACGACGGCGATCGGATCATCAGCCTTCTCCACGAGCTCGAGGGCCCGCTGCTCGCATAGCTGTAGCTGTAGCTCTAGTTGCGTGAGGCGCTCGCGCGCCCGCCGGTCGGCGAGCTCGCGAGCGACGATCAGCTGGAGACGCTCAATCTGCCCTCGCGGAACCAGGTCGCGAGCGCCAGCACGAAGGGCATCGAGAAAGACGGCCGGATCGGCAGACGCGGAGGTGAGGATCACGAGCGGGATATCGGCGGTGATCGCTCGATAATGCGCCATGACCTGCGACGCCTCGATCGCAGGATCGTTCGCGCAGCAGAGGATCAGATCGATTGGCTCTGCCGTCGAGGTGAGCTCGGCGATTCGCTCACACTGAGATGTGTACAACCCCCTTGCTGGAATGCCTCCGGTGCGCAGCGTCGTGATGATGTCTGCAGCCTCGTCGGCTCGCGATGTGAGGATCAGTAGATGGACAGTCTGGGAATGGCTTGTCATGTCGATACGAATACCCTGTCTCACGCTCTGTTGCCTGCTCGCAAGACAGGGCGACGGAGGGTACTCGCGTTCCCCTATCGGTTCATGCCACGCCAAGCAGAGGCATTATCGACCTAGAGGCGAAGAGGATAATACCTCAGCCGGTGAAGTCCGTGACGGGGATGGCATCTGTGGCAGCCCCGTCCACAAATGAGGCGGGTCGCGCCGCTTCGAGGGTGATACGGGCCCTCTCTCAGGCTATGGGTACCTTGGCGGGTTGCCCGCTCACCTCCCGCACCAGCCGCGGGACCAAATAGCCTGGGAGGCGCCCGCGCACCTGGGCCAGCAGGCGGCGCGCGTGCGCGCTGGGCACCTCGAAATGTGCCGCTCCCTGGACAGGGTCCAGTAGATGCAAGTAGTAAGGCAAGACGCCCTCATGGAACAGGGCCTCGCTGAGCTCGCAAAGGCGCTCGGCGTCATCGTTGACTCCTCTGAGTAGCACGGACTGGTTAAGGAGCGATAGTCCGGCCTCACGCAGATGCGCCAGTGCGATTCGCGCGTCGCGGCCGAGCTCCTGGGCATGGTTCGCGTGAATGACGATGATGGTCCGCAACGAGCTGCCGGCCAGGAGCCGGCAGAGGCCGGGGTCGATCCGGGACGGGAGGACGACTGGCATGCGCGTGTGGACACGCAGCCGCGCTAGGTGCGGAATCGCCTCGAGATCGGTGATGAGCCTTGCCAGATCCTCGTCGTCGAGCAGCAATGGGTCTCCACCGCTGAGGATCACCTCGCGGATGGATCGATCGTTTGCCACGTGGGCAAGTGCCTGTGCTAAACGATCGGTGCGCCCTATTCCCAGGTTTCTTGATGAGTGACGTCGGAAACAGAAGCGGCAATGAATGGGACATGCGCTGGTTAGGATGAGCAGGGCACGTCCGGAATACTTCTGTAGCAATCCCGGGGCACGCCGCGCCCGCGCATCACCTACCGGGTCACAGAGGAACCCCGGGTGCTGCTCGTCTTCGGCGGCTAGTGGCAAGACCTGGCGTAAGAGCGGATCGGCCGGGGCGTTGCGCTCTATCAGCGCGGCATAGGCGCGTGGCACGAGCACTGGGAAGTCGCGTCTGGCAGAGGTCGCCAACGGTGGTGATTGGTCCGGCTCCAGACCCACCGCCTCGATCAGGTCCCCCGCACGAGTGATGGCCGTGGCCAGATCGCGCCGCCAGGCTGGAGCCTGACACAAGCCAAGACTTCGCGCTAACATACAAAAATTTTTTCGCTCCACATGAGGTGCAGTACCGATGGCCAGCTACACCACTAACGAGTTCCGCGGGGGACTCAAGATTATGCTTGATGGGGACCCCTACACCATCGTTGAAAATGAGTTCGTCAAACCGGGCAAGGGACAGGCCTTCAACCGGGTCCGGGTCCGCAATCTAAAGACCGGGCGGGTTGTAGAGAAGACCTTCAAATCAGGTGAAACGGTCGAGGCGGCTGATGTTGTGGAGACGCCGCTTCAGTATCTCTACAGTGATGGTGAGCTTTGGCATTTCATGGATCCCGACAGCTTTGAGCAGATCACTGCCGATGTCGCTGCCGTCGGCGAGGCGGCCAAGTGGATCAAGGAGCAGGATATGTGCAACATCACGTTATGGAATGGGGTCCCACTGACTGTCGAGGCGCCCAATTTCGTGGTCCTGGAGATCACCGATACTGACCCGGGGCTCAAAGGGGATACCTCGGGGGGCGGCGGCAAGCCGGCGACACTGGAGACCGGGGCTGTCGTTCGCGTGCCTTTGTTCGTGCAGTCCGGCGAGCTGATCAAGGTCGATACACGCACCGGCACTTATGTCTCCCGCGCCAAGGAAGAGTAGCGTCGCCGACTGGCGGCCGAGCGCCCGAGTCGACGTCCTGCGCGCGCGCGCGCTACTCTTTGGTCGTATCCGCGCCTTCTTCGACGCCGCCGGCGTGCTCGAGGTCGAGACACCGATTCTCTCTCATGCGACGACGACAGACCCCGCGCTGGCCAGTCTCATGACCCGCGTGTCGTTGGGCAATGAGTCGCGGGCGCTGTACCTGCATACTTCGCCCGAGCTGGCGATGAAACGCCTGCTGGCTGCGGGCAGCGGTCCGATCTATCAGATCGCCAGAGTCTTCCGCGACGGCGAGCGCGGTCGCTACCACCACCCCGAGTTCACGATGCTCGAGTGGTATCGGCCCGGCTGGCATTATCGGCAGCTCATGGATGAGGTGGCCAACCTGGTGCGCACGGCATTAGGCCGATCGGATCTCGCCGTGGAGCGCATCGCTTACCGCGATCTGTTCCATGAGCGACTGGGGCTGGATCCTTGGGATGCCAGCGCGCGAGACTTGGCGCAGGTCGCGGCCGAGCAGGGCATTGGCGGCGCCGAGGCCTTGACGCTGAATCGTGACGGTTGGCTCGACCTTCTACTCAGCCATTGCCTCGAGCCGGGACTCGGTCGGAATCAGCTCACCTTCGTCTACGACTACCCGCCGAGCCAGGCGGCCCTAGCGCGCCGGCGCGAGGGGCCAACGACTGTTGCCGAGCGCTTCGAGCTCTATCTGGACGGCCTTGAATTGGCGAACGGCTTTCAAGAGCTGACGGACGCGGCGGAGCAACGCGGGCGTTTCGAGAGGGACCTCCGCGCGCGAGCTGCCGCGGGCCAGCCGGTACCACCGATCGACCAGGCCTTTCTGGCCGCGCTCGCTGCCGGGCTGCCCGAGGCCTCGGGCGTCGCCCTCGGCCTCGAGCGGCTGCTAATGCGGGGCCTCGGTCTGTCGCACATCGACCAGGTATTGTCCTTCCCCATCGAGCGGGCTTAGTCTCCGCCGCACCTTATCTGGCTTGCTCAGCGGGGTGAGCGGGGCTCGCGGGCGCCTGCGGTGCGTCGGCCGTCGATGTTAACCAGCCCATCGCCTGTCCCATTCGGACCCGGCCCCCTGGGGCGAGGTCCTTTGTCCAGCGGGCAGTGCCGGGCGGCAACAGCAGGATGACCGTCGAGCCCATGTTGAACCTGCCCATCTCTGCCCCGCGCGCGAGACGGATCGGTGCGCCGTCACTCGTATAGTCCCAGCGCCGCGCCGCATACCGGGAGGGGGTCGCTCTCACGATCATGGGGCGAGCCGAGCCACCCCGGACGATGAGATGTCGCCTCGCCCCTGATCGTTCCCTCTCCCCAACCCTCTCCCAGGGGGCGAGGGAGCGAACGTGCTGCGCGGATCTCATTGTAGGTGTTGCCCATGACGTCTGGATGCTCCCAACGAAGATGGCGCCGACCAAGACCAAGGCCATGGGTCCGACTTGGGTGTCAAAGAGGCAAACCAGGCGTTCGTTGCGGGCATAGAGGCGCGGCACTCGCTGAGATGTGATCCGATTGACGCTGAATAGGCGTCCTGGGATAAAGAGCTCCGTTTGCAGCTCACCAGCGAGGGGCATATGAACCCGATGATAATCGCGCGGTGACAGATAGATCGTGGCAAAAGACCCTTCATGGAAACCCGATGATATGGTCTCATCGCCCCCGAGCAGCTCAGTCAAGCTGAAGTCACGTCCTTTGGCCTGAACGAGACGATCGCGACGGATTGACCCCCACTCGCTCAGCATCCCGTCAGCTGGGCTGACAACGACCGATCGCTCCGTATCGAGCGGGCGTGCATCGACGCGCAACGCGCGTGTGAAGAAGGCGTTGAAGTTTGGATAGGCGCTTGGCTCGCGCTCGACGGCCTCATTGATCTCAACGCCGAAGAGACGGATGAACAGCCTGATCGATAGGTCCTTCAGCACGGGCCAATCGCGGGTCGCGAGCCAGCCGATCAGCCGGGACAGGCGGTGGTGAGGCAACAGGTGTTGCAGGGAGACGAAGAGGCCGGCCAATGCGCCGGTCAAGATGATGCGGAGTGATGGCCAACCGCGATCAGCGCGCGTCATTCTTGTCGGCGCTCACCATCATGGGACGAGTCGAGCTGTCCCCGGTCATGGAATATCCGCTCGCCTCGGATCGTCCCTCCAACCCACTCCCGGAGGGCGAGGGAGCGCATCGGCTTCGCGAATTTCGTCTCATTCCTCAGGCGCTTAGCGCGCGATCTACGGCCGATAGGGCCGTGTTTGCCTCGGCAGGGTGACCGAGGTCGTGCAGCACCGTGGCAAGGGCAGCGATGCACAGCAGGATGTTTTCCCGGCGGCTGCTGTGCCCCATGAGCCCAATGCGCCAGATCTTGCCAGCCAAGTCCCCCAGGCCGGCGCCAATCTCGATGTTGTAATCATCGAGTAGCCTGCGACGCACCGTCATGTCGTCGATGCGATGCGGGATGGCGACGGCGTTGAGCTGGGGCAGGCGCTCGGTTTCCGGCACGATGAGCTCGAGCTCGAGGGCTTCGAGACCGGCGCGCAGGGCGAGATGGTGGCGTCGGTGGCGCTCCCAGGCGGCTGCGATACCTTCCTCGCGCAACATCACCAGGCTCTCATGCAGGCCGTACAGCGCATTGACCGGCGCCGTGTGGTGGTAGGTGCGCCGCTCGGTACCGCCCCAGTAACCGAGGACGAGGTTGAGGTCCATGAACCAGCTCGGCACCCGCGTGCGCCGGCCGTTGAGGCGCTCCAGCGCCCGCCCGTTGAAGGTGATTGGGGTGAGTCCCGGTGTGCAGGAGAGGCATTTCTGCGAGCCGGCATAGGCGACATCGATATGCCAGCTGTCGACCTCGAGCTCGCTTCCGCCTAGGGCCGTCACGGTATCCACAATGCCCAGGCAGTCGTGACGATGGGCGATATCGATCAGGGTCTTGGTGTCTGAGCATGCCCCCGTTGACGTCTCGGCTTGTACGAAGGCGAGCAGCCTTGCGTCGGGGTTGCCGCGAAGCGCGTCCTCGAGCTTGTTTGGATCCACGGCTCGGCCCCAGGGGTCCTCGACAACCACGGGGATGCCGCCGAGCCGCTGGACATTCTCCTTCATGCGGCCGCCGAAGACGCCGTTCACACAGACCACGACCTTGTCACCTGGCTCGACGAGATTGACGAAGCAGGTCTCCATGCCCAGCGAGCCCGGGCCGGAGACGGGCATCGTCAACGGGTTCTCGGTACGAAAGGCATAGCGGAGTAGGTCCTTGATCTCGTCCATCATGCCCACGAATTGAGGGTCCAAATGTCCGATCGTGGGTCGCGCCATCGCCGCCAGCACGCGTGGATGGACATCGGCCGGCCCTGGCCCGAGAAGGGTGCGGCAGCGAGGTTGGAAGGGCTTCACAGGCATAGTTCATCCATCTAACGATCATGGGGCGAGCCGAGCTACCCCGGGCTATGAAATGTCGCCTCGCCCCTGATCGTTCCCTCACCCCATCCCTCTTCCAGGGTTTAGGGAGCGATCGTGCTGCGCGGATCTCATCTTAAGCTCAGGCGCAGGCCGTGCGTCTGACCGTGTCCCTCAGTATAGAGACCTGCGGCGGAGGCCCTCAAGCACCCTGACAACGAGATGCGAGGGTAGCTCACGACTGGAGGGTGAGACGCTGGCAACGCAGGCACAGCCATGCCGCCAAGCGGCCTTGCCATTGGCGTATACGTATTTCTACGGACGCGCTTACTAGACTAAACCGTTAGACTACATTTGGATTGATCGACGAATGGATTATAGGCGCCGACGAAACGGCTTCTCGTCGGTCCTTTTGTCGAAACGCTTCAATATGTTGCAAGGGACAGCAGGTTTCTTCAAGAGTCCGCGAGGTGAAGTCCCATGAAGACCGGACATCGGTATCTCTATCGGAGCGAGGAGCAGGTTGCCTCGACACTATCCCAGCAGGCCGCTGCTGAGGCGCGTTGGTTGGCCAGCGCCAATGCCCGTCCCCAGAGACCCACGGCGCATGAATTGAGGGACGTGCGGATCCGTGAGTTGGCCTATCTGCGCGCGCAGCAGCGCGGTTTCGCCCCTGGCCACGAGGTTGAGGATTGGCTGGCGGCCGAGGAGGAGGTCGACGGAGCATTTCATTGATCGGCAGGCCCGCTTCTCGGCTCGAAGCGAGCTCGGCGCGGAGCAAGGAGGATCCTCAAAGGGACCGCTCATGAGGGGGCATGCCGCGCCCGCCTTTCGTCAGGACAGCCACTGGCCGCCAAAGACAGCGAGAAAGAAGACGGCCAGCGGCACCATGCCGGTGGCGGCGAGCGAGAGCGATTCGTGTGCCGCGAATACTCGCCCTCCTTCTTGCACCAAACCTACATGCGTCTTGGCGGTAGCACCATAGCTTGCCCGACCGCCTCTGTCGTTCCTCGGGGAAAGACCCAAATCCTTCGCCATCCGGCAGGCGAGTCCCAGATCAGAGTCTCAGATAAGCGCCTCAGATAAGCGCGTACTTGCACGCGACACGGTGGGGTAGGCGAATCTTCCCGCTCGGCGGCTGGTTGCTCGGAGCGGAACCGCACGAGACCTTGGGCCGCCCGGTGCGTCTCTTCCTTCTCCTCCTGAATGCGAAGCTGACGGCGGCTTTGTGCGAAAGGCCCCCGGGCACGACGCGGCAGAGGCGTGGATCGCCGATGCCATGGTCCGCAGTCGGGCATGAGGAGGGACATGCCGGGGGGTTGAAATCCGAGCGGCACAGAACGATGATGACTCAGTGCGCAATTTCACTCGATGTTGCGGGACGCACGGCCCGACACGACGGCCTGAGACGATTGTAACCAGGATCGGCGATTGACAATCTGCCGATGGGCGATCAGACGGCCTTGAAAGGCCACGGATGGCGCGTACATCTAAAACCTAGTGAAATGCTCGGAATTTCTGGAGAGACAAGATGAGCTCAGCCCCTGTCGTCGACGATATCGTTCGCGCGGAATATGAGCACGGTTTCGTCACAGAGATCGACTCGGATACGCTGCCGCCGGGGTTGGATGAGGGCGTCGTGCGGGCGATCTCGGCGCGTAAGGGCGAGCGAGAGTTCCTATTGGAGTGGCGGTTGAAGGCCTTCCGCCACTGGCTGACGATGACGCCCCCGCAATGGTCCTCGGTGCACTACCCGCCGATCGACTTTCAAGCGATTTCCTACTTCTCTGCGCCGAAAAAGAAGGACGGTCCGAAGAGCCTCGACGAGGTAGATCCGGTCTTGATCGAGACCTATAACAAGCTTGGCATCCCGATCGAAGAGCAGACGGCCCTCGCCGGTGTCGCCGTCGACGCAGTCTTCGACAGCGTGTCGGTGGCGACGACATTTCGCGAGAAACTGGCCGAGGCCGGCGTCATATTCTGTTCGATCTCGGAGGCCGTGCGTGATCACCCGGAGCGAGTGGAGCCCTACCTCGGGTCAGTCGTTCCGTACACGGACAATTACTATGCGGCGCTGAACTCGGCGGTCTTCAGCGACGGGACCTTTGTCTACGTGCCGGAAGGGGTGCGTTGTCCGATGGAGCTCAGCACCTACTTCCGCATCAATGCGCGCAACACCGGCCAGTTTGAGCGGACCTTGATCATTGCTGAAAAGGGCAGCTATGTCAGCTACCTGGAGGGCTGTACGGCGCCGATGCGAGATGAGAATCAGCTTCATGCCGCGGTCGTCGAGCTCGTCGCGAAGGACGATGCCCAGATCAAATACTCGACGGTCCAGAACTGGTATCCGGGGGATGAGCAGGGTCGCGGCGGAATCTATAACTTCGTGACCAAGCGGGGGGATTGTCGGGGCGCGCGCTCGAAGATTTTTTGGACTCAAGTGGAGACGGGCTCTGCGATTACCTGGAAATATCCGAGCTGTGTGCTGCGCGGCGATGACTCGATCGGTGAGTTCTATTCGGTCGCGGTCACGAAAGGGAGGCAGCAGGCCGACACAGGCACCAAGATGATCCACCTAGGTCGCAACACGCGCTCGACGATCGTCTCGAAGGGCATCGCCGCCGGCCATGGCCAGCAGGCCTATCGCGGACTCGTCCGCATTGCCCAACGCGCGGAGGGCGCACGCAACCACACGCAATGTGACTCCCTGCTAATCGGGGACCGCTCGGCGGCACATACGTTTCCCTACATCGAGGTGAAGAATCCGACAGCCAAGATGGAGCACGAGGCGACGACGTCGAAGATCAGCGAAGACCAGTTGTTCTATTGTCGTTCCCGCGGGATGTCCGAAGAGGATGCGGTTTCGATGATCGTCAATGGCTTCTGCAAAGAGGTGTTCAGAGAGCTGCCGATGGAATTCGCTGTAGAGGCACAAAAATTGCTTAGCATTAGCCTGGAAGGGGCGGTGGGCTAGCGTCTTGCGCTCCACGAGATCCGGATAGGCGCGCTGGCGGCGTTCGAAAGACTGCCCATTGGAGAAGGTATTATGCTGACGATCAAAGGCTTGAGGGCCAGCGTCCAAGGCCGTGAGATTCTTACCGGCCTCGACCTCGAGGTCGGCCCCGGCGAGGTTCACGCGATCATGGGCCCGAATGGCTCGGGAAAGAGCACCTTGTCTTACGTGCTGTCGGGCCGCGATGGCTATGACGTAAATGCTGGTGAGATCCTCTTCGACGGCGAGGATCTGCTGGGCCTCGAGCCTGAAGTGCGCGCGCAGAGGGGGCTCTTCTTAGCCTTCCAGTACCCAGTAGAGCTGCCCGGAGTCAACAACACCTACTTCCTGAAGGAGGCGTTGAACGCGGTACGCAGGGCGCGCGGTGAGCCGGCGCTCGACTCGGTCTCCTTCATGCGGCTGATGAAAGAACGGCTCAAAGTACTCCACCTTGACGATACGCTGCTCAAGCGCGATGTGAACGCGGGCTTCTCCGGTGGTGAGAAGAAGCGCAACGAGATCTTTCAGATGGCCATCTTGGAGCCGAAGCTGGCGATCCTTGATGAGACTGACTCGGGCCTTGATATCGACGCATTGCGTCTGGTGGCCGACGGGGTCAACGCGCTCCGCAGCCCGGAGCGCTCGATGATCGTCGTGACGCACTACCAGCGGCTGCTGAACTACATTCAGCCTGATCACGTGCATGTCCTCGCCCGCGGGCGGATCATCCGCTCCGGTGGCAAGGAGCTGGCGTTGGAGCTCGAGGCCAGGGGCTATGGCTGGATCACAGGTGAAGAGGCCGCAGCGTGAGTGCGCAAGACACGATCAGCCTTGAGCGCTGGCTGCCGAAGGCCGGGTTACCTGGGCCCGAAGTCGGGTGGCTTGCGGCCGAGCGGCGCAACGCGCTGGCGCGGGCACGCTCGTTGGGGGTGCCGACCGCCAGACAGGAGGCATGGCGCTATACGAGTCTGAAGGGGCTGCTAGAACAGGAATTCACTCCGGTCGAGCCCGGTCTCGCCTCGCTGCGACGCGACGAGGTGGCTGCGCGGCGGATACCAGGCCTCGACAGCTATCAGATTGTGTTGGTCAACGGGCGCTACTCTGTCGAGCACTCTAACTTCGGCGACCTTCCCCGTGGGGTGCGCATTACCAGCATGCGGCAGGCCCTGGATAGCGATTCCGAGGCACTACGAGAGCATTTGACCCGTGTCGCAGGGGAGGGTACTCATGTCTTCGCCTCGCTGAACACCGCCGGGATCGACGATGGTCTGGTGGTGTTTCTGGCGCGCGGGGCTCGCCTGGAGAAGCCAATCGAGCTGATTCATCTCTCGGTTGGGGCTGACCAGCCGCGGGTCGCCCAGCCACGCCATCTGGTCGTGCTGGGGGACTCGGCTCAGGCGACCCTGATCGAGCGCTATCTGGGCCTAGATTCCGGTCTCTACTGCACCAATTCGGTCGCCGAGGTCTCGCTCGGGCAAGAGTCCCGGCTGCAGCACTACCGAATTCAGTCCGAGAGCCCTCAGGCATTTCACGTCACCGGTCTCTATTTGCGGCTCAGTCGCGAAAGCCGTTATGCGGGGATCAATTTGGGTCTGGGCGCGGCTTGGGCGAGGACGGATCTGGTGGCGCGATTTGCGGGTGAGGGTGCCGATTGCGAGCTCGCCGGGCTTTATCTCGCCGGCGACAAGCAGTTGCTGGACTTCCATCTCGACGTTGAGCATGGGCTGCCTCGATGCACGAGCCGTGAGCGATTCAAAGGCATTCTCTACGGACAGGGGCGCGCCGTCTTCGATGGTCGTGTCCGTGTGGCGGTGGATGCTCAGAAGAGCGACGCCCAGATGGTCAATAATAACCTGGTCTTATCGCCGAGAGCTGAGATCGACACCAAGCCGCAGCTGGAGATCTATGCCGATGACGTCAAGTGCAGCCATGGCACCACGGTCGGACAAATCGAGCCGGAGAAGCTCTTCTATCTACGCTCTCGCGGAATAGCATCCGCAATGGCGCGGCGTATCCTGTGCCTCGGCTTTGCCGAGGAGATTCTAGCTGGTCTTGCCCCGGCTGCCCTGCGCGAGCATGTCTCCGAGCAGGTCGGGTCGCGGCTGGAGCAAGAATCGTTTGAGTAGTCAACGAGGTCGAGCATGAATAGATTGGCGCGCTTTGCCGGCTTCGGCCGGGATGAACCGGATTCGGACCGGGCCTCGGACCGCGCGATGGTTGGCCACGATATGTCGGTGCTAGTGGAGCGCATGGACGCCGAAGAACTCCGGGAGCCTATCATTGCGGCATTGCGCAATGTTCACGACCCAGAAATACCAGTCAATATCTATGACTTGGGACTGATCTACAAGATCGACATCTCCCGCGAGGGGGATATTGCAATCGATATGACCCTGACAGCCCCCTCGTGTCCCGTAGCCGGCATGATGCCGATGATGGTGAAGAATGCCGTGGCCAGCGTAGAGGGTGTTGGCGCCATCGATGTCGAGCTGGTGTGGGAGCCGCCGTGGACACCGGAACGGCTCTCTGACGAGGCACGCCTCGAGCTGGGGATGATGTAACCTTTACCATGAAAATCGCGTGGCACCTTCGCTCCCTCGCCCTCTGGGAGAGGGTTGGGGTGAGGGAACGATTAGGGGCGAGGCGACATTTCATCGTCCGGGGTGGGTCGGCTCGCCCCATGATCGTTAGGGCTCCGATCTAGGCAGCTCGGAAGGGGCTTGCCCATTCAACAGTAAGCTCTCGAAGGGATCGGGTGCGTGGCGCTCGCGCCCAGCCTCACCTAACCGACTTAGATAGGTCTGCCAGAGCGGCTGCCACGCGCGACCCAGCTTATAGAGATAACCCCAATCGTATAGTCCTGAGTCATGCCCATCATCGAATGAGATCTTGACCGCATAGTTGCCGATCTGGCGAAGGTCGGTGATGGTAACTGACTCCTTTTCGACTTGTAGCTTAGCCTGTTCGGGGCTGTGACCGCGGACCTCAGCGGAGGGTGAGTAGACGCGGAGGTACTCGCATGGCAGGCGGAATCGCGCACCGTCGTCGAACAGGATTTCAAGAATGCGCGAGCGCTGATGGAGTTGAAGCTCGATAGGTCGGGCCGATTGAGTCACAATCTTGATAGCGGGTTGGCTTGAGTACCGAAGGACATGGGGCCGGTGGCGTGACAATCGAGCCCTAGACCGCGTCCTTGGCCATGACCGGCGACCATACAGGTGCCTCGGGCCAACCTTGGATGTGACGCTGGATCAGATCGGCCAGCATCTCCATGTGGGGTGGCGTATCGTTGAGACAGGGAATATAGCCATACTCCTTGCCCCCCGCCTCGAGGAAGTACTTGCGGTTTTCCTCGCCAATCTCCTCGATCGTCTCAAGGCAGTCCGCCGCGAAGCCGGGACAGACGACATGGACCGAATCAACCCCGGTCATCGCCCATTCCCTCAGCGTCTCGCCGGTGTACGGCTTGAGCCACTCTTTATTCCCAAACCGGGACTGAAACGTGAGTTGCCAGCGATCGCGGGGCAGACCCAAGCCCTCGCTGACGAGCCTCGCCGTCTTATGACATTGGCAGTGATAGGGATCGCCGTTGAGGAAATAATCCTTAGGAATCCCGTGAAAAGAAAAGAGTAACCGCTCCGGCTCACCATACTCCGCCCAGTGCGCACGGATGCGCTGGATGAGGGCATCGATGTAGGCCGGCTCGTCGTGGTACTGATTGACGAAGCGGACCTCCGGAATCCAGCGCCAGGCCGCCAACGCGCGCGTGACGGCGTCGAATGTAGAGCCCGTCGTCGTCCCGGAGTATTGCGGATACAGGGGTAAGACGAGGAGCCGCCGGATGTTGCTGTCGCGAAGCTTGTCCAAGGCCGAAGAGATCGAAGGATTACCATAACGCATGCCGAGCTCGACCTGGACCGCTCCGACAATCCGCCCAGCAAGGCGCTCCTGCAGCGCTGCGGCCTGTCGGCGCGAGATCGTCAGAAGGGGGGACCCGTGCTCGGTCCACACCGACTGGTAAGCCTTCGCGGACCGCGCTGGGCGAACGCGAAGGATGAATCCATGAAGGATCAGCCACCATAACGATCGAGGTGCCTCGATCACGCGCGGATCGGCCAGGAACTCGGCCAGATAGCGGCGCACAGCCGATTTGGTCGGGGCGTCCGGGGTGCCAAGGTTGATCATCAGCACGCCGAGTGGGTGAGCCGAGTCATGCTTGAAGCCAACGATGTTTTGGAACTTCATCGATCAGGTCTCGGACTCTCAAGCCGTCGGCGCGTCGGTTGCTTGCGGGCAGATTTCGCGTCCAGGGCGCGGATGTTCTGCCTTGCCAAAGATCGCGCCATTGAGGCTCATGCGTGTCAGGGTTCGGAGGCTCTAATTCTACGTGGGCTCCGTGGGATTGTCAGTCGCCAGCCTGATCCATGAGCACTTGATAGAGGCTTCGAAAGCGTGCCGTGTCCGGCACCACGAACAGAGGGTCGTCTGAGCGCGGTGCGAGCTGCTCGATCGCAGCCCAATCCTCCTCGGATAGATGTGCCACGGCGAGGGGGAAGGCCTCGCGGTCCTCGAGATCCATATGCTGGCGAAGCGCGGCGATCAACTCGCGCCCTTGGATCTCGACCTCATCGCGGCGCAGCACCTCCTCTTGCACAATCCCCTCCAGTGACCGGCGAAATCGGCGGTTCATCTGGCTGAGCAGCCGATGCTGATGCGCCAGTATGTCGATGATCTCGCACTTCTCGACGCCAACGCTGTGCAACCGGGCGAAGATGAGGTCCTCGGTCTTGTGATGGACCTGATCAGCATAGAGCTCCATGTACTCAAGCATCTCGCACATCAGCTCGAAATCCGGCTCGGTCCCTTCACTGAATCGGTCCAACAGGCGTTCAAAGAGGTCCAGCAGGCGAGCGAGGCGCCGATGCTCCAGACCGAGACGATGAATCAACTGGCTCATGGAGTGACCTCACATTGGGGCAGGGCGCAGACGGGCTCATTGTCCCTGATTAACGACCGTGGGCATCTCCTAAGGAAGACACTGATTATTGACTCAATAACAATGCGAGCTTGTCGGGGTGTCTCTTACTATGAAAATCGCGAAGCACCTTCGCTCCCTCGCCCTCTGGGAGAGGGATGGGGTGAGGGAACGATCAGGGGCGAGGCGGCATTTCATCGTCTGGTGTGGCTCGCCTCGTCCCATGATCGTTAGTATGGCACCCCGCCGCCAGTTTCCAAATGCCACGGGTCCGCTTCCGGTACTCCGCAGAAGTCATCCGCGAGATGCCGATCGCTGCGTTCGTTGCCGGTTCGGTGATGACCTGGTCTGGTAGTGGCCCGCCCGTTGCGCTGGGAGCCAGTTCAATCGGCCTTCCCCGGGCCAGCCAGCCTTATGCTCAGGCGGTCGAGCCGCGGTGCAAGCCACCGCCAGACCGGACCTTGGCGACGACTCTCACCGGTCAGCACATAAGACAAGGCGTGAGGGTTCTCGAGCGTCCAGGCCATGCGTGAGCGGGCGCATGCGAGCCCGCAGAAAAGGAGTCGATCGTCGCGGGCCAACGGAAGCCTGACGTCGGGCAGGAGCTCGTTCTGGTCGCCGCGGGTGATCATCAGCGGAATGACCGGTAGTGTGCGAGCGCGATCCTGAGGATCGGCGGTCAGTTGCTCCAAGCGGACATTGGTGCCCGTCGCCAGCGCCGAGTCGACGGCATGTGCCATTTCCGAATCCAGTACCAGCTCCCAAACTGCGAGCGGGTCCTTCTGCACGATCTCATTGATCCGATCGACCAGACGATGGGCCCAGTCCTCCTCCTGGCAGCGGGCGAGCCCGCGGAACACGGCCAGTAAGGGGGTTGCCAGCAGCAGCTGAATGCGCTCGGCGATGATGCTGCTCGGGTGCATGATGATCTCGGCGTCCACGGCACAGAAGAGCCTATGGTTCTCTGATTGGTTCTCCCGGGCGACGACGAACAAGGCGCTGTTCAGCTCGCGCGCGGTCATGATGATCGAGAGGTTGTTGGCGTCGTCGTCCGTGCCGGCGACGATCCCAACGGCGTCTCCCACACCAGCCTCCTTGAGCGTCGAGGCCTCTGTGCCCGGCCCGACGACGAGCGGGGCTCCGTCAGGCTTTCCGGTCCGCTCCGGGCGCGCCTCGATCACGACGACGTCAAGGCCCTGCCGAGCCAGGTGCTTGTGCAGGGCGCGACCGAAACGACCATAGCCGCAGAGGATCCAGCGGCCCTTGTCTGGCGGCGGGCGCGATGCCGGCGGGGTGCGGCTGGACTCGCCGGTTAGCCATTCGAAGAGGCGTGTGAGCCACGGCGATTGGATCGCTGTGGTCAGGTAGACGGCGAAGGTATCGAAGGGGTCGTAGATGTGATCGGTGCCGAACGAGGCCATGTTTGCCTCCACCGCGAGCGAGTCGGCCCGGCAGATAACCTTGATCTCGGGGCGCAATAGCTTTGCTGTGATAGCGATCTTGAGGTTGGCCTCGTTGACATTGGTGAGTGCCGCCACGCCGGCGCATAAGGGATGCTGCAGGCCGGCGTTAAGCAGGTAGCTCGGGCGACGGGCATCGGCTGTGAGCGCTGGCACAAACTCCGGCAGGTTCTCGAGGTGCAGCAGCGCGACGCGCTCGGCCTTGATGTCGATCGCGACGGCGCGCTGACCGCGCTCGGCCAAGGCCAGGATCAAGGCGCTGCCGGTCTCGCCGTAACCGCAGACGAGGTAGAAGGGCTCGCTCAAGCGGCGCACCCTCCTGGCGAATAGCAGCTCGGCCACGGCGCGCTGAAAGGTCTTGTCCTGCAGCAGGGCGATGAGCGTCCCGGCCGAATAGAGCCAAACGCTGACGGTGAGGAAGATGCAAAAGCTGGCCCAAAGACGTTGCGCGTCGGTGAAGGCGTAGGGGATCTCGCCGAAGCCGATCGTCGTCGACATGAAGGAGACGAAATAGAAGGCGTGGAAGAAGGTCATCCCCCAGGCTGCCCCTGTCGCGTCCTGGCCGGGTATCAGCACGAAGCCTGTGATGGCCAGTGAGTAGGCGCCGATCAGCGCCAGAAGCGGTGTGCGCATGCGGCGAAAGACGAGAAAGACGATGTGGTCCATGCCCATCTTCGCTCCGCAGTGCAGGCGCGGCGGTCAACGCCGGAGCATGACGGTCTCGATGACGAGCAGCACCACCGAGACCACATTGGCGATCATCGCGCCGCCGGCGAGGGAGACGATGCTCGACATCATCGACGCGGTCATCCCGGCATCGGTGGCATGCGCCGCAACAGCCCAAATCACGGCCGCAGTCACGAGCTGCAGGATGGCGACGAGGCTCGTGGCCAATAGGACGGCCCCCATCTGGCTGCGATCGCCGAATTTCAGGACCGTGGCGATCAGATTGACCACGATCACCGCGAACAGCTCCCAGACGTGATGATGATCGGGGTTGTCGATGTCGCCGACGAAGAAACCGAAGTTCAAGGTCAGGGCCAGTACGATGAAGAAACCGAAGACCACCTTTTCCGGATTCATCGGGGTGACTCCGTCGAGAGCAGCGCCTGTCGCCGTCGCGCCCGGCGCCGGCGTAGGACGGCCTTCTCCACCTCGACCAGCACAAGCACCGAGGCGGCGACGAGCACAATACGGCCCCAAGTGCCGGCATCGATGCCCTGGGTGTGGAAGAGGGCCTGCATGGGTCCGGCATAGGTGAAGGCGAGCTGCATCACCACCAGCACGCCTATCGCGATGAGGACGTACCGGTTACCGAGCAGACCGTTGCGGTTCAACACGGGATCGAGCACGAAGCGGGAGTTGAACAGATAGAAGATCTCGAACATCACCAGCGTGTTCACGGCCACCGTGCGCGCCTGATCGACGCCTGCGCTCTGCTCGAGCTCCCAGACGAAGAGACCGAAGGTTCCAGCCATTAGGATGACCGAAACGAAGAGGATCCGCCACAGAAAGAGCGGTGTCAGGACAGGCTCCTTCGCATTGCGTGGTGGGCGGCCCATCACGCCTCGCTCCGGGGGCTCGAACGCCAGCGCCAAGGCCAGAGTCACCGCGGTGATCATATTGACCCAGAGTATCTGTACCGGCGTGATCGGCAGGTGGGTGAATCCGAACAAGATGGCACCGAGGATGATCAGGGCCTCGCCGCCGTTCGTCGGGAGGATGAAGAGGATCGATTTCATCAGGTTGTCGTAGACGGTGCGGCCCTCCTCGACGGCGTGCGCGATCGAGGCGAAGTTGTCATCGGCGAGCACCATCTCGGAGGCCTCCTTGGCCACCTCCGTCCCCTTGTTGCCCATTGCGATGCCGACGTCGGCGCGCTTCAGCGCCGGGGCGTCGTTGACGCCATCGCCGGTCATGGCCACGATTTGCTCTCCGTCCTGCAAAGCACAGACCAGCCGCAGCTTGTGCTCAGGGCTGACGCGGGCATAGACATCGATATGCTCGACGCGTCGCCGAAGCTCCTCGTCGCTCATCTCCTCGAGCTGGGCGCCGGTCAGGGTGTCATGGTGGTTGACGAGGTCGAGCTGCTCGGCGACCGCCCGCGCTGTGCGCCCATGATCGCCGGTGATCATCTTGACGCGGATGCCGGCTTGTCGGCAGCGCTGCACAGCCTCGATGGCCTCCTGCCGCGGCGGATCGATGAGACCGAGCAGCCCGAGCAGGATCAGATCGTGATCGACGTCGTCGAAGGTCAGCTCCAGCTTGTCATGGCCGACCGGCTTCGCGGCGATAGCCAGCACGCGCTGGCCATCGGCGGCCAGCTCCTCGACGCGCTCGAGCCATTGCTCGTGATTGAGGGCGACGACTTCAAAGCCCTCGCGCTGGGTCGAGCACATCTCCAAGAGCCGTTCCGGCGCGCCTTTTACGTAGACGAAGGCGTCCCCCTCGTGGCTGTGATGGAGCGTCGCCATGAACCTGTGCTCGGACTCGAACGGGATGACATCGGTGCGCGTGTAGCGGTTCCCGACGAGCTTGGGATCGAGCCCACCTTTGACGCTCGCGATAAGCAGAGCCCCCTCCATGGGGTCTCCATTGACGCTCCACTCCTCGCCTTCGCGAACGAGGGAGGAGTCGTTACAGAGCACGACCGCGTGAAGGAGCTCCGTGAGCTGGGCGTCTTGGTCGACTGAGTGGCCGACGCCGTGCTGCTCGATGCCGCCGTGCGGATTATATCCGCGCCCGGTCAGTTTGAGACGATGCCTGCCCGTCTCGATGGTCTGCACCGTCATCTCGTTGCGCGTCAGCGTGCCGGTCTTGTCGGAGCAGATGACGCCGACCGTGCCGAGTGTCTCCACGGCGGGCAGTCGGCGGATGATGGCGTTGCGGCCCGCCATCCGTCGCACGCCGAGCGCGAGCGTGATCGTCATGATCGCCGGCAGGCCTTCCGGGATGGCGGCCACGGCCAGGCCGACCGAGGCCAAGAACATATCCGCGGGTGTGTAGTCGCGGAGCAGCACGCCGAAGAGGAAGGTGACGCCCGCGATCGCGAGTATGGCCCCGGTCAGCCAGCGTCCGAACTGTGCGATCTGGCGCAGCAGCGGGGTCGTCAGCTGGCGGACGTCGGCCACCATCGCACTGATGCGGCCAATCTCGGTGGCGGCGCTGGTGGCGACGACGACACCAGTTGCCTGCCCGCGCGTGACCAGGGTCCCCGAGTAGACCATGCTGCGGCGATCCGCCAGTACGGTCTCGGGCGAGCGCGGGTTGATGTCTTTCTCGACCGGCAGGGACTCGCCGGTCAGGGCCGACTCGTCGATCTGCAGGCCCTTGGTCTGGATTAGGCGCAGATCGGCCGAGATCCGATCGCCGGACTGCAGCGGCACGATGTCGCCGGGCACCAGGTCCTCGGCGTCGATCTCGTGCCGGATGCCATTGCGGATCACCAGTGTATGGGGTGAGAGCATCTGACGGATGGCGCGCAGGGCGTCTTCGGCCTTGCCCTCCTGGATGTAGCCGATCGCGGCATTGATCAGGACCACACCGAAGATGACGCCGGCATCGACCCAGTGCTGCAGCAAGGTCACGACAACCCCGGCACCGATCAGCACGTAGATCAGCACGTTGTGGAACTGCGCCAGGAACCGCATCAACGGGCTGCGCGCCTCGGCCTCGGGCAGTCGATTGGGACCATGGCGCTCGCGACGGCGTTGGACCTCGGCCGCGCTCAGACCCCCCTTCGTGCTGTCGAGGCGTTGGAGCACGTCGGCCACTTCAAGGCTGTGCCAAGGGAGCGCGGATTCGGTCTCCTCCCGGGCGGCCGCCGCCGCGCGCGCATCGAGGCGGCGGGCACGCAGGCGGACGACCAAGACCGCGGCCAGGACCAAGAGCGTGCCGGCCATGCAGAGCCCGAGCAGCAATCCATCCATCGCGAGCGCAGACGTCGCCGTATCGGTCATCAAATCCTCTCTCGATCTCGAAGGGAGGGCCCAGGAAGCCAAGTATGACGTGCCTGACCTAACATCCGCCGGTCTCGTGCGGGTCCTGCCAATGCTATGACAACCTTGTGCACGATGCGACCGTCTCGGATCGGCGCTCCACGTATCCCGGTAGGCCCGGATTGCGGCATGACCTTGACCCCCGTATGCTGGATGCGATGAGCGTTCAATCCCCGTATATCTACCCGCCGACCGAGCCCTATGCCGTGCATCGCCTGGATGTCGATGCTGTCCACCAGCTGTATGTCGAGGAGTGCGGAAGCCGGAACGGCGTGCCGGCCCTTTTCTTGCATGGTGGGCCGGGGGCCGGCTGCGATCCGGCGCATCGGCGCTTTTTCAACCCAGCGCGCTATCGCGTCGTACTCTTCGACCAGCGCGGCTGCGGCCGCTCGACACCTTACGCCGAGCTGGCGGCCAACTCGACCTGGCACCTTGTCGCCGACATCGAGCGCATCCGCGTCGAGCTGGGCATCGACCGCTGGCTGGTCTTCGGAGGGTCCTGGGGGTCGACCCTCGCGTTGGCCTACGCCGAGACCTATCCCGAGCGGGTCATGGCACTCGTCGTACGCGGCATCTTTCTGTGTCGGGATGCCGAGATCCGGTGGTTCTACCAGGAGGGTGCCAGCTGGATCTTCCCCGAGTGGTGGCAGGATTTCATCGCCCCAATCCCGATGTCCGAGCGCGGCGATCTGCTTGCTGCCTATCATCGTCGTCTGGTCGGCAGCGACGAGGTCGAGCGGCACCGCGCCGCTCAGGCCTGGTCAGGATGGGAGGGCCGCGCGGCCACGCTGAGGGCCAACCCGGAGGTACAGGCCTTCTTCTCAGATCCGCGGGTGGCTTTGAGCCTGGCTCGTATCGAGTGTCACTATTTCGTCAATCGCGCCTTCTTGCGCCCCAACCAGCTCTTGAGCGATGTGGGTCGCATCGGCGCGATCCCGGGGGTCATCGTCCAAGGGCGCTATGACGTGATCTGTCCGGCGCGCTCGGCCTGGGACCTGCATCAGGCCTGGCCCGCGTCTGAGCTCAAGATGGTGCCCGACGCCGGTCACGCGGCGTTCGAGCCAGGTATCGTCCGTGAGCTGGTTGCGGCGACTGACCGGTTCGCGAAAGAGCTGCGATGATCGGCCTGATCCAGCGGGTGAGCTCTGCCCGTGTTGACGTGGCCGGGGAGGCGGTCGCTGCGATCGGCCGCGGCGTGCTGGTCTTGGTCGGCGTCGAGCGCCAGGATACCGAGGCCCGCGCGGACCGCCTTCTGGAGCGCCTGTTGAGCTATCGCGTGTTTCCAGACGCCGAAGGCCGCATGAACCTGAGCCTGCGCGATGTCGCCGGAGGGCTCCTACTGGTGCCGCAGTTCACGCTCGCCGCCGACACCAAGAAGGGCACCCGGGCGAGCTTCACGCCGGCCGCACCCCCGGGCGAAGGTGAGCGGCTGTTCGACTATCTGGTGAGGCAGGCGCGAGCGCGCCACGGGGAGGTCCAGGTCGGCCGCTTTGGTGCCGACATGCAGGTCTCGCTGACGAATGATGGCCCGGTGACCTTCTGGCTGGCGGCATAGGCGGTTTGGATCCTGGCTCCGCTGCGCCTAGGTCCCGCCGATGGGCGACGGAATGTCCCTCGCCGGCCATCTCGTGCAGGACATGTCGCACCCCGGCCTGGGCGCGGATCAGGGCACTCTCGGGGATTCTCAGACGCTGTGCGATCGCATCGGCGGTCTTGAAGCCGATGCTGTGAGCTATCGAGGGCAAGCAGGTAGATCGCCTCCGCGCTGGGACAATCTCGCGAGCCTAAGACCCTTGCTCGGCGATTACTATGAAAGATCCGGAGTAAAAGGGCAGACCGATCCCGTGCCGGAAGCCGGC
>CAZOWL010000017.1:0-56278 GCA_964583605.1 uncultured Chromatiaceae bacterium | reverse complement strand
CGCGCGCTCGGGGTGGTGGTCCATTAGATTTATTTATTTGAAATGCCTACGGCAGGGGTCAGACGTCCTATCGCACATCGAGAAAGTGAAGAGGTCACCCATTAGCGACCCTAATTACCCACGACTCCGTTCCGCGGCGCCCTGCGCCTGTAAAGCGAGCACGAAATCTGCGGTCCGCTGTACGCTGTAGACTGGTCGCAGGGCTGCCGCTGGAGGACTGGCGTTAACCGGGAGCGTGCCGCAGATGTTGCAGGCGCCGTCCAATCCGAAAACGGTGCGGTTCGTTCCTAACCACACCCTACACCGCGGGCTCTTGCGTCAACAGGTCAATCGTGCTGCAGCGCCTCCTCCCTAGCCTTGCTGGGCTTTGGGATCGGTACCGCAATCCCTTCCGCCATCTGCTCGTCGGTCATCTGCTGTGTGCCGCCGCCGCAGGCCTTCGGTACCGCCCCGGCCATCTGCTGATGGCCGCCACCGCAGGCCTTGGGTGCCGCACCAGTCGCTCCGACGGCTGGCCGTTTGGCCGGCGGGGCCTTCTTCCAGGCGTTATGGTCGGGCTCGACGATCTTCGACTTGGTCTTGTCGAAATCGAACCGGATGAGCTTCTTCGCGAGCGGCCCCCAGTAGTTGTGCTTGCCCAGGTCGTAGAACCGGCGGTGCATCGCACTCAACAGGAAGGCCTTGATGCAGCCGAGGAGATAGCGCCGGCGCACCGGATCCTTGGCCCAGGGATACTGGAAGAGCATGCGCTTCATGTAGAAGCGGCGGTAGTTGGCCATGACGCCGTCGAGCAGCTCAGCGCGGTCGATCGCATCCGGCTTCATGATCGGCGTGACGAAGTTGTACTTCGAGTAATCGTAGACCTCGACCTTATCGCCGAGCTCGGTGAACATGTCGGAGAAGGGCCAGGGCGTGAACATCGACCAGTTGGCCATATCGGCCCCCCAGTCCATGACCATTTGGTAGGTCTCTTCCAGCGTCTCACGGGTCTCGTTCTCGAGACCGACAATGAACTGCGCCTCGGTAACGATGCCGTTCTGCTGCAGCAGCTGGATGGCGCGCTTGTTCTGCGCGACGGTCGTTTCCTTGACGAAGCGATCGAGGTTCAGCTGCGCGGCGGCCTCGGTGCCAAGCGAGATGTGCACCAGACCGGCCTTCCGGTAGAAGGGCAACAGCTCCTCATCCCGCATCACGTCGGTGACGCGCGTATTGATGCCCCAGAGGATCCCCAGCTTACGATCGATCAGCTCCTGGCAGAACTCGATGAATTTCGCCCTGTTGATCGTCGGCTCTTCGTCGGCGAGGATGAAGAAGCCCACACCGTGCTCCTTCATCAGCATCTCGATCTCATCGACGACCTTCTTCGGGTCGCGCACCCGGTAGTCGCGCCAGAACTTCCACTGCGAGCAGAAGCTGCACGTGAACGGGCAGCCGCGTGCCATGTTCGGGGTGGCCACCGGTACGCCCATCGGGATATAAATGTATTTTTTCCATTCGAGCACGCTCCAGTCCGGCCAGATCGAGTCGACGTCCTTGATCGAAGGCTGGGCCGGCGTCGCCACCACCTTGCCGTCCTCGCCGACATAGGCGATGCCCTTGATGCTCTGCCGGTCCGCCGGCCAGCGCCCCTCGTCAACGGCGCGCGCGAGGTTCAACGTGATCGCTTCACCCTCGCCACGCACGATCGCATCGATCCACGGGGCCTCGCTGAGGACCTGCTGGAACATGAAGGTCGCATGGATCCCGCCTAGGAAGGTCACGGCCTTCGGACACTCCTCCTTGGCGATCTGCAGCAGCCTCTGCGAGGTATAGATGGCCGGTGTCATGGCGGTCGTGCCGATCAGATCCGGCTGCTCCTCGCGAAAGATCGCCCGCAGCTGCTCCTCGCCCAGGTCGTCCACCATGGCATCGACAAAGCGATAGTTGTCGTAGCCCCCGGATTTCA
Source organism: uncultured Chromatiaceae bacterium (assembly GCA_964583605.1). Classification (GTDB taxonomy): domain Bacteria; phylum Pseudomonadota; class Gammaproteobacteria; order Chromatiales; family Chromatiaceae; genus CAZOWL01. Next base: position 54,333 of record CAZOWL010000017.1, on the reverse strand, counting down.
GATAGCCCGCGACATAGGCAACCCAACCGGGCGACCAGTTGCCCGCGATCTCGGCACCGCCGGATTTGTAGTTCGGATGGACAAAGAGGATTCGCATCAAGGACTCCAGCGCAACGGTGATTCCGCTGCGCATCGGGGCAGGAGATGTTGGCTGGGCCGGCCACGCAGATCACGTAGATTCGTTATGGATGCTAACGAATTAGACCCCCCAGAACGCCGAGCAAGCTTACCCAGTGACTCAGAGTACTGTCAATTTGACTCGCGGGCTTTCGTCAACTTCACTTGACGTGGGTCGGCTGGGCGCCCATCCCAGGGCACAGGTTGCTCCAGCCACTTCTGGATGAAGCGCCACGACGCATGGTATCCATCATGCGGCAGGGTACAGGCGGAGCAATCTTTGCGCCGCAGACCATGCTTGTCCGTGTAGACCTTGTACGGCCCCGGGCACTGGTAGGCGATGAGCGGACAGTAGCAGAACAGGCAATTGAACTCGCGCCGCACACCCTTGTGGCAGGGTAAGAAAGGGCAAGCCGTGTTGGTGAAGCCCTTGTACCCTTCGTTCGCGGTCGTATCCTTCGGCTCCATCGGTGCTCTGCGGTTCGCTTGGCTGCATCTTCTTGCAGGTCTTGATGCTCGTGACATGGGCCTCGCAAGGCCGAACGCCAAGCCGCTACCCGTGTCCACTCGCGGATCATCGACCGCTGTCGCGCGGCCTCGCGCCCTTGAACGTGATCTCCTGCTATTGGCTCGGCAAACCGCCGACACCAGCTGAACGATCATGGGGCGAGCCGAGCCGCCCTGGAATATGAAATGTCGTCTCGCCCCTGATCGTTCCCTCACCCAAACCCTCTCCCGGAGGGCGAAGGAATGAACGTGCTGCGCGGATCTCATCGTAAGCGGCTCGGCATGGCCCCCGCCCCGGTCGGTTTGAGGCGAGCCGGTGGCGGCATGTTAGAGTGGTATGGTCTTAGATACTTGTCTATGAAGCTCCGGGGGTGCAATGGATCCTGACCGATTACGACAGCTCGAAGAGGCGATCAGCCAGCGCATTCTGATGCTCGACGGGGCGATGGGCACGGTGATCCAGGGCTATGGCCTCGGGGAGTCCGACTACCGCGGCGAGCGCTTCGCCGACTGGCCATCGGATCTCAAGGGTAACAACGACCTTCTGGTCCTGACCAAGCCGCAGGTGATCGCCGAGATCCACGAGCGCTACCTCGAGGCCGGGGCAGACATTATCGAGACCAACACCTTCAACGCGACCAGGATCGCGATGGCCGATTACGGCATGAAAGATCTGGCCCCAGAAATCAACCGCGAGGCGGCGCGCCTCGCCCGCGCAGCGGCCGAGGCCTGGTCCGCGCGCACTCCCGATCGACCCAGGTTTGTCGCCGGCATCCTGGGGCCGACGAACCGCACCGCAAGCATCTCCCCCGACGTCAACGACCCGGGGCACCGCAACATCTTCTTCGACGAGCTGGTCACGGCCTACCACGAGTCCGCAACGGCCTTGCTCGAGGGCGGCGTCGACTTACTGCTGATCGAGACCGTCTTCGATACGCTGAACGCCAAGGCGGCGGTCTACGCGCTGGAAGGCCTGTTCGAAGGGCTCGGCAAGCGCTGGCCGGTGATGATCTCGGGGACCATCACCGATGCCTCCGGCCGCACGCTGACCGGTCAGACCACCGAGGCCTTCTGGAACAGCCTGCGCCATGCCCGCCCCTTCTCGTTCGGACTCAACTGCGCCTTGGGCCCGAAGGAGCTCCGGCCATACGTCGAGGAGCTGGCGCGAATCACCGACACCTACGTCTCGGCGCACCCGAACGCCGGTCTGCCGAACGCCTTCGGCGGCTATGACGAGACGCCCGAGCAGATGGCCGACGAGATCGGCGCCTGGGCGGCGGCCGGTTTCCTCAACATCGTCGGCGGGTGCTGTGGCACAACGCCTGAGCACATCCGCACCATCAGCGCGGCGGTTGAACGCCATCGGCCGCGACGCGTCCCCGCGATCGCCCCTGCCTGCCGGCTCTCCGGGCTGGAGCCGTTCAACATCGGCGCGGACAGCCTCTTCGTCAATGTCGGCGAACGGACCAACGTCACCGGCAGCGCCCGGTTCAAGCGGCTGATCAAGGACGGCGACTACGAGACGGCGCTCGAGGTCGCCGCCGGTCAGGTCGAGAACGGCGCGCAGCTGATCGACGTCAACATGGACGAGGGCATGCTCGATGCCGTCGCGGCGATGCGCCGGTTCCTGTTCCTCGCCTCTGCGGAACCGGATATCGCCCGCGTGCCGGTGATGATCGACTCATCGAAGTGGGCCGTCATCGAGGCCGGCCTCAAGTGCCAGCAAGGAAAAGGCGTTGTCAACTCGATCTCCCTGAAAGAAGGCGAGGCCAGCTTCATTGCGCAGGCGCAGCTCGTGCGCCGCTACGGGGCAGCCGTGATCGTCATGGCCTTCGATGAGCACGGACAGGCCGACACCCAGGCGCGCAAGGTCGAGATCTGCCGACGCGCCTACCGCATCCTCACCGAGGAGGTCGGTTTTCCGGCCGAAGACATCATCTTCGACCCCAATATCTTCGCGATCGCCACCGGGATCGAGGAGCACGACAACTACGGCGTCGACTTCATCGAGGCCACCCGCAAAATCAAGCAGACCCTGCCACATGCCCTCGTGTCAGGGGGCGTCTCCAACGTGTCCTTCTCCTTCCGCGGGAACGAGCCGGTGCGCGAGGCGATCCATGCGGTCTTCCTCTACCACGCCATCCAGGCCGGCATGGACATGGGCATCGTCAATGCCGGTCAGCTCGCCGTCTATGACGAGATCGACGCGGGGCTCAGGGAGCGGGTCGAGGATGTCGTCTTGAACCGCCGCCCGGACGCGACCGAGCGCCTGCTCGAGATCGCCGAGCAGTTTCGCGGTAGCGGCGGCGAGATCAAGAAAGAGGACCTCGAATGGCGCGGCTGGCCCGTCGCGCAGCGCCTCGAGCACGCGCTGGTCAAGGGCATCGACGCCTATGTCGTCGAGGATACCGAAGAGGCCCGCCTGCAGTTTGACCGCCCGATCCAGGTCATCGAAGGACCCTTGATGGACGGCATGAACCGCGTCGGCGACCTCTTCGGTGCCGGCAAGATGTTTCTGCCACAGGTGGTCAAGTCGGCGCGAGTCATGAAGAAGGCCGTCGCCCATCTGATCCCCTTCATCGAGGCCGAGAAGACCGAGGGGTCGCGCAGCCAAGGGCGGATCCTGATGGCGACCGTCAAGGGCGATGTCCACGACATCGGTAAAAACATCGTCGGCGTCGTGCTGCAGTGCAACAACTTCGAGGTCATCGACATCGGGGTCATGGTCCCGGCGCAGAAGATCCTCGACACCGCACGCGAGCGTGACGTCGATATCATCGGCCTCTCCGGCCTGATTACGCCCTCGCTCGAGGAGATGACGCATGTCGCGAGCGAGATGCAGCGCCTGCAGGTTGCCCTTCCGCTCCTGATCGGCGGAGCGACGACATCGAAGGCGCATACGGCGGTCAAGATCGCCCCGAGCTATGCAGGCCCAACCGTCTGGGTCAAGGACGCCTCACGCGCCGTTGGGGTCGCCCAGAGCCTGGTCAGTCCCGAGCTGCGTGGCCCCTACGCCGAACAGGTCCGCAACGAGTACGTCGAGGTCCGCGAGCGGCATGCCGAACGGAGGCGTCAACAGGATTGGCTGACACTGGAGGAGGCGCGTGCCAATCGCATGGCGATCGACTGGTCAGCTTACAGCCCGCCGCGACCGAAGGCCTTCGACCTTGAGCCGGGCCGAGCCCCGGCCGACGCCACACAGCCGACGGTGGGCCGACATCCGAGATGCTCGGGAGCACTATTGTCCTTCGCCGACTATCCGCTCTGCGAGCTCGTCCCCTACATCGACTGGACGCCCTTCTTCCGGGCCTGGGAGCTGCACGCCGCCTATCCGCGTATCCTCGACGACGAGGTCGTTGGCGAGGAGGCGCGGAAGCTCTTCGCCGATGCCAAGGTCATGCTCCAGCGCATCGTCGAGGAGCGTTGGATCCGTGCCCGCGCGGTCGTGGGCTTCTTCCCAGCCAACAGCGTGGGCCACGACGACATCGCGCTTTTCGTCGACGAGACACGCGCCGAGCCCCTGATGCGCCTGCACCAGCTTCGCCAGCAGACCCGCCGGCCGACCGGCACGCCGAACCTTTGTCTGGCCGATTTCATCGCACCGACGGACACGGGTCTCGCGGACTACCTGGGCGCCTTCGCCGTGACCGCGGGCATCGGCACCGGCGAGCGCGTTCGCGAATTCGAGAAGGCGCACGATGACTATGACGCCATCATGATCAAGGCGTTGGCCGACCGTCTCGCCGAGGCCTTCGCCGAGCATCTGCACGAGCGCGTGCGCCGTGAGCTCTGGGGCTATGCGGCAGATGAGGCCTTGTCCAACGAGGAGCTGATCAAGGAGCGCTACCGAGGCATCCGCCCAGCGCCGGGTTATCCCGCCTGCCCCGAGCACACGCAGAAGGGCCGGCTCTGGGACCTCATCGATCCGGTCGAGAACGCCGGGATTACGCTAACGGACAGCTTCGCGATGGCCCCGGCCGCCTCGGTCTCGGGTCTATACTTCGCCCATCCCGAGTCGCGGTATTTCGCCGTCGGCAAGATCAACCGGGACCAGGTCGCGGACTACGCGCGTCGCATGGATCTAACCGTGGCCGAAGCCGAGCGCTGGCTCGCACCAAACCTGGGCTATGATCCAGATTGAGCAACGCTTGGAGCCCACCGCCGGACGGCATCCTCGCTGTCCCCGCAGGACCTCGCTTGCGGCCCAGCTGGCCTGGACAGGTCGCGGTGGAGCGGTTGGCCGCTCTCCAGACCAAGCGCTCGCGAGCGCGGAGGCACGGCTTGGGATCCGCCGCGCCCCGGCTCCGTTTGGACTGCTCCGGATCGGTCTCTGTCCAAATGCGCCGCGCCCGCCTCGGTCTGGGTCCTTATCTGGAACATACAGCTCTAGAACATATCGCCCAGGGCACGCATCGCGTACCCTGCGCACCGCATGATCGTTCGACACGATGACTACTCGCCAATGTCAGGCCCTGTTGATCGGAGCCATCGCCTCGGGGCAAGGCAAGACCACGGTCACCGCGGCCTTGGCCCGGTATTTCCGCAATCGCGGACGGCGGGTGCGCGTCTTCAAGGCAGGACCTGATTTCCTCGACCCGATGATCCTCGAGCGGGCCTCGGGGCACCCGGTCGAAACGGTCGATCTCTGGATCACTGGCGAGGCCGATGCCCGGCGACGGCTGCACGCCGCTGCTGGCGTGGCCGATCTGATCCTGATCGAGGGGGTGATGGGTCTGTTCGACGGACACCCATCCAGCGCCGACATCGCCGAGCGACTCGGCATCCCGGTCCTGCTGGCCATCAACGGCCAGGCAATGGCCCAGACCTTCGGCGCGATCGCACATGGCCTGGCCAGCTTCCGCGAGCGTGTGCCCATCGCAGGTGTGCTGGCCAACCGCGTCAGCAGCGCGCGGCATTTCGAGATGCTGCTCGAGGCCCTGCCTGCAGGGCTCGCCGCCTTCGGTTACCTCCCGGCCACCGATGCGGCCGCCCTGCCCAGCCGACATCTCGGATTGGTGCAGGCCCAAGAGGTCACCGACCTGGAGCAGCGCCTCGAGGCTGCGGCCGCGCAGCTCGTTTGGACGGGCCCCGAACCGCCTATCGCCGCATTCCCGCTAGCGCCCGATCTCGAGGTTGCTCCCTGGCTTCACGGGCAGCGCATCGCCATCGCCCGCGATGCCGCCTTCGCGTTCCTCTATCCGGCCAATCTGGCATTGCTCGCGGAGATGGGCGCCGAGCTCGTCTTTTTCTCACCGCTCGCCGATGCTCGTCTCCCTGCAACCGATGCTGTCTATCTGCCAGGGGGATACCCGGAGCTGCACCTTGATGCTCTGTCCGGCAATGTCGCACTCAAACAAGACCTCGCGGCGCATGTGGCGGATGGTCGCCCGCTGCTCGCCGAGTGCGGAGGGATGCTTTATCTACTTCGGCGGCTAACCGATGCCACCGGCAGGGGCGCCCCGATGGCCGGGCTGCTCCCAGGCGAAGCTTGGATGCAGCGGCGTCTTGCCGCTTTGGGGCCGCAGGAGGTCGAGCTGCCTGAAGGTCGACTGCGTGGCCACACCTTTCATCACTCCCGCCTCGAGTGCTCGCTCGAGCCCTTGACCCGAGCCCGGTGCCCCAACGGTCGCGCCACCGCGGAGGCCGTCTACCGCCAAGACCGGCTGACCGCCTCTTACCTGCACCTCTACTTTCCTTCCAACCCGGAGGTCGCCGCGCGATTCTTCCTAACACAATCGGCCTGGTCACGATGACCGCTGCCATTGCGCTGGCGGCGCTGCTGCTCGATCGCTGGCTCGGCGAGCCGCCCCGCTGGCATCCTCTGGAGCTCTTTGGCCGGCTGGCGTTGCACGCCGAGGCGCGCCTCTATGCCGACTCGCTCTGGCGCGGCGCCTCGCTGACGCTCCTCCTCGTTCTGCCGCCCGTGCTACTCGCTGCCGCTGCAAGTGTTTGGCTGCTCGGTTGGCTCGTCGAGCTGCTGGTGCTCTACCTGGCGACCGGTTGGCGCAGCCTCGCCGAGCATGCCAGGGCCGTCTCCTCCGCACTTAAGGCCGAGGACCTGGCCGAGGCCCGCAAGCGCGTTGCCTTCCTGGTGAGCCGCGATACCCAGGGCTTGGACGCCGCTGGCATAACCAAGGCCGCCGTGGAATCAGTCCTGGAAAACGGCAACGACGCCCTGTTCGGGGCCCTGTTCTGGTACCTCGCGGCCGGCGCCCCGGGAGTCGTCGCCTACCGCCTCGTCAACACGCTCGACGCCATGTGGGGCTACCGCACAAGCCGTTACAATCGGTTCGGCCGGGCCGCGGCGCGGCTGGACGATCTGCTCAATTGGGTCCCGGCGCGCCTGACGGCGTTGGCTTATGCCTTGTCGGGCGATGCACGCCGCGCGTTCGATTGCTGGCGCCGTCAGGGGCGAGCCTGGATGAGCCCGAACGCCGGCCCGGTCATGGCCGCTGGGGCCGGCGCTCTGCGCGTGCGCCTCGGCGGCGCGGCGGTCTACGATGGCCAGGTCGTCAACAGGCCTCCGCTCGGGGTCGGCGAGCCGGTCGCCGCTAAGGACATCGAGCGGGCGCTCGGTCTCCTCAGGCGGGCCGTCTGGCTGTGGCTAGTCGTGATAGCTGCCGAGGTCCTGAGCACGGCCTGGTAACGCTCGATCCGCCGTTGGCGCGGTTCCAGCGCTGAGCGCGGCGGCAATACAGAGGTGAGAAAGGGTTGAAGGAGCTGATTTTAGGCGGGGTCCGATCCGGTAAGAGTCGTCTGGCGGAGCGCTTGGCCACAGATTCGGGCCTGCCCGTAACCTATGTGGCAACAGCACGCGCTAGCGACGACGAAATGAGGCGGCGCATCGCGCAGCATCGGGCGCGCCGCCCGGCCGATTGGGGCCTAGTCGAGGTCGATGCAGATCTGGGGCCGACGCTCGAGAGACTGGCCGCGCCGGGCCGCTGCCTATTGGTCGATTGCCTGACCCTGTGGCTGACACGCCTCCTCTGGGATTTCGACGAGGTCACTTCCAACAGGTCGCAAGACAGCTTCCTGGAAGTCCTGCCCCGGCTACCGGGCCATCTCATTCTCGTCAGCAACGAGACCGGGCTCGGTATCATCCCGCTCGGCGAGCTGACGCGCCGCTTCTGCGACGCAATCGGCCAGCTGCACCAGGCCGTCGCTGTGCGCTGCGACCGCGTCACCTTCACCATCGCGGGGCTGCCACATGTGCTGAAAGGGGAGCCGCTCGCAGGATGAAACAAGTATTGTTGATCGGCATCGGCCCCGGCGATGCAGAATACCTGACGGTACAGGCGATCAGGGCGATCAATCAGGTCGACGTCTTTTTCTTTCTCGAGAAAGACGGAGCGGGCAAGGACGAGCTACTGCATCTCCGCGAGGAGATTCTGCGGCGCTATGCAACGGAGAAGCCGTATCGGATCGCCACCGCAAAGAGCCCCGTGCGACAGACCGGCCCCGGCCGCTACTGCGAGCAGGTCGCGGACTGGCACCGCGCCAAACGCGACGTCCTGGCTGGGCTGATACGTGATGAGCTTGCGGATGGCGAATGCGGCGCCCTGCTGATCTGGGGCGATCCGGCGCTCTACGACAGCACCTTGACCATGTTGGCTGGGATTCGCGAGCAGACTTGCGGCGACCTCGACTATGAGGTGATCCCCGGGATCACCAGCGTCCAGGCCCTCGCGGCGAAGCATCGGATCACGCTAAATCGGATCGGCGAGGAAATCCGCATCACCACTGCGCGGCGTCTCGCGGACACCGCGCCCAATGCCGTCCAGAATGCCGTGGTGATGCTCGACTCCAATGCCGCCTTCCGGCAATTCGCCGACTCCGAGCTGACGATCTACTGGGGCGCCTATCTTGGTACTACGGACGAGAGGCTGATCTCAGGACGACTGAGAGATATCGCCGTCGAGCTCGAAGAGGAGGTGCAGCGCGCGAAGGCAGAGAAGGGCTGGATCATGGACGTCTACCTGCTGCGCAACGAACGTCGTGACGACTGAGACCCCTCCCTCAGGCATCCACCGTCAACCATCAGACTTGGTCCCTAGGCGGAGAACGTGCTGCCTTTGATCGATCGCTACCTCGTCAGAGAGGTGCTCAAGACACTGCTCGCCATCATTGGCACCCTGATGCTGATCGTGACGGGCCTGATGCTCCTTCGGATATTCGAGGAGGCCAACCTGGGGGCGCTCAACGCCAATGAGGTCATGCGCTTTCTCCTGCTGGAGATGAGTCGCACGACACCCAGCCTGATGCCGCCGGCCTTTTTCCTCGCCGTGATCGTGGCCATCGGGCGCATGGCACGTGACAGCGAGCTGATCGCGCTGAATGCCGGCGGCGTCGGCGCCTGGCGGATCTACCGGGCGCTTCTCTATGTCGCTTTGCCACTGGCGGCCCTGACCCTTTGGCTCGAGCTCGAGGTCAAGCCGGACGCGGTGGCGAGAATCCAGGAGATTCGCACTCAGCAGCTAGATCGCGGCTATCAGATCGCGGGACTCCAAGCCGGCCGCTTCTATCAGCAATTCAATGGGGCAGTCACCCTCTACATCGGAGAAATCCACAGTGGACGACGATTGCGCGATATCTTCATCCACGATCGACGTGGTCCAGTCGAGCGCCTCGTCGTCAGCGACGAGGGCTTTCATCAGCTGGACGAGGCGTCTGGCGATCATCTGGTCACGCTGCTCAACGGGCGCCGCTACGACGGCAATCCCGGCGCGGCCGACTACAGCATCGGCGAGTTCAGAACCTACCGGATTTGGATCGAGTCGCGGATCCTCAAGCCACCGGGAACCAAGCGATCCGGCAAACCGACGGGAGAGCTGATCGGATCCTCACAACGCGAGGACCGCGCCGAGCTCGAAAGCCGGTTCGCCGGCCCGCTGGCGATATTCACCCTTGGGATCATCGCTGTACCGCTCAGCTTCACATCGCCCCGCCAACGGAGCACGGGACGCGTGACGCTCGCGTTCCTCACCTATCTGTGCTTCTTCAACCTGCAACGTTTCGCCGAGTCCTGGCTCGAGCGAGGCGTTACCCCAATGTGGCTCGGGAGCCTGTGGTACCAGCTCCTGGTGCTAGCCGCCGTCTTCATCATCCTCTACTCGGATAGCTACTGGAGCCGTCGTATGGCGCGGCGGCTTGGGTTGCGGTAAAGGCTTTCGGCAGGCGCGCCACGACGAGGTGCCCGGCGAGATGGAGACGGCACAATGCCGCCCGCGATTTGACACAAAACCACGCGCCCACTATTCTCGAGCGCGTTCCGGGGCGTAGCGCAGCCTGGTAGCGCACCTGAATGGGGTTCAGGTGGTCGGAGGTTCGAATCCTCTCGCCCCGACCAAAACACACCGGCTTAGGTGATTCGTCCCTGAGCCGTTTTTCGTTCTACTGCGATCGCACCGGTGCCGCCGGCCTCTTGGCGGAGCCGATCAATGCCCTGACCAACCTGGCGTTTATCGTCGCGGCTGTAGCCGTTGGGTGGCGGTTGCGGGGACGCCTGCCTCGGCTGGCGCACCGGCTGGGATCTTTGGCTTCTGACCGGGCTGCTCGGCGCCATCGGCATCGGCAACGGACTCTGGCACATCTTCGCGACACCCTGAGGACTGCTTGCGGACGCGCTCCCCATCACCCTCTTCATCCACCTGTATCCAATGGCCTTTAGCTGGCGGGCGCTGGGCTTGAGGTGGGTGGGGCTGGCGCTGCTGTGGCTCGCCTACCGGGTGACGAGCTTTGGACTGCTCGTGCTGACGCCGGCGGACGCGATAGGTACGGTCTTTCGCTGAGTTCGGAATCCCATCCGGGCCAATCGGCGCGGATGGGTTGGTGCCCCGTTTACCCCAAGCCGGCGAACGTGATCAGTGATTACACCCACCATGCGTTGTCCATTCGGTCTGGCCTATCCCGCCAATCTTTCCCTGGCGTTCGCCTCCTACTTCCTGCTCCCAGGCTCGGTGGCCATCCTTTTGGCCTGGGGTGGCGCCGCCGACGGCTGGGCTTCGCGCCTTACCGGCGCGCTCTTCGGGCCAGGTTCAATTCTCGTGTTGTCGCGTCGTGCGTAGCAGTGAGGACGCCCCTTCTCGGGGCGGGAAGAAACGCTAAGATGCGAGAACTGGCCCCGACTCCTGCTCTATTTCCCCGGCTATTCACTCATCGCCGACGGCGTGTTCGCGGTCTTTGCGTCCAGATACGCGCTCAAGAGCTTATAGCCGCCCTTGAGTATATACACGGTTGTCGAAGCCGATATGCCGCAATGCAGTACCGGCAGCGGAGGAAAGCGCCGCCGACTGGCAGAGCACCACAACCGGGCGGTCCCTGGGGATGCGGATAAGATTCTGCGAAAGAAACAATTCGTTCAGTGGAATGGCAAGACTCCCAGGCAACGCGAAGGCAAAGATTGCTGTCTCCGCGGGGGTTCGTACGTCTAGTGAAACAATGGGCTCCCGGGCCTTGATCCTGTCGACCAGGGCCTCTGGTGTAATGAAATGGAATTCCTTACCGACTTTGGGCCCTGCTACCGATGCGAAGAGCTCGGCATAGCTCGCCGCGAGCCCCTCGCCATATGCGAAAGCCGTGCTGGATGCCATCGGCAGCACGGTCAAGAAGAAGATCGAGCTCAACCGACGTACCATAGCGCAGATCCTTTTCAATAACCCACCTCCGCCTAAGTATCGCCGAACAGCGATCACTTGCCCCCACAGAAACGTTCCGCCCCTGATTTCGATCACATCTACGGCGGATTCTCCGGCTGCAAAAGGCTTCAATAGGAGTCATCAGTGGGCAGATCCTCTCGTACGTAATGAGGGTGAATTGGTCCTAAACCGGTGCTGGACCCGAGATCAAGTAGCCGCCGCTCGCATGATTCTTGAGCAGCGCCGCAAAGCGCTTCTTGAGCTTGGGCGTGCGGATCAAGAGGGTGAGGCTGTCTCGGTGCGACTCTTTCACCAGGCTCGATGGATCGAAGTAGGCCTTGGCGTTCTCGACGGAGAGAACGAACGGTGGCTGGCCCTCGCGCGCCAGGATGTAGCTCATGATGAGTGCACCGGCTCGGTGGTTGCCCTCGATGAAAAGCTGCGGCCGGCTCAAGATATGGATGTAAGCCCCGGCGGCCCGTCTCCAGACACTATCCCCGGCATGACGCTCCAGCCACTCGATGAAGGCCCCCACGCCGGCACCATGATCCTGATAGAAATAGCGCGCCGTCGCCTCGATGTGCGGCGCAAACTCCTCGCGCCTGGTCTCGTCGGTGCCGCACAGGACGCGGGTGTTGAGCTCCAAGAGCCAAGCGGAATGGCCGCGGCCAAAGGCATCAAGGCCCTGCGCCAGCGCCTCGTCTACGCCCCGGTAGCCGGAGAGCATGTTCTCGCGAACCTCATCTGTCATTGGGTCGCGCGGCGCCGAAAGGGTCCGGTTGACCCTGTCGAAATCGGCCTGCACCTCGCGCAGGGAGGCATCAATCGCGGGCAGGTTGAGGCGCAATGGACCCATGGCCTGGTCGGGCCCGAATGTCCTGCTTGGCGCGCCTGCTCGCGGGAAGTCGCGACCAGACGGTGAGCGACAGACTGGCGGGCGAGGGGAAGAGGGCACGACGAGCCATCCCTGGCTATCGCACATCCGCTAACGGATGGTCGTCACGGCCTCGGCCGCTTTCAAGATCATCTCCTCTGGGAGCGGGATGTACCCCAGCTCCTCGGCAACGGGCTGTCCTTGCCTGAGGCCCCATGACAGGAAGCCGCGCAGCGCGTCGGCCTTAGCTGGGTCGGGATAGCGCTCGTAGGCCAGGATCCAAGACAGGCTGACGATCGGGTAGGACTGCGGCCCCGCGGGATCGGGCAGGAAGAGGCGCAGGTCCTCGGGCAATTCTGCCTCTACCGCCGCAGCGATGGCCCAGCGGCCGCTATCCGGCCCAGGCCTGACGAATTTCCCCGGCGCGGTTCTCGAGCGTCGCCATCGGGAGGCCGAGCCGCCGCGCAAAGCCATATTCCATGTAGCCGATCGCCCCGTGACTGATCTTGACCTTCTGCGCGACGCCCTCGTTGCCGCTGCCGGTCATCGCACCGCCCGGCCAGTCGATCTGCTTGCCGGTACCCGGGCCTTCCTCGCGCCACGCATCGCTGATCGCACTCAGGTGATTGGTGAACGCGTAGGTCGTGCCGCTGCTGTCGCGGCGCACGACCGGCTGGATCAGTTTCGATGGCAGCTCCAGGTCGGGGTTTGCCGCAACGATGCGTGGATCATCCCAACGCCAGACCTTAGCGAGAAAGATATCGACGTAGACATCCCGGGGCAGGCGCAGCTCGCCCTCGACTCCAGGAAGATTGTAGGCGAGGACCACCATGCCGGCCGTCGCCGGGATCAGGCTCGCGCCGCGCGCGACCCGCGCGATCTCTTGATCGTTCATCGCCGCATCACTGGCCCCAAAATCGACCTCCTCGGCGATGAAGCGCTTGATGCCCTCGCCGCTGCCCACGCCCTCGTAGACAATGGCCACATCGGGATTGACTGTCTCGTAGCCTGTGATCCACTCCTGGTAGAGGGGCTCGGGAAAGGTCGCGCCGGCACCCTGCAGCTTGAGCCCCGCCTCCTCCCGAGCGCTTTGCGTGGCTGATTCCTCCGGCGAGTCCGTACCGCAGGCGACCAAGCCCGTCGCCACTAGCAAGGCCGCCGTGCCGGCAAACAAGCGTCGATAGCTCTTCATGGCCCAATCCTCAGCTGAACTCGCCGGACACGTACTGCTTGGTCAGCTCCTCCTGCGGGTCATCGAAGATCTGCCGGGTCTCGCCCATCTCGACGAGGTAACCGGTCCGGCCGCCTTGCGAGATGTCGACGCCAAAGAAGGCGGTCGTATCAGCGACGCGGGTGGCCTGTTGCATGTTGTGCGTGACCAGGGCCACGGTGAATCGCTCCTTGAGCTCGAGCATGAGCTGCTCGACCTGACGGGTCGCGATCGGGTCAAGTGCCGAGCAGGGCTCGTCCATCAGCAGGACATCGGGCTCCGTCGCGATGGCCCGGGCGATGCAGAGGCGCTGCTGCTGGCCGCCCGAGAGCGACAGGCCGCTGTTCTTGAGCTTGTCCTTGACCTCCTTCCAGAGGGCCGCCCGTTCGAGCGCCTGCTGGACGCGCTCGTCCATGTCGCCCCTGAAGCGGTTTAACCGCAGGCCGAAGGCGACATTGTCATAGATGCTCATCGAGAAGGGGTTCGGCTGCTGGAAGACCATGCCGATGTAGCGGCGGACAACCACTGGATCGACCTTCTTCCCGTAAATGTCCTCGCCGTGGTATTTCACATGCCCTTCGAACCGGAAGATCGGGATCAGATCATTCATCCGGTTTAGGCTGCGCAGCACCGTGCTCTTACCGCAGCCCGACGGGCCGATGAAGCCCGTGATCTTGCCCTTCTCGATCGGTACCTTGCTGTTGCGCACGGCGAGAAAGTCGCCGTAGAAGACCTTTTGCAGGTCGCAGTCGATGACCACGTCGCCAACCGGTGTGAAGGCTGCCGCGCTGGATGTGATCGCTTCCGCGGTCGCGCTCATGATGTGCACCTCGAGATGAAATTAGACCTTGGGCTGCCCGATCAGGCGCGCCAGGATATTGAAGACGAGAACGATCAGGACGAGCACCAGGGAGGCCGCCCAGGCGAGCTGGATCTGGTTATCGAACGGCATGGCCGAGAAGTTGTAGATCAGGATCGACAGAGACGCGGTCGGCTCCATCAGCTCCGACATAAAGTAGTTGCTGAAGAGCGCTGTGAAGAGGAGCGGCGCGGATTCGCCCGAGGCCCCGGCTACGGCGAGCATCACGCCCGTCAGGATGCCCGGCAGCCCGGTCGGCAAGGCGACCTTCCAGATTACCTGGCTGCGGGTGCAGCCCATGCCGAACGCCGCGTCGGTCATCTTCTGCGGCACCTGTTTCATCGCCTCCTCGGCGGCCAGCACGACCGTCGGCAACATCAAAACAGCCAGCGCCACGCCTCCGGCGAGCGCCGAGTACCCGAAAGAGACGACGAGCACAGCGTAAGTGAAGACACCAGCCAGGATCGATGGAAAGCCGGTCAGGGTCTTGGCAACGAAGCGGGCCGTGCCCGCCAGCTTGCTGTAAGGATCCAGTATCGCGAGGTAGATGGCAGCGAGGATACCGATCGGGACACTGATGGCGGTCGCGATTGCGACCATGACCAAGGTGCCAACGATGGCGTTGCCAAAGCCGCCGCCCGTCTCGAAGCCCGCCGGCGGCAATGAGGTCAAGGCCTCGAGGTCGAGTCGCGCGCCACCTTCTACGACAAGCATGAAGATCACCGAGAACAGCGGGATACTTCCCAGTATCGCGATGATCCAGGTTAGCAGTGTCAGAAAGCCGCTCTTCAAGGCGCGCAGCTCGAGGGGCTCACGCTCCAGGCGCGGCCGCGCCGCGGCTGCAGAGGTTGCACTCAGCTCGGTGTCGCTCATGTCTTACCCTCGAACTTACGTACGGTGTATTGCTGGATGCCAAGCCCCAGGATGTTGACGATCAGCGTGATGGCCAGCAGCACGAGCGCCGCGTACATCAGGGCCTGCACCTCGACCTGGCCGGCCTCCGGGAAGCTCGATGCCAGCAGGGAGGCGAGCGTGTTGGCCGGGGCGAACAGCGAGAGGTTGATCTGGTTGCTATTACCGATCAGCATCGCCAGCGCCATCGTCTCGCCGAGCGCACGGCCGAAGCCCAACACGAGCGCTGCCAGGATCCCAGACGAAGCGGTCGGCAGCATGACCTTGAGGATCGCCTCCCAACGCGTCGTGCCCATACCGTAGGCCGCCTCCTTGACCTTGTACGGGATGCGCCGGAAGGCATCGACCGAGATGGCCGCAACGGTCGGCAGGATCATGATCGCGAGCACCAACGCCGCCGGGGCCATGCCAGGCCCGCTGAGCTCCGTAGCGAATAGCGGGATGAAGCTGAATTGCCCGTGCAACCACTCGGCGACCGGTCGCAGCAGAGGGATCAGGACATAGATGCCCCAGAGCCCGTAGACCACCGATGGTATGGCCGCCAGCAGCTCGACGATGGTGCGGAAGACGGCGGCCAGCCGCGCACCGATGAAGTCCTGGGTCAGAAAGATGGCGATTGTCACGCCGAAGACGCCGCCGAAGATCAGGGCCAGCAGCGAGCTATATAGCGTGCCCCAGATCTCCGGCAGAACACCGAACTCCTCGCGGCCACCATCCCAGGTGGTGCCGGTGACGAATCCGAGGCCATGCTGGCCCATCGCCGGCAGGGCCTGACCGCCGATCTCCCAGAGGATGTAAGCGATCAGGAGTATTAGGAAGGCCGCGCACGCAAAAGCAATGGCGCGGAAAGCGGAGTCCGCGAAGTAGTCAACGCGCGACGGTGGACCCGAGACAGTGCTCGCCGATTCGCTGTCACTAAAAAGGTTCGAAGCCATAAGCTGAGACCACCTTGGATCAGTCTAGGGATCAGTCTGGGTTTGGTAAAACGCCGGCGAAGCAGGGCCCCCTGAACGGCGCGACAGCCGGGTGCTTATCGTGCCATAGAAACCATCTTTAGACCTTATGCACAAAGAGGTCGAGCATCGCCGACGAGTCGGGTGAGGTATCGCCATCTCATCAAGCGGGGCGATAACCTCAACACCACCGGCCGTAGGCGCCGCTCCGTGGACCCTTGGCCGAGGCCATGTCAATCGCGACGGGCGCGCCCACCGGCCTGCGAGTCCGAGCAATCAGGGATCTTGGTCAACCCAACGCCCCGGCGACATACGCCATTCAAGACCACCTGCAGACAGGTCTTGGGCATCACGACGTGCCTCGCCCACTAGAATGGTCGGCGTGGAGGCAGGCCCGACGAACCAATGTGGCGGCCGCCTGGCGTCACTTGTGCTCCGATCGGCGCCTATCCATCGAGATCCGGAGGATGACGCGACTAACGTGCCTTCGAGAGTCCGCTGGCCGCGCTGCCCTCCCGTCCGTGGCCGCGGCCAAACGCAGAGCGCGCGACGCGACCGCTATGACCCGACGCGGTCGCTCGCCCAGCCTGAGATTAGGGTCCGCCTACTGAATATGTTGAGACGCCTTGCGGACAGTCTCGACGACATTCTCCGGTAGCGGGATGTAGCCCATGGCGTCGGCGCTCTTCTGACCCTCGGTCAACACGTACTCAATCAGCTTCTGCGCCGCCTCGGCGTTGGCGTCATCCTGCTCCTCAGGAAAGATCAGCCAGGTGAAGGTCGCGATCGGGTAGGCATCCTCGCCGGCCGGATCGAAGACCCAGGCGCGCAGGTCGGGAACATCGGATCCCGGCAGCGTGCCCCCAGGGAACTCCGCGCTGGCCAGCGCGGCGGCACCGGATTCGGGTCCGGGGGCGACGAACGCGCCGGACTGGTTCTCCAGCATCGCGGCCGGCGCCTTGGTCAACTTGGCATAGCCGTACTCGATGTAGCCGATCGAGCCTGGCGTCTGCTTGACGGTCGCTGTGATGCCGTCGTTCTTCGGCGCCTTGACGAACCTATCGCTCTTTGGCCACTGGGGCGACTTGCCTTGACCGACCGAGCCCTTGAACTCCTCATTGATCGTGGAGAGGTGGCCCGTGAAAACATAGGTCGTGCCGGATGAGTCAGAGCGCACGACAACGGTGATGTCGTCATCCGGCAGATCGACGCCCGGATTCGCCTCGGCGATGCGCGGGTCGTTCCACGTGGTGATCTTGCCCATGAAGATGTCGGGATAGACATCCCGCGGCAGCTTCAACTGATCGACCCCCTTAAGGTTATAGGTCAGGACGATCTCACCGGCCGTGACCGGCAGGAGGACCGCGCCGTTCTTGGTCTGCGCGATCTCGTCATCGGACATGGCGGCATCGCTGCCGGCAAAATCGACGACCTGGTTGAGGAAGTCCTGAATCCCGGCACCACTGCCCTTGGACTGATAGTCGACTCGGATACCCTTATGGGCCTTGCTGAAATCCTTGAACCACTTCGCGTAGATCGGCGCGGGGAAGCTCGCACCCGATCCCAGCAGCTTGACATCGGCGAAGACGGCTGGGGCGAACCCGACGCAGGCGATACAGACGGCTAGGGCGGTGGATTTGAGCGGAGTTGGTACTCTCATGGACGACTCACTCCATAACATAGTTGGCCATAACATAGTTGGCTGGTGCGCCACTCGATAAGGCGCCCGAGGATTGTCGTAGAAATAGCTGCCAAGGATATGACTGTCGCGTGAACGCTTCATGACGATCGCCGACGAGGTAGCCGTACCATTGACAACCTAAACTAGATAGAAGGTCGTAACCATCAAGAAAAAGATCAGAACGGCCAGGATATCGTTACCAGTCGTGATGAAGACCCCGGTCGCTATGGCCGGGTCGACACCGAGACGTTTGAGCACGACTGGGACAGTCGCGCCGACCGCGACCGCGACCAAGATCACCGTCATCTCCGCGAGGCCCGCCGCGAGCGCCAACCGCCCGGGATGGCCGATGTCGCCGAGCTGACCTAGCCCGAGCACGAGCAGGACCAGCACGGTGGCGGCAATCGCGCCGTTCGCGAGCGCCGCCGTCAGCTCTCTCAACAAGCGCGAGCCGAGATCGGCGAAGGCGAGCGTGCCGTTGGCCATGGCCTGAACCGCGACGGTTGCCGCCTGGATCCCAGCGTTGCCGGCCGTCGACATAACGATCGGGATGAAGCTGGCGAGGATCGCGGCCCTGGCCAGCTGCTCCTCGAAAGAGCCAACGACGGCCGCCGCCAGGCTCGCGCCGGCAAGGCCAATCAGGAGCCAAGGCGCGCGACCGCGAACGATCCGGCCAACGGACTCATCCGATTGGCTATCTGCAGCCAAGCCCGCCATGATGCGGATGTCCTCCTCGGCCTCCTCGCGGATGACCTGACGCAACCGGTCCGGCAGGATCCGCCCGAGCAGATGGCCTTCTCCATCGACAACGGGGACAACGGAGAGCCCGTAACGGTCGGCCAGCCGCACGACCTCTTCCTGATCGGTGTCCGGGGTCACGGCAAAGAAGTCCGTGCGCATCGCCTCCTGGACCAAGGTGTCCTTGGGCAGCAGCAAAAGGTCCCGAAGCTTGAGATAACCGACTGGCCGCCGCTCGGCATCAACCACGTTGACCCCGTAGAGCTTGACGATCTGCTGCGCCTTGGCCCGGATCTCCGCCGTGACCATGCCGATGGTCCAATCGGCCGGCACGGCGACGAACTTCCGGCTCATGATGCTCCCCGCCGACTCCTCGCCGTGACGGCGCAGCTCCTCGATCGCCTCGCGCGCGGCGAGCTGCGGTAGGACCCTGTCGACGACCTCGGTCGGCAGATCGTCGAGCGCGTCGAGGGCATGCTCCGGTTCGAGACTGTCGAGCACCTCGACGATGCGTGACACCGAGGCGTCGCGAAGCAGGGCCGCCCGCAGCCCAGGGCTCAGTAGCGCCACCGCTCGAAGGCGCTCGCGATCCCGCCACTTGAAGAGCTTGCGGGCGCGCTTGAGCGGCAAGGCCACGAACAGCTCGACGATATCGGCCTCCGGCCAGCGATCGAGGATCGCGCGTACCCGCTCCCGATCGTTGGCCTTGATCAGGCGTGAGATCGCCTCGAGCACCGCCTGATTCCGCTCGCTCTGCGCAACGCCTTCCCCCCGGCCCCAGGTCAATGAGATATCGTCTCGCACTTCATTCATTTCCGATCCCGTCTGTCCGTTCTCGACCAGCATGACGGACTTGTGTTACGCGTGAGTGACACGCGAGTCAAGCTGGAAGAGGGATCAGAAGGACCAGGCCATGGGCACGACGAGGACGGTGACCAGTCCCACGACCAGCGTGAGGGGCAGGCCGACGCGCAGGAAGTCGCCAAACCGGTAGCCACCGACATTGAAGACCATCAGGTTGGTCTGGTAGCCGATCGGTGTCGCGAAGCTGGCCGAGGCCGCGACCATCAGCGTCAGTATGAAGGGCTCGGCTGAGACGCCGATGCTCTCGGCGGCATTCAAGGCGATCGGGAACACCAAGACGGCCGCGACATTATTGGTCGCGAGAGACGTCAGCAGTGCTGCGGCAAGGAAGACGAGGGCCAGCGTGATCGTCGGATCACCGTCAGCTAGACCGATAAGCCCGCCGGCCAGCGCCGCCGCGGCACCTGTCTTCTCCAAGGCCGCCCCGATGCCGAACGACGTGGCGATGACGACCAGCACCTGCCAGTCCGGCGAGCGGCGCGCCGTGCGGCTGTCGGTACAGCGCGTCAAGATCATGCAGCCAGCGGCGAGCAGCGCGGCCTCGAGCATGCTGAGCCAGCCCAGCGTCACGACAGCGACCATGCCGGCAACGATGGCGATGGCGACAGGCGCCCGGTCGTGGTGCAGCGGGTGATGATCGCCGATCTGGCTGACGAGCAGGAAATCCCGCGAGTTCTTCTGCTGCGCGACGAAGCTTGGGCGGGTCTCGAGCAGCAGCGTGTCGCCGGGCGCCAGCACGATATCGCCGATCTTGCGGTCGACGCGCCGACCATTGCGGGCCAGCGCGATGATGACCGCGTTATAGCGATTGCGGAAGCGCCCGACGCGCACACTCTTGCCGACCAAGGGGCATTGATCTGAAAGCACGGCCTCGACGAAGCACCGGCCAGGTCGCGGCACATCGAGCTTGAAGACCTGATTGGTCGCTGGGATCAGCCCTCGTGTGCGCTGCAGGTCCATCACCGAGTCTAGGATGCCGGCGAAGACCAGACGATCATTCGCTTGGAGGATCTCCAATGAAGACACCGCCGGCAGCGTCTGCTCGCCGCGCTCCACCTCGATCAGGAACAGGCCCGGCAGCTGGCGCAGCCCCGCCTCCTCGATGCTCTTACCCACCAGCGGGCTACCCGGCTGCACCAGCATCTCAGCCGTGTATTGGCGGACGTCCTCGTAGCTCGCCGCGGCCGGGGCACGGCGTGGGAGCAGCCAATGGCCCGCGGTCAGCAGGAAGACCAATACAGCCGCAGTCACCGGCAGCCCGATCCAGATCGGCTCGAACAGCCCGAGCCCGGCGCCGCCGAGGCGCTCGATGTAGAGGCCATTGACGACGAGGTTGGTGCTAGTGCCGATCAGCGTGCAGGTGCCGCCGGCGATGCTGGCGAAGGACAGCGGGATCAGCAAGCGGGATAGCTCGAGGCGGTGGCGTTTCGCCCAATCCTGGACCGCCGGGATGAAGATGGCCACCACCGGGGTATTGTTGAGAAAGGCACTCAGGCCCGCCACCGGCCACATCAGCCGCCAGCGCGCGTCCAGAGGGCCGCGGGGGCGCCCGAGCAGACTGGGACCGATCCAGCCGACGGCACCGGTCTGCGTCAATCCGGTCACGACGACGTAGAGCACGCCGACAGTGAGCATCCCCGGATTGGAGAACCCGGCG
Source organism: uncultured Chromatiaceae bacterium (assembly GCA_964583605.1). Lineage (GTDB taxonomy): Bacteria > Pseudomonadota > Gammaproteobacteria > Chromatiales > Chromatiaceae > CAZOWL01. Next base: position 33,327 of record CAZOWL010000017.1, on the reverse strand, counting down.
AGGGCTTCGCTTGGCGTCAGGACGCCAAAGAGCAGGAGAAGCGTCAGCGCGCCGGAGGTGATGACATCAGGTGCCGCGCGACTGAAGGCAAAGAGGGCAAAACAGAGGACCACGATGCCTAGGCTGAGCCAGGCCTCCCAACCGAGCTGCAACAGCGCACTCATCGGGGGGCCTCGGCCGACCCTACGGAGAGAAACGGCCGCGCTGGGCCACCTGCTGAAACCGACTGACGCTCGCGCGACAAAATCTTAAACGGGGGTCTGGCGAAGAGTTGTCGCTGCGGCCGGAGCATCTGAGACGGCGTGCTGAGACGTCAAGCGGAGAGGACAGATCACGCCGGGCGCTCATCGATCCACTTTCGTCAGCTCCTGGCTTGGCTGATCGCCGATGCGGTAGTAGGACACGCGCCGCTGCATCTCCTCGAGGGCCCGGTCTCTCTCTTCGGCCGTGTCATACCAACGATAAGACTCCCAGCCGCCCCCCAGCAGGTGGGCGGCCGCCAACGGATCTCCGGACGGCATTGTGATCCGAATCCCGAACCTCTTCATCAACGCTAGGCCCTTGGTGCGTAGTCAGCAGGCCGACGGCCCGCAGAGATTTACCATTCAGCGGTCCGCGGCATACCCGGAGACCGACTCGGCCGCCCGTTCGATCCCCTCGCGGGCCCTCTCGATGAGCTGGCGGCCCTGCCCTATCATCGCCTGCTTGATCGCATCGGCCAGCTCCGGGTTTCGGATCCTACGCTCACCCAGCCTCATCTCGTAGGGCGAGGTGGAATAGGCGGACATTGGATCGCTCAGCGTCAGGGCCGTGTCGTCGACCGCGTTGTATCGGTACAAGCAGGTCGCGCGCCGCACCACCGCCTGGTCCGCTCCGTCGTCGACCGCGAAGCGCAGCCGCACGAAGAGGCCCTCGCGACCCCGTGCCTCGCTGTTGGAGTCGACCCATTGGACCGCGTGCCGGCCGTCCATCAGCGCGACAACGAGGTCTTTGCAGAGCGTCACCCGGACATCCTCGCCCGGGCCCGCGCAGCTGTTCAGCAGGTTGAGGACAACGGCCAAGCCGGTCGCAACGGCGATCGCCCGCGGGCGGCTAAGACTGCCCGGCCGAGCCCTCCGGCACGCTCGCGGCACCACGACGATGGATTGTCCGCCCCCAGCCCTGATCCCGTTCAAGGACTTGACCGGACGACGCGACGCCGCCGCCTCCCGGGCCATGGACACTGGTGCCGACCGCCGCCATCAGGCATCGAGTCGCTCGGCGAGCGATCTGGGCAACTGCCGCATTTGGGTGCGCAGTCGCGGTACCACGCGACCATACAACAGCTCCTTTTCGTCGAGCCGGCCTTGATTCAACCCCGCAAGATAGGCGTCGAGAAACAGTGCCGACGGCTGCTCGTCAGTTCGATGCAGCAGATGGTAGCAGCGTCGGGCCAGGTACAACAACGTAACGTTGATGCGCACGTCGTCCGGAATCCGCTCGGGCAGCGCGAATTCCGGGTACCCTTGATAGTAGATGGATTGGCAGATCCGCGCAGGGAGATTCCAGCTCCTCAGGAGCTCGGCGCCCATCGCGGCTGGCTCGAGATCGTCGAACAGGACGGTGAAACGCTCATTGTGCTGCTTCAATAACGCCGTCAGAACGAGACCGATCTCGCAGAGAATGCCGAGCGTCGCCGCCTCAGCTGGCTTGCTCGTATTGAGAATCTGCGCGAGCGCGAAGGCGATCCGCGATACCTCGACCGATCGGGCGTGGATCTCCGTGAAGAGGGGCGTGCTCGGCAGACACTTGCGCATGCTCTCCGACATGATGATCTGATAGACGGTGTTGTGGCCGAGCAGGACGATTGCCTGGTTGACATTCGTGATCTCGTTGCCCAAGCCGTATACCGGAGAGTTGATGGCCTTCAGAAGTGTGCTGGTCAGGGATTGATCCATCGTCACCAGCTCCACGATCTCCGTCTGCGTCGTGCGCTCGTCGAGCATCTTGTTGAGCAGCGTGATCGTCGAGACGGGCAAGGCCGGGATCTTCGCGAACAGCTGGTGGGCCCCTGGTGATTCGGCGAACCGCACACCGATGCGCGTGCGAAAGGCGAAAATCGCGTCTCTCAAGCCGTCGTTGAACCCCGCGAGATAGGCCGCGCGCTCGCGCAACCCGCGCAATCGCTCGAGATTCGTGCGGTGCATCCGCTGAGCGAGATAGGTCTTGAGCGGCTCGCTGTAATCATCGAATGTCGGCTTGTCGATGCAGAGCAGCGTCGCGGGCTCGAGGGCCGTCGCTCCGACCTCGCGCGTCGTCTGCCCGTCGAAATCGATGTCACTGATCCAATCTCCGGCCTGGTACTGCTCTGAGTACGATGTGCTAGGGTGCTCAATCTGGATGCGGCCGGAAATCAAGATATAGAGTCGATCGGCCGCGTCGTTGGCATGGAAGAGCCGCTCGCCGGAGGCCAGCTTCACCAGGGTGGCCGTATTGAGCACCCGGACGACATCCGTGCCAGGAAGGTTCGGAAACGCCCCGGCTTCGCCCGCGTCCTTGAGCTCCGGCATCGGGCGATTGGCGGACTCGTCGGAGGCCTCCTCGCCGGCGCGCTTGCCCGATTTCCAGAAGGTTTTCACTTGCCCCTCCCTCTTTAGCCTGACCTGATGGGTCGTAGCAGACTGACTGGCTGAACGCGCACCGCGCCGTCGTGTGCGGGGCGACCAACAAGGATCGGCGCCTATCATCAACCGGTGTGTCGATCGGGTCCGGCACGCACGTCACAAAATTCCCGCCGCGCGGACGACCGCCGTGGCCATGCTATCTGCGAAGATGGCCGCCGACGGCCCGCGTCTCATGCAGACATAGCCATCTGCTTGTGCTTGACGCATGATGCACGGCCTTTCGTGAGCCAGATCCCTACCCGAACATGAGCCACCCACCCACTTTGAGCCAAGAGGGCCTGGAGCGTTTGCCGCTGCGGGTCTTCACCGAGAAGGCCTACCTCAACTACTCGATGTACGTCATCCTCGACCGGGCCTTGCCGCACCTGGGAGACGGGCTCAAGCCGGTCCAACGCCGCATCCTCTACGCGATGTCCGAGCTGGGGCTCAGTGCCGCGGCCAAATTCAAAAAGTCTGCGCGCACCGTTGGCGACGTGCTCGGCAAGTTCCACCCGCACGGCGACAGTGCCTGCTACGAGGCCATGGTGCTCATGGCCCAGAGCTTCAGCTACCGCTACCCATTGATCGACGGTCAGGGCAACTGGGGCTCACCGGACGATCCCAGGTCCTTTGCCGCCATGCGCTACACCGAGGCGCGCCTGACGCCCTACGCCGAGGTACTGCTGGGCGAGCTCGACCAGGGAACGGTCGATTGGCAGCCAAACTTCGACGGCACGCTCGATGAGCCCCGGATCCTGCCCGCACGGCTGCCAAACATCCTCCTGAACGGCGCCACAGGCATCGCCGTCGGCATGGCCACCGACATCCCGCCGCACAACCTGCGCGAGGTGGCGGCCGCGGCTGTCCACCTGCTCAGGCACCCGGATGCCAGCTTGGCCGACCTGTGCCGGTTCGTGCCGGGACCCGATTACCCGACAGCCGCCGAGATCATCACGACCACGGAGGAGCTGCAGAGTCTCTACGCGACCGGCGGCGGATCGGTGCGCCAACGCGCCCGCTATGAGCTCGAGCAGGGCGACATAGTTATCACCGCCCTGCCCTATCAGGTCTCCGGCAATCGCATCATGGAGCAGATCGCAGCGCAGATGGGCGCGAAGAAGCTGCCGATGATCGAGGACTTGCGCGACGAGTCGGATCACGAGAGCCCGACGCGCCTGGTCATCGTCCCACGCTCCAACCGCTTCGATATCGAGCGGCTTATGTCACACCTCTTCGCCACGACCGACCTCGAGCGCAGCTACCGGGTCAACATGAACCTCATTGGCCTAGATGGCCGGCCTCGGGTCATGGGTCTTACCGAGATCCTGAGCGAGTGGCTGAGGTTCCGGCAGGACACGGTCCGAAGACGCCTGGAGCATCGACTCGGCAAGGTCCGCGATCGCCTGCACGTCCTCGAGGGATTGCTGATCGCCTACCTGAACATCGACGAGGTTATTCGCATCATCCGCACCGAGGATGAGCCCAAGCCGGTGCTGATGGCGCGATTCGAGCTCTCGGATGCCCAGGCCGAGTATGTGCTGAACACGCGCCTGCGTCAGCTCGCACGGCTCGAAGAGATCAAGATCCGCGGCGAGCAGGAGGAGCTTGTCACTGAGCGCAGCCGCCTCGAGGCCACACTCGACTCCGACGCCGCGCTCAAAGAACTGATCGCGGGGGAGATAGAGCGCGATGCCGAGCGCTACGGCGATGCCCGTCGCTCGCCCCTCGTGCAGCGTCCGGCGGCCGCCGCCATCGACGACCAAGAGCTCGCACCGGCCGAGCCCGTCACCGTTGTGCTCTCTGAAAAGGGCTGGGTTCGGGCGGCTAAGGGCCACGACGTCGACCCGACGACCCTCAGCTATAAGGGCGGGGATCGTTTTCTCAGCGCCGCTCGGCTGCGGAGCAATCAACAGGCGATCTTCCTCGATTCCGCCGGCCGGAGCTATTCCACCGCCACGCATACCCTACCGTCGGCCCGCGGGCAAGGGGAGCCCCTGACTGGTCGGCTCGACCCACCGAAGGGTGCGCACTTCATCGCCGTGCTTGGCGGGGATGCTGAGCGGCGAGTCCTGCTCGCCTCGGATGCCGGCTACGGCTTCGTCGCGCGGCTGGAATCCCTGTTGGCCAAGCCGAAGGCCGGCAAGGCGGTGCTGACACTGCCCTCGGGTGCGCGCGTGCTGCCACCCCAGCCGATCGCCGACCTGGCGAGTGAGCGTGTCGCCGTAGCCACCAACGCGGGCCATCTGCTGGTCTTCGCGCTGAGCGATCTCCCGGAGCTGCCGCGCGGCAAAGGCAACAAGCTAATCGCCATTCCGGCGCGGAAGCTCGCCGTGCGGGAGGAATACGTAGCTGGCATCGCCGTCGTATCCGCAGACGGGAGCCTCGCCGTTCACGCGGGCAAGCGCGTGTTCACCCTCAAGCCAGCGGACATCGACCACTATCAGGCCGAACGGGGCCGCCGCGGCAAGATGCTCCCACGAGGCTTCCAGCGTGTCGAAGGCCTGTTCGCGATCTGAGCAGAAGCCATCGGCAGCCCGGCGCACTCCGCCCCTGGCGGTTCTATCCTAAACACGCGTCGCTCACGTCGAGCGATCGTCTGCCACGACCTCCAATAGACATGTCCGCCCTCCCCTGCTTCGCCACCGCCCCTAGGTATCTCGAGACGCTACTCGCCGAGGAACTGCGCCAACTTGGGGTCACAATGGCGAAGGAGACGCGAGGCGGCGTCACCTTTTCAGCCCCGCTCAGCGAGGCCTATCGCATCTGTCTGTGGTCGCGCATCGCGAGTCGCGTGCTCGTGAGATTGGCGTGCTGCCCGGCCGGAGACCCGGAGGCCCTGTACGCCGGCGCGCGCGGGACCCCTTGGGAGGACCACCTGACGCCGGAGCAGACGTTCGCGGTCCATTTGGATAGCGCTGATAGCCAACTCGCCCATCGGCGCTTTATGGCCCTCAAGGTCAAGGACGCCATCGCGGACCGCTTCCGATCACGCTGCGGCAAACGGCCGAGCGTGTCGCGTGATCGACCCGCCATCCCGATCCATGTCTATGTCTATCGGGACGAGGCAACGCTGAGCCTCGATCTGGCTGGCGACTCGCTACACCGCCGGGGCTATCGCACCCAGGGCGCGCCTGCGCCGCTCAAAGAGAACCTGGCCGCGGCCATTCTCTACCGCGCCGACTGGCCAGCTCTCGCCACCGGCGGTGCCTGCCTCGTCGACCCACTATGCGGCTCAGGCACACTCGTGATCGAGGGGGCATTGATCGCCGCAGACATCGCCCCTGGGCTGCTGCGCACGCATTGGGGCCTTCTCGGCTGGGCTCAACACGATCCACTCGCCTGGCATGCCCTGATCGAGGAGGCTCGGGAGCGACGGCGCGCCGGTCTCTCCGCGCTAGGGAGACGTATGCGGGGCTACGATCGCGATCCGGCTGCAATACGCGCCGCCTCGGCTAATCTTGAGCGCGCCGGACTTGGCAGACATCTGCACCTCGAGCGTCGCGACCTCGCCGAGGCGGCTCCAGCGCGCGCGGGCGAGCCGGGGCTCGTTGTCGCCAATCCCCCGTACGGCGAGCGGCTCGGTGACGAGCTCGAGCTGCCCGCGCTCTATGCCCACCTTGGCGCTCAGCTCCGCGAGCGCTTCTCCGGCTGGAGAGCGGCGATCCTGGCCCCAAAGCCCGAGCTCGGCAAGGCCATCGGGCTGCGGGCGCATCGCCAACATCGGCTGATGAATGGCCCGATCGATTGCCGCCTACTGCACTTCGAGGTGACACCAGAGGCGTATCTCCCCAACCGCCCACGGTCGCTGCCGCCTGAGCGACGCAGCGCCGGCGCCGAGATGCTCGCCAATCGGCTCGCCAAGAACCTCAAACAGTCGGCCAAGTGGCGCCGGCGCGAGCAAGTGGACTGTTTCCGCGTCTACGATGCGGACCTGCCGGAGTACGCGCTCGCGGTGGACATCTACGACGGGGCGCGGCGCTGGGTCCATGCGCAGGAATACGAGGCGCCGAAGACCATCGATCCGCAGGCGGCGCGTCGGCGCCTTCGCGAGGCCCTCGGCGTGCTCTTGGAGGTATTCGGCGTGGCCGAGGAGCAACTCGTGCTCAAGGTCCGCCGTCGACAAAAAGGGACTGCGCAGTACGAACGGCTGGCCGAGCTTGGCCGTCTACAAGAGGTGCACGAGCACGGACTGCGATTCCTGATCAATCTGGAAGACTACCTGGATACTGGCCTGTTCCTCGACCATCGCGAGGTCCGCCGGCTGATCGGCAGGCTGTCCGCCGGTCGCCATGTGCTCAACCTGTTTGGCTACACGGGCACAGCCAGCTGCTACGCCGCCCGCGGCGGGGCCCTGTCGACGACGACCGTCGACCTATCACGAACCTATCTCGATTGGGCCGGTCGCAATCTGGCTTTGAACGGCTTCACCGGCGCGCAGCATCGGCTCATGCAGGCAGACTGCCTGCAATGGCTCTCCGAGAACTACGAAGGGCCCCGCTATGGACTTATCTTCCTGGATCCTCCGAGCTTCTCGAACTCGAAGCGCATGGAGACGACCCTCGATATCCAGCGCGACCATGTCGCGCTGATCCGCGGCAGCCTGGCGCGACTGGCCCCCAGCGGCGAGCTGATCTTCTCGACCAACCGCAGACGCTTCCATCTCGACGCGGGAGCACTCGCTGATTGGCACTGCGAGGACATCAGCGCTGCAACCTTGCCGCCGGACTTCGCCCGCAGACCCAGAATCCATCAGTGCTGGCGGATCCGCGCGCGCTGATCGTCGAGCGGAGCGACTTCGTCGCGACAGTTATCGCCCCAATCTACGTTGTGGGTGGACCGGCGCGCTTGCCGCGCCCGCCGAAGCCGTGAGACAGGTTTTCACCATGGAGGTTTAGCTGATGAGGGCAAGCAGCCAGGCAGCCGGTGAGCGTGTCGCCTTGGTGACCGGCGCCAACTCGGGTCTGGGCAAGGCCGTGGCGACCGAGCTGGCTCGACGCGGCGGGACGGTAATCATGGTCGCGCGCAGCCAGGAACGGGGCGCAGCAGCGCAGCGGGAGATCCGCGAGGACACCGGCAGGGCGTCGGTCGAGCTGATCGTCGCAGATCTGGCCTCCCAGGCGGACATCCGCCGTCTCGCCGAGTCGTTCCGAGCGCGCCACGAACGCCTCGACCTGCTGATCAACAATGCCGGCTCGGCCTTCCCTGAGCGCCGCCTAAGCCCGGATGGGTTGGAGATGTCCCTGGCGGTCAACCATCTCGGCCCCTTCCTGCTCACTAACCTGCTACTCGACCGGCTCAAGGCGAGCGCCCCGGCCCGCATCGTCAATGTTGGCACCCGCATCAATACGGCGATGGACCTGGACGACCTGCAGTGGGAGCGACGGCGCTATCGGTTGATGGCCGCCTACGGCCAATCCAAGCTCGGCAATATTCATTTCACCTACGAGTTGGCGCGACGGCTCGAGGGCACCGGTGTCACGGTCAATTGCGTGTTCCCGGGCGTCTTCTCGTCCAATCTGGGCAAGACCGACGGCGCCCAGGGGGTGTTCTGGCGCCTCGTGGGCATCCTCCTAGGCTGGGCGATCCCATCTCCCGAGAAGGCCGCGCAGAGAGTGCTTTATATGGCCACGGCCCCCGAGATGGCCGACGTCAGCGGCCGCTATGTCGCCGAGCAGGGGCGAGCGATCCGCGCGCCAGCCCAGGCACAGGATCCCGCGATCAACCGTCGCGTTTGGGAGCTCAGCGCGGCGCTGAGCGGACTCCATGACGCTGGCTGAGGGGCCGCCCACGACCCGCAGAACGTAAGCGCGATTCACGCGTTCGATCAGTTGTCAAGACGACATGCAATAATTGTGATGTGCGTCACAGTTTCTCCCAAACGTCAGTCAGACTCGCTTCTCGGCATAACCGGATAGCGATCGGGCTGACTAGACTTCCTGGCATTCGCCGAAAGACAAGCAAGACGCATCGAGGTCGGCTTTCATGGCATCCAAATTGTGCTTGCGAGACAGCTGGATCCTCGGCATTGACAATCTCGATGCCGATCATCGAGAGATCGTCCGGCTGTTCAATCGGCTGGTCGACGGCGAGCAGGGAGGTCCGATGTCCCAAGGGCGCCCAGGGGATCACTCAGACGGGCTTCTCGATCGACTGGAGGCGCTGATCGATCACCTCCGCCGCCATTTCGCAGTGGAGGAGGCCCTTCTCGACGAGATGGGCTACCCTGACGCGCCGGCCCATAAGCGTGAGCACGCGCTGCAGATGGCCGAGCTCGTCGATCTTCATCGCCAACTGACGATCACGAAATTCCCGAGGGTCGACGACCAGAGCCTCGACGCGTTGAAGGACTGGTTCTTCGCCCACGTCGTCGATGAAGATCGCTACTTTGCCCGATACTACAGGCAGCATGCTGGCCGCTCATCCGAGCGGTCCCGGGCGGATGCAGTTCATCGCAACCGGCCTGTTGTGCATCACGGCGCCTCAGCGCCTCAAAGACCAGCCTGCCATGGGCGCATGGGGTAGGAGCACACGGGGCGGCCACGTTGAAACCAGGTCGCGGACCCGCGGGCCGATCCAGATGACGGCGGGCGGCTCAGCCGCTGGCTACGGTCTGGCCCGATCACGGGACGCAGTGCTCTACAGCGCCAGATGGCGGCGGCCACGAATCGGGACGTCGGCCTCCTCGGGTATCGGCTCCTGGTCCTCGGCCAAGTTCAGCACGCGAGGTCCAAACTGCCAGTATGGCAGGGTCTGCCTGAGCGCCTGAGCAACCGCCCGCTCATCGCGGGACTGCACAGCTTGGCGGAGCGCCTGCAGACTCGGGGCGGATGGCACCGACGCGAGGGCAGTCGCGCTCCGTGCGATATGGATCTTCGGGTACCGCGTCACCGCGAGGTCCTCCGAACGATAGAATAGCTCTTCGTACAGCTTCTCCCCTGGACGCAATCCCGTGTATTCGATGGCAATATCGCGGTCCGGCTGCTTGCCTGAGAGGCGGATCATCTGCTCCGCCAGATAGCGGATCTTCACCGGCTCGCCCATCTCCAGCACAAATGTCTCGCCGCCGTTGCCGATCGCAGCGGCCTGCATGATGAGCTGGCAGGCCTCGGGGATCGTCATGAAGAAGCGCTCGATCTCCGGATGGGTCACGGTCACGGGGCCGCCTTGCTCGATCTGACGCCGGAAGCGCGGCACAACGCTGCCGGCCGAGTCGAGGACATTGCCAAAGCGCACGGCGACGAATCGGCACTGTGAGCGTCTGCCGAGGTCCTGGCACAGGAGTTCGGCGACCCGTTTGCTCGCACCCATGACGCTCGAGGGATTGACGGCCTTATCGGTCGAAATGAGCACGAAGCGCTCGCAGCCCCACCGGTCCGCCGCTGTTGCGACGACTTCCGTGCCGAGGACATTGTTTCTCACGGCCGCGCACAGCTGGTCCTCGAGGAGCGGCACATGCTTGTAGGCTGCCGCGTGGAAGACGATCGCCGGTCGCTCTCGCCGAAAGAGATCCTCGATCCCGCTAGGGTCAGTCACATCGAGCAGATGGCGGGTAAACGGCGGTGGGATCCTGGCATCGGCTAGCTCCATCTCGATTCGGTAGAGATTATGTTCGGCATGATCGACCAGCACGAGGCGGTTCGGATTCGCATGTCGCAGTTGGCGGCAAAGCTCTGAGCCGATCGAGCCGCCGGCGCCGGTCACCAGGATCACGCGGTCGGCGAGACCCTGTTGGATCCCATCCCAATCCAGCGTCACTTGCGCGCGCCCGAGAAGATCCTCGATCGAGACGGGACGTAGTTGACCCATGCTGACCTGACCGGACATCAGGGCACTCAGCTGCGGCACCGTCCGGAACGTGAGCCCGGATGCCTCGCAGAGCCCGACCAGCCGCTGCATCTCGCGTGCCGATGCGCTTGGGATCGCAAGCATCAACAGATCGATGGCTAACGAACGGCTGAGCTCAGGGATCTGGTCTGTCGTGCCTAGTATCGGTATGCCGTGGACATCGCCGCCTTGACGTCGCAGCTTGTCGTCGACGAAGGCTACCGGCAGATAGGCGCCGCGAGGGTCGCGCAGCATATCTCGGGCGAGCATCTCGCCGGCGCGCCCCGCACCGACGATCAGGACCCTTTGCCCGCTGCTGAGCCCCAGGCGCCGGTCTTTGATCAAGCGATAAAGCAGCCTCGGGCCCATCAGCAGCAGGAGCTGGAAGAGCGCGAACAGGACCGGCACTGAGCGCGGCATCGTCGACAGGCGGTTCAGCGCAAACAACAAGAGCACCAGGATGGTGGTACCCGTCAGCACCGCCTTGGTGATGCGGACCAAATCCGTGAGTGACGCGAATCGCCAGACCCCTCGATACAGGCCGAACTGCCAGTACACGGTCCCGAGCACAAGCATCGCCAAAGGCATAACCAGAAATGCGTCGGCGATGAACTCCGGCGGCACATAGCCGAGGTTGAATCGCATCCAATAGGCGAGCAGCCACGCCAAAGGGATCATCAGGAGGTCATGGGCGAAGGCGACCGCCCGCGTACGCAAGCGTTCAAGCAGGGTCTTCATCGCCATTCGAGTGCGCGACGCTAACGATCATGGGGCGAGCCGAGCCACCCCGGACCATGACATGTCGCCTCGCCCCCGATCGTTCCCTCACCCCAACCCTCTTCCAGAGGGCGAGGGAGCGAAGGTGCTGCGCGGATTTCATTGTAAGGCCGATCATCGGGGCAGCGGGAAGGAAGGATAGCCGGCGTCGAAGCGGCACCGAGGCCAAGCCAGGACCACAGGAGCGAGCCCGCAAGAACGGCCAGGGCGCCGAAACCGACTCCCACCAGATCGGTCAGCACATCCAGCGGATCCATCGTGCGTCCGCCGATGAAGAGCTGCATCAACTCGGTGCTCAAGGCCAAAGCGCCCAGCGCACCGAGCAATGGCAGAGCCCCGAGATCGGCCCGAGTGAAGAACAATGGCCCCGCCAGCAGAGAAAAGAGCCCGAAGTGCCCGACCATCTGGAGGTCAAGCTCCGCTGTCCTCCGCGAGTCATCGAGCGTGAGCAGATCGCTCAGAAGCCTGACGGCGAGGCGCATGAGATCGGGCGGCATCAAGATACCCGCTAGCAACAGGAGCAGAATGCCTCGTATCAGCCAGCGCGCCCACGCCGGGCCAGGACGCGTCAGCCGCCAGCCACCCCATAGGACGACCCCAACCCATGCAGCCAGCAGGCTCGCCCGCGCGGTTAGCAGCCAGGCGTCGTCCAGCAGCACGGCCGCGAGCGGCGCTGCATGCGAATCCGGCCAGCCGACCAGCAAGGTGAGTCCGACCAATCCGCCGAGACCGCCTGCCCAAGCGACGAGGGGGCCGGTGCGCCCACGGCTCGGCCACTTACCACCCACGCGTGTAGTCCTAGCCATGGCACAACCTCAAGGAAGCGAAAAGCGCCTCGGCGCCCTCAGGCCTCTGGCCGATTCCCGAGGCGATCATCAGCGAAGTTACGCGAGCAATCGACCGCGATTCAAGACCTCGGGGGCCGAGACCCCCCGCAAGCCGGTTGCATCGACGCGCTACCGGCGCCATTGTACCGAGTGTGGTGATGGAAAGTCTTCGAGCTGTTTGCGTATGATCGATCTCGCCCCGAACGAGCGCCGAGCAATCACGCGGCGCACCATGAGTCTCCTTGATGGATGGCGCCTGAGCGCGCGGGATATCGCCGATCTCTTGGCCCTGCCGGAGAGTATCAATGCCCGCGCCGTGCCGAAGTACCGCGGGCAGGAGTCTTTCCCTGATGACGCCCAGGTCAATCGGCGCGTCGCCTACCTACTCAGGATCGAACAGGCATTGCACACCTACTTCCCGCGCAACCCGGAGATGCGGGGCCTGTGGATGACGCGTGGGAACAAGCGTTTCGGGCGGCGCACGCCGATCGCAGTGATGTTGGAGGACGGCGAGAGCGGGATCATTGAGGTCCTCTCCCATCTCGACTGCACCTTTGCCTGGGACCTGACGGGCTCAAAGGCCGATTACGGCAAGCACTGATCAAGTCGCGTTTCCCGCACGCCGCCGGCCACCATCTCGTTTCCGCGCGCGTCAAGCAACCCAAGTGCAGCGAAAGAGTACTCTGACCAGGGAGCGCGCAAGAGATTAGTGGGACTTGCCCCTTGTGCGGATCGTGACTGAGGATGGTCGATGGTCACGACTCAATAAGGAACGGGCATGAGATCGAAGGCCAATCCAACCCTGATCGGCGCCTTTGTCGTCGGCGCCGTGGCGCTGGCGGTGATACTAGTAATCCTGATTGGCAGCGGGCGACTGTTTCGTGACACGCGACATTTCGTCGTCGTCTTCGATAGCTCGCTGCAAGGCCTATCTGTGGGTGCCCCTGTCGCCTTCCGCGGCGTACCGGTCGGTCAAGTCACGTCCATCACGCCAGTCATCGATGCTGAAGACGGGAGGCTCAAAGGGGTCAACATGATCGTCGCCATCGAGATCAATCGCGGCCAGATCCGCTCGGCGGCAGGCGCCCCACACGACACGGAGGCATTCAGCGACGCCCAGCTCGCCGACTTCTTCGAGAAGGAAGGATTACGCGCACAGCTTGCTTTGCAGAGCCTGTTGACTGGCCAATTGTTCGTCAATTTGGATTTCTTCCCGGACAGCCCGGCCAGCAAGGCGAATGTGCCCACACCGCATCCTCAGCTCGCGGCGACGGAGACAGGATTCCAACGTCTTGGGCGTACCATCGATACTCTGCCGCTTGACCAGATCGTCGAGAAGCTCACGCGAGTCCTGGACGGTCTCGACAAGCTCGTCAACAGTGAAAAGATCCCGGGCCTCCTCGACGCCGCGGAGCGAACAGCCCAATCCACTGAACGCATCGCCTCCGGGGTCGAACGTCAGCTCGAGCCACTCCTGACGAGCCTCGGCGAGACGGCAACAGCTACCACACAGGCCATGGAACAGGCACGCACCGCGCTCGATCTGCAGCAGGGCCCAGCCAGCGAGCTCCTAGCCAATCTGAACCGCACCGCCGAGACCGTGGAGCAAACGCTGGCTCGGATCCAGTCCGGCGTGGCCGAGCTCGAGAGCCTCCTCGACGGCCGCTCCCCAGAGCGCCAGCAGTTGCGGAGCCTACTTAGCGAGGCCACCGACACGGCACGCTCCATCCGCCTCCTGGCTGACTATCTCGAGCGCCACCCAGAGGCTCTGCTCCAAGGCAAGCGGCGTTAGCGACCTCGGAACCAGGCCGACTCTTGTCGGCGTCTGTCTTGATGGTGGGCCGTCAGGGATTCGAACCCCGGACCAAGGGATTATGAGTCCTGCTAAATCAACACGCCACAACAAGAGACGACAAGAAAAGCAACCGCTTAGACTGCTCTGCTTGTTGCCGCTTCTTGTGGATAACTGCCGAAATTTGCCAGCGAGTGCGCCATCAGTGCGCCATGACGCAACGATCGGTAGCGTCCAGCCGGCTACCATCGATGCCACGCGCCGAACCTGGGTGGCCGCCGCTGATTCCCGTCACGTCACGCGATACCGCCGACTGTGCGCCGGGATCAAGGCTGCGAGGCTGGCCAGTTGCGCGAGGCAAGCGGAAGACGGAACAATGCTAAACGTGGCCCAGCGGATTGAGGCCAAGGCGATTCGTCGCGAGGGAGATCTGCTCAAGCAGATTGTGCTAGACAATGGGCCTGTTGGCCGAAATAGGACTGCAAGGTCGCCGCTGGCCCCCGCTTCCGCAAGTCTGCAGGCGCCACCTCAGCCTGGACCCTTAGGGCGGGTTGGATTTCCTGCCCGCCGCTACCCGCTAGCCGTTTCGCGTCGGCCAACACTGGACGGATACACTTTGTGCCGCCCGTCGCAGATCGCGCATCAGTGCGCCTCAAACACTCGCAATGAAGCCCCTCGATCGTTATGGTTCTTGGTGCCAATCATATGAGGACAGGGACATCGCCATGTTTAGAATCCTGTTTGCTTCTTTCATCCTCCTGCTTTTCGCCCACGCACAGGCCGACGAGTTCATCCAGTTCTCCGACGGCTCGACCGCCTGGCGCAACGATAGCGGCCACGTTTGGGGCAAGACCCCCTCGCCGCAGCACGACTACGACGATAGCCAGCGCTTTGAGGATCGCAACCCGGTCGTTGATCAGCATGGCACCGTCTACGTGCCCTCTGGGTCTGGCTGGGTCAACACGCAGACCGGACAGTACACGCCCGGTCGATAGGCATCCAGCAGCGCTGCATACGCCGGATAGCGCGCGGACACTCGATTGTCTGGCGCGTAGCGAGCCGGCGCCCTGCTACGGCTAATGAAAATTGCAGGTTGGCCTCTGCCGCACTACCTCGAACAGCCAGTATTCGAACTGGGCCGGGCGAGAGGTCGAATTTCTCCGGGTTCACATGAAACTCATCGGCTTAGGCGATTCGTCCCTAAGCCGCTTTTCGTTGTGCCACAGTTTTGCCACAGTTGAGCGCCGAAGTTGTGGCACGGGATCGCTTGCCACAGCACGACAATCGGCAGTCGCCGATCTTCTCCCTCGCCACCAGCCGCGAGTACGCGCTGTCGCTGGCATCGACATGTAGACACGTTCCGTGAAGATAGGCGCCACCGATCAGGCATGGCTTGCATGTCGGTGCGTCCGCCTATCGTACTCGCGGCGTGCTCGGCGGCTCGGTCCAGGGCCAGCCGGTGCTCGCAGAGATCGTGGGCGATGGGATCGGCGGCTTGCGACAAGCCAGCAGGTGCGAGCAGAGGGCTCTGCGTCTCAGGATCAGCCTTCGCGAGCTTCGCTGCCTCACTGATCGCCACCTCGCCGCGGTCCATAGCCTCGATCAGTTCGGGCTCGGCGTTGTCGACGACGGTCTTGGCTTGGCGGTAGGTTGTCTCGTTGCCGAAGCCGGCGCGCTCGGCTGCGAGTTGGCGGGTTTCCTTGCCCTGAACATCGGGAAAATTTTCCGGAAGTATGTCATCGCCTTGCGCCTTTAGGTCCGTGCGCTGCCCTTGTCTGTTGCCAAGTTCTTCCTCGATCGCCCTGCCGATCGCCACGCGCTCAGACGGCGTAAAGTCCTTGCGGATCTCGTTCTCGGCGCGCTCGGCGAGTAGCAGGGATGGCACTTCGACGACGTTGGCCGCGATCGATGGCCGCCGACCCTACGCGAGCGTCATGCGGCGACGATAAATCTGGATTATGGATGAACGCATACCAATAAACTGGGCTTATAGCTTGATAGGTGGATGCGTTTGCAGGCAAAGCCATGCCAACAGGCTATACCTAACATACTCGCGGCGTGAACGTCGCCCTGATCCAGTCAGGACGGGGGGCTCGCAGCGGATCGACGGCGATGGGGTCGGCGAGGTGCGCGACGGTGAAGAACGGGGCCGCACGCGCCCAATCTTGCGGTGCCGCGCGGTTTCCGGTTCGGCCAGGCCGAGTAGCGGACAATCAGCCGCAGGTGCATATCCCTGTGTTCGACCGCGCAATTGAACCGCCCCCCACAGAGACTTCAAGTCCGATACGAAGTAAAGAGCAAAAATTTTCAGATTGAGCCACTTGCGGTTTTAGCTAATCTCGGTCTCGGATCCGACCATAAGCTTTCAGCGACCAACAGCACAAGCAGCGTCAAAAAGTAGGCACGGTGGCGGAGTTTTCGGGAAAGCGCTGGATGCTTTCTTGGAATCGCGTGAAATGTATCGATAGCTTTAGCAAAAATATATAGAAGCCATATTGAGAAAGTGTAAACAGTTTTTCCGGCTTGCCTTGCACAAAACCATCTAGGCTAATGGACGATACATCATCCAAGACCGCAATCGCTTCCTCCCTATCTCCCGATGCTGGTAGATAAAACATATACGTGATTCTCTGCTTTCGTATAGAATCGATTACGGAATTCGCTGCGGCTCCATCCTTATGTTTGAGTAGAAATTCTCGATAAGCCGAGAGCCGCCGCAACGGGGAAAAGATCACTTTTCGGGGCCTATCAGAAGAATTCTCCAAAGAGATGTTGCACGAATTTGAGAGAACAATTCCCTTAACGCAGCGACCCCCTTTAGTCGTAAGGTCTGACAAATACAAGCCGCTCCATCCGTCGCCCTGCAACATCTCAGCACCAAAACGACCTCGCAGGTAGTAATTCGTGTTCTCGGGAAATCGATCAAGTTCGGCGTATAGATCGGCTTTCTGCTCTGGCGTGAGGTAGGCAGGAAGGAAAGTTCTAAAAGCCTCGTAAATATCCGTATCCATCTCAGACGCTCTGGTCACAGGTACATATTGTGGAGATTATCAAACAGAATTTTTTGTGACTCTGCATCTAGATTGCTCTGGTTCTCAAGTAAGTCGGCATGGACCTGCACTAGCTTCTCGATTAGTCGCGCTTCATCGATAACGTCAGCGGAAAAAACTTTCGCAGTGAATGTACTCGAAGAACGGGCCGGCGATGCTTCTTGAATAATCAAGGGGTCGCCAATATCGAATCCCGCACTTTCTCCAGGGAGCGCTCCGGCCATCGCCATGCCTGCAACAGCCAAAGAAAGAGCAGATACAGAACCCGTCATAATAGTCTGTGCCATAGAGCTTTTTTGTTGCTGTCTCGCCTGCTCGACATCGGTGTATGTCATGAGTTGCTCCAAACTGGTTCGAACTTCTCAAGCCCCTTCCTACTTAACAAGGAAAAGAAAATCTTTTTCTCTACATCGCGGACGCGGTCTATCAGAGATTCGAGATCTTCCCAGAATGGCATAGCTGGGGCTTCATATATCGAATCGACATCTAGAATGAGTCCACGCTTGCGTCCCTTGCTGCCATCTATTTCTACAAAAACGTTCGGCAGGATCTTCACAATATTTAAGCAATCACCTTCCGATATTTCCGTGGTTACCTGCGCATTGAGTTTAGTCAAATCATATCCCCCTAATGTCAGACTTGCCGCTAATGCATCATATGGTTCTTCGAAGTCGTCGATTGAAATGAAGTTAATGTACTTCAAAGAGAATCGCCTGACATCATTCGCAAGACCTGTGTCTTTCAGCATGCGAGCATAGGTAAGAATCTTACCCTTGAACGAAAGCCAACCCACGTACGGAGCGCGACAATTAACACTAAAAACGCGTTCGCCTATAGAGACAGAAAACTGTTTCCCGCTCATTCTGTGAGACGCAGCATATTGCAAATTAGGGTCTTTTCGGATGATCGCTCGGGGAATCTGGGGGGGAAGCAACGCTTGTAACGTCGGCAATTCTTCCTTGACTTTGGGGAACAACATGCCTGGCAATAACTCAGAGGCGGGCACATTTTCCGGATTCTGGAAACGCACTTCGAAGAGCGCTTCCAATATTGGATCATTTGCTAAACGTAACGGGAGACGATCCATCATAATCCTTGAAAAGGTTGTGTTTGTTTTACGTCGAAGCCTTATGCGTTAAGCGATTCTGCAGATCAGGGTCGGGCGTAAGGCTTGCTAATAATTATGGCACAACTGCACGACAAAGATCGTTCGCGGGTGCCCCCTGACAGGCAGGCCGGAGCCAGTCCCGATGGCACCTAGCAGCCCGGAGGGTCAACAGTCGCGGAGCACCGCGCCGCTGACGCGGAACAGGCTAGGCTAGCCTCTGCGAGTGGCGAAAACTGTGCAACCTTCACGTCCACTCTGGGTCGTTACCGGGCGCCGACCTTCCGCCAGCGCGAGGGCTCGAAGGCGCGGAGCTAGTGGGCGGATGGTGCTTACACACCAGGTCCAGGCCAGTTGTATCGCCGCAAAATGCCACAGATCTCCTCGGCAGCGGCTTCGTCATCGCTGTGGCGCAGTTCCAGCAGGCGCGCTATATCCTTCGTGTCCATGCTCTGAATGATCCTTTGTCGGTCGGGATCGATCCGCGCGACGGGCATCGATGCCTCCAGCCGTTCAAGCCTCGACGCGATCCGCTCAGTCATCGGCGCCGGCCAGCAGGGCCCTAATGTCGATCCCGTTGGCGGCCAAGGCGCGAGCATGGATGCCGTAAAGCGCCCGCAGATCCTCATCGGGCAGGGTACGAACGAACCGCTCGAAGTCACCCGATCCTGGGCGTCGCATGATGCGCCAGTAGTCTCGCGCATCAACGTCGCCTAATGCGGCCATGAATGCCGCATCTGCGGTGTCGATGCCGAAGCGCGCTTCGAGTGATTCAACCCGCTTGGCGAGTGTCGCGGCCATGATCGTCTCGGTGGTTGTCCGGCAGGAAGACCTGAACCTTTGCCGTGCCCGCATCGAGTATCGCTTGCTGCCGGTCGTCTGGCTCGCCGATGATGACCAGCACGCTATCCTCGGTCGTGCCCTGCTGCTCCAGCCGCTCAAGCCTTTGTCTGATCTGCATGGGTTTGCTCCAAGCGTTCGATGCGTTTGACGAGTTCGTCCACTTCGACCACGCGGGCCGCTGTGCCGATGCCTTGTAGGATCTTTGCTCCCTGCTCGGGGGATACCTGGGCCGCACCTAATGCCACCAGGACAGCACGGGCCGCCCCGCTCAGATCATCCCCGAGGGGCAGGGCCACGGGTTGCTCTTGGGGCTTCAAGGCAGGTAGGACGCGATCCAACAACAACCGGGCCGCGGTCATGTCACCCGCCTTGGCCGCTTCGGTCACGGTCGTGATGATGTCCGGGATGTCCGTGCCAATCGCCGCTCGCAATTTGGCTTGATTGACGACGCCTCGTGGTCGGCCCCGCGGGTTGCCGGATCGTCCTTTCTGGAACTGGGGCATCTCTGAAAATCTCTGTTCGGATCAGGGATCAGTCTTCTCGCATCTGCTTGAGTACATGGCGAACAGTGCCATCGGAGCAACCGAGCGCACGAGCGATGCCTCGCTTCGTCTCGCCGGCCTGGTACATCGTGACGATGCGGGTATCGCGGTCCTCAGCGTTACGCCGTAACGGTTCATCGTTACCTTCGCCGTCGCCGCTCGGTAGCTCCTCGCTGTTACGCCGTAACGGTTCCTCGTCTCCATCATCAGCCTGGTGTCCGTTACGCCGTAACGAAAGCTCGCCAGCATAGTAGGCGGCTTTCTGATCTGCCGACAGGGTATCGAGCAGCGCCGTCTCGGCCTCATCAGCGACAAGCAAGATCACCTCCCGGAGCGTTACGCCGTAACAACGTGCCAGCCGTTCCAGCCGAGTCTTGGCGCGAAGGTCGACGATCACGTTCAGCCGGGCGCCGTTGCTGTTCGCGTCGGTCAGGTGGCGTTGCCGGTACTGGCGTTGCCGTTCCGCGTTGCTCATGCCCATAGTGCCCTCGATGAAGCCGTTACGCCGTAACGGGAAGCATAGGACGTTACGCCGTAACGGACAACCATCAGGCCAGCGGGCTTGTTGTGCTGTATCGCGCATCTGTCCGGGCGTCATCTCAGATTCAACATGTTAGAAGGCGCACCACCCTAGAGGCGCCCATCAGCCCGCCAGTTTGTGGCAGTGCACACGGGCGAGCGCTAGCGTAGGCGGGAATGTTCACGGTAGACTATAGTCCAAAGTATAGAAATCAATCGCTTACGCGCGCGATATTGCACAATATCTTGTGCCATTTGCGTTTGTTTATCGCAACATCTTGTGTGTTTTGGCATTACTGGCTGGGGAGGTCCCATGAGCGCTTTAGAAAAAGAGCTGGAGACATATGAATCCCTGTTGCCTACGCTCAAGGCCGATGAGGGCAAATTCGCCCTGATCCATGGAGCTGTGCTTCTAGGGACATTCGATTCGTACGAGGACGCCTTGAATATCGGATACGAGCGTTGTGGCCTGAAACCGTTTCTGGTCAAGCGCATCAAGGCAAACGAATCGGTCGCATACTTCAGTCGCGACATCGATACTCCGTGCCTAGCATAAATCTCCTCATCACACCGCAGGGAGCGCTTGCAACGCTTCAGGTTTGGGCCTCCCTTCCCAAGAGGGAGGCCATGAAGAAGGCGGGGCAGCCTATTCCAGATCCAGTTGTTGCCCAACTTTTGATCGACACTGGAGCGTCGTGCACATGCATTGATCCTTGGATCATAAATAAGCTGCATTTGACGCCGAGTGGGATGATAGATATCCACACTCCGTCGACAACAGCTAATAGCGCGCACGCCTGCCAGCAATACGACGCCGCTCTGACAATCCTGCATCCTAGCCTTAACAGAAACTTCAATGCCATACCGGTAATCGAATCGAATGTTAAGCATCAAGGGATCGACGGATTGCTTGGGCGCGATGTATTGAGTCACTGCTTATTCGTTTACAATGGTGAGCTGAAGATTCATACTTTATCGTTCTGACATTTCCCAGAGCTTCAAGCTCGATTGTTCATACGCATTCAAAGCGCCTTCTAACACGAACGCTTCAAATTCCTCTTTCGGCATCGCCTCGACCAGCTTCGCTTGCTGTATTTGACGGCGCGACATGATCCCTAGCGCTGCGATATCCCGCTCCGACATTCCAGGAGCAAGATTGACACCGGGTTTCGGTCGCTGCTTCTTCTCTCATCAATCGGCCCCGTGATTAGTTTGCCCTCTCGTGCCGCTCGACGATGCCGGACAGCCGGCGCAGATCCGGCACGCTCAATGCCGAATAGTTCGGCGTGCTCGTCTCTGAAATTCCAAGCGGCTCGACGAATGCCCCGTCATCAGCCGGTAGCGCGTCCAGATCCAGGGCCATGGTTGATGCTGATCGGCTCGCCGACTCCAACGCCTCAATGCGCCGCTCAAGGTGCATGGCAATACTCATACCTCGCGTTTCTCAATGTCGTGTCTCTACCGCCGAAGGATCGCGATCATGTGGCCTCATCTGCGCTAAATCGATCGGACCAATGATCGGCCGAAGCATGGTTAGCAGCAGAGGCATCAAGGCCGGGCTATCAACCTCGAAGGCCGAGAAACCGCAGTCGCCTGGCCGGGTGCTCACTATGTAGACACGGCGATCCGTCGCCACGGCCGTCGTCTTGTCCTCGCCCTGAGCCAATGCCGCCCGGAGCGTCATCGCGCAGCCGTCGCACTCGGCTAGGGCCAGGATCTCCGCGTCGTCGCTGTAGATTCGGGGCATCGGGTCGCCGCCATGTGTCGGTCGCATCTCACCGCGAAGTCTGGCCACGGCCACAGCGAACCGCGCCTAGAGGCGGCCGGGGCCTCGATGCGGCAGGCGCGGATGGTGGACTCGTCGTCGCGTGCCAGCGGGCCGGTAGGTGCGGCCTCGGGCTCGATCGCACGGGCATCGGGCCATCGCTCGCGGACCTCGGCCAGCGTCGCGGGCGGGCAGTAGCTCACGGACCAGCGGGCGCCGTCTACATCGGTGACGAGCCACAAGCGGTGGGCCTCTATGGTGCCGCTCGGCGATGGCATGGAGTTAGCCGCCGGTGACGGAGCAGTCAGCAGGGCTAGCAATGCGCCCCGGTGCTCGCGGATTTGTTCGCGATCGCGCTCGGTCAGGCGCTCGGTAGGTGCGACAAGCAGGCGGTTGCCATCGATTGCCAGGCGGAATCCGCGGCTCTTCAGGTCGGCGAGCAGGGTTGGGGCGCCCATTAGAACGCCGACCACTCGTCAGCCGAGTCGGCGTGCGCCAGTTCGGGCTCTAGTGGCTGGTGCGCCGCTCCAATCCCCACACCCCTGTGCATAGAACTGGCGCACAGGGGCGTGGGTGCGCGCCGGTTCTGCTCCAGTTCCGAACCGGCGCGAACTGGCGCAGGCTCTTTGGCTACCAGGACCAGGCGCTCTTTCGTTTTCCGCCCTGGGGTTCGGTACGCTTCGCGGCGGATCTCGCCCGCGCGGAGCAAGCGAGCGACGCCGGTACGGAATCGCGCCTTGTTCGCCTTGAGGTCGGGTGTAAGCTCGGGGAACACGGACAAGCAGTGCCACGTCGTCGCTGGGCCTGACTCGGCCGCTGGAACCGTTGTGCCGGCTTCTGCGGCCGCATGGAAACAAGCCAGGATGGCCTCGTCATCGCGCGCATCAGCGGCGGCTTGGGCCGTGGCAGCGGCGGTGGATGTCGCCGGCACCGGGACGCCCCGGTTCGTCCATGCAAGTGGGATTGGCGCCCCCAGGGCTTTGCCGAGGTTGAGCTTCTCCTGCCGCAGCTCGTCATCAACCAAAGCCAGGCGCGATCGGGCGCTGTTGTGCCAGCCGGTCGATCCCGAATAGGTGTCCTTGCCACTGCCGAACCGTGCTGCGTTCTTGTCGATGTGCGCCAGAAGCAGTATGGCGCCGTTGTGATCTTCGACGGACCGGACAAGCCAGCGCATGAATCGACGAACCTGTCGCCGCGAATTCTCATCGCCGTCGAATGCATCGCTGGCATTGTCGATTATGACGAGGTCGTAGCGTTGCGCCGTGATTCGCTCGATCAGTTCCTCGCCGTCGCGTGTCGGCATTACACTCCGAACGCCTTGCCGGTTGACCTCGGTCATTAATGCGTTCGCGCTGGTGCCATCGATGATGGTCATCGACCTGGCGATCTCCCCGAGATTCAACGCATACTCCACTGCGATGTTCCGCAGGCGCCACAGCGTCAACGCCTCTCCATCTTCGAGTGACACGAATAGGACGCGGCCCTTAGCAACATCCAAACCCGCCCATGACCGGCCACACGCGACATGGGCGCCCATCGCAAGCGCGACTGTCGTTTTGCCACTGCCGCCGTGGCCGCCGAGTAGCGTGTTGTGCCGTCGCGGGACTATCGGGCGAACGACATAGGCGGGCGGGTCTAATTCGGCACCGCGTAGCCGGGTCATATCACAGATGCGGAGCCTGCTGGCCGGCGCCGCCAGTCGCGCGCGCACGGCATCGATGCCACGCGCGACATGCAGATCATTCCAATCCTTCGCGCCATCCGGCCGCCACTTGCCGAAGTCAGGCGCCGCCAGCCGGCCCTGAACGTCCTTTGCGGCCTGGGCGGCCTGCGGATCGGGCTCGCCGCTGGCCCTCACTAGGTCAGCGAGGATGACAATCTCGGCTTTGGGGTAGCGGCCTCGTAGCTGTCTAGCCACGAGCGGCAGGTTGCCGGACGACAGCGCGGCAACGGCTGGGTGTCCAGTCGCCTCGTGAACCGTCAAGACCGTCGCCACGCCCTCGCCAATCGCGACGGTATGGCCGTCGCCGTCACCGTCGGGCAAGGGGCCGGTGCCCCACCGGCCGCCGGCCTTGGTGCCACGGCCTCGTAGGGCGGCTTTGCGGCCTTCTCCGTCGATCAGTTCGATGCTCGATAGCTTGCCCCCAGCGACCGTAATCGGCGCGACGCATAGGCGGCCTTCCAGGGCCTCTCCGCGTGCCTGGGGCGCATACCCGAGGATCTCGGCCGCTGCCGCGGCGTCGATCTCAAACAGTGTGTTCGTTGGCTTGGTGCGCTTGCGGCGCAGGTACGGGTTGTCCGTCTGCGCTGGTCGAGATTCGGCGATGATGCGCTGCGCCAGCTTGGCCGCGTGGGCACGCTCGCGTTCGATCTCGGCGGCCTCGGCTTCGGCTTTGGCTCGCGCCTCAGCTTGCCGGCGGGCCTTCTCCGCCGGGTCGGGGCCTTGGCCGCGTCCATTCGGTCGCCAGCCGTGTTGCTTGGCCTCGTGGAACAGCGTCGCAACGGTGATTCCGCCGGGTCGTCCGCTGGACCGGTAGCAGTCTCGCGCCTCGGTTGGGTCATAACGATCCGGTCGGCCGGCGGCGTACCAGTCGTCGAAGACCTCGAACCCGTCCGAGCCGAGTGCATCGTTTACGGCAAATGCGATCCGTACACGATCGTCGTGTTCTCCGACCGGAATGTGTGACAGCGCATCGCAGACCGCGGCGGCGTCGATGTCACCACGCATCGCGCTCGGCCTCCAGCTCCGCGATCCGTGCGCGCAGCTCCTCGTTCTCAATCGTAAGGGCGTCGATGATGAGCGACGCACGCCGACAGCAGACCCGCCAGTGCATACGGCGGATGCGGTCGATCATGCGGTGGATGTATAGCAGTCGCGGTGCGGCGGTCATATCCATGTCACGCCTCCATCACGCTGCGCTCTTGATGCCATTGCGGGCATCGATCCATGCGAACCAACGATCCTCGTCGATTAGGACCTTCCGGCCAACGCGCAGAATCGCGCCGGACTCGGCGAGGCCGTTAGTTTGTTCGTTGAAAATCGCCCATCGCACCCCGCCCTCGTTGAACGCGGGGTGACGCTCGACCAGTTGCCTGACAGTTGAAAGCGTGCGCGTTGCCATCTGCATAGCCTCTTGCGTAAGCTCGCCGCCCGTTGTGACGGCTTGCCTATGCGGGTGCAGATGAGTGTGAAGCACAAAAAACCCCGCATGATCAGCGGGGTGCGGTAGGTGAACATGGGTGAAGACGGCTGAAATTCAGGTGAAGTTCATCATCTGCACCTGTCGATGTAGTCAGTCGATCACTGGTTCGTCGCATCCATGAGCAGCAAGGAACGCGGTGGCATCATCATCGAGAGAGACTGTCTTGCGGGTCATGGCGTCCGGCCCGTCTCGTTGTGGATGCATACCGGCGAAAAGCAGCGCGCTTGAGTTATCAGGAATCTGCGGTGATTCGATTAAGCGGAGACTCTTCTGAAGTTGCCGACAAAGGTTACGGCGATTCGCCGAGGTGTTGAGCTGCTTCTCGTTTGGCGGTAACCGGTCCGGTACAGCGTTGTTGTGACGCGCAAACAAGACCAGCAAAGGCCATGTCTTAGTCGCCTTGCCTAGTAATGCTTTGCGCGAATACTCTTTGGTCCAGCCATCGCGCCGATGGGAAACATCGACCATTCCGTCATCGACGCGAACAGCAACAACTATATCGCGCGGATCGACAGGTGTGCTCTGCGATGTGTCGGGGTGATCGGGAGTATCAGGCCGATCCTTCGTCTTGGTGCTGAATCGCGTCGCTTTGTCGTGCCCCGCCGGATCGCGGTCCTCCGGGAAAAGAAACGGCATTGCCCCACGCTGACCTGTCGATTCCGACCATTGGCGTAAGTCTTCGCGAGAATAGAACTGTTCACCGCGACGGTGGATCGGAATCGGTACATTGCTGCCATACGAGGGGAAGTAAAAGGTCTCTGACGTGTCTCGCGATGGCTCAATTTCCACCTGTATTCGATAGGCCACCGCCAAGACCTTTGCAGGGATGTCGGCGGGCGCCCATCGATGAGGCTCAATATCGCAGCAGAGACAGGCCGCGACGGTAAGCTCGTACTCGGGTTGCTTGTCCCAAAATGCGTAATCGAGCTTCATACTCGCTCCCCCCCGAAAATCCTCGCGTTCATCTTCTCGACAACGCCAGCAACATGCGCGTCGGATAGGTGCGCGTATCGCTTCACCATACTCAGAGACTTATGGCCAAGGATCTCGGCGATCTCGGCTAGCGATGCGCCACCCATGGCCAAGTAGCTCGCGGCCGTGTGGCGCAGGTCATGCCAAGTGAAATCCGTGATGCCCGCAACCTTCAACGCGGTCTCGAATGGGGTGCGAAGATCAACGGGCTTGATGGTGCCGTCGAGTTGTCGCTTGCGGCCGGGGAACACAAGATCGCAGCCCAGTCGCCGCACCTCGAACCGCTCGCGCAGCAGATCCAGGGCCGGGCCGGCCAGCGGCAAGACGCGGCGCTCGCCGTTCTTGGTCTCGTCCAAGACGGCAACCTTGCGGGCCAGGTCAACCTGGGGCCAGCGCAAGCCCAGCACTTCCTGTTGCCGTGCGCCCGTACTCAGGGCTAGGACGACAGCCGGGTACAGGTCGGGGCTCGCCGACCTCTTGCAGGCTTCAAGCAGCCGCTCGCGCTCGTCGTCGTCCAGGAAGCGGACTCGGCCACGCGGCTCTTTTGGCTTGGTCACCTTGCGGCAGGGGTTGTCCTCGATCCATCCCCATTCCTTCATGGCGATGGTGAAGGCATGGCTCAGGGCGGCGAGATACCGCACCACGGTTGCCGGGCTTGTGGGCTTCTTACGCTGGGTGATCTGAGCGGCGAGCCGGTCGCGGGCCTCGGCGATCAGTGCGGGTGTCACGTCGGCGAGGGCATAGTCGCCGATCTGATCTTTCCACCAGGCGAGTTGCCGGGCTTGGTGTGCGCCGTCCTTCTTCGATGGGCTAACCTCGCGGACGTACCGATCGATGACATCGCCCAGCGTGTGACGCTTGGCCTCGGTCGTCTTGAAGTGCCGACCTTCCCGGATCGCGGCCTCGGTCTGTTGCGCCCATCGGCGGGCATCGGTCAGGCGGGGAAAGGTCGCGCGCTGAGCCGGGTAGCCTTTCAGTCGGACCTCGACGCGGTAGCTCTTGGAACCGTCGCTCGCAGTGCGTAGAGTGATCGTAGCCATTGCCGAACCTCGGTGCAGGTTGGGTGGTGGTCAGGGCCTCGGGTTGGGTACCAGCCAACTCGGGGCCTGTTCGTCTCAGGGACGCTTAGAAGGCTACAGCAAACAGCGAAAAACGGCAACAAAGGATGACCAATCCCCTGCTTGTCTATCGCAAGTGACTGCTGCGAATGACAACTTATGGTGTGCCACGGCTGTATGGCGCACTCAAGGCGCAGTCAGGCGAAAAAAGGGCGGTTTTCGGGGCATCGGGGCGGGTCGCGCGGGCGCCGGAAGGGCGGTACGGCAGCGCCGAAACGGGGTGCGCTTTGTGGCGGGATGTTGCCAACAAGTGCGCCATCAGTGCGCCACTGAAAAGAAAAAGGGCCTAGCCTTTTGAGCTAAGCCTCTGTTTTTAGTGGTGGGCCGTCAGGGATTCGAACCCCGGACCAAGGGATTATGAGTCCCCTGCTCTAACCGCTGAGCTAACGGCCCCATGATGAGAGGTGACGACCTCGCGGCCGGACCGGGACCGCCCGAGAGCCGTTGGGAGATGACCAAGAAGCATCTCGGGTCCCGCGGCGGCCCCTCGTCTGTGCGGGGGAAAACCTCAATCCGTATCGAGGAAGCTCCTCAGCTTGTCCGAGCGCGTCGGATGACGGAGCTTGCGCAGCGCCTTGGCCTCGATCTGGCGTATGCGCTCCCGTGTGACGTCGAACTGTTTACCGACCTCTTCCAGCGTGTGGTCGGTGTTCATATCGATACCGAAGCGCATCCGCAGCACCTTAGCCTCCCGTGAGGTCAAGCTCGCCAGCATGTTCTGAGTGGCTTCCCGCAGGCCTTCCATCGTCGCTGAGTCGACTGGCGAGGTGACTCCAGCATCCTCGATAAAGTCGCCGAGATGGGAGTCCTCGTCATCACCAATCGGCGTCTCCATCGAGATCGGCTCCTTAGCGATCTTGAGGACCTTGCGCACCTTCTCCTCGGGCATCTCCATCCGCGCGGCCAGCTCTTCCGGCGTCGCCTCGCGGCCCATCTCCTGGATCATCTGCCGCGAGATGCGATTGAGCTTATTGATCGTCTCGATCATGTGCACCGGAATACGGATTGTGCGCGCCTGATCTGCGATCGATCGAGTGATCGCTTGGCGGATCCACCAGGTTGCGTAGGTCGAAAACTTGTAGCCACGCCGATACTCGAATTTATCGACGGCCTTCATCAAGCCGATGTTGCCCTCCTGGATCAGGTCAAGGAACTGCAACCCGCGATTCGTGTATTTCTTGGCGATGGAGATCACCAGGCGCAAGTTCGCCTCGACCATGTCCTTCTTGGCGCGGCGGGCCTTGGCCTCGCCGATCGACATCTTGCGGTTAATTTCCTTGATCTCGCTGATCGTCAGCACGTTCTCACGCTCTAGCTCCTGAAGCTTGCGCTGGGCGCGGCGGATTTCCGGCGCGCGCTCAGCCAGCTTGTCGACATAGGGCTGACCACTGGCCAACTGCCCCTCGAGCCATGCCGGGTCGGTCTCGTTATCCGGGAAGGATTCGATGAAGACCTTGCGGGGCATGCCAGCCCCATCGATGCAGGCCGTCATAACGACCTTTTCCTGACTACGGATTCGCTCAATCGTGTCGCGCAACAGCTCAGCCAGCTCCTGGAATACGCTGGCCACCAGCTTGAACTGGAGGAAGACCTCGGATACCTCTTTGATCGCTGTACGGGATCGCGGATCGTCGCGACCGAACTGCTCCAGGTACTGTTTCAGTACACTGTAGCGTTGGCGCAATAGTTGGACGCGGCGTGCAACCTCCTCCGGATCCGGGCCGGTGTCAGTGACCGCCGCAGCGGCATCCTCGCCATCCGCATCGTCGGCCTCCGAATCCGCATCATTCTCGGTTGTTTGCTCCGGCTGCCCGGAGGAGATGGCCTCCGGCGCGTCATCCGTCTCGTCGTTGAAGCCGGAGATGACGTCGACCAAACGCACCTCGTCGTTCTCGACGCGCTCGAAGATCTCCAACAGCTTTTCGATCGAGCGTGGATAGATCGAGAGCGAGGACAGGACCTGGTTCAAGCCTTCTTCGATACGCTTGGCAATCTGCAGCTCGCCCTCGCGGGTCAGGAGCTCCACAGTACCCATCTCGCGCATGTACATGCGCACGGGATCCGTCGTGCGCCCGAACTCGCTGTCGACACTGGCCAGAGCAGCTGCGGCCGCCTCCGCCGCATCATCGTCAGATACCGCGGAATCGCTGAGCGTCTGATCGATGATATCGGGGGCGCTCTCATGGACCACGATCCCCATGTCATTGATCATTCGCACGATATCCTCGATCTGCTCAGGCTCGACGATACCATCGGGGAGATGATCGTTGACTTCGGTATAGGTCAGAAAGCCCTGCTCTTTGCCCTTGGCAATGAGTTGCTTAAGCTGGGACTGTTGCTGTTCTTGATCCATAGGATACCTTAGGAATCGAGGGGATCAGTTACAAGATAAAACCGGCGATGGTATCTTGTGCGGAACTCGGTTGTCTAGTTACCTGGACGGATCCCGCCGTCTCACTCGCGCCGAGTCAGCGTCCTCCTGATCCTCTCCTTGTCGGCCTCGCTCCATTGGGAGGGGCTCGCCCGTGCGAACAGCAGCGCGGCCTCTCGCTCTTCAGCTTGCCGGTTCAGCGCCGATATCGCTCCAGTCAACTCCTGAAGCAAACCTTCCGTCGGGATGTGGGCGATGAGGCCAGGATCGCTGAGCCGCTCAACATAGATCTTGTCGTCCCGGTTCCGCCACCGCTCGAGCAGGCTCCCTGTTGTAATCTCTGGCGAAACCGCCAGAATTTCAAGCAGCTCTGACAAGAGGCCGGCGCCCGGCCCAGTCAAGCCACGCCAAGCATCTGGAAGGGCGAGCGCCTCTGCGGCCAGTCGCGGGTGTTGTAGGATCAAAGCAATGGCACGACGCATCGGCGTCAGGACTCGCCGGTCTCCGTCGCGGCGGCGCGGCGCGCGAGGACGGAACCCCGTCTTCGACCTCTCGAGCGAGACACCGACGAGGCGCGCCAACCGTTCTTCAAGGATCTGCCTGTAGGTCCCGCCGGGCACGCTTTTGAGTAAAGGGTCCGCGAGCCAAGCAAGTCGCGCCCGCCCTTCGGCGCTGGTCAGATCGAGCCCGCGGGTGAGGTGCTCGAAGAGGACGTCGGAGAGCGGTGATGCGCGATCGAGGCGCCTCTCCAACCCTTCACGGCCCTCTTGTCGAATCAGGCTGTCGGGATCCTCCCCCTCAGGCAGAAAGAGGAAGCGAAACGGGTGACGGCCATTGGCATGCGGGAGCACGGTTTGCAGGGCCTTCCAAGCCGCCTCGCGGCCCGCGCGATCCCCGTCGAAACAGAAGACCAGCTCGGCGCCATGAGCCAACAATCGCTTTAGGTGCTCAGACGTCGTCGCCGTACCCAGGGTCGCAACACCGTAGGGGACACCAAACTGGGCCAAGGCAATGACGTCCATATACCCTTCGACGACCATTAGCCGACCAAGGTCGCGCTGAGCCTGGCAGGCCTCATAAAGACCATAGAGCTCACGCCCCTTATGGAACACCAGGGTCTCAGGGGAATTCAGGTACTTCGGCTTCTGGTCGTCGAGCACGCGCCCGCCGAAGCCGATGACCCGACCGCGACGGTCGCGAATCGGAAACATGATCCGACCACGGAACCGGTCATACCGGCGGCCGTCTTGCTCCACGACCAGTCCGGTCTGCACCAGTCGTTCCAGCCCGTTGGCCTCCCTGCCGAGACGGGCAAGGAGAAACTCCCACTCCGGTGGGGCATAGCCAACCGCGAAGCGCTCGATAATCTCCTGCGAAAGCCCGCGCCGGGAGAGATAGGCGCGTGCGCTTGCGGCGCTGGGATGCTCGTTGAGCTGGCGACGATAGAGATCGGCCGCCTGTTGCAGCACCGAGAAGAGCGGCGCGAGGGGCGGGCCACTTCCAACGACCGGCTCCGGGAGATCGAGGCCAAGCTGGTCGGCAAGCTCGGCGACCGCCTCGCGAAAGCCGAGGCGGTCGTACTCCATCAGAAAGCCAATGGCGGTGCCGTGTGCGCCGCAGCCAAAGCAATAGTAGAACTGCTTGTCCCGGCTGACGGTGAAGGAGGGGGTGCGCTCGTCGTGAAACGGACAGCAGGCTTGGAAGTCCTTCCCGGCCTTGCGCAGCGGTACTCTTCGGGAGATCAGCTCGACGATATCGGTGCGGGCGAGCAGATCGTCGATGAATGCTTGAGGAATTCCGCCGCTCATACCGAAAAAGCTAGCAGAACGCCGGCGCCTTTGCGCCCCTATCCGTTAAGCTGCTTTTTCACCAGAGCGCTGACGGAGGCCATGTCGGCTCGACCCTGCACTTGCGGGCGCAGCTCAGCCATGACCTTGCCCATATCCTTCATCGAGGCGGCGCCGGCCTTGCGGATGGCCGCGGTGACGAGCTCGGCTAGCGCCGCGTCATCTATGGCCTCGGGCATATAGTGCTGACATACGTCGATCTCGTACCGCTCGGTCTCGGCGAGATCTGTCCGCCCGGCCTGCTCGTACTGAGCGACCGAATCACGTCGCTGTTTCACCATCTTGTCGAGCACGGCTAGGACCTGCGGATCATCCAGCTCGGTTCGCTCGTCAATCTCACGCTGCTTGACCGCAGCAAGGATCAGCCGGACGACGCCGAGCCGACGCTTGTCGCCGGACTTCAGCGCGGCCTTCATATCGGCCTCAATCCGCTGTTTCAGCATGTCGTGGCGCTCGCTCGACTCAGGTGAAACGCTGTGCAACGAAGCAGGAACTGATTGAGGCTCAGTAAGGCCGCTCCCAACGCCGCGCCTCGCGCTGGAGCTTCTTGTGATGACGCTTGACGGCCGCGGCCTTCTTACGCTTACGCTCAGATGTCGGCTTCTCGTAGAACTCGCGCCGACGAACCTCGGCCAGCACCCCGGCCTTCTCACAGGAGCGCTTAAACCGACGCATAGCGACTTCGAAGGGCTCGTTCTCTTTGACGCGGACGCTGGGCATAGATGATCCTTAAACTAGAATTTTCCGGGGAACGTCTTCCGGTCGGGAAAGTCGACAAAGTCTACACGAGCCATCGCCTTGTGCAAAGAAGGCCTGTTTCTTCTGCTCCGCGAAGGTCGCGCGGCCGCGGCTCGTGCGCGCGCCTCCAGCTCCACGAGGCCGCCCTCTCCGTATTGCTGCCACAAGTCTTGAGCGGCCTCAGAGGGGGTCATCTGAGCACGATGAACGAGTCGAAGCCATAGCCATGCGTGTATTGGGTATCGAGACCTCTTGTGACGAGACTGGCGTGGCCGTCTACGATGGCGAGCGCGGCCTCTTGGCCAACGCCCTTTACAGCCAGGTCGCGATTCACGCCGAGTACGGCGGCGTCGTGCCCGAGCTGGCCTCGCGCGACCATGTGCGCAAGACCCTGCCGCTGATTCGGCAAGTCCTCGATGCGGCCGGGCTAACGGGCGCGGATATCGACGGCGTCGTCTACACCGCCGGCCCCGGTCTGATCGGCGCGCTGCTCGTCGGTGCGGCCATCGGCCGCAGCTTGGCCTGGGCATGGGGCGTCCCAGCGCTCGGGGTGCATCATATGGAAGGGCATCTGCTCGCCCCGATGCTGGAGGATCCGCCGCCGGCCTTCCCGTTCGTCGCGCTGCTCGTCTCCGGGGGACATACCCAGCTCGTTGATGTGGCCGGGGTCGGTCGTTATGAGTTGCTCGGCGAATCCCTCGATGATGCCGCCGGTGAGGCCTTCGATAAGACGGCCAAGCTCCTAGATCTTCCCTACCCGGGTGGTCCCAATCTGGCCCGACTCGCTGAGCGAGGCAATCCGCATCGGTTCCGCTTTCCGCGGCCGATGACTGACCGACCTGGCCTAGATTTCAGCTTCAGTGGCCTGAAGACCTTCACGCTTCAGACGCTGAAGAGGGAACTGCCGGAGGCTGAGGATCCCGATCAGACCCGCGCCGACATCGCCCGCGCCTTCGAGGAAGCCGTCGTCGACACCCTCGTAATCAAGTGCCGACGCGCGGTACGTGCAAGCGGCCATCGGCGACTGATACTCTCCGGGGGAGTCAGCGCGAACCGGCGCCTGCGAGAGCGCATCGATCGCATGGCGGCCGAAGAAGGTGTGCGGCGCTACTATCCGCGGATCGAACTCTGTACCGACAATGGTGCCATGATCGCTTATGCCGGGTGGCAACGACTCCAGGCGGGCCAGCGGGATCCGTTAGCCTTCAGCCCGAAGGCCCGCTGGCCAATGACGAGCTTGGATCCCATCTGAGCATGACTATGAAATCCGCGCAGCGCGTTTGCTCCCTCGCGCTCCGGGCTGAGCTTTACCCACAAGCCTGAGGAGCACAAGGGCATTGAGGCTCGGCGGGGTAGCCGGAGGCGTTTTGGTCTGACTGATGAAGGTGGTCA
>CAZOWL010000016.1:0-56323 GCA_964583605.1 uncultured Chromatiaceae bacterium | reverse complement strand
AACCTCGCACTGGGACATCAGCACCGGTACGGCCTGCAACCCCGTGAACGGTTACCTTTTATGATTTGGTGTCGCATCAACCGAATGAGGCATCAGCACACTTCAATGAAATAATAGGCGCATAATCAATTCGAGGTTAGCGAAAACCAATCGCGTCCGATGGCGCTTCTTCGAAACCCGGGTTCAACGCATAATCGCCGAGATCAGGAGGTCTGACCTTGCCTTCCACCGCGGAGCAGCCAACTGTCGTCTCTAGATTCAACCCAAGGCTTACAACCTCATCATGGCGGCAGGTGGTGAATCATGCAGCGCTATCGGATCCTCCATCGCACCTACTACAACTTCCCCACCGAGGTGGTGCTCGAGCCGCACGCCTTGAGGCTCAGGCCGCGCGAGAGTTACGAGCTTTGCATCGAATCCTCGTCCTTGACGATCACCCCGTCCGCGACCCTGCGCTGGCATCGCGACGTGGAGGACAACTCGGTGGCGATCGCGACCTTTGAGGTGCCCGCCAGCCAGCTTCTGATCGAAAGCGAGGTCGTCATTCGGCAATCCAATCCAGCCCCATTGGATTTCCTCGTCGACGACGACGCAGTCGACTATCCCTTCGTCTATCCAGCCCCCGACAGGACTGTTCTGGCGCCCTATATGGTCATCGCCAAGGACGCAGGCGAGCTTGCTGACTGGGTGGCGCAGGTGTGGAGGCCAGGCGAGCGCGTCCAGACCTATACGCTGCTGGATCGGCTGAGCCTAAGGGTCCGGGAGCGGCTCACCTACCAGGCACGCGAAGCGCCGGGCGTTCAATCGCCCGAGGAGACGCTGAGCCTTGGGACTGGCTCATGCCGCGACTTTGCCTGCCTCTTCATGGAGGCGACTCGGCACCTAGGATTCGCGGCGCGGTTTGTCAGCGGCTATCTCCAGGTGCCACCATCAGCGGCCGACTTTGGGGCCACCCACGCCTGGGCCGAGGTCTATCTGCCCGGTGCCGGCTGGAAGGGCTTCGATCCCACGCTGGGCGAGCTCACCGGGCCGGAGCACATCCCGGTGGCGGTCGCGCGTGCGCCAGAAGCCGTCCCACCAGTGGCCGGCACCTACCTTGGCCCTCCGGGCGCGACCCTGGATGTCGGCGTCTGGGTCTCGCCGGCTTGAGGCGCGCCTCCCCGTCGACCGTCGCCATTGTCATCGAACGCCTTGCGCCAGGAGTTGACTGATGCAGATTCGGCTCGGCTACGAATTGGTCTACACGTGCCCACAACGCACGCCCATGATCCTGACCCTGAACGTCCACTATAGCCAGGTCTCCGACCTCCTGGCTCCGGACCATATCCTGACCCAGCCCGCAGTCCCGGTCACCGCCTACCGCGACGGCTTCGGCAACTGGTGCAGCCGGCTCGTCGCGCCGCCGGGAGAGATTCGGATCAGCACCGACACCACCATCCATGACAACGGTCTCCCGGATCGCATCGACCCACTGGCGATCCAGCACGCGGTCGAGGATCTGCCCAGCGAGACCCTGGTCTATCTCCAGGGGAGCCGCTACTGTGAGACCGACCGGCTCTCCGAGACGGCCTGGTCGCTGTTCGGGCAGACACCCCTCGGTTGGCCGCGCGTCCAGGCGATCAGCGATTTCGTGCATCAGCACATCACCTTCGGCTACCAGTACTCCCGCGCCACCAAGACCGCGCTA
Source organism: uncultured Chromatiaceae bacterium (assembly GCA_964583605.1). Lineage (GTDB taxonomy): Bacteria > Pseudomonadota > Gammaproteobacteria > Chromatiales > Chromatiaceae > CAZOWL01. The sequence goes on along the minus strand of CAZOWL010000016.1, from coordinate 54,636 downwards.
GAGGCATTCCAGGAGCGCACGGGGGTCTGCCGCGATTTCACGCATCTCGCGGTCACTTTTTGCCGCTGTATGAACATCCCGGCACGCTATTGCACTGGGTATCTGGGCGACATCGGGGTACCGCCATCGCCGGACCCAATGGACTTCTCCGCCTGGCTCGAGGTATACCTCGGCGGGCGCTGGCACACCTTGGATCCCCGCAACCGGATCCCCCGCATCGGGCGGGTGCTGATCGCGCAGGGGCGCGATGCGGCCGATGTCCCGCTCAGCAACACCTTCGGTCCGACCACGCTGACGGGCTTCCGGGTTTGGGCCGACGCGGTGGCGGCGCCCGGAACATGACCGGCAAGGCCGACTGGGGTGCGTGGTCGCTGTCGGAGCTAGAGGGTGCTGGAGCGCCCCTGCTGCTCGACCCAGACGAGCCGCCGCCGTTCGAGATCTTCAACCCCGAGGGCGCGGCGAGCCTGCTGTTGGTCTGCGACCATGCCTCCAACCGCCTGCCGCGGCGCCTCGCCAGCCTCGGGCTCAGGGGTGAACAACTGCAACAGCACATCGCCTGGGATCCGGGCGCAGCGGCGGTCGCCCGCGGGCTGGCGGCGCGGCTCGATGCGCCGCTGATCCTGAGCCGCTACTCGCGCCTGGCGATCGACCTCAATCGGCCACTCGAGAGTCCCGAGCTCATCCCCGCGCGCAGTGACGGGGTCCCGATACCCGGCAACGAGAGACTGAGCTCAACCGAGCGTGATGCGCGGGTCACCGCCCTCTTCCTTCCTTACCACCAAGCCATCGCACATTGGCTCGATGCGCATCCCGATCCCAAGTTGCGGCTGATCAGTGTGCACAGCTTCACCCCGACGCTCGCTGGGCAGTCGCGCCCCTGGCGGATCGGCTTGGCCTATGGCCGTGATCCCAGGCTCGCGCGGCAGCTGCGTCCAGCCCTCCTCCGGCAGATTGGTCGACTGGTCGGCGACAATGAGCCCTACGGCATTGAAGACGAGCACGATTTCACGCTGCCGACGCACGGTGAGCGCCGCGGTATTCCGCATGTCATGATCGAAATCCGTCAGGACGAGCTCCATGCCCCGCCACAGGTAGCAGGCTGGGTGGAGCGTCTGGCACAGGCATGCTCGTGAATCGACGAGTACCCTCTTGCACGCCACCTGGACTCAAGGCGAAATGAAACAATGGGATCAATCGCTTCTGTACCTCGCCGCGGAGATAGATCAGGTGATCGCGGCAACTGACGAGGCCCAGCCGGGAGAACGGCGGGTCCTTGATCACGTCCTGCTCTGAGAAGACGGCGAGGGTCTCGGATCACCTTGCCGACAACGTGTCTATCTTACCGAACGGGTACGTTATTGGAGATACTGCGCGCCCGTGATCAGGATAACCAGAAGGTCGTCTCCCTCCTGCCTCCGCGAGGCAAAAGGGGCAGTTTGCCAAACGACGCGCCAGATCCGGCGAACTGCTCACCGGTGACGCTCTAACTGGGCTCAACTTGGAGGAGACAATCATGCGTTTGACAGCGTTCTTTTCCCGAATGTGTTGTGGCGGACCGGTCTTCGTCCTGTCTATAGCCCTAGTCTCGTTTGGGGGTGATATTTACGCTGCTCTCTGCGGTAGAACTGGGATGGGTATTCGCGGGGATGGGGATCGCCACCTTCGGTCTCTGCAGGCTATTGGCATCCAAGGTCGCCGTAGCACCCAATGCGACCAAGTTGAGGTTGGCCATTCTTTCGGGCAGCCCGGTGCCGCCTAGTCGAATCCTTCCTCCCGGCGACGATTGATCGGCACCCGCACGTCCCGGCCTCCAACGGGCATCGCCGCTGGCGCAGCGCGTCCGGATCTTGTGCCTGGTGCGATGCAGCATAGGGCGCGGCGACGACGAGCCTCAGCTGTAGGCGCAGAGCTTCTGCGAGAACTGCTGCAGCGGCACGATGCCGCTCGCCTCGGCCTGGCGGCGCCAGCGCTCCAGTTGCTCGACCAGCTGGTCCACTGAAGCGCCGGATCGACTCCAGAGGGCCGCCAGATCCTGGCGCAGCGAAAAGACGGTGCGCAAGACCGCACTGCGCTCGAGCGCCCGCGCCAGGGCAACATGCTCGGATGCGGAGAGCTTGTCGACGCCGCGCTGGAGCCCGTGCTGGCTCGCCTTCAACGCGCTAGCATGGCCCCGCCCGAGGGCGTCGCCGATCCCCGTCTGACGAATCTCATCTGACAAGGTCCGCTTCAGGCATTTGCCGAACGCGGCGAGCACCGCGTAGCGGTGGGTGACAATAGCCTGCAGCGTCGCCGTGTCACAGCGCCGCTTGGCTCGATCAAAGCGGATCTTGGGAGCGACTCGGCGAACCCTGGCCAAACCGAGAAACTGGAGCACGCGGATATAGACCCAACCGAGGTCGAGCTCCCACCACTGCGCGGATAGCTTCGCCGAAGAGGCATAGGCGTGGTGGTTGTTGTGCAGTTCCTCACCGCCGATCAAGATGCCCCATGGCACGATGTTGCGAGAGGCGTCGTTCGGGGCGAAGCGGCGGTAGCCCCAATAGTGCCCCAGGCCGTTGATGACGCCCGCGGCAAAGAATGGGATCCAGAGCATTTGCACCGCCCATACGGTCAGCCCGATCGGCCCGAATAGGATCAGATCGATGACCAGCATGAGACCGATGCCAAGTCGGTCGTGCTTCGCATAGAAGTGACGCTCCAGCGCATCGTCGGGCGTACCATGGCCATAGCGCTCCAAGGTGTCGGCAACCTGGCTCTCGCGGCGATAGAGCTCGACTCCATCGAACAAGACCTTCTTGATCCCGAAGATCTGCGGACTGTGCGGGTCGTCCGAGGTCTCGCACTTGGCATGGTGCTTTCGGTGGACGGCCACCCATTCCCGTGTCACGAGGCCGGTGGTCAGCCAGAGCCAGGCCCGGAAGAAATGGCTGACGACGAGATGTAGGTCCAGAGCGCGATGCGCCTGGTGCCGGTGCAGGAAGATCGTCACCGCGGCGATCGTCATGTGAGTCAAGGCCAGGATGACTACCAGGTATCCCCACCACGGCAGGACGACGAGACCAAATTGCATAAGACCGAGCTCCCAGTTGGTGATGCGCTTAGCTTGGCGGCGAGGCCTCGGGGCGTCGGTGCGGTAGCGCACATAGGCAAGCTCTGTGGCGGAGACCCATGGCGGGCCGATCGAGAAGGGCCGGGACGGTCAGGGTCACGCCGACCAGGTGATTGATGCTGTTGAAGCGCTCGGCGGGTTGCACTGCATACCGCCTCCAGTTAACGCACGGGTCGGCCAGCGGCTTCAGGCATCAGGGAATCGGCCGCTCCGGTAGCAGGCGATGAAACTCCCGGCGTACCACCTCGTAGCACTCACAGACCCGCGCCTCCAGTCCCGGCCGGTCCAGCACGGTGATGCGGCCCCGGCTGTAGCGGATCAATCCGGCGCTTTGCAACCCCCCGGCCGCCTCGGTCACGCCCTCGCGCCGCACCCCCAGCATGTTGGCGATCAGCTCCTGAGTCATGTGCAGCTCGTTTGAAGGCAACCGGTCCAGGCTCAGGAGCAGCCAGCGGCAGAGCTGCTGGTCGATCGAGTGGTGGCGATTGCAGACCGCGGTCTGCGCCATCTGGGTCAGCAGCGCCATGGTGTAGCGCAGCAGCAGCGGCTGCAAAGTCCCCTGCTGGCGCCCGCCGAAGCGGGCGAATTCCCGTTTGAGCACCTGTCCCTTCAGGCGAAAGGCGTGGCCCGCGCTCTGCACCACGGCCCGATTCGGAACGGTTTCGCCGCCCATGAACAGGGCGATGCCGACGAGACCATCGTTGCCGACCACGGCGATCTCGGCGGACGCGCCGTTCTCCATGACGTAGAGCAGGGAGACGATGGCGTCGGTGGGGAAATAGACGTGCCTCAACCCTTCGCCAGACTCGTACAGGGCCATCCCGAGCGGCAGCCGGACCAGCTCCAGGTGACTGCAAAGGCGCCCGTACTCGTCCGCGGGCAGGGCGGCGAGCAGACGATTTTGGCGCGGGGACGCGGGAGTGAGCACGATGGCCATGAGTCGCCTCCCGAATGAGCTGCCGTAGCCGCAAGCGGTGATTACTGCGGCCATCAGGATTAACAGACCAAAGCCTGTATCTGTACTATAGCGCACGAATCGGAGGGCAGCATGGGCTGGCTTAGTTGGCCGGACTTCTTCAATTGCACCTTGCGATCAGCCCTCAGCACTCTGCGGTGATACAGCCACATAACCGCCCGCCTCGGCTCAGCTTGTACTTAAAGGCGTACACAGAGTCGGCCTTGGGTCGTCTCCAGTCACTACCTCCACCAATCCCACGGCACCACCGGCTCCCGATCCCCGTAACCCGATTGGACGCGACCGCGCCTCGTCCTCCGCCTCCTCATAGAGCCGCCGATCCTCCCGCGACTGCTCCCCGCGTACTTCCGATACCACCACGCCGCCCCACCTCGCGCACGAACTGTAGGTTCACGTCGCGACCATCGACCAGGACCTGATCCACGATGCGACCGTAGCGATCTCGCTTGCTCCAGAGGACCTCGACGATCTCCCCGCCCACGAGCGCTGGGCGCCGGCGCTTGGCCTTGGTCCCGAACGGCGGCCCGCGCCCCGACGCGTCGATCCCGGTTAGGCGGATCTTGTGCTCGGTCTGGTCGGCATCGAGGGCGTGGACGGTGTAGACCGCGCCATTCAGTGGTGCCGGCGATGCACAGACACAGAGAGCGCCGTGCCGCCGAAAGGGATCAATTGGATGGCGGCGGCTGCACGCGTAGCTTCCGCTCGGTGGCCACGACGAAGCAGGCGCGCCAGACACGGACATCGGTGTGCTGAAAGAGCCCCCGGATCCGCGCGGCCACCGCGCCGCACCCAGGCTGGCCGAGCCGCACCACGAGGAGGCCATGATGCGTACCGGGGGCGAAGCGGCGCAGGTCCGAAAAGTCGAGGTCCTGGGTGATGAAGAAGCGTGCCGCACGCGGCGTGGCCGCCCCCACGTCCGAATCGGCCTGACCGGTCAGCCCCTCGGCGGGGACCGAGCCGACATCATGGCCGAGCGCGAAGCTCCGCCAGCTTGGTGGCGGGGATGTCCTCGTCGAGTGAGTGAGAGTGACGTAACTTGACTCAGAGTAACGCAAGTCACACCAATCGCCCACCGCGCCCCTCAATAGACATCGCTTCACTTGGGCCGTCCGAGCGGCTTCCCATCTCGCCAACCGGCTCAGAGGACAAAATCCGCCTCACGCCATTGGTGAAGGCCGATGTTGATCAGAGCGATGCCGAGCACCAGGCTCAGCAGCACGGCGGAGCCGAAGGCCCCGGTGGCAATGAGCAGCACGCCGAGCAAGATGCTCGCCCAGAGGCCGACCTTCCGTAACAGCGGCGGGTTGACCAGGCCCAAGTCGCGCAGCGCCGTCAAGCCACTGATGCCGCCCAGGATCAAACCGCCGCCCAAGAGCACAGCGACGAGCCACAGGGCGAGCTGCGGCCACATGAGGACCACCGCACCGACGAGGATCTGCGCCCAGGGACCAAAAACGCTGACGGGTATACCCTGCCGGCGGACGTCATGCACGAAGAGCAGGGCGACGATGCCGCCGGCCAGCATCAGGCCGCCAAGGGTCATCACGGCGAGGGTCCCTACAAGATAGGGGGCGACGATCGCGGCCACCCCCAGCAAGATCGAAACCACGCCCAAGAGTCTGGTCGAATTCACGCGTCACCTACCTCGAGCCCATCGCGTCGCCTGGTCAGTGATCGGACCCTGCGGCAGAGGCCGAACATGGGGTGGGCATACACGGGGGAAAACGCGATCCACCTGACTGGCCTCGCTTTGCCTGCTATGCCGCGTCGGTCTCCCCTCGCAATAAGCGCCCGCCAAGCTCAGGGATCGGCGCCCAAAATCGGTATCGATTGCCTTCCTGCGGCCCCGATCGCACCGGGTGCTCGACGACGTCGATGCACCACTCCTGATGCACCACACCTTCCGCAGATAAGGCCGCTCGCGCAGGACTTCCCGTTCAGAGTACTCGGTGAAGCGGAAGTCTGGCATTCCCCGAGGATACCCCAACGATCGCGGAGCACGACACAACTTTCCCGCTCACAAATACCCCCACAGCGCCTCCGGCACCCCTTCCACCTCCCTCGCCTCCTCGATCGCCAGCTGCTCGAGCTCCACTATGTCCGCGCCTAGGACCTCGGGCGGTATCTGGATCTCGTCGCCGCCACGGCGAGCGTGTCCAGGATCGCCTGCGGGTTGCCGTTGGCCTGCTTGACGACGTGGCCGACGCAGAGCCCCGGGGCCTCGATCAGGAGCCCGCCGCGGGCGATGGCATCGCGCACGATCGCGCGGGCCGCCTCGGGCTCGGGCGCCGGCACCGCGATCGGCTTCATCTCGGCGCCGGACGTGGGCGCTCGACTGGCCAAGGGAGAAGCGTTCGGCTTCTTCCAGTTCGGCGGATCGGACATCATCACCCTCTATCAGGCCGATCGCTTCCGCCTGATCGGGGAGGTTGGCATGCACTACCTGCAGGGCCAGAAGATCGGCGAGCGGATTGCGCGCTGATCGATAGCCTCTCGGATCGCCGCTGCTCGCTCCGCGGGCTGGAGAGGTAGCAAACCTCGCCGGAGGCTCGCTCGCGCGGGGCTCGATGGTCCGCGGCTCCTGGCCGATGCAAGCCCACTGCCCCGCCCAAGCCCTACCCCGCCAGCCTGACGACCCCCCGAGACGATCCCCTAGATCTCGATCTCGTTATGGCGCAGATACAGCGGCGCCATCTCGGGATTCTCCGGCTTGAGCCGCACGTCGTCGGGCTCGACGTAGAAGCGCTTCAGGGTCACCGACTCGCCGTTGACCAGGGCGAACAGGGTCTCGCCGTGCTCGGCCGTCGGGCGCTGCTCGATATCGAGGCGGTATCGGCCCGAAGGGCCAGGAGAGAAGGTTGAAGCGGCGCCCAGGCAGCCATCGGCCGCGGCAGGCGTTGCCGGCCGCCCCGGCGATGGCGAGTCTCGATGAGGGGAGAAGGGCCGGCGCACGCCGGCCCGCTCGGGCACTCCGCGCAGGGGCTACTCGGCCTGGGCGACGGCGTGCCGATCGACCCCCAAGGCACCGGAGCCAGCGGCATGCGAGATGGGACTGGCGTCCGGGTTGCCCAGCATGATGGTGTCATAGGAGGTGAGGCGCTCGCCGGTCAGGCGCTCAGGCGGGACATCGGTCACGCTCGCGGGCAGGTCGGGGCCGTCGGCGAAGAAGTCGTAAAGCGATACCCGCACCCCGCTGGGCGCCGCGGGGGCGGCCGGGCCGCGGTAGCGCAAGCCGTAGCCCGTGTCGAGCTCGGGGCTGTTGAAGCTGCCGTAGATGTCGCCGGCGACGGCGGTATTGGCCAGCAGGGCGAGGGTGGTTGCACTGATCAGGTATTTCATCGTTAAGTCTCCAAGTTGAGGTTTGGCTGGCCACGCAAGGGCCGCGGGTGCCTTGGCCCGGGCGTGGCATCAACCGACGGCTGTCGCAGGGCTTAACCGCCGGGGATGCGCCGTTATTCCCGAAACCGGGAAGATTTCTTCGTCGGGAATAAATATCCGCGGTCGCGAGTTAAAGGCCGGAGGGCCTATGAACAGCGACGCACATCGTTTCGAGGTGCTGGTCGTGCCGCATCTGGATGCGGCCTACAACCTGGCACGTTGGCTGACGCGCGACGAGAGCGCCGCGCAGGACGTGGTGCAGGAGAGCTGTCTGCGCGCCTTGGGGGCAATCGCGCGGTTCGATGGCGAGAGCCCCCGCGCCTGGCTGCTCAAGATCGTGCGCAACCACAGCTACACCTGGATCAAGAAGGCGGCCGGGGAGCGTTACGTCGGGCTCGACGACGAAGAGGGGCTCGGTGAGGCCGGCCTGGCCCACCTGTCTCACTGGGAGACGCCTGAGGTCTGGATGAGAGCCGGACCCAAGACCGCGGCCGCCTCGTGCAGGCGTTGGATGCCCTCCCGCCGCCCTTTCGTGAGGTGATCGTCCTCAAAGAGTTCGAAGAGATGTCCTACAAAGAGATCGCGCTCGTCATCGGCACGCCGCTCGGCACCGTGATGTCGCGCCTGGCGCGCGGGCGCGAGCTGCTCCGCAAGAGGCTCTTGGACTGCGATGAATGAGATGACTTGTGAGGAGTGCCTGGCCTGGCTGCACGCCTATCTGGACGGCGAGCTGGATGCCGCGACGGCCGAAGAGGTCGCGCGGCACTTGCGTCACTGCGCCGGCTGCCAGGGGGTGTTCGCCGGGCCCGAGGCCTTGCGCGACTGCCTGCGCAAGCACCTACCCTATCACGCGGCGCCCGCGGATCTGCGCCGTGCCATCCTGATGCAGGTGCACGCCCGCGCCTGTGGCTGCCCTGGCGTGGTCGGCCGGTTCCGGGGCTGGTCGCGCTGGGTCCTGCCGATCCTAATCGGGGCGCTCCTGTTGCTGGCCGCGGTGCGTCACCACGACGCCCCCGCGCCGCGGGATGCCTTGGGCGAAGAGCTGGTTGCGAGCCACGTGCGCTCGCTCCTGCCCGAGCATCTCACGGACGTCACCACTGCCGATCCGGACGCGATCGGGCGCTGGCTCGCCGGCAAGCTCGACTTCGCGCCCCCGGTGGCTGACTTCGCCCACGCGGGCTTCGCCCTCGTCGGGGCCCGGCTCGACTATGTCGGCAACCGCACCGTCGCCGCGCTCGTCTTCCGCCACGGCGAGCACCTCGTCAACCTCTTCGCAATGCCGACGGCGCTGACGAACGCAGAGCCGCGGGCGCACGCCAGGCGCGGCTTCAATCTGGTCTCGTGGCGGCGCAATGGGCTGGCGTTCGCGGCCGTCTCCGACCTTGGAGTCGAGAGGCTAGAGGCGCTCGCCCGGCTCATCACGCGGGGCCGCCAGCCCGTTGCGAAGAGGCCCGAGCTCCCTGCGGAATGATCCCTGGACGGCGCCCTTTGGATTGCGCATCGGTGCGTCGAACATTGCGAAATATCAGGTAAGGCAGTCAGGAATAGGCCGATACTGTGGCCGTGGGCAGCGCATGGGTCGCTGCTTGGGCGCCCGGATGCCTTGGTCAGGCCATGGCCGCTGGGGCGATGCGTCAGGCAAGCAGCTGCCAAGCGCGGCTGTCGTGTGGGAGGAAGGCAGATGCCTATGCGAGACGGACCGGTCCAGGTGGCCCCGGTCGAGGCCAGGGGCGGGGCCTGGGTCGAGGCCCCGGTCAAGGCCAGGCGCGGGGCCTGGGGCGGGGCCAGGGTCGTCGTCGCGCACACTGCGGTGGTGGCCGGGGCCGCGGTGGCGATTTGGGTCGAAGGGCGGCCGAGGCTAGCGAGACCCGCCCGGGACGCGCAGCGCCGCCTACGCCCTCGGCAAGGCCTCTGAGCGAGCAGATCGCCGAGCTGCGGGTTAGGCTCGAGCAGCTGGAGACTGGTGCGACGCCGGATCCGGCTTGATCGAGCCTTGATCGAGCTAGGTGCAACGCGAGTAGACGGCTGCGCGCCCACAGCCACCTTGCCTGGTCGGCGCCAGGGCGTGCCGCCCCCAGGCGCTCAATGCTCGTTCTAACGACCTCAGGCTACGCCTCGGAGACCTGATTCCAGCTGTCGCGCCTCGTAAGCGAGAGGTCCGGGGTCTGAGCTGCGATAGGCGGGGGCCGGGATTAGTTGAAGAATTAGCATTCGCTAATATAATTTTTTACTGTTTGCAACCTCGACATCGCATCAGGAGGTAGTCACGATGCTCAGCGCAGTTGCCATCGCCCTTGTGCTCATCGGCGGCGTCTTCGCCGCGGGCACGATGGATCAGTCGGATCAGATGCAGGCCGGAAGCGACCATGCGGCCGTGGTGCAGGTCCAGAAACGGCCGACCACAGGCCCGTTGACCGAGTGATTGAAACGGCCACACCGAGCCGGACCCGGTGCGGCGATCGATACTGGGCACGAGCGCCAGTCGGTGATGGGCTGCACTGGCCTCGGCCCTCGGCTCCCATCTGGGCCGATCGCTGCGGCGCCCCCGGCAACCCCTGATGGCGGACGCCACTTGGGCCCCCCATCTGAGCACAGGCACAACGATTCGGTGGTCACGCGCGGCCGCTCTGCCAGCCAGGCGGCCTCGATGACCTCCGTCAACACACCCTAACCGTTCGGCGCCGAGCGGTGCGCAACGAGGCGGCAGCGTTGATCGAGCCTCACCCAGAGCGCGTAGACGGGTGTACGCGCAGATCCACCATAAGCGCTTCAGGAGCGAGACAGATGAGCCGTCGCATATTATCTCCCCTGTCCCTCGTCGCAGCCGTGCTCCTCAGCGGCCTGGCGGCTGCCCAGGATGGCGACGTTGCCGCCGGCAAGCAGCTCTACGAGGCAAAACTTTGTAACGTCTGTCATACGCGGGCTGGTGAAGCCGGTCCAATGGCGGAGGTTGGCGGCTCGCTCGATGATCTGGCCGATCGGCGCAGCGCCGACTGGATCGCGCGCTACCTGAAGGATCCGAGGTCCGTCATCCCGGACGCCCAGATGCCGCCGACAGAGCTCACGGATCGGCAGATTGCAGACCTCACGGCCTTCCTGCTCTCGCGCTGAGATTTCACGAGGCTTCATCGAGCCCCTGCTGTCAGAGCAGGGGTGCCCCCCATTCAGTGGCCTGAAGCCGGCCGGTCCTTGGGGATTCGGTCCTTCCAGATCCCATCCGGCCTGCACCAGCCCGAGCGGATCGGGATCTGATCCCTACCCCCCCCAGCCTGACCACCCCCGAGACGATCCCGAAGATCTCGATGTCGTCGTGGCGGAGCTACCGCGGTGCCATCTCGGGATTCGCCGGTTGGAGCCATGCGCCGTCTGGCTCGACGTCACATGCTGTCAGGAACGGCGGGATGCGCTAGCGCTTTCCCGCCCTGCGGCTCTAGAGGCTCACAGATACCCGCCTTGGCGCTCGCCTGCCTCTGCGTCAGCCCTTGTGTCCTGCTGCTCATGTATAACCTGACCTGTTGCATGGTCTTCCGCTTGCCGGACATTCGCGTGCCGTCTCGTTGCGAGAATTCCGGCTGCCTTACCATGAAATTCGCGCAGTACGTTCGCTCCCTCGCCCTCTGGGAGAGGGTTGGGGTGAGGGAACGATCAGGGCCGAGGCGACATGTCATCGTCCGGGGTGGCTCGCCTCGGCCCATGATCGTTAGCCTCGCAAAGCGGCCAAGTTAGTTGTCGTCGACCAGCCAAGTTAATTGTCACCAAACACCCGCGCCCGCGGGGATTAGGCCCGCCTGGGATGCGGCTTGCCAGGGCGCCAGTTGGGTTCCCCCGCGCCCGCGGGGACAGGCCGCAGGCGTAGAGGGCTGTGGCTCGCGCTGCGCCTGCTGCCCCTGATCGCGCGGGGCGGCGGGTTGATCGCCCTCGACCGGCTCCTTCCGCGCGCTCGAAGGGCTGGTCCCCGGCCTGGCCCAGCCTGGCGCCGCCGAGCTCGCGGCATCCCCGAGGCCCTCTCCACCGGATAACGCCTCACGCGTCCGTCAGAAGCCGGCGACGAACACCGCGCCGCCGATCCTTCTCTCCGCAACCATGCAGTCCAGGGCATGTTCGCGGCTCGCAATGACCTCGTCGGCTAGCCGTTACCTCGGTTTGCCGGCATAACCAACATCGGCGGCCAGACCATGGTAGTCGTCAACGAAGCCACAGGCACGCAGGGCAACATGGTATGGAGACTCTCTGACCGCCTTCCCATCGATCTGATCGATGATTAGGGTCCGGCGCCGCGGGATGCGGTGGAGGGCCTCGAAGGCGAGGCGGAGCGCATGATCTCCGTCGGTCATTGACGGGAAGGTCTGCAGCCGGCGCCCAGATGGGGCGACGTACAGTAACGGCCGACCGCCGACGGTGATGAGCCAAGCGCCGGCGACACGGCGCGGCCGGGCATTCTCGGCCCCTGTCTCCGGCCACGGGAGCAGGGCCCCCCAGGGGTTGGCCGGGTCGAGAGCCGCGAGGAGTCGCACGGCGTCCGCAGCCAACTCGGCCGGATCCTCGGCCGGTGGGCGCGCCGCGCGGAGCCGATCAAGCGCGCCAGGCAGAGCAAACTGCGCACCGGAGAGTCCCTCGACGAAATAGCCGCGGCGCACGCGTGCCGCCTCCTCCATGCCTTTGAGTACGCGGTACACGGCGCCGAAGCCACCGGCTAGATCCTCGGCGAGCGCCACCTCGCGGCTGACCAAACCATACCGCTCGAGCAGCTGCTCGGCCTGCGCCAGCGTGCGCTCGGTCGCCGTCACCTCGGCATCAACCAGACCACTCACCAGCGACCAGCGTCCACCAGCGATGGACTGACCGGGCCGCCAGCGCCCGCGTCGGGCCTGAGGCCGGACACCGCCAAGCTGGCGCAGCGGGCCGAAGGTGTCGTTCGTGATCTGGCCCGCCCAGACGAGATCCCACATGGCAGCCTCGAGCTCTGGGGCAACGAGCCCGGGTGCCTCGGCGCGTGCGGCCTCTTCGAGCTCCACGAGAAAGCTGGCCCCGCGTTGCGCGAGCCGGCCTAGGATCAATGCATGCAGCGGTGACGGGGCCATCGGCGCCGGGGGCGGCTCGACGAGCCGTGAAACCCGCCCGCGGCGGAACAGGGCGATGCGCCCATCGCGGGCGCCGAGTGGGCCCCGCCCGATCCAGACGACCTCACCCGAGGCGGCCAGCATGTCGAGCATCTCGGGCCTGAAATCCGCAACGCGGCGCGGCAGGATCTCGCTGTGCAGCACCGACCATGGCAAGGCCAGACCCTCGAGCTGGACGACGACCTCAAGCAGGCGCTCGGGTCCACCACGGCGCTGGTCGAGCCCGTGCCAATCGGGGAGAAAGCGGGCGAGCGTGGTGGCCTCGACCGCGGCGACCTCGTTGCGCAGCCGCGCCAACGTGCCGCGTTTGATTCGCCGGAGGATCTCCGCGTCACACCATTCGGGCTGGGTTCCGCCGGGCCGCAGCTCACCGCGGGTGACCGCGCCGCCCGCCTCCAGCGCCCGCAGCACCGGCTCGACGATGGCCGGGCGAAGCCCGTAACGCGCGGCGGGCTCGGCGCTAACGAAAGGCCCGTGACGGCGCGCGTAGCGGCGAATCAAGTGCTCGAGCGGCTCTGCGGGCGGATCGAGGAAGGCCTGCGGCAGGCCTGGCGGCGGCACGATGCCGAGTGCATCGCGGTAGATGGCCGCCTCGTCAGCCGCAATCCAACGCACCTCGTCGGCGATGCGCACCGCCGCCGCCCGGCGCTGGCCGGCGAGCCGTGCGAGCCAGGCAGGCCCATCGCCGCTCGTACGGGCATCGACCTCGGCCTCGGTCAGGTCGCCGAGCTGGCGCAGCACGTCGAGCAGCTCATCCGGATCGCGCGCCTGGCGGCCGTCGCTCAGGCATTGCAGATCGACCTCGATCTCCCGCAGGACCAACGGGTCGATCAGCTCGCGCAGCTCCGCTTGGCCGAGCAGCTCGGCCAGCAGCGCGCGGTCGAGCGACAATGCCTGGGCCCTGCGCTCGGCGAGCGGCGCGTCTTGTTCGTAGATATAGGCCGCGACATAGGCGAACACCAATGAGCGCGCGAACGGCGAGGCCGAGCGCGTCTCGACCTCGTCGATGCGGATCCGCCGGCTGCGGAGCGCCGCAAGCAGCTCTCTTAGCGCGCCAAGGTCGAAGACATCGGTCAAGGCCTGGCGGTAGGTCTCGATGACGATGGGGAACGACGGGTAGCGGCGCACCGCCGCCAGCAGCGCCTGGGCCTTGAGCCGCTGCGCCCACAGGGGGCTACGCTGATCCGGCCGACGCCTCGGTAGCAGTAGGGCTCGGGCGGCGTTCTCGCGGAACAACCCGGCAAAGAGGGCCGTGTCGGCAAGCTGGGCTGTGATCAGCTCGTCGATCTCGTCGGGGCCGAAGGCGGGGTCCGTGAGGAGCGCCGTGATATCCGGGAGTTCGTCGGCATCGACGAAGCGCAGCACGATCCCGTCGTCGGTATACATCACCTGGATCTCGATGCCGCCGTCCGCGGTGAGGCGGTTCTGCAACGCCATCGCCAACGGGGCGTGCACCCGGGCGCCGAACGGTGTCAGCAGGCACACGCGCCAGTCACCGAGCTCGTCGCGAAAGCGCTCGATCGTGATGCGGCGGTCCGTCGGCACAGCACCTGTGTGATCGAGCTGATCGAACACATACCGCGCCAGGTTCTCGGCCGCAAAGCGATCGAGTGGCGCCTGTTCCATCAGCCAGTCGACGCCGGACTCGCGTCCCTGCCCGGCCAGCTCGCGCACGAAGGCCCCGATCGCACGGCCCAGCTCGATCGGGCGGCCGGGACCGTCGCCGCGCCAGAACGGCAGCTTGCCGGGCTCGCCCGGTGCCGGCGAGACGATCACGGCGTCGCGGGTGATCTCCTCGACATGCCAGGTCGAGGCGCCGAGCAGGATGTTCTCGCCTGGGCGCGTCTCGAAGACCATCTCCTCGTCGAGCTCACCGAGCCGGGGCCCTTCGCCGCCCAAGCGCACGCTGTACTGGCCGCGGTCCGGAATGGTCCCGGCGTTCATGCGCACCGTCATCGCCGCGCCGCGTCGCGGCGTCAGCAGGTCGGCGCTGCGGTCCCAGGCGAGCAGTGGGCGTATTCCGCCAAGGTCGGCGGAGGCATAGCCACCGGCGAGCATCTCGATGAGGCCTTCGAGGGCGTGACGGCTCAGATCGCGGTACGGATAGGCCCGGCCGATCAACGCGGCAAGATCCGCGACGCGGCGCGGCGCTACGGTACAGGCGGCGACGAGCTGCTGGGCAACGACATCGAGGGGGTTGCGCGGCACGCTCAGGGCCTCGATCTCGCCCCGCCGCATGCGCCCCGCGACGACGGCACACTCGAGCAGGTCGCCACGGTACTTTGGGAAGATGCGCCCGCTGCTGACGCTTCCCACTTGGTGGCCGGCGCGCCCGACACGCTGCAGCCCGCGCGCGACTGACCCCGGGGACTCGACAAGAATGACCCGATCGACTGCGCCCATGTCGATGCCGAGCTCGAGCGAGCTGGTCGCAACGATCCCGCGCAGACGGCCCTGCTTGAGGCCCTCCTCGATCTCGGCGCGCTGCCTGTGTGAGACGCTGCCGTGGTGGGCGCGGACCAGCTCCTCGCCGGCCAGCTCGTTGAGACGCTGCGTCAGGCGCTCGCACAGCCCGCGGCTGTTGACGAAGACGATGGTCGAGCGACTGGCGCGGATCTCCTCGAGCAGGTGCGGGTAGATCGCCGGCCAGAACCCGCGCTCGGCGGCCGGCGTGCCGACCTCGCGCGCATAGAGCTCGCCGAGGATCGAGCCACCCCGACGCTCCGGGGCCGGCGGGCGCGGCACCTGCTCCATGTCGGGCACTGGGACCGTGACGGCAAGATCGAGCTGCGGCACCGCCGAGGCGTCCACGACCCTGACCGGGCGATCGCCACCCAAGAAGCGCGCGACCTCCTCGGCCGGGCGTACCGTCGCCGAGAGCCCGATCCGCTGCGGGTCCTGCGCCGTCAGCTCGCTCAGTCGCTCCAGCGACAGCGCGAGATGGGCCCCGCGTTTGCTCGGTGCCAGCGCGTGGATCTCATCGACGATGACGGTGTGCACGGTGGCCAGCGCCGAGCGCGCCTGCGCCCCGAGGATCAGGAACAGCGACTCCGGCGTCGTCACCAGGATCTCCGCCGGGGACTTCGCCTGCCGCTGGCGCTCTCTCTGAGACGTATCGCCGGTGCGGATGTCCACCCCGATTGGGCGCGTGGCATATCCGAGTCGCTCGGCCGCACGGCGGATACCCACCAGCGGGGCGCGCAGGTTGCGCTCGATGTCGTAAACGAGGGCCTTCAGCGGCGATATGTAGAGCACGCGCACACCCGGTGCGGCCTCATCAGGCAGGAGCTGGCACGCATCGATCGCGGCGAGAAAGGCCGCGAGCGTCTTGCCGCTGCCGGTCGGGGCGATCAGGAGGGTGTGCTCGCCGGTCGCGATCGCTGGCCAGCCCAGACGCTGGATCTCGGTCGGTTGCGGGAAGGATTGAGCGAGCCAGCTCTGAGTCGGGGCGGTGAGCACGTCTCCTGGGGGCTGTCGCAGGCCCGGTCTAGAACTGCCGCGCACGATGTGCTCGGCAGAGAGCGGGTACGCCTCTCGATCGAATTCGGCACTCCCCAGGGTGCTGGCACCCTGACCTAGAGCAGATGTGGCAGCAGCTGCGCGATCAGCAAGCCGAATGCGGCGCCGATCAGGAGGACCGCCAAGACGGCGCCGATCAAGAGCACCGCCAGGTACCTGCGCGAGCGATCGCGAAGCGCCGCCCCGGTATCCCCGTCAGGGCGAGGCAGCGGCCGCAGCGACTGCTCCAGGACCCATACCAGCCAGGCCCCTACGGCGAGCGCCGGCGAGCCCGCGCGCAAGAGGCTGTAAGGCACCTCCCCCCTGTTCAGAAGCAGGATCCGCCGCGTTGAGTCAAGCATCTCGCGGACGACGCGCGCGAGGCGCGTCCCCGGGAGCCGCTCGACCGCCATCTGCTTGCTGTCGAGCAGCCAGGCAGGCTTGTCGGCATCGCCCCGAAATCCTCCTGCCGGCAGCTTCATCGCCGCGAAGCTCGCCAGGGCCGCGGCCTCCTCATCTGTGCCCGGCGGCAGCCGCGCAATCACGCCATCATCCTGCTTCTTGCACCAGTCCAGATAGCTGTCGAAGGCGTCCTCCGGGATCAGACCCTCATGCCGCAGCTGCGCGCGCATCGCCAGTCGACCCACCAGAAAGTCGTTGATACGCCAGGTCTTGTCAAGAAAACCACCGAATGCGCCAAACGACCCGCCTGCGAGCGGCCTCGCGTCGGCAAGTATGGTGTCGTCGGAGTAGATGTCGAAGGGCGTGATACGCCGTACCGCCAGATTCGGGGTCCAACGAAAACCGGCGAGCGCCTCGAGGACCTGCATCGATTGGGCATACTGGAAGAAGAGGGTCTCCAGGTCCTCCGGACGCAGGCTCGATGGCTTGAGCCGGGGAATGATCTCGCCGTGTAGCAGTTCTCGCGCGAGCGCGCGCCGCTCGGCACGGAGCTTCTCCGCTGCGTCGTTGAGGGCCTCGAAGGCCTCCCGGGCTGCGCGCTGAAGCCCTGCCGCCAACGCCGGCTTCGCGGTCGCGTCACCTGCGCGCCACCTGGGCAGAAGGCGAAAGCGCTCGTGCCAGAGCCGGTATTTCAGCTGGCGAAACCGCGCATCCACGGCGCGGAGCCCGCGCAGCGCGCGATAATACTCGGTCCAACGCGAGGCGGTATCGATTGCGTGCTTGCAGGCCCGGGCGTCGGCGGCGTCGAGACGCGTCGGCTCGAGTCGGTCCATAAGCTCGTGAAGACGCGCGCGCAGGGCGAAGCGCTCCTGTCCGCGCACCGCATCCCAAGCGGCTCGCACCTCAGGACTGGCCAGATCCTGGATCATCAGCCAGACACCCCAGGCCTCAGGGTTGAAGCGACGCTGCATCACCTCTTCATAGGCCCCGTCGAGTCCTTTGTAGGCGGTCTCGAGCGTCTCCCGCACTGTCGGGTCCGTCAGTGCGGCCTCGTAGAGACGGAACGTCGACACCGAGAGTTGCCCCAGGACGGCCAGCCCATCGTAGGTACCGCGGACCCGCTCGAGATCATGGAAGATCGAGTCCGAGCGCGCCACGCTGTTGATCTTCGACGCAATGGCGGCCGGGTCGAGCCGCAGGCTCGCGGTATCTCCGACACCGTAGCTCGGCGGGACCCAGGTCTCGCTCGGATCGACGAACAAGAACAACCGCTGCGTCGCCGGTTTCTCGGCGATGCTGTCGAGTGCCACGCCGAGCGGGCGGTTGTCCATGATGCCGCCGTCGACGTAGACGAAACGCGTCCTGGGCCCTGAGGCCTCGCCCTCGTCGATCGCGGTGCTTGGCTTCAGCGCCGGGGGAAAGGCGACCGGAAAGCCGGCCGTGATCACGGCCGCCTCGACAAGCCGCTCGCGCATCTCCGGGTGCGGGTCAGTGATGTCCGGGCTTCGGAAGTGCTCGTACTCGACATGCCGCGTCGACGGGAAGATCGGCTGGCGCGGATCCTCTGCGAGCATGACCGGCTCGCGCAAACCGCTCAGATTGGTCAAGGTGAGGAAGAAATCGAGGTCCTCTTCCAATCGTCCGTGCTCGACCTTCTCGCACGCGGTATCGAGGAGCTTTCCGAGGCGGTCGCGTATGAGCTGGTTGTCAAGGAACCCTTGACCCTCGAATCCGGGCGCCGGAAGCAGCTCGCTGATATCGGCCTCGTTCGACCAGATGTGCACAAGTGCAGCAAGCACCCCTTCCGGGTTCATCCCAGCCAACGCGGCGGCCATCTGTACCGCGGTCAGCCCACCGGCGGACGTGCCGGTGATCACATCTACGTGGATCTCCGGGACACCCGCAGGCTTGGAATCCGTCCGGCTAAACTGCGTCGCCCTGACCAGCTCGTAGGCGATGCCCGCCTCGAAGACCGCCAGCGAGACCCCGCCATAGAAGGTCAGCCCTAGATTGACTTGTCTGCTCATGCCCGAGCCTCCTGCAGATGAAATCTGCGCAGCACATTCGCTCCCTCGCCCTCTGGGTCGGGGTTAGGGTGAGGGTGAGGGAGCGATCAGGGGCGAGGCAACATTTCATGGTCCGGGGTGGCTCGCCTCGCCCCATGATCGTTAGCTGGACGTCGCCTGCGCGTCGAGCGCGATTAACGTCTCAGACTAGTGCATAGCGGCCAGAACGGTAAGGGCTGGTTGCAGAGCGAGAGCTGGCCCCCGGCGAACACCCGCGGACCACCTCGCATGCATCACGGCGATCAGTCGAGGGATTCGATCTTCTTCAGGATGCCGCGGATGGACTCCTCGGTTAGGGGGATATAGCCGAGTCGCTCCGCCACGTCTTGTCCTTCAGTGAGACCATAGCGCAGGACGTCCTTGAGTACCCGGGCCTTCGCCTCCTCGAGGTCGTTGCGCACGATGATCCAGGACAGCGTCAAGATCGGATAGGCCCCGGCACCTCGGGGATCGGCGACCTGGCTCAGGTCGAGCTCCGCGCGGAACGACTGCACGGCGGCCTCGAACGTATCGCTCCGCGGGGGAACGAGCTCGCCCGCCTGGTTTTGCAGCGACGCCATTTGCATGCCGGGGAGGTACGAGTAGGCATACTGGACATAGCCGATGGCCCCCGGAACCGCCTTGATATAGGCAGCCGTTCCGCCGTTGCCCTGGCCGCGAATCAACGCACCCCGCTCCTTGAGGGCCTCCGGCCAGACCGGCTTCATCGTCGTGCCGACTGCCTCGGCAAACTCCTCGCTGATGGCGCTCAGGTGGCGTGTGGCGACATAGGAGGTACCGCTCGAGTCGGCCCTCGCGACGACGGTGATCGGCAGATCGGGCAGCTCCACGCCGGTGTTCGAGGCGGCAATGAGTGGATCGTTCCACCGCGCCACCTGGCCGAGGAAGATCCCGGCGATGGCCTGGCGGGACAGCTTCAGATCATCGATGCCCGGGAGATGGTAGGCCATGACGACCGCACCGGCCGTCATCGGGAATTGCACGATTCCCGCGTCGATCGCCTCGGCCTCCTCAGCGCTGATGGGCTGATCGGAGCCAGCGAAATCGATCCGCCCCTCGGCCAGAGTCGCGATGCCGGCACCACTGCCAATTGTCTGGTAATCGACATGCACGCTTGGGTGACTGAGGAAATAGTCGCGGAACCATCGCTGGTACAGCGGCGCTGGAAAGCTGGCCCCAGCACCGTTCAGCCGGACCACATCGGCGGCCCGGAGCGGCTGGACCACAGCCGCCAGCGCCAGCGCGGCAACGACGAGCGACAGCGGGTGAAACAAACGGACAGCACGCATCAGGAGCTCCTTCGGTAGTTGGCGGGGGGATTCCCTGGGGGCACTCGCCTGCAGCGAATCGATCGATCCGCATCTCGGGCAATCAAGGAGACAACGGGCAGTCTCAGGCCGGCCAGTCTTTGCTCTCGCCCCGATTGGCCTCCAGCATTCGTTGGAAGCGCTCGGGGTCATTCCGCAACATCAGCAGGTATTCATCGACGAGGCCCTGCCAACCGATGCCGCCATGCTCTTTCAGCTTCAGCAGTGCGACCATCAGTAGCTTGGCGGCGGCGCGCGTCTCGCGGTCACTACCCTCGCCGTACCAGTCGACAAGCTCGGCGTACAGCGCCTCGACCTTCTCAAGCGGCGTCATGTGTGGGTGTCTCTCTAGGCCTTCGTCGGCATCGGCGAGACCTTCCAGATACGCTCGCAGTAGTCCTGAATCGATCGATCCGACGAGAACTTGCCCATACGCGCGACGTTTAGGATGGACATCCGATTCCAATGCTCTGGATCGCGCCAGGCGTGCCCGACCTCGGCCTGCCGGCTGACATAGGCCTGATAGTCGGCCAGGACCATGAAGGGGTCGTGATAGAGGAGATTGCTCGTCAATGGCCGAAACAGCTCACGGTCACCGTGCGAGAAGAGCCCGGAGTCGATCAGCTCGAGCGCCGACTTGAGCTCGATGTGCTCGTTGGCGATCTCCCAGGGCCGATAGCCCTCCCTCTGCAGGCGGTGCACCTGATCGACGGTGAGTCCGAACAGGAAGAAGTTCTCATCCCCGACCTCCTCGCGGATCTCGACATTGGCCCCGTCGAGGGTCCCGATCGTCAGTGCTCCGTTCATCGAGAACTTCATATTGCCGGTGCCCGAGGCCTCCTTGCCGGCCATCGAGATCTGCTCGGAGAGGTCTGCGGCCGGGTAGAGCCGTTGGGCGTTCTGGACGTTGAAGTTGGGCATGAACACGACCCGAAGGGCGCCATTCACCTGCGGGTCGCGATTGATCACCTCGGCCACGGCATTGATCAACTTGATGATCAGCTTGGCTAGGAAGTAGCCCGGCGCGGCCTTGCCGCCGAAGATGAAGGTGCGCGGCGCAAGATCGAGACCCGGGCTCGCCTTGAGCCGCTCATAGAGGGTGATGATGTGCAGCACGTTCAAATGCTGGCGCTTATACTCGTGGATGCGCTTGGCCTGCACGTCGAATAGGGACAGAGGATCGACGTTGATCCCAGTGTGCCGGGCGAGCCATTTGGCAAGATCACGCTTGGCAGCGGTCTTGACCTCGCGCCACTCGGCATGAAGCGCAGTGTCATCCGCATGCGATTCGAGCGCCTCGAGCCGGAAGAGGTCGCGGATCCATTCGTCGCCGCCGCAGCGCTCGGTCAGCAGCTTGGCCAGGCGCGGGTTGCTCACGACGATGAAGCGTCGCGGCGTCACGCCGTTGGTCACATTGTGAAACCTATCCGGCCACATCTCATAGAAATCCCTGAGGATCGTCGACTTGACGAGCGCCGAATGCATCTCGGCCACTCCATTGACGGCGAAGCTCCCGACGGTCGCCAGATTCGCCATCCTCACGCGACGGCCATGGCTCTCGTCGATCAACGACATGCGGGCGACCCGCGCCTCATCGCCCAGGAAGCGCATGCGCACCTCATCGAGGAAGCGGCGGTTGATCTCGTAGATGATCTCGAGAAGACGCGGCAGCAGGCGCCCGAAGAGATCGACGGGCCAGGTCTCCAGCGCCTCGGGCAGGAGGGTGTGGTTCGTAAAGGCGAAGGTCTGGCGGGTAATCTGCCAGGCCTGATCCCAGCCCATCTGGTGGTCGTCGATCAGCAGCCGCATCAGCTCTGGCACCGCGACCGCCGGATGCGTATCGTTGAGCTGGGCGACGAACTTCTCGTGGAAGGACTCCAGCGTGCCGGCCGTACCGAGCTGCAGCCGGATCATGTCCTGTAATGAGCAGGAGACGAAGAAGTACTGCTGCTTTAGGCGCAGCTCCTTGCCCGCGACCGGCTCGTCGTTCGGGTAGAGGATCTTCGAGATGGTCTCGGCCTCAACCTTGGCGTGCACAGCGCCGTAGTAGTCACCCGTATTGAAGGACTGGAAGTCAAAGGACTCCGGGGCATGGGCCGACCACAGGCGCAGCAGGTTCACGTTGCTGACGCCGTAGCCGAGGATCGGTGTGTCGTAGGCGCGACCCTCGATCACCAGGTCCGGGATCCAGCGGATACGGGGCTTCCCGCCATCTTGGTACGGCTCGGTATAGCCGCCGAGCTTAACCGGGAAGCGTAGCTTCGACCGCGGCAGCTCCCAGGGGTTGCCGTTGCGCAGCCAGGCGTCGGTGTGCTCGACCTGCCAGCCATCTTCGATCGTCTGGTCGAAGATGCCGAACTCGTAGCGGATGCCGTAGCCGATGGCCGGGATCTGCAGCGTCGCGAGCGAGTCCATATAGCAGGCCGCCAGACGCCCGAGCCCGCCGTTGCCGAGACCGGGCTCCTCCTCCTGCTCGACGATCGTATCGAAGTCGAGCCCGAGCTCCTCGCCGGCCTCGCGCGACACTTCCATGATGCCGAGATTGACCAGATTGCTCGGCAGATGCGGGCCGAGCAGGTACTCGGCGGACAGGTAGCAGACGGTGCGCGCCTGTGCGTCCTTGTAGGTGCGGGCCGTCTTGACCCAGCGGTCCAACAGGCGGTCGCGCACCGTGTAGGCCGCCGCCATGTAGAGATCGTGGCGCGTCGCAACCTCGGGGAAGCGGCCCTGCAGATAGAAGAGGTTGTCGACATAGGCCCGACGCAGGGCCCTCTTCGACAGGCCGATACGGGTATGCTCGTGGGCCGAGGCCGTTGGATCGCTCATATCCGGTGGCTCATGCTGGTCCCTCCACCCCGCGCGGGCGGCCGAGACAGACCGCCCGTTCTCGTCGCTTCATTGTCCCTGGCGCCTTGGCCGTTCGACACGCGGTCGTCGGTTCAGAACGGCCAAGTCCAGCTCGCCACGTCCGGCTTGTCGATGCCGTGCTCGTGGGCATAGTTGCGGCAGTCGATCTGCATGTCGCGCAGCCGCTCCTTGACATGGGCGCCGGCGACCTGGAGCTCCGGCACGCGATTGATCACATCGATCGCCAAGCTGAAGCGGTCGATCTCGTTCTCGATCGCCAGCTCCAGCGGCGTATTGATGTTGCCGCGCTCCTTGTAGCCGCGCACGTGCAGATGCGCATGATTGGTGCGCCGGTACGCCAACCGGTGGATCAGCCAGGGATAGCCGTGAAAATTGAAGATGATCGGCCGGTCTCTCGTAAACAGGCTGTCGAAATCCCGATCCGAGAGTCCGTGCGGATGCTCGGTCTCGGGCGTCATCCGAAACAGGTCAACGACATTGATGAAGCGGATCTTGAGCGACGGGAAATGCTCGCGCAGCAGGGCCGTGGCCGCCAGCGCCTCCTTGGTCGGGATATCGCCGCAGCCGACCATGACGACGTCGGGCTCAGAGCCCTGATCATTGCTCGCCCAGTCCCAGATACCGAGCCCCTTGGTGCAGTGCTTGATGGCGGCGTCCATGTCCAGGTACTGCAGGTGGGCCTGCTTGTCGCAGACGATCACGTTGATGTCATCATGGCTGCGCAGGCAGTGATCAGCGGTTGATAACAGGCAATTGACGTCCGGCGGCAGATAGATTCGGGTGACCTCCGGGTTCTTGTTGACGACGACATCGATGAACCCGGGATCCTGGTGCGTGAAGCCGTTGTGGTCCTGGCGCCATACGGTCGAGGTGATCAAGAGATTGATCGAGGAGATAGGCGCGCGCCAGGGGATTGCCTCGCAGATCGCGAGCCATTTCGCGTGCTGGTTGTACATCGAGTCGATGACGTGGGCGAAGGCCTCATAGGTGGCGAAGAACCCGTGCCGCCCCGTAAGCACATAGCCCTCGAACCAGCCCTCCAAGGTGTGCTCGGAGAGCATCTCCATGACGCGCCCGTCCGGCGAGAGCTCACCGCCATCGGCGTCTTCGGGCTTGTAGTCGGCGAGCCACAGCTTCTTGCTCACCTCGTAGATGGCATCCAGCTTGTTCGAGGTATTCTCGTCGGGGCCGAAGACGCGGAAGTTGTCGATGTTCTTCGCCATCACGTCGCGCAGCAGCGCACCCAACGGCCTCGTATTCATCGCGGTGATCTGCGCCGGCTTAGGCACAGGCTGGGCATACAGGCGGAAGTCGGGCATCCGCAAGGCCCGCCGCACGAGGCCGCCGTTGGCATGCGGGTTGGCGCTCATACGCCGGCTGCCCTTGGGCGCGAGCGCCTTGAACTCCGACACCAACCGGCCATCGGCGTCGAACAGCTCCGCAGGCCCGTAGCTCTCTAGCCACTTCTCGAGCTGCTTCAGGTGCTCGGGATTCTCATGGATTCCAGCGAGAGGCACCTGGTGGGCACGCCAGAAATCGGCGACCTTGCGCCCGTCGACCTCACCGGGTCCCGTCCAGCCCTTCGGCGTGCGCAGCACGATCATCGGCCAATGGGCGCGGGTCGCCTCACCCGAGGAGCGCGCCGCGCCCTGGATCGTGCGGATCTCGGTCAGGCACTGGTCCATCGTCGCCGCCATCTGCTGATGCATCGCCTGCGGCTCATCGCCCTCGACGAAATGCGGCGTCCAGCCATAGCCGCGGAACAGACTCTCGAGCTCCTCGCGCGGGATCCGCGCAAGCAGCGTCGGATTATTTATCTTGTAGCCGTTGAGATGGAGGATAGGCAGGACAGCGCCATCGCGGATCGGGTGCAGGAACTTGCTCGAATGCCAGGAGGTGGCGAGGGGGCCCGTCTCCGCCTCACCGTCGCCAACGGCCACGGCGACCAGCAGGTCGGGATTGTCGAAGGCAGCACCGAAGGCGTGAGAGATCGAGTAACCGAGCTCACCACCCTCGTGGATCGAGCCTGGCGTCTCGGGTGTGCAGTGACTGCCGATCCCACCCGGGAAGGAGAACTGCTTGAAGAAGGCGCGCATGCCCTCCTCGTCCTCGCTCTTGTCCGGGTAGATCTCCGAGTAGGTGCCTTCGAGGTAGACCGGCGCGAGCACGCCCGGCGCGCCGTGACCAGGGCCGGCGAGGAAGATGGCGCTCAGATCCTGCTCGAGGATCAAGCGGTTGAGGTGCACATACATGAACGAGAGGCCAGGGCTGGCCCCCCAGTGCCCGAGGAGCCGGTTCTTGACGTGCTCAGCCTTCAGCGGCTCGCGCAACAGCGGGTTGTCCCGCAGATAGATCATGCCAACCGCGAGGTAATTGCAGGCACGCCAATAGGCATGGATCTTGGCAAGGGCCTCCTGCGTCAAAGGACCTTCGGCGGAACGGAGCTGAGTGGCCGGTGTAGCCATGAGCGATTCCTCCTAATCTTGACGCGATGAGTTGTAACTTTACCATGAAATTCGCGCAGCACGTTCGCTCCCTCGCCTTCTGGGAGAGGGTTGGGGTGAGGGAACGATCAGGGGCGAGGCGACGTTTCATGGTCGGGGGTGGCTCGCCTCGCCCCATGATCGTTAGCGGGCAAATGTGATCGCTGCATGACAGATGTGATCGATTCCCGGTGCTAGTCATCATGCCGCAACATCGATCGCGCAAACTCTCCTCGACCTTTCAGAGTCAATTGAGGAGGTTAGGATGGAGCGATCGGCCGACATACTTGACATGGCTCAGGCGCACGTGGAGCAAGAGGTTGCGCTGCGAGTGGAGCAGATCCGGCGCAGCACCCAAACGCGTCTCGGGCGCGCCCACTGCCTCAATTGCGGCGATCTGATCCCGCCCGCCCGCCGCCAGCACGTCCCCGGCGCCGTGCGCTGCGTGGCCTGCCAAGGCCTGGTTGAGGTGCCCTGAGCCGCAACAACCGCCCCCAATCAAGCGCCCCCAATCGAGTACCTTACTGCGCGCCGCTCAGATCGCTCCACTTCTCGAGCCCTCACTTGCCGCGCCGAGCGCGCACATCTAGAGTACTCGCCAGGCCGTGCGAAACACGCAGCGAGGGTCAGGGTATGAGATGGGGAGAGGTCTGCGAGCGCCAAGATCTGCGCAACCTTCCAGTCGTGATCCACTCGCAAACGTCTCCCGGCACCGCTGTTCGGCAGTTTTCGAGATCCCGTCGCGTCCTTGAGACCGATCATGACCGGACCGACTCTGGGGTAAGCCGGAATCGCTCGCCCAACCAGTCAACTTGAGGACTCAATTCGATGCCCCAGCACCTCCTGATCCCGCTCCTTGCGATGAGCTTCGCCGCACCGATCCAAGCCGCTGAGGGACTGCCGAAGCTGATCCCGCGCGAGGTGCTGTTCGGCAACCCGACTCGGACCCTCGGGCGCATCTCACCCGATGGACACCATCTGAGCTGGCTGGCACCGTCGCCCGACGGCGTACTGAACGTCTGGGTCCAGCCGGCCAATCGCAGTGCCGCGCCCCGACAGGTCACGAATGATCAGCTCCGCGGTATCCGACGGTACGGTTGGACCGAAGACGGGCAGCGCATCCTCTATCTGCAGGATCAGGGGGGCGATGAAAACTGGCAGCTCTTCGTGGTCGATCTCGAGGGTGGCAGCGTCCGCAACCTGACGCCCTTCGAGCAGGTGCGGGCCGAGAACCTGATCACCGATCCAGAGCACCCGGGCGAGGTGTTGATCGGTCTGAACAAGAGGGATCCGAGCGTATTCGACATGCATCGCATCGATCTCGCGACCGGCGACATCCGCCTTGACACCGAGAATCCCGGCGACGTCACCGGCTGGCTCACCGATGCCGACTTTCGCATTCGCGCGGCCGAGGCCACCGATCCCGAGACCGGCGACACCATGATTCGTGTAAGAAGCGCCGAAGACCAACCCTGGCGCGAGCTGCTGCGTCTCCCGTTCGGCGAGAATGGCGGCGCCTTCGGGTTCAATGCCGACGGTGACCGGCTCTATGTCACGAGCTCTCTTGAGTCCGACACGACACGGCTCGTGATGATCGACACCGAAACCGGCAAGGTCGTCGACCAATTGGCGCACGATCCGAAGAGCGATATCAGCTCGGTGGTCATTCACCCAACCGAGCACCGGGTCCAGGCCGTCGAATTCGATTATCTGAAGCCCAGATGGCAGGTGCTCGATGAGCGCATTCGCGAGGATTTCGAGTACCTGCGCGGCGTCACCGGCGGCAGTCTATCGATCGGCGATCGGACCCTGGCAGACGATCGCTGGATTGTCGCCTACGAGCCCGACGATGGCCCGACAGCCTTCTATCTCTACGACCGCGGGCAGCGCCACGCCGAGCGGCTCTTCGTCACGCGCCCTGAGCTCGCCGACTACCGGCTCGCAGAGATGCGTCCCATCGAGATCACGGCCCGCGACGGGCTGACCCTGCCCGCCTACCTCACGCTGCCACCCGGGATCGAGCCCAAGAAGCTCCCGCTGGTGCTGCTCGTGCACGGCGGCCCCTGGGCCCGCGACTACTGGGGGCTGGACCCCCAGGCGCAATGGCTCGCCAACCGTGGGTATGCCGTGTTGCAGGTCAACTTCCGCGGATCGACTGGCTTCGGCAAGACCTTCCTGAACGCCGGCAATAAGGAATGGGGCGTCGGCGACATGCAGCACGATCTGACCGATGCCGTCAAATGGGCTATCGAGGAGGGCATCGCCAACGCCGAGCGCGTGGGCATCTTCGGCGGCTCCTACGGCGGGTATGCAACGCTCGCGGGCCTGGCCTTCACGCCAGAGCTCTACGCCTGCGGGGTCGACGTGGTCGGCCCGTCCAACGTCAAGACCTTGTTCGAGTCGATCCCGCCCTATTGGGCTCCAGCAAAGCGCGAGCTGATCCTCCGCGTCGGCGATGTCGAGAGCGATGAAGCGCTCAACCGCCGGATCTCGCCGTTGTTCCATATCGACCAGATTGAAGCGCCCCTGATGGTCCTGCAGGGCGCCAACGACCCACGCGTCAAGATCGCCGAGTCCAATCAGATCGTCGAGGCGATGCGGGCGAAAGACCTGCCGGTCACCTACATCGTCTTCCCGGATGAGGGCCACGGGTTCGCACGTCCCGCGAACCGGCTCGACGCCAATGCGCGCATCGAGCAGTTCCTCGCCAAGCACCTGGGCGGACGGGCCGAGCCTTTGCAGCCGATCGAGGGGAGCACGGCCGAGGTCCGCTGACCGGCAGGATCGGGAGGATCTTGGCGCCCGTTTGCACGACCACCTACAGAGCGATCTGGTAGTGGTCCGGCGAGGCGCCTTGGCTGCGATAGTAGCGATAGCGCTCGCGGGCCGCCGCGCGGATCTCGGGGTCATGATCGACGACCTCGCAGAGCCGCTCGAAGCGGTCATAGGAGTCCGGCACGGCCATCGTCAGGTTGATCAAGACGGGCCTGTCGTCAATCGGTTCTTTGCCATAGGCGATCACAACCGGTGTCAGCTCGGCGTCCGTCTCGCCCTGGATGCCGTGCGGAATGAAGCTCTGATCACGGAATGTCCAGAGCAGGCGATCCAAGTGGCGCGCCTCGTCCTCGCAGCCAGCCTCGATCGACAGGCGCAGGCCCTTGGCATAGATCCGCTCGACAAGCCGGCATGTCAGCTGAAAACGATCGCCCTGGGCACCATCGGCGAGGCTGTAGAAGCTCACGCGTGTCCCGCTCACCCCGCGCTCACCCCGGTACAACCCCACTGCGCCGCAGGAGGATTTCGGTCAGCAAGGCCACGGGGCGACCCGTTGCGCCCTTCTCCTTGCCACTGAGCCAGGCGATCCCGGCGATATCCAGATGGGCCCAGCGGTACTTCTTGGTATATCGGGAGAGGAAGCATGCAGCCGTAATCGCCCCGCCGTCACGCCCACCGATATTGGCCATATCGGCAAAATTGCTGTCGAGCTGGGACTGATAGTCGTCCCACAGTGGCATGCGCCAGGCCCGATCACCGCTCGCCTCCCCTGCGCTCAAGACCTCCTCGGCAAGCTTGTCATCGCCTGTGAAGAGGCCGGCCGGATGCCTGCCGAGGGCGACGACACAGGCGCCGGTCAGGGTGGCCATGTCGATGACGATCGCCGGGTCGAAACGCTCGCAATAGGTCAGCGCATCACAGAGAATCAGGCGACCCTCGGCATCGGTGTTCAGGATCTCGATCGTCTGGCCCGATAGGCTCTTCACGATATCGCCGGGCTTGTTCGCCGCCCCATCGGGCAGGTTCTCCGAGGCCGGCACGACACCAATCAGATTCAATGGCAGCTGCAGCTGCAGCGCGGCGCGCAGCGCGCCTAGGACACTCGCGCCACCGCACATGTCGTATTTCATCTCGTCCATGTCGGCGGCCGGCTTCAGCGAGATGCCACCCGCATCGAAGGTCAGACCCTTGCCAACGAGCACGACTGGCTTGTCTGCCTTCTTTCCGCCGGCGTAGCGCATCACGATCAGCTTCGCCGGCTCGCGGCTGCCGCGAGACACCGACAGCAGGGCCCTCATGCCTAAGGATTCCATGTCCGCTTCTTCGAGGATCTCGACCTCCAAGCCGGAGAATTCCTTGCCGAGCGCCACGGCCTGATCGGCGAGATAGGTCGGTGTGCAGATGTTGCCGGGAAGATTGCCGAGCTCGCGTGCCAGACGCAGGCCATCGGCTATCGCTGCGCCGTGGCGCACGGCGTTCTCCGCCCCGGCCCCGCTTCCCTTCTTTTCGACCCAAAGCTCCAGTTGCTTCAACGGGTGCTTTGGGGCCTTCTTGTCTTCCTTCGTCTGGCTGTAGCGATAGACGGCCGCGGCGGTCGCCGTGACACAATCACGTAGCGCGTAGTAGGCATCGACTCCGGTCGGTCCAGGCTCATGGAGCGTCGACAGGGCCGTCGTGAGCGGCAGTCTGTTCAAGGCCTCCGCAGCCGCCTTCACGGCCTCGAGATAACGGGTGCGGTTGTACTCTTTGCGCTTGCCGCAGCCGACGAGCAGGACGCGCTCGGCCGCGATGCCCGGCAGGTCGTAGAGTAGGAGCGTGCCCCCCACCTCGCCGCCGAGATCACCCCGCTTGAGGATCTCAGACAACCGCCCACCGGTGGCCTGATCGACTGTCTCGGCGACCCCGTCGAGCTTGCGGCCATCGAACAGCCCGATGACGAGACAGGGTGTGCGCTGCTTGGCGAGCCCGCCGCTCTTGATCTTAAAATCCATGGGTGCTCCGATCGCTGATTGTGCCTGAATGCATCGCGCCGGGCCGCGGCGCGGGCTGGTGTAACATGGGCGACTCTTGAGTCTAGCAAGACATCTAGGTCATCCGCTTGCGTATCCTCGATCGTTACATTGCCGGCGCCGTGATCGGCGGCACGACGATCGCGCTGGCCGCGCTCTTACCGCTTCTCGGTTTCTTCCTGCTTGCCGACGAGATGGACCGGATCGGCGAGCACCGCTATCGCTTCATCGATGCGCTGCTGTTCGTGGCCCTCAACCTGCCCCGCTACGCGCATGAGATCTTTCCGATCGCGACACTGATTGGCTCACTGATCGGACTCGGCTCCCTGGCGACCCGCTCGGAGCTCGTCGCGATGCGTGCGGCCGGCGTGTCGATCGGCCGGATGATGCGCGCGGCCCTCAAAGGAGGCCTGCTACTCGCATTCGCTGCCCTACTCGTCGGTGAGGGCGTGGCCCCCTATGCCCAGCAAGAGGCCCATGAGAGACGCACCGAGGCCCTAACCGGACAGGTGATGCAGCGCACGCCGACGGGTGTCTGGGCTCGCGACGGGGGAGCCTTTGTCCATATCCGAGAGATCCTCTCTGGCGCTAACCTGCGCGACATCTCGATCTACGAGCTCGGCAACGACGAGATCCTGACGGCGGCCACGCGCGCCCGCGGGGCCCGCTACCGCGATGGCCACTGGGAGCTCGAAGCGATCGCCAGCAGCCGGATCTCGACGGCTGGGGTGGAGGTCGAGCGGACCGAGCACGCCGGATGGGATTCGCTCCTCAATCCGCGCCTGCTTGAGGTCATCGTGATCGAGCCCCATCGGCTGCCGGTCTGGGACCTGTATCGCTATGTCCGGTTCATGGCCAACACGGAGCAGGATGGCCGTCCGTACGAGGTTGCGCTCTGGAGCCGAATCGTCCACCCGGTCCTGGTCCTGACAATGATCCTTGTCGCAATACCCATCCTGCTCACATCGGCCCGCACGACCAGCATTGGCCCACAGATGCTCTTCGCGATAATCGTCGGCATTTGCCTCTATCTCGTCAGCCGGACCCTCGTCTATATGTCATTGTTGTTTCACCTGAGCCCGATGGTCGCCGCTGCGCTCCCGCCCATTGCTGTCACCGCACTCGCGGTTTGGCTCCTACGCCGAGCCGGTTGAGCGGGCATGGATCGTCGGCAGAGGATGAGCTCAAGCCGCAGATCGGCGCTTCGCGGTCAATGCGAGACGGGTAGAAGAAAGCCGATCGTGCCAAGCCAGTCTCTTTGGGTCGACGAGGATCCAGAAATAACCGAGACCGACAGGCAGCAGCGAGAGGATAGCCGCAAAGAATCGCCACCACGCGTCGCGCCATGCAAGGGGCTCCCCGTCCTCGCGCAGCACGCGCAGACGCCAGGCGCGCATGCCAAGCGTCTGCCCGACGCGCACCCAGGGATAGGTGAAATAGAGGCCCGACACGAGCAGTAAGTAGATCTGGAGCGCCAACCGATGCACCGGGCGATCATGAGGGAATGCCATCCCTGTGAGCAGCTCATAGGGGATAACGAGCAGCGCCACCGCCACCAACAAGACGCCAACAAGCAGCATGCCATCGTAAACCATCGCGGCGAGCCGCCGGAGCAGGCCCGCCGGTCGCGCCTGGGAAAGATCAATCGCCATTGAGCTGTTGCCTCCAGAAGATTGAGAGAGATTTTGCCCCGAGTGCTCCCATCCCGCCACGGCGTCGCTAGTCAAAGGGCGGATGGTCCCAAAGAGACCGCAACCAACAAAGCGCCAGTATGAGATCGTCCGCCATCAAGCCGGTCATGGTGCAGCTGCTGCGGCGTGTGCCCATGCCGGTCATCGCGATGATGATCGGTCTGGTCGCTGGCGTCGTCGTCTGGGCCGGGCTAGATCAGATCCAGGGACGGGCGGTATCCAAGATCTTCAATTCGGAGCTTCGAACACAGCTCGCGCTGCGCTCGCGCGAGAGCTTCGTGCGCTTCGACCGCTACATTGCCAACTTTGCGTCGACGACGCGACTGCTCGCCAACCATCGCTATCTTGCCGAGTATCTAGACGACTTGATCTGGTTCCCGGACGAGGAGCCCGAGCCACTGATCTATCGCGACATCCGCCCGAGCTGGCTACCGAACTCGGTGGAGCGCTCCGACATGCCAAGTCCCAGTCACGTCTTACTCATCGACAACACCGGCGGGATTCGCGAGATCTACCAATCTGCGCCGGTATCGCTGTTCAGTGAGCTGACGGATCGAGCCCTCGCGCATTTCGTGCAGCTCGCTGAGGTGCGCACATTGTTCGTTCCCGTCGCCGGCCGGCCCTACCTGCTGATCGGCGATCGTATCGAGGACTCGGAAGGCTTCCCAATGGGAAGTCTCATCGTCATCGTACCGATCGACGCAGCCTTCCTGGCCGCCTCACAGGAGGGTCTTCTGGTCGAACGTGTCGCGGTGGCGCTCATCAACGGCGACGACGGCCGTCTCATCGCGAGCATCGAACCGCAGCTGCTGACCCCGGGCAGCCGGGTCGACGACTGGCAGGACGACTACCTGATCACCTCCCAGCCACTGCCTCAGTACGAGGGCTCGGATTGGGACCTGTTGTTTGCGACCTTCATCTCCCACGCGAGCGTCGAGCGTATGTCACGCCATGTGCGTAGCTTCGAATGGCGCCAACGGGCCATCGCGGCGGCCGTGTTCATCCTGGTCTTCACCCTCGTGATCTACCTGGTCTCGGTTCGCCTGAACAGCGTGCTGAAACGGATGTCCCGCTTCTCGCACCGTGCACTCGGCATCGAGCAGCCAGGATTCCGTCGCGGCGGCAATCAATTGCTGTTGCTCGAAGAGTGGATCCAGCAGTTCACACATATCGTGCTCAAGGCCAGGCAAGAACTGAGCCGCCGCTATGAAAGCGAGATGCGCGAGACCGAAGCGCTGAAGGCGGCCATCATGGAGGCATCGCTCGATTCGATCGTCACACTGGATGGCCAAGGCCGAATCGTCGAGTACAACGGGGCCGCCGAGCGCGCTTTGGGCCTGCGCCGCCATCAAGACCTGGGCCAACCCTTCGCACAACGTGTCATGGCCGAAGTGGATCGGGCCAGTTTCGAGCGGCTGCTTGCGCTATCGCGTAGCGCCCAGCACCAGGCCGGCGAGCCGCATGTGCGCGACGAGCTGCTGGCTACACGCCACGACGGCTCGGCGATGCCGGTGGAGCTGTCCATCGTGCCGATCGATGTCGACGAACAGTCCTTCTACACGGTCTATATGCACGACGTGACCGAACGCCGCGAGGCCGAGCGCGAGATCAAGAGCCTCGCCCGATTCGCTAGCGAGAGCCCGCACCCGATCCTGCGCGTCAACGACGCTGGCCTGATCGTCTTCGCGAACCGGGCCGCGCTGCCGCTCCTCGACGGCTGGGGCACGACACAGGGGGCCCGCCTCCCCGACGCATGGTTTCAGCACGCCGCCGAGGCCTTGGCGGCTGGAGAGCCGCGCGAGCACGAGACGACTCTCGACGGACAGGTCTACGCGCTGCTCTTTGCCCCGATTCGCGATTTGGGCTATGTGAACATCTATGCGCGCGACATCACCGCCGTGCGCCGCGCCGAGCACGAGGCGCGCAAGCACCAGGCCGAGCTGGTCCACGTCTGCCGCCTCAGCACGCTGGGCGAGGTCGCCACCGGGATGGCGCACGAGCTGAATCAACCGCTGTCGGCGATCGTCAACTTCGCCAACGGCGCGAGCCGTCGGCTGCAAGGGGACAACGCCGATCCAGAAGCACTCATCCAGGCGATGTCGCACATCACGATGCAGGCCGAGCGCGCCGGCGAGATTATCCGCCGACTCCGTGCACTCGTCGCAAAGCAGCCGCCGCTCCGCTCCGAGGTCGACCTGAACCACCTGGTGCGTGAGGTGTGCTCGTTTGTCGAGTACGACACCGAGCGGCTTGGCCTGATCATCGCGCTGGCTCTCGAGTCGGAGCGGATACCCGTCAATGTAGACCTGGTGCAGGTCGAGCAGGTACTGTTGAACCTGGTGCGTAACGCCCTTGATGCCCTCGAGGCGGTCCCGCCGGCCAATCGGTCGCTGCGCATCACGACCCGTGCCGACGGAGCTCAGGCAGAGGTCGTCGTCGAGGACAGCGGCCCGGGGATCCCCGAGACACAGCTTGCCCACCTATTCGACCCTTTCTTCACGACCAAGGACTCCGGCATGGGCATGGGCCTCACGATCAGCCAGACCATTGTCGAGGATCACGAGGGGCGCATCTGGGCGGAGTCAGAACCGTGGGTCGCCACCCGCGTTCATGTCCTGCTGCCGATCGCAACAGCGGCAACCTGTCAACTGGACCAAGGATCATGACTCACGAACCGACCGTTTTT
The DNA here is from genome assembly GCA_964583605.1 of uncultured Chromatiaceae bacterium. Lineage (GTDB taxonomy): Bacteria > Pseudomonadota > Gammaproteobacteria > Chromatiales > Chromatiaceae > CAZOWL01. Next base: position 20,268 of record CAZOWL010000016.1, on the reverse strand, counting down.
GTCGTCGATGACGATGAGGCCATGCGCGCGTCACTGAAATGGCTGATCGAGTCAGTCGGCCTACAGGTTCTGACCTTCCACTCGGCGGACGCCTTCCTCGATGCCTACTACCCTGGGCGGGCCGGCTGCCTGCTCGTCGACGTGCGCATGCCGGGGATGAGTGGACTCGAGCTACAGGCCTATCTCGCCCGCAGCGACAACCGCCTGCCGGTCATCATCATTACCGGCCACGGTGACGTGGCGATGGCCGTGCGCGCGATGAAGGCCGGTGCACTCGACTTTATCGAGAAGCCGTTCAATGACGAGTCGCTGATCTCGAGCATCCGGCAAGCACTCGACCTCGATGCCACACAGCGACAGCAGAGGCTGCGCCGCGCCGATGTCGTCGCCCGCATGGCCCAGCTCACACCGCGCGAGCACGAGGTCATGGAGCTGGTCACCAGCGGCAAGTCGAACAAGGAGATCGCCGCCGCGCTCAGCGTCGCCGCCAAGACGGTCGAGGCCCACCGCGCCCGGGTGATGGACAAGATGCATGCGCGCTCGTTGGCCGACCTGGTGCGCATGGCCCTGCTCCTCGATCGGGCCAATTGATCACACTGACAATGAAATCCGCGTAGCGCGTTCGCTCCCTCGCCCTCTGGGAGAGGGTTGGGGTGAGGGAACGATCAGGGGCGAGGCGACCTTTCATCATCTGGGGTGGCTCGCCTCGTCCCATGATCGTTAGCCAAGCGTTTGCCGCGTCGGCGCGAATCGGCCAGCCTGGGTCGGCGCCGTAGACGGGGATGATGCTGCTGAGGATCTGATGCAGCACCTGCGATCAGCGCACGCGGCGAACATTCATGTGCTCGATCGTCGCGCCAAACTGGCCGTGTCGGATCCGGCTCACGCCGGCATAGTCGATCCGCAGCCGATGCCAAACCCGCGGGGGCGCGCCGAGGGCCTGACCGAGCATCGCCCGCGTGACCCCGGCGTGGGCGACGACGAGCAAATGGCGGCCGGGATACCCTGAGATCAGCCCACGGAAGACCTGGCCGACGCGCTCGGCGAGCACCTCGAGCGTCTCGCCGCCCGGCGGGCGGTTGTGCACTGGGTCGGCCCGGAAGGCATGATAGGCCTGCGGCTCGGCCGCGGCGACCTCCTCGGGCCGCCGGCCTTCCCAGAGGCCCATACCGATCTCGTGGAGCTGAGGCTCCACCACCAGCGGCAGCCGCTGGCGGCTCGCCAGCTCGGCGGCAAACGGGCGGCAGCGGGCCATCGGCGAGGAGACGATCTGGTCCCAGGGCGCCTGAGCCCCGACGGCGTCGCGCATCTGCTGCCAGCCGAGGCTGCTCAACGGATGGTCGACGCCAGCACCGCGGATCATGCGACCGCCGACCGGCTCGCCATGGCGGATCAGATCGATCATTGTCTCCGGCATCCTATGACTCCTTGCCGTTGAACGGGCCTAACGATCATGGGGCGACGCCAGCCACCCCGGATGATGAAAGGTCGCCTCGCCCCTGATCGCTCCCTCACCCCAACCCTCTCCCAGAGGGCGAGGGAGCGAACGTGCTGCGCGAGTTTCACAGCAATGGGGTAGCGCCGCGCTGCGGTCACCGCGGGCCGATGCTTGGCAGCGGGCCGGAGCGGGGCCAAAATGGGGGAAGCCCTCTGGAATTGTGCGTGTCGCCCTGGACGGCGACACTCCGGCCCGATTCGCCGACGCCGATTGAGCACTTCGACGATCACTGAACGTCCGCAACCTCGACCTAGCCTACGGACCACCGAGACACCGATGCAGCCCAAAAAGATCTATCAAGGTATCCACAACGACCTCTTCGGCGGGATGACCCCGACCGGCAATATCATCCGTGATGCCTGGGTATTCGGCATCCTGCCCGAGGATGAGACCTGTGAGGGCTGGCTGGTCGGCGGCATCGAGGACCTCTATGACAAGGTCAGTGCTGCCTGGGAGCCCTACGGACACCTCGCCTCGCGACTGCCGCCGGAGCTCCGTGAACGCCATCGCCGCATCTACGACGCGGCCATCACCCGGGCCCGAGAGCTCGGTTGGGCGCCGGAGCTCTATGACGAGGACTGACCAACCGCCTGGATCGTCCGCTTGCAGGACCTGTTCACTGCGAGGGCCCTGATGCCCCAATACTACGTCCGCGAGACCTTCTTTCGGCCCGACGAGCACAGCCGTGAGGAGACGCATCTCCCCGCCGAGATCGTCAACGGATTGGGCCGGTTGCTCGCGCGCCATCAGCGCGACCACCTCTTCGTGCCCATCCGGGCGATGCAGTACCAGGCCATCGTCGAGCGCAGCGAAATCCTCTTCGTCGACGGCCAATGCGGCTATGCCCACCAGGACGGTGTCGGCGGCCGCCTGATCCAGCTCGCGTGGCGCCCGCAGCCGGCCGCGCAGCGCACCTCGCTGGACGGGCCGGTCCCATGCGAGATCCTCTACTACCTCCCCGATCTGCAGCCCATCCACCGACGGCTCGTCGGCGCGCTCCGCAGCGTCATTGCGCAAGGCCTGAAGCGCGATGGTCTGCCGCCTGCCCCGGGCGGCCAAATCCTCCCATTCCATCGTCGAGCCCATCCGAATTAGCCATTCGCGTCGCCCCACCGGCCAAGCAGGCGATGCGGTATGCGGAGATGATCCAGCACGCGCGCGACGACGAAATCGACAAGCTCCTCGATTGTCGTCGGATGGAAGTAGAACCCTGGATTGGCGGGCAGAATCACGGCACCGGCGCGCGCCAGACGCAACATGTTCTCAAGATGGATGGCCGTGAACGGGGTCTCACGGATGACGAGGATGAGCTGCCTGCCCTCCTTCAAAACCACATCGGCCGCACGGTCGATGAGATCCTCGCTGAGACCGGCAGCGATGCTGCCCAAGGTCCCCGTCGTGCACGGACAGATCACCATGGCGTCCGGCGGATTCGAGCCGCTGGCGACCGGCGCGGTCCACTGCTGGCGACCGAAGACGCGCAGTTGGCCGGCACGGGCGTGAAAACGTTCGGTGAAGAAGGCCTCGGCAGCCGCAGCGCGCCCTGGCACCTCAATCTCGGTCTCCATCGCTAGCACGATCTGCGCCGCCTGGGAGATCAGCACGAACACCCGCACATCGGCCTGCACCAAGCACTGGATCAGCCTCAGGCCATACTGGCTGCCTGAGGCGCCCGTCAGCGCAACCGTGACCGTTTTCGCCCAAGGCTGCTTGGCTTCAGACTCAGCCAAGGCTTCGCTCCGATTCGGGTTTGGCGCTGGCCGCAGCCTTCTCCTGCAGGGCGACCAACAGCCGCCCGTGAATCCCTTCGAAGCCCCCATTGCTCATCACTAGAATCTGATCGCCGGCGCAGCTCTCGGCAACGACTCGGAGGATGAGCGACTCGACCTGATGCGCGACCTGCAAGCGATCGCCCAGCCCAGCGAGGACCGCGGCGGCGTCCCAATCAAGGTCCTTTGGTGCGTAGACGAATACGCGGTCGGCCGCGGCCAATGACGCCGGCAGCTCGCGATTGTGCACGCCAAGTCGCATCGTGTTCGAGCGCGGCTCGAGGACAGCGAGGATGCGGCGCCTGCCAACGCGCTGGCGCAGGCCGTCCAAGGTCGTCGCGATTGCAGTCGGGTGATGCGCGAAGTCATCATAGAGGGTGACGCCGCCGACCTCGCCGCGCCGCTCCAGGCGCCGCTTGACGCCACGAAATCGATTGAGGGCGGCGATGCCGACCGCTGGCGCCACGCCGGCGTGGTGCGCCGCCGCCAGGGCGGCGAGCGCATTGTGGACGTTGTGCAGGCCGAGCTGTCGCCAATCCACGATGCCCAGATCATCGCCACGGTACCGCACCAGAAAGCGAGAGCCGTCGTCGGCCAGTAGCTCGGCGGTCCAGTCACCGCCATCGCCGAAGCGCTCGCGCGGTGTCCAGCAGCCCATGGCCAGGACCTCATCCAGCGCCTTGTCCGCAGCGGGGTGCAGGATCAAACCGCGGCCGGGCACGGTCCGCACCAAGTGGTGAAACTGGCGCTGAATCATCGCCAGATCATCGAATATATCCACATGATCCAGCTCGAGATTGTTCAGGACCAGCGTCTTCGAGCCATAGTGGACAAACTTCGAGCGCTTGTCGAAGAAGGCCGTGTCATATTCATCCGCCTCGACGACGAAATACCGTCCTCCTCCGAGCCGCGCCGAAAGGCCGAAGTCGCTCGGAATGCCGCCGATCAAGAACCCGGGTGCGAGCCCCGCCGCGTCGAGCACCCAGGCCAGCATGCTGGCCGTTGTCGTCTTGCCATGGGTGCCGGCCACACCAAGCACCCAGCGCCCGGCAAGCAGGTGCTCGCGCAGCCACTGGGGACCGGAAACGAAGTTCAGGCCCTCATCTAGCATCGCCTCGACAACCGGGATGCCTCGCTTCATCGCGTTGCCGACGACGATCACATCGGGGGCTGGCTGCAACTGATCGGCCGCGTAGCCCTCGACGAGGTCGATGCCGGCCGCCTCGAGCTGCGTGCTCATCGGTGGGTAGACATTGGCATCCGAGCCGGTAACCCTGTGTCCCAGCGCACGGGCCAGCATCGCCACGCCGCCCATGAAGGTCCCGCAGATACCGAGGATATGCAGGTGCACGTCAGCTTGCCAGCAACTGACTGCCGAGCAGGAACAGCGAGAACGACAGGAGGTCATACAGCACTGCGATCGCAACGCCCTGGCCGAACGTCACACCCAGCGTGTGACGCAAGATGTGACCGGCCACCAGGATGCTCCAGGCGAACAGCAACAGCATGCTCAGCGCGGCGAGCGATAGACCCTCGCCGCTCGTTTCGCCGGGCGAGAGGCTGATCGGCACCAGCGCGAGGAGGCTCAGCAACACCCCTGTGCCGAGGAGTGCGGTCGCCGACTGCAGGAAACGGCCACGTAGCCGCATCATCTTGAGGCCAAAATGGAGTATGGCCAGCAGCAGCACCAACTGCGCTAGGCTCTGGATCGCGCCAATGAGTAGGGACTGGCCGTCGACCAGCGAGACGAGGACGCCGACCAAGAGACTCGCGACCGCTGCCAGCGTGAATACGGCGTCCGAGGCCGGCAGGTCTTGCGGCGCCCGCCGCAGGAGGCACAGGTCGAAGAAAAAGAAGATCAGCGCCTGCAAGGCGACACCCCGATGTGGCTAGTCAAGCGGCCATGATACCGGGTGGGCAGGCCAAAAGGCGACAATCTCTCGGGTAGGACTCAGTGCCCTCGCCGTGGCCGCGAGAGACCCGCAGCGGCCAGAACCAGCAGGGCGGCCAGACCGATCGCCAGCGCGTTACCGAAGCGGACGAAGGGCGTCGCCCCCTCGCGGGGCTCGATGTCGGCCGTAAACACCCCGCGCTCGAAGGCCGGCACAACGCCCAGGACGCGTCCACGGGGATCGACGATCGCCGAGATGCCGGTGTTGGTTGCCCGCAACAGGAAGCGAGCATTCTCTAGGGCCCGCATCCGCGCGATCTGCAGATGCTGATGCGGCGCCAGCGAGTCGCCGAACCAGGCATCGTTGCTGACGTTGATCAGGTATCGGGCTTCCGGGAGGGCCTGAACGACCTCGGCAGGAAAGGCATCTTCGTAGCAGATGGACACCCCGACCGCGTAGCCATTCACCTGGACGAGCGGGCGATCCATACGGCCGCGGCTAAAATCCGACATCGGCACCTCGAACCACTCGACGATCGGGCCCAGCCAAGAACGGAACGGCAGGAACTCCCCGAAGGGCACCAGGTGGCGCTTGTAGTAGTGTCCTTCGCCGGCGCCGATGCTGACCACCGCGTTGTAGTAAGAGCGATCATGCTCGTCCAGCACGGGAATCCCAAAGACCAGCCCGGCCCCCACTTCCTTCAGCCTATCGGACAAGGGATCGATCAAGGGCTCCGTCAAGCGGTGGAGGAAATCGGGCAGCGCCGTCTCCGGCCAGACCAGCACATCGCTGTCGAGATTCTCGCGGGTCATCTCGAGATAGGCTTGTACCGTCGGCACGCGGGCGCTCTCTTCCCACTTCATCGCCTGCGGAATATTTGCCTGCAGGACACTCGCACGCAGCGGCGGACCTGCCGGCGAGGTCCAGGGGACCTGACCGAGAGCCGCGCCGACGAGAAACACCGCCGCCAAGCCCACACCGGCACCGACGCGGCCCCGTCCGGGCCAGTGGAACATGCCCCACAGCAAACCCGCCCCAAGCGCCGCGGCGAGGCTCACTCCGTACACGCCAGCAACGGGCGCAAATCCAGCCAACGGCGAGTCGATCTGCGAATAGCCTATCGCCAGCCATGGAAAGCCCGTCAGGAACCAGCCGCGCAGCCACTCGACCAGAACCCAGACACCCGGCAGCACCAGCAACGGACCGACCCAATCGGGGCCGCGCGCGAAACGCTGGATCAGCCAGCCGGCCAGGCCATAGAAGCAAGCCATGAAGGCAATGAAGAGCGCCGCCAGCAGATTGGCAACGGCCGCATCCATGTTGCCGAACTCGTTCATGCTGATGCGGATCCAGAACACGCCGAAGCCCATCAGACCCGCGCCGAAGCCCCAGCCGACGACGAAGGCGCCGACAGCCGAGCGCCCACGCAGCGTCTGATAGAAGACCGCCACGGCGACGATGGCAAGCGGAAACCACGAGAAGGGGGCGAAGGCGAGCACCGCCAGTGCGCCGGCGAGCGCGGCCAGGGCGGGAGCCAGCCAGGTGGCGAGCGCAGGCGTGATTCGAGCAGCAGGACGAGAACGGGGTGCAGCGGACATAGAGACGAGCCATACAGGCCAGCCGACCGATTGCTCCTTCGAGGCGCTCGGTAACTCGGCAAAAAACGGAGATCAGGGGCCGCTCGACGGCGCCTCAGTCTCACGACTAGACATGCGCCTAAGTTACCATGGCGCCCGCTGCAGCGTTGATAGGAGCTTGGGTGCGATCCTTGCCTGCGATCAGGGAGCCGGGACTTCGCCCGATGAGCGGCAACGCCCTTACTATGAAATTCGCGAAGCACATTCGCCCCCTCGCCCCCTGGGAGGGGGTTGGGGTGAGGGAACGATCAGGGGCGAGGCGACATATCATGGTCCGGGATGGCTCGGCTCGCCCCATGATGGTTAGCTCGCCTGGGCCAGAGGCTCGGCCGGCTCCCATGCCGAGAGGGAAACCTGGGCGGCATCCGTCCAGCGCAGCAGCTCGAGCCCTCCATCGTGACGCTCGACGAGCGCGGTACAGCTCTCCACCCAGTCTCCGCAGTTGCAGTAGAGCACGCCCTCGATCTTGCGCATCTCGGCATGGTGGATATGGCCGCAGATCATCCCGTCCAGCCGCTGCCGCCGCGCCTCGTCGGCAACGACCTGCTCATAGTTGCCGATGTAGTTGACCGCGTTCTTGACCTTGTGCTTCAGGTAGGCCGCAAGCGACCAATACTCGAGACCGAGGTAACGGCGGATGTCGTTGACCCAGCTGTTGGCGACTAGCAGCAGGTCGTAGGTGCGCGAGCCCAGCTTGGCCAGCCAACGGCCACTCTGAACCACGCGATCGAATCTGTCCCCATGCGTGATTAGAAAACGCCGGCCATCGTTAGTCGTGTGCACAAGCTCATCACGGACCGCGACATTGCCGAACTCGGTGCCGATGTGGCCTCGAAAGACCTCGTCGTGATTGCCGGGGATATAGACGACCTTCGTTCCGGTGCGGGCCTTGTCGAGCAATGCGCGCAGCAGCCTGTTGTGCGCCTCTGGCCAGTAGATCCGGCCCTGCATCGCCCACACATCTACGATGTCGCCGACGAGATAGAGGTGCTTGCACTCGGTTGATTGGAGGAAATCGAGTAGGAAATCGGCCTGGCAGCCGCGAGATCCCAGATGGATGTCCGAGATCCAGATGCTCCGGTAGCGAAGTGGATAAAGACGTTCTATCCGGGTCATAGCCATCATCCCTCATTGAGAATCCGCGCTATGGTCTCGGATGTTTGTTGCATCCTCGTTGAGATCCCGTGAAGATGCGATGAATTGACATCAAAACGGACGTTTGTCCGCAACCTGCGCATCCCTGTTTGTCATCAATGATGCCCGCCTCAATTCCACTCGCACGATCGCATCAACGACCTGGTAAAGGCGTACGGTTACCCCATGTTTGGAGGTGCGCCTAATCGCTAACGTCTGACCATGCAGGCCACCAGCAGTCGGCACCGCGCTAACGATCATGGGGCGAGGCGAGCCACCCCGGATGATGAAAGGTCGACTCGCCCCTTGTCGTTACCTCACCCCAACCCTCTCCCAGAAGGCGAGGGCGTGAAGGTGCTGCGCGGATTTCATTGTAAGGTGTGCCCGGAGCTCCCGATGACTCGCAACCCTTTCATGCCAAATTTCAACGATCTGCCCTCGGAGCTAGCGATCTTTCCGCTCGCCGGCGCCGTCGTGATGCCGGGTGTTCAACTGCCTCTGAACATCTTCGAGCCACGCTATTTGAACATGGTCAACGACGCACTGGCCGGGACACGCCTCATTGGCATGATCCAGCCACGCAGCGAGACCTTAGTCGATGAGACTCCGGAGATCCATCGGGTCGGCTGCGCTGGAAGAATCACCTCTTACAGCGAGACCAACGACGGGCGCATCGTCCTAGTCCTGACCGGCGTCTGCCGTTTTCAGGTCCAACGCGAGCTCGACCCACGCCGCGGCTACCGCGTCGTTCAGCCCGACTGGGGGCGCTTCGTCGCCGATTATCACGAAGATGACGACAACATGGGCGATCTCGATGGCTTCCTGAGCTCGCTGCGTGCCTACTGCAGCCTGCGTCAGGTCGAGATCCCCTGGGACGATGTCAAGAAGATGCCGCGTCGCGACCTGGTCAACCTACTCTGTGCGCATCTACCGCTGGAGCCGGAAGACAAGCAGGCCCTGATCGAAACCTTGGGGCTCGGAGATCGCGCCCAGTTGATGCGCGGTCTGATGGACATGGCCTCGGCGGCAAGCATGGAGTCGGCCGAGCATCGCCACTGACGATCATGGGGCGAGCCGACCCACCCCGGACGATGAAATGTCGCCTCGCCCCTGATCGTTCCCTCACCCCAACCCTCTCCCAGAGGGCGAGGGAGCGACCGTGCTTCGCGAATTTCATAGTAACCAAGGGCGCCGGGCTTGCGCCGCTTGGCCCCACGGGCTCGATAACGGCCATCGACCGCTCTCAGGTTGAAAAACCCGCCACCAACGGCTATATCGACGGCGAAGGTTGGGTCAATGTTCGCGTCGCAATCGGAGGAGGCAGAATGGCCATTACCTTGACCGAAGCCGCTGCGCGCCATGTTTCCGGCATGATCGCGAAACGGGGTCAGGGCGTCGGCCTGCGGGTCGGCACCAAGAAGTCGGGCTGCAGCGGATTCGCCTATGAGGTTGATTACGCCGATGACGTCGGCGGCGAAGACGCCGTCTTCGAGAGCCATGGCGTGAAGATTGTCGTCGACCCCATCAGCCTGCCGCGGATCGATGGCATGGAGATCGACTTCGTGCGCTCGAGTCTGCTAAACCAAGGCTTCGAATTCCGGAACCCAAACGTGAAAGACGCCTGCGGGTGCGGAGAATCCTTCAACGTCTAGCCCTCGCCGAGGCCGCACGCGACAGAGGGGAAATGATGCCTGACGACGCCCGTACCGAGGCCGATCTTGGCGCCAAGCGCCAGATGGAAGAGATCATCGACACGTTCGAGCTACTCGGCGACTGGGATCAACGCTACCAATACCTCGTCGAGCTAGGCGAGCGGATGCCACCCATGGCCGCGGCCGATAAGCAGGAGCAGAACCGCGTGAAGGAGTGCATGAGCATCGTCCACACGGCGGCCTGGCCGAGCGACGCGGATCCAAGTCGTCTGCGCTACACGGGAGACTGCGACACGGCCATCATCAAGGGAGTCGTTGCCCTGCTCGTCGAGCTGTTCTCCGCCAAGACTCCGGCGGAGATCCAGAACCTCGATGTCGACGCCTTGTTCACCGGACTCCGCCTCGAAGATCATCTCAGCCCAAACCGGCACGTCGGCGTGTACGCGATCGTCGGTAAAATGAAGAGCCAAGCCCAGGCTTACGCCAACTCGTCTCAGGCGTAGTCTTGCGCATCACTGACCCTGAAGAGGGGCCTCCGCCTTCAATCATTCCTCAGGTGTCCGGCTCCTTCGTGTAGTCTTTCGGTGGTGGCGTCCAACCCCGCTCGGTCCGATCGTGCAACTGCATGCGGTCGGCCTCCATCATCTCGGTGAGCAGAGCTGTTCGCTCTACAATGCGGGCGAGAAAGGCCTTGTTGCGTGCAACATCGGGGTTTTCGTCCCATAGGGCGTAGATCTGCTCCAGACCTTGCTCGTCATGCTGGCGGAACGCGTGGGCCATCTTGCGGACCTTGAAAGGATGGATGCCGAGGTGGCGCAACGCCTCGGCGCCAACCTGCAGCGAGGCATCGAACAGCTCGCGCACGGCGAGGTCCGCGCCGGCCTGCTGCAATAAATACTGGTGGCTCACGTCGAAGGCACGGGCAAGGATCCGTACCTGCGGATAGCTGCGGCGCACATGCTCGACCAGCTCGACGGCCCGGTCGCGGTCGTCGATCGCGCAGATCAACAGACTCGCCTCCGCGATACCGGCCGTGCGCAGCAGGTCCGGCCGGGTTGCATCGCCGTAATAGCTCTTGATGCCGACTCCGCGCAGCATCTCGATCTGCGACGCCTCGTGATCGAGCACCACAGTGCGCACCCCACTCGCGATTAATAACCGATTGATGATCTGACCGAATCGACCAATTCCGGCGATGATGACCGGCCCGTGCTCGTCGATTTGATCAGGCTCCTGCCCGTCGCGGCGGTCCAGCCGGGGCACGATCCTGCGCTCGTACACAATGAAGAGCGCCGGCGTCAGCAGCATCGACAGCGCGATCACGAGCGACAGCATCTTGGCGAGCTCCTCCGGCACGACGCCGTTCTGCAACGCAAAGCTCAACAGCACGAAACCAAATTCCCCGGCCTGGGCCAACGACAGCGTGAACAACCAGCGGTTGCCGCTCTTGAGCCCGAACGCGTGCGCGAGGCGAGACAGGACGAGCCCCTTGAGCAGCATCACCGCTAGCGTCAGCCCGATGATGCCGAGAAGATCGTCGAACAGCAGGCCGAAATCGATCCCGGCCCCAACAGTGATGAAGAAGAGCCCCAGCAAGAGGCCTTTGAATGGCTCGATGTCGGACTCGAGCTCATGGCGGAATTCGCTGTCGGCCAGGACGACGCCGGCCAAGAAGGTGCCCAGCGCCGGTGACAGACCGACCAGCGTCATCAGCAGCGCGATGCCAATCACCAGGAGCAGCGCCGCTGCCGTGAAGATCTCGCGAAGCCGCGATTCGGCGATGAAGCGAAACAACGGCCGAGAGAGGAAATGCCCGCCGAGCAGCACGGCGGCAACAGCGCCCAGTACGACGAGCGCATGGGCCCAACCGGGCAGTCCGTCAACGAGGCTCATCGCCTCGTGATGCTCGGCCCCGCGATGGTCTCCACTGTCGTGGAGATCGGCACCCGACCCAGCGGGTGTCAGCTCAACCCCCGATCCTGCGAGCTCGGGGATGGCCAACAGCGGCATCAGGGCCAGTATCGGGATCACGGCGATGTCCTGGAACAGCAGCACCGAGAAGCTCGACTGACCGCCTTCGGTTCGCATCAGACCCTTCTCGTTCAGCGACTGGAGCACGATCGCGGTCGACGACAACGACAAGATCAGACCAACCGCGAGCGCGAGCCGCCATTCCAGGCCCAGGGCCAGCGCACCTAGCGCGATGAGGGCCGCCGTGGTGCCCACCTGTAGGCCACCGAGCCCAAACAGCCGCCCGCGCATCCGCCATAGGCTCCGAGGCTCCAGCTCCAACCCCACGAGGAACAGCATCATGACCACACCGAGCTCAGCGAAATGCTGGAGATCTCGCGTCTCCGCCCCGACCAGGCCGAGCCCCGGTCCAATGACGATGCCTGCAATCAGATACCCGAGCACGGAGCCAAGGCCGAGGCGGTTGGCGATCGGTACGGCGACTACGGCAGCGCAGAGGTAGATAAAGGCGTCAAAAAGTAGGCCACCCATCGGCTAGGCTCAGGGTCGACAACGCGTCTCAGCGCTCGCGCTGCCGCAGGGCCCGACGGCGGCGACGGCGGAGCAAGGTCCAGGCAGGCCCGGAGACCGCATATGCGAAGAATCCAAGGAACAGCACGACCGGGGGGTTGATCAAGACGACGGCGAATGACAGCATGACGAGCACGGCCAGGATGAAGGACACGCGCCCGCGCAGCTCCAGCTCCTTGAAGCTGTAGTAGCGGAAGTTGCTGACCATCAGGAGCCCAGCGGTGGTTGTGATCAACATCGCCGAAAAGGCCACCAGTCCAGAATCACCCGGCACGCCATAGACGGCACTGAGCCAGACGACCGTGGCGATAATCGCCGCCGCAGCGGGGCTCGGCAGGCCCTGAAAGTAGCGTCGATCGGTGATGCCGATCTGGGTGTTAAAACGGGCCAAACGCAGCGCCGCGGCCGCCGTGTAGACAAAGGCCGCCAGCCAGCCGGCCTGGCCAAGGGCGTCGAGGGTCCAATGGTAGACGACGAGCGCGGGAGCAATCCCGAAGGCGACCATGTCGGACAGGCTATCGTACTCGGCACCGAAGTCGCTCTGCGTATTCGTCAAGCGCGCAATACGCCCGTCAAAGCCATCGAGTACCATAGCCGCAAGGATCGCCAGGGCCGCAGCCTCGAAGCGTCCCTGGTCTGAGGTCAAGATCGCATAAAAACCTGCGAACAGGGCCGCGGTCGTAAAGAGATTCGGCAACAGATAGATGCCGCGGCGGCGTTTCGGCTGGGTCGACCGCTCTTCCATCGCTGCGGGGAATCCTCCTTCTGAAAACGACTTGAGAGTATATCCGCCGTCGCCCGATGCGAAAAAGGGCGGCGCACCCGTTACACAAAAAGGCCGATTCACGCTGTAATCGACCGCGCAGAGCGCCCTGATGTGATGCGGCAACCCACCGCTCCGTCGCAACGGCACTCACCCACCACCCATGACCAAGCTTGACATGAGGGAGTCCAGGCAGTGCGGCATAGCAAGCCTTCACCACCCGGCGACGACAAGCGCTGGAAGCTCGTCAACGCGACCATGCGACGCAACGGCTATGCGGAGCACGCCCTCATCGAGGCCCTGCATAGCGTGCAAAACGCCTTCGGCTACCTCGACGAGACCTCGCTGCGTTTCGTCGCCGAATCGCTCGACCTACCGCCGAGCAAGGTCTTAGGCGTCGCCACCTTCTATCACCTCTTCACTCTCAAGCCGAAGGGGCGGCATGCCTGTGTCATCTGTACCGGCACCGCTTGCTACATCAAGGGGGCTGGCGGCTTGATCGAGGGTATCGAGCAACGATTCGGCGTCAACCCCGGGGAGACCACACCCGACAATCGCCTATCCGTTCTCACCGCTCGGTGCGTCGGCGCCTGCGGTCTGGCGCCGGCCGCCGTGCTCGACGGGGCGATGCTGGGCAAACAGACGGCCGATGAGCTCAACGCCAAGCTGGCCAGTCTGGAGTAAGCCATGCATCTGGATGACATGTATGACCGAGCCGAAGAGTATCGGCGCGATCGCGCGAGCGCAGGACACGAGGTGCGCGTCTGCATGGCCGCAAGCTGCCAATCATCCGGTGCGCCGGCGGTCCTCGACGCCCTGAGGGCCGGCTGCTCGGACGGTGGATCCTGCCGGGTCAAGGGGGTCGGTTGCATGGGCCTGTGCTCGGCCGGCCCGATGGTCTCTGTCGCCGAGACCGGCGATGAATCGGTCGAGCCGATCCTCTATCGCGACGTGCGCGCGGAGGACGCGGCCGATATCCTCGCCAGCATCGGCCACGGGCCCGTCGAGCGCCTGCACTGCCCGAGCGACCAGCCCTTCTTCGCCCGCCAGCAGAAGATCGTCCTGGCCAATGCGGGAATAGTCGATCCTGACAGCTTCAAAGAGTACGTTGCCGCCGGCGGATATTTCGCCCTGGTCCAGGCGCTCACCGAGATGACGCCGACCGAGGTCCTGCAGGAGGTGACGACCAGTGGTCTGCGCGGCCGAGGTGGCGGCGGCTACCCGACCGGCCTGAAGTGGTCCACCGTCGCCAAGATGCCGGTCGGCCAGAAGTACGTGATCTGCAACGCCGACGAGGGCGACCCCGGGGCCTTCATGGATCGGGCGGTGCTGGAATCGGACCCGCATCGCGTGTTGGAAGGGATGGCGATCGCCGCCTACGCAGTCGGCGCGAGCAAGGGCTACGTCTACATCCGCGCCGAGTATCCACTGGCCGTCGAGCGGATTCAGAACGCCATCCGCAAGGCCAAGCGGGCGGGTTTCATCGGCAACCAGATCGCCGAGACCGAGTTCAGCTTCGAGGTCGAGATCCGCCTCGGCGCGGGCGCCTTTGTCTGCGGCGAGGAGACCGCGCTGATGGCCTCCATCGAGGGCCTGCGCGGCCAGCCACGCCCGCGCCCGCCCTACCCGGCCCAATCCGGACTCTGGGGCTATCCGACGCTGATCAACAATGTCGAGACCTTCGCCAACATCGCGCCCATCATCCGCGATGGCGGCGAGTGGTTCGCCAGCATCGGCACCGAGCGATCCAAAGGGACCAAGGTCTTCGCGCTGGCTGGGGCCATCCGCAATACCGGGCTGATCGAGGTACCGATGGGCACGACGCTGCGCGACATCATCGAGGTCATCGGCGGTGGCATCCCCGGCAACAAGCCGTTCAAGGCCGTGCAGACCGGCGGCCCGTCCGGCGGCTGTCTGCCGGCCAGCCAGCTCGACATGCCGGTCGACTACGACAGCCTGCGCGATCTCGGCACCATCATGGGCTCCGGCGGGATGATCGTCATGGACGAGGGCTCGTCGATGGTCGATGTGGCCCGGTACTTCATGGAGTTCTGCATGACCGAGTCATGCGGCAAATGCGTGCCCTGTCGCGCCGGTACGCAGCAGATGCACGCGCTGCTGGACAAGATCTCGAAGGCCGAGGCGACGCCCGAGGACCTCGCCCTGCTCGAAGAGCTGTGCGATGTGGTCCAGGCGACCAGCCTGTGCGGGCTCGGGCAGACGGCGCCGAATCCAGTGTTGAGCACCCTGAGGTATTTCAGGGCCGAGTATGAGGAACGACTGGCCGCAAAGCCGGTCTAGCGAGCCTGTAGGGGCCGGGTCGAGATCCTTCCGCTCGCCGCCCAGACCTCCCCAGCCCAGGGCGCCGCTCTCCAGCGCCTCTTTGCCACCGGAGCTCACCAATGCCGATGCCCGCTGCCCCCGTATCGAACGTCCGGGTCGTCACCTTCCAGATCGATGGCAATGACTATTCGGCCCGCGAGGACGAGACCATCATCGAGGTGGCGAGAGAGCACCGCATCCCGATCCCGACGCTCTGCTACCTGGAGGGCCTGAGCACCTGGGGGGCGTGCCGGTTGTGCCTGGTCGAGCTGGTCGGCTCTGGGCGCCTCGTCCCCGCCTGCGCGACCCTCGTTGCCGAGGACATGCAGATCCTCACCAATACCGAGCGGCTGCAGCGCTACCGCCGCACCATCGTCGAGCTGCTCTTCGCCGAGCGCAATCACGTCTGCTCGGTGTGTGTCTCAAACGGCCATTGCGAGCTGCAGACACTGGCCCAGCGTTGCGGCGTCGATCACGTGCGGGTCCCCTATCGGCATGTCGCCTATCAGGTCGACTCCTCTCACGAGATGTTCCGCGTCGACCACAACAGGTGCGTGCTGTGCACGCGCTGCGTGCGCGTCTGTGACGAGGTGGAAGGCGCCCATACCTGGGACGTCATGGGCCGCGGCAGCGACTGCCAGGTTATCACGGACATGCTCCGCCCGTGGGGTGAGAGTGACACCTGCACGAGCTGCGGCAAGTGCGTGCAGGTCTGCCCTACCGGGGCCTTGGTCAAACAGGGGACCTCGGTCGGGGAGATGACCAAAGATCTGCACTTTCTGCCATATATCACCCGCCGGAGGCATATGCTGTGAGCGCAAAGGGCAAGATCACTGTCGCCACCGCTTGGCTCGACGGATGCTCCGGCTGCCACATGTCCTTCCTCGATCTCGACGACCGCTTGCTCGAGCTGGCTAAGCAGGTGGAGATCGTCTACAGCCCGCTCGTCGACACGAAGGAGATTCCCGAGCAGGTCGACGTCGGGATCTTGGAGGGAGCCGTGAGCAACGCGGATGATCTGGCCAAGGCCAAGGAGTTTCGGCGTCGTTGTCGGGTGCTGATCAGCCTCGGCGACTGCGCCGTGAACGGCAATGTGCCGGGTATGCGCAACCAATTCAAGCTCGTCGATGTGACCAACCGCGCCTTTCAGGAGAACGTCACGCTGCAGCCGATGCTGCCGACGCGCGGCGTGCCAGAGCTCCTCGAAACGGTGATCCCGGTGCATGGTGCCGTCGCCGTCGACTTCTTTGTCCCCGGCTGTCCACCCACGGCCGACACCATCTGGTACGTCCTGAGCGAGCTGCTCGCCGGGCGCACGCCGAGGCCAATCGACGTGACGCGCTTCGGGGCCTAGGCTCGGCCATGTCATGTTGCGCGAAAGGCGCAGGCAGTCTTAGAGGATGGATCTGATGCGCTTAAGACACTCACTTGAACCGCAAAGACGGCGGAGATAGCAAAGGATTCCGGAGGATTGTCCCGGTGGCGACAGTTACCACAGAAGGAAAGCTGCGAGCAACAGGAGGCCGTGTATTCTTGCCTGTCCTCTGTGCCTTGGCGGCGCCAAGCGCCGGATCTCGGTTACCCATCATTGGTAGACAGCGATCATGAGCCGAACGATTACGATCGAGCCCGTCACCCGCATCGAAGGGCACGCACGCATCACGCTGCAGCTCGACGAGACCGGCAAGGTCGGCGACGCCAAGTTTCATCTCACGCAGTTTCGCGGCTTCGAGAAGTTCTGCGAGGGCCGCCCGTACCGTGAGATGCCGGCCCTGACGGCACGGACCTGCGGCATCTGCCCGGTGAGCCATCTGCTGGCTTCGAACAAGGCCTGCGATAACCTCCTCAGCGTCAGTATCCCGCCGACTGGTGAGAAGCTGCGCCGCATCATGAACCTGGCTCAGATCACCCAGTCCCATGCCCTGTCCTTCTTTCACCTCTCGTCACCCGACCTGCTGCTTGGCTGGGACGCGGATCCCGCGAGCCGCAACATCTTCGGCGTCATGCAATCCAACCCGCAGTTGGCGCGCGACGGGATCCGCCTGCGCCAGATCGGCCAGCAGATCATCGAGATCCTCGGGGGGAAGAAGATCCACCCGACTTGGGTCGTGCCCGGGGGGGTCAATGAGCCGCTGACGACGGAGAAGCGCGATGCGATGCTCGCGATGTTGCCCGAGGGTCTCGAGATCGCCAAGCAGACCTATGCCTTCTACAAGACGCTGCTACCCAAGTTCCAGGAAGAGGCCCGCCACTTTGCCGACATGGAGACGATGTTCCTCAGTCTGGTCACGCCAGAAGGCGACCTGGAGCATTACGATGGCCTGATTCGCATCACAGATGCGCAGGGTCGTATCGTCGAAGACATGGTCCCGCCGAGCGAGTATGAGCGTCTGATCGGCGAGGCGGTCGAGGACTTCAGCTATATGAAGTTCCCGTACTACAAGCCGATGGGCTATCCGAAGGGCATC
Organism: uncultured Chromatiaceae bacterium; assembly: GCA_964583605.1. Classification (GTDB taxonomy): domain Bacteria; phylum Pseudomonadota; class Gammaproteobacteria; order Chromatiales; family Chromatiaceae; genus CAZOWL01. Next base: position 2,592 of record CAZOWL010000016.1, on the reverse strand, counting down.
TACCGAGTCGGTCCGCTGGCGCGGCTCAACAATGCGGAGTCCTGCGGGACACCGTATGCCGACGTCGCCCTCGCGGAATTCCGCACGCTGCAGGAGTCCGGCCCGATCAGCAGCAGCTTCCACTATCACTATGCACGGCTAGTCGAGATCATCTTCGCACTGGAGATGATGAAACGACTCCTGAAGGACCCTCACATCCTCGATCATCGCGTCCGCGCCCGTGCCCGCAGCAACCAAGACGAAGGTATCGGTGTTAGCGAGGCCCCCCGCGGCACCCTGATCCACCATTATAGGATCGATGACGACGGCCTGATGACCTGGATGAACCTGATCATCGCCACCGGCCACAACAACCTGGCGATGAACGCCGGCATCAAGCAGGTCGCCGACGCCTACGTCGACGGCACTCGGCTCGAGGAGGGGATGCTCAATCGCGTCGAGGCGGTGATTCGCTGCTTCGATCCCTGCCTCTCCTGCGCCTCGCATGCCTTCGGTCAGATGCCGATCGAGATCGAGCTGCAGGATCCGTCGGGCGACGTCGTGGCGAGCCTGCGTCGCCACTGAGACCCTATGGAGCGAGAGGGCGGCAGGGGCGCATCTGAAGGAGCAGATCGAGTGGTCACTCACCGCGTCCTCGTTATCGGCTATGGCAGCCCGATCCGTGGCGACGACGCCATCGGCCCCTTGGTGATCGAGCGCTTGGAGCGGGAGGGAATGCCTGAGGGCACCAACACCCTTGCACGCCATATACTCACGCCCGACCTGGTACCCGAGATCGCCGCCGCAGAATTGGTCGTCTTCGTTGATGCCGCCGTCGAGGGCGCACCCGGCGAGGTCCAGTGTCGACGCCTCGCCCCCGCCCCAGGGCCGCGCGTCACTGTGGCGCACTTCCTCGATCCGCAGGAGCTGCTGGCTTGGACGGCGACGCTCTGCGGGCGACGACCCGAAGCCTACCTCGTCTCGACACCTGGGCTCTGCTTCGAGTTTCGCCACCTCGAGCTGAGCGATGTGGTCGCGGCCACGATTGACGACCTGGTCGGCGCGGTGCGGGCCCTGATCGAGCAGGCCGACCCCTGCGATCAGGGCCGCAACGCCCGGGGCAACCTGGATGAAGCCCAGGGGTAGCCTGGATGAAGCCCAGCGGAATCCAGGTGACGGCGTCCGCCCGTCGGTACAGGCGCGCGAAGGCAGCTGACGCTGGCCCCGGATTTCGCTACGCTGCATCCGGGCTAACGATCATGGGGCGAGCCGAGCCACCCCGGACGATGAAATGTCGCCTCGCCCCTGATCGTTCCCTCACCCCAACCCTCTCCCAGAGGGCGAGGGAGCAAAGGTGCTTCGCGAATTTCATAGTAACGAACACGGGGCGCATTTCATAGTAAGACGCGAAGCGTCTCACTGAACGGCACAGATCACCCAATCATGACGACAGCCGACAAGCTCAAGCGAGATGGAGCACCAATCGTGCTCTTTGGGATGATCGTCAGCGCCAAGATCTACTCGCTCTGGATCCACCTGAGCGGCGATGCTCGGTTCTGGGAAATGCTCCGTCACATCGGCGAGCTCGAGCTCTACGGACCTGGCGCCACCTATTACCTGACGAACCAGCTGTCCTATGTCCTGTACTTCGTTACGGCGATCGCCTTCGATGCCCTGGTCTTCTGGAGCTTCGTCGTGCGCAGTGCCGCGAAGAACGGCCCGGAGGGCCTGTGGGAGAACATCTTTCCCCTCATCACAGTCTTCGTCCCGGTCATCGGCTTCACACTGCTCTTTCTCCCAGAGGTGCGCCAGCTGCTGCCGGGCTATTCCCCCGAGACACTCGCTTGGCTGCGCACGCTTACGCCTCTGTACGGCTTCTATCTCAGCATGCTCGGCTTCGCAATCGGCTTTACCGGGGCCGCGCTCAGTATCTGGGCACTGATCTATCTCAAGCGTTCGTTTGGTCTTCGTGCCGCGGTGCGGAGCCTGGTGACAGACGGGCCCTACAGGCACATCCGCCACCCGCTCTATGCGGGCGAGATCATTCACATCTTCGGGATCGCCGTGCTATCGGCCACGCCGGTTGGGCTTTGGCTCTTCGTCGCCGCCGTCGCGCTGCAGATCGTCCGCGCCAAGATCGAGGAGCGCAAGTTCCTGCGCACCCTGCCTGAATACGCCGAGTACAAGGTCCGTACAGGCTTCCTCTGGCCACGGTTTGGCCAGACCTAGACATCTCGCCAGGAACCTAGCAACGGTCATATCTCCGTCAAAGCCCGGAGCTCGGTACGAGAGCACACGGTGATGGCCGCACCAGTGCCAGCAACGCCAGGGCCGCCTCTCGCGACTCCTTGACGCCGGCAAGAGACTCGGCGTTCCCATCCGCGCGCAGGACGCACCGAGAGTCCGCTCAGGCGTCCGGGCGTGAATGCTTGACGCCACACACTTCTCGTGGTCCCATCACGAAGGCATGGCTAACGATCATGGGGCGAGAGGGCCACCCCAGATGATGAAAAGTCGCCTCGCCCCTGATCGTTCCCTCACCCCAACCCTCTCCCAGAGGGCTGTCTATTACCCACACTGGACACTGTGCTCAGGGGCCGGCGGGGATCGGAG
>CAZOWL010000015.1:0-57760 GCA_964583605.1 uncultured Chromatiaceae bacterium | reverse complement strand
TTGTCGGGCTCGGAACGGGCTGCGTCAGCTCCGCATCGCTCACCCGAACCTCGATCTCCGGAAGGATGTCGTAGAACTCGAAGTTCGGTCGACGGGTCTCGGACGGAGCGAGCGCGGCGGGCCGGTTTGCCTGGGGGTGTGCGGGTCTGTTCTTGCTGGTCCAGGCCAGCCCGACGGCCGCAGCGCCGACGAGGCCGCCGAGCACGAACCAGAAGAAACAGGGCTTGGGCGCCCGGGGTCTGGGCCGTGGCGGTGGCGAGCCGCGTCGGTAATCGAGGGTCATCTCACATGGCCTCCGGGGCAGAAACACCGAGAAGATCAAGGCCGTTGCGCAGGACTTGACGGACGGCCAGGATCAGCTTGACGCGCGCCTCGCGCAAGCCGCCATCGTCGACCAGGAACTGGTGTGCGTTGTAATAGGTATGGAGCTCGTTGGCCAGCTGGCGTAGGTAGTGCGTCAGCTGATGAGGCTCAGCGGCCAGTGCGGCGTCTTCGACGATCTCCGGGTAACGGGAAAGGGTGCGCAGCAGCGCCATCTCGTGCGCCTCTTCCAGCCGCTCGAGATGCCGGGCGTCGGCGCTCCCCTCCAAGCTCAGGCCCCGCTCAGCCGCTTGGCGCAGCACGCTGCAGATCCGGGCGTGGGCATACTGGACGTAGTAGACCGGGTTGTCGGCAGACTGGGACTTGGCGAGCTCGAGATCGAAGTCCATGTGCTGCTCACAGCGGCGCATCACGTAGAAGAACCGCGCCGCATCCCGTCCGACCTCCTGGCGCAGCTCGCGCAGCGTCACGAACTCACCCGCACGCGTGGACATCTGGGCCTTCTCGCCGTGGCGGTAGAGGATCGCGAACTGAACGAGCAGCACGTCAAGCCGGCGCGGGTCGTCGCCCAGCGCGGTCAAGGCCGCCTTGACCCGCGGCACGTAGCCGTGGTGATCTGCGCCCCAGATGTCGATGACCCGATCGAAACCGCGCTCGAGCTTGTCGGCGTGATAGGCGATGTCCGAGGCGAAGTAGGTCGTCTGCCCGTTCTCCCGGACCAGGACCCTGTCCTTCTCATCACCGAAGGCCGAGGAGCGGAACCAAAGCGCCCCTTCGTGCTCGTAGACGTGGCCACTGGCCCGCAGGCGCTCGATGGTCTTGTTGACGGCCCCGCTCTCTGTCAGCGAGCGCTCGGAGTACCACTCCTGATAGTCGACGCCGAACTGTGAGAGGTCGTTGCGGATGTCATCGAGGATGGTGTTGAGCGCCAGCTCGAAGACGAAACGATAGCGGTGATCACCGAGCTGGTGCCTGGCCTGGCCGATCAGCGCGTCGATGTGGGCCTCCTTGTCCCCGGTTGGCGCGTCGGCGGGCAGGCCGCGAAATAGCTCCGCCGCGTCGTGGCGGTAGGCGTCGCCGTGCTCGCGATGCAGCGCTGCGGCGATATCCCAGACGTAATCTCCGTGATAGCCATTGCTCGGGAACGCCAGCGCCTCGCCGCAGAGCTCGAGATAGCGCAGCCAAACGGACGTCGCCAGAATGTCCATCTGGCGACCCGCATCATTGACATAGTACTCGCGGTGCACATCGTAGCCGACCGCGGCGAGGAGGTCGGCGACCACCGCTCCATAGGCCGCCCCGCGGCCATGGCCGACATGTAGCGGGCCCGTCGGATTGGCCGAGACGAACTCCACCTGCACGCGTTGGCCGCCGCCGAGCTGGCTGCGACCATAGCGGGGCCCAGCAGCGAGGATCTGAGGCACGAGGGCACGGAAGGCCGATGGTGCGAGGAAGAAGTTGATGAAACCGGGGCCGGCGATCTCGATCCTGTCGATCAGTGGCGAGCTCGGCAGGGTGGCCACCAGCCGCTCGGCCAGCTCGCGGGGCTTGAGGCGCATCCGCTTGGCCAAGGCGAGCGCCGCGCTGGTCGCGAAGTCACCGTGGGCTGGGTCCTTCGTGCGCTCGACTTGGGGCTGCGCCAGCTCGTCAACGACTTGGGCCTCTCCGGCGGCGAGCTGTTCGAGCGCACCGGTCACGAGATCCTGGATGTGATGCTTCATTGGGTCCGCTTAAGAGAGGTGGAAACCGTGATCAGGGTGCCGGCCTTCGCCAAGACGCGGGGCTGCGGTCGGGGACCTCCCGCCTGGCCCGGGACGAGGGCCGGGCGGCGCACGCGGCGCGGTGCCAGGCGAGCGGCCCGCCCCTGGGCGAGCGGCTTGGGCTGGCGGCCTGGGCTGGCGAACAGCATACCCGAACCGAGGTTCTATGGGAGGGCCCTGCATGTGGCGTCGCTCGCTGGTAGACCAAGCTAGCGCTCCCGCCACAAGGTCCGATAGAGGTCGTGCCGTCGGTCCTTGAGATTCTGCACCGTGCCGGAGTTGCGCGCCAAGCGCAGCGATTCGAGACGCAGATCGGCGAAGGCCACGGTCTCGACGTTCGGGGTCGTGTCGGCCGCAATGCCGTCGCGCGCAAAAGGGAAATCGCACGGCGTCAATATGGCGCTTTGGGCGTACTGGATGTCCATGTTGTGGACCTTGGGCAGGTTCCCGACGTTCCCGGAGAGGATCACGTAGCATTGGTTCTCGATCGCGCGCGCCTGCGCACAATAGCGCACGCGCAGATAGGACTGGCGCTCGTCGGTGCAGAAGGGCACGAAGATCAGATTGGTGCCTTGGTCGGCGAGATGGCGGCCGAGCTCGGGGAACTCGGCGTCGTAGCAGATCAGCACGCCGATCGGCCCACAGTCGGTGTCGATGGCCTGCAGCGTTTGGCCGCCCTCGATGTTCCACCAGTAGACCTCGTTCGGCGTGGGGTGGATCTTGGGCTGCTCGTAGATCTCCCCTCCGCGCAGACACACGTAGCAGACGTTCTCGACCCGCCCGTTCGGCATCCGTGTCGGGTGGGAGCCGCCGATGATATTGATGTTGAAGCGGATCGCCATCTCGCGTAAGGCCTCCTTCAGAGGCGCCGTATACTTGGTCAACGCCTCGATCGACTCGGCCGGGGTCAGCTCTTCATCCTCCATCGATAGGAGCTGCAGCGAGAAGAGCTCCGGGAAGACGACGAAGTCCGCGCGATAGTCGGAGGTCACGTCGACGAAGTAGCGGACGAGGTCGGTGAACTCCGCGAACGAGCTCACGCGACGCTGCATGTACTGCACCGTCGCGACGCGCACCGTATCGGGCAGGCGACCGCCATAGGTGCGTGCCCGCCGCTCTTCGGCGGCGTCCAGGGCATTCGGGTTGCGCCAAACGAGGTGAACGGCATAGCCGAGCGAGTCCTTGTCCTCGGGCAGGTAGTCGGGCAGCAGGCCGATCACCTCGAAACCGTTGCGTAGCTGGAAGCTCAAGACCGGATCGCGCTGGCGATTGCTTTTGACCTCCTCGAGATAGGCCTCGGCAGAGGCGAAGCGTCGGATCCTGCGGGCCAATGTCGGCAGGCGCCCCCCGAATACGATACCTTTGAGGCGCCAGGATTGGGCCAGCTTGCGTCGTTCGTCGTAGAAGCGCTGGCCGATGCGCAGCCCGCGGTAGGCGGGGTCGACACAGACCTCCATGCCGTAGAGATACTCGCCCTCTGGATCATGCCGGGAGGCAAAGCCGCCGCCGGTGATCTCGCTCCAGGTATGGGCGCTCAAGGCATGCTCTGCGTCGATCTGGAAGGTTGCGCAATAACCGACAAGTGTGCCGCCATACTCTGCAACGAATTGGCCCTCCGAGAACCTATGGATCTGCCCGCGAAGCATGCTGGTCGAATAGGTGCCCATGCCGGCCTCGGCATAGACGCGCGTCACCAGGTCGCGAATCGCAGGGATATCCTTGATGCGCGCGTTGCGGATGACCAGCTGCGGCTTGTTCGCATCTTGTGTCTTCGCCATGGGTTTTCGGCTCCGTGCAGGCGGGTCGTGGCGGCTCGGCCTCAGGCTGTGCGCAGCTGGGCCTTATCGGCGATGCAAGAGGCCACGCATGCCCGACCCGTGTCAAGGGCTTGTGTGGTCCCCATCCTCTTCCCATCTTGCGGAGGAGGGCCAGCACGGCGGGCCGGTTGACCGAGCAAGGCCACCCGAGGCAGCTTTTGCGGCCGCGTCTGGCGATCTGGGCTAGGGCTCGTTAGGTCAGTTTTTTACGGAGGTAGACCGTGCAGGCGATTGTGATGAACGAGCCGGGGGGGCCAGAGGTCCTGCAGCGCCAGGAGCGAGCCGTACCCGAGATCGACGCGCCATCGGCCATCTTGGTGCGTCTACGCGCAGCTGGCGTCAATCCTATTGATGCCAAGCTGCGCACGCGGGGGGTCCTGGTGCCCGATGGCTTGCCCGCCGTGCTCGGCTGCGATGGGGCGGGCGTCGTGGAGGCTGTGGGCAGCGCGGTGACTCGCTTCCGGCCCGGCGATGAGGTGTGGTTCTGCCACGGGGGGCTTGGTGGGCCTGTAGGCAACTATGCCGAGTACATCGTCGTTGATGCGGCGATTGCCCAGCCGAAGCCGAGTACGTTGGACTTCGAGACGGCTGCGGCCGGCCCGCTGGTCCTGATCACGGCATGGGAGGCCTTGTTCGACCGGGCCCGGTTGCGGGCGGGGCAAACCGTTTTGGTTCATGCCGGCGCGGGTGGTGTTGGTCACGTGGCCGTGCAATTGGCGCGTCGCGCCGGTGCTCGTGTGGCGGCGACGGTCAGTGGCCCGGAGAAGGCCGAGCTGGCTCACGAGCTCGGAGCAGAATGCGCGATCAATTATCGCGAAGAGGATCTGACCGAGGCCGTGATGGCCTGGACCGAGGGTCGCGGTGTCGATGTGGCCCTCGACACTGTCGGGCCTGAGGTCTTTCACCGCACCATACCGGCCGTTGCCCATTACGGTGATTTGGTCACGATTCTGGATCCGGGGCCGCAGGTCGATCTGAAAGAGGCGCGAAATCGTAACCTGCGCATCAGTCTCGAGCTGATGCTCACACCCATGCTACGGCCGTTAGCGGAGGCCCGCGCCCACCAAGGAGAGATCCTGCGCAAATGCGCCGAACGGATCGATCGGGGTGAGCTGCGTATCCATGTCTCCGAGGTGTATCCGCTCGCCGATGCCGCCGCGGCACACCGGGCGATCGAAGCGGGTCACACCCAGGGCAAGCTCGTCCTGAAGATCACGAACGAATGACCACGGAACGGCCCTTTCCGCAACATATCGCGATCGTTTCGGATACCCACGGCAAGCTCGATTCTCAGGTCGCGGAGCTGGTGGCTGGATGTGACATCGCCGTGCACGGTGGCGATATCGGCTGCGCGTCAGTGCTCGGGCAGTTACAGCCGCGGGGCGGGCGCGTCTATGCCGTGTATGGCAACAATGATACGCCGCGCAGTTGGCCAGCGGAGGAGCGTCACCATCTCTCCCACCTCCCGGAGGTCGTAACCGTTCCCTTGGCCGGCGGTCAGCTCGTTGTGATCCATGGCCATCAGTATCCGGCGGCCGGACGCCACAGACAGTTGCGGCGCCGATTCCCGGAAGCGCGCGCGATCGTCTATGGCCACAGTCACCATCTGTTTGTGGATACCGCCGAGATTCCGTGGATCCTGAACCCGGGTGCGGCCGGTAGGGTGCGTACTTATGGTGGACCTTCATGCCTTGTGCTGACGGTGAGTGCTGCCGGGTGGTCTCTCAGCGTGCATCGCTTCGCGCTGCCGCGATATCGCCCCGGGCGGGCGCGCCGAAAGCCCGATAAAGAAGTTTTATCTGCATGATTTATAAGAAAGTTATTTGCTCTCATGGGGGTTGAAGATCGGCTCCTAAGAGCTATGCTTATAGATAGGAGAGGCAAACGTAAGGAGGATCACCATGAAGACGAAACGCACCGAGCTGACGAGGGCCGATCCGCACCGCGAGATGTCGTTTCTCGGTGAGATGGATCGCCTGTTCGACAACTTTTTCCCGCGCGCCTGGCTGAGTCCATGGCGGCGAGGGTGGCCGGATTGGATGATGGCCGAGGAGCCGTTTGCGATGAAGATGCCGCGGGTGGACGTGATCGACCGGGAGACGGAGGTCGTGGTCCGTGCCGAGATGCCGGGGGTCGAGCGCAAAGACCTAGAGGTCGAGCTCAGCGGCCAGACACTGACGATCCGTGGCGAGCGGCATCATGCCGAGACGCAGGAGCGTGGCGAGTATTTCTGCGAAGAGATCGCGCATGGCAGCGTGAGTCGCACGATCCGGTTGCCTGAAACGGTGCTCGCTGACCAGGTGAAGGCCGAACTCCGTGATGGGATCTTGGAGGTCCACCTGCCAAAGGCCGAGAGGACCGAACGGACGCGGATCGACGTCAGCTGACGAGCCTGTACGGCGGGCGCGTGTCTCAGCGAGATTTGCTCACCGAGAGGGGTGAACGACTCCTGCCTGGTCTAGGCCACATCGTTGAGGCGAGGTAAGTGTAACGGGAAGGGCCGACTGGCTACCGGCCCTTTTCCGCGTCCTGATCCCCGTGTTCTGATCAGGGCTCCGATCTTCGGGGATCCCCTTGGAGATGCCTGGGGAGATGTGGGGGGAGATGCGTGGCCCATAGGAGCGATCCGATGTTTCTCAAGAGCTGGCTCTTGGTCGCCGGTCTGTTCATCTTTGCGACGGCGGTCGTAGCCGCTCCGACCGGTCCGGTGCCGCTCACCGGAGATGTGCCTGTAGCCTCCGGGTGGCGGACGGAGCTGGTGTTGGAGGGTCTCGAGCACCCGTGGGGTATCGCCTGGCTACCTGATGATGGCGGGGCACTTGTCACAGAGCGGCCAGGGCGGCTGCGAGTCATCCGAGATGGCGTCCTGCAGCGCGAGCCGATCGGCGGTCTGCCGAGCATCTTGGCTCATGGCCAAGGGGGTCTGCTCGATATCTCACTGCATCCGGAATTTCCTGACAATCGGCTCGTCTACATGACCTGCGCCCGCGGACGACCGGAGGCCAACCATACGGCGCTGATCCGGGGAAGACTGGCCGACGGCCGGCTCCAAGATGTCGAGGTCCTGTTCGAGGTCGCGGACGCGAAGTCCGGGGGCCAGCATTTTGGCTCGCGCATGGTGTGGCTCCCTGATAGCAGCCTGCTAGTCAGCATCGGTGACGGTGGCAACCCGCCCGTGTCTTTCGGCGGCGAGCCGATTCGCCTGCAGGCGCAGAGATTGGACACACATTTTGGCAAGATCCTGCGCTTGGCCGAGGATGGGCGCCCGCACTCGGCCAACCCCTTCCAGGATCGCGAAGACGCACGCCCCGAGGTTTGGACTTACGGCCATCGCAACATCCAGGGTCTCGCGCGCGACCCGATCAGCGGCAGGGTCTGGGCGACCGAGCACGGGTCGCGGGGCGGAGATGAGCTCAATCTGATCGAGGGCGGCACCAACTATGGTTGGCCGCAGGTCACCTACAGCGTCGAATACTCGGGGCCACGCATCAGCGACGTGACCTCCGCGCCGGGCGTGCGTGATCCACAGGTCGTCTGGACGCCTTCCAAGGCGCCAAGCGGTTTGGCCGTTTATACCGGCGAGGCCTTTCCCGAATGGCAAGGCAATCTGTTCAGCGGGGCCCTCGTCTTCGAGGAGATCCGGCGCATCATCGTCGAGGGCGCGCGCGTCGTCGGGGAGGAGAAGCTGCCGATCGGCCAGCGTGTCCGTGATGTCCGGCAGGGCCCGGATGGCTATCTCTACGTGCTCACTGATGAGTCGAATGGCCAGCTCTTGCGCATCGTGCCCGCATCCCATTAGCTCATCCCAGTCGCTGTGATGCAGGTCCGCCCGACGCGACTTCATCACACGATCTTGCGATCCAGTCGGCAGTTGCACCCTTTGTGGCGGTCCAATATGGAGGCCTCATGAGCGGAGCGAACAATCGCGCCACCTGACGTGGCAACCTGGGCGCGAGCGGCAATTGTGCGGCCGCAAAGGCGAGAGCCGGGCCGCTCCTGTTTGTTTCGCACCCCGACCGCGGACGCGCAGTCGGGCGTGATCGGATGCCGAGCCAAGGTGGCGGCCTGCGTGAGGGATGTCGCAGTCGATCGCGCCTAGGTCTCCCGCGAGCCAGCACAGCGCTGGTGCCGCCGGCCTTGACTAACGATCATGGGGCGAGGCGAGCCACCCCAGATGATGAAAGGTCGCCTCGCCCCTGATCGTTCCCTCACCCCAACCCTCTCCCAGAGGGCGAGGGAGCAAACGTGCTTCGCGAAATTCATTGTAAGGCGGCAACACTCTCTTCGGTCTATCAATCAATACCGACAGGGCGTTCGACTGATGAATGGACATCGTTGGCCTGCCATCCTGATGCTCTTACTTGCCGGCATCGCGGTCAGCCTTGCGGCGAGCGCCGCTGATCTCTCTGAGATCAAGGCGCGAGGCGAATTGCGCCATCTGGGCATCCGATACGCGAATTTTGTGACCGGCACCGGCGATGGGCTCGACGCCGAGCTGACGCGGGGGTTTGCTGACTACCTCGGTGTCGATTACCGGTTGGTCTATAGCGATTTCTACTCGGTCATCCGGGACCTGCTGGGCCAAGATGTCGTTCGCTCTGGCGATGAGGTCCGCTTACAGGGCGAGTTTCCAGTGCGGGGCGATATGATCGCGGCGGGCTTCACGGTCCTGCCATGGCGAGAGCAGATCCTGCTCTATTCCGAGCCGACCTTTCCATCCCAGGTCATGCTCATTGCGCGGGCCGATTCCCTAACCCAGCCGATCCGTGGCAGCGATGACTTGACCAACGACATCGCCGAGACGAAGGCGCTCATCGGCCAGCAAAGCCTATTGGTCATGGAGAAGACCTGCCTGGATCCTGCGAATTACGGCCTCAAGGGCGAGGGGATCGAGCTGCGCGCCTACACCAAGAGCACGAACATCAACGAGATGGTGCCAGCCCTGCTGCAGCTGGACGCAGATCTGTCGTTGCTCGATGTCCCGGATCTGATGCTCGACATGCGTAAATGGGCAGGCCGCTTCAAGGTCATTGGGCCGATCTCCGAGACTCAGATCCTGGCCGCGGCCTTTCCGAAGGATGCCCCAGCACTGCGTGACGCCTACAACGCGTATCTCAGGGAGCTGAAGGCCGATGGGCGGTATGATGCGCTGGTCGACAAGTACTACCCCGGCGTCCGGCAGTATTTCCCTGAATTCTTTGCCGGGATGCCCTAGTGTACGCCGACGTGGACCCCAGATTATTCAGACGTTACCATGATAATCGCGTAGCACCTTCGCTCCCTCGACCTCTGGGAGAGGGTTGGGGTGAGGGAACGATCAGGGACGAGGCGGCATTTCATCATCCGGGGCGGCTCGACTCGCCCCATGATCGTTAGGGGCTATGGTCCCGGGATTCGCATCCTGCCGCGCCGGGCGGCCGAGGAGCAGTGCCTTGGGATTCAGGATCACGGGTCAACGCTGGCTGATCCTAATCGCCGGCGCCTTTGCCATCTACCTGGCGCTCCTCCTCGCCAACGCCTACAAGGCGCAGGGGCAGCTCCGGGCTGCGGCCGAGGCGCGCCTGCTCGCCGAGGCTCAGCAGATCGCCGAGCTGATGGGCGAATTCATTGACGAGCAGCGCAGCTTCGCGCGGGAGCTTGCTGAGAGCCACGAGATCGAGGTCTTCCTCAGCAACAGGGCCCTGGGGATGTCGATGCGCTATGGCCTTGGCGTCAATCTGTACGCGATCGAGGAGGATTTCCGTCGCAGGCTGGGCCAGGAGACGTTGTTGGGGCAGGCGGTCTACAGGCGCTTGCTTTATCTCGGAGAGGGAGGCGAGGTGCTTGCGGACACCTCGCCAGCTGAAGGTGCTTTTTCAGCGCCTGTAGGGACCACGGCTGATACACGCCTCATGATAGACGCGGCGCGGGCCCAAATCGTCGCAGCCGCGCCAGTCGACTACCGTGGGACACCGGGCGGTACCGTCGTGACGGTGTCGGATCTCAGCCTCCTCTCGCGCTACCTGACCTCGTCCTCGGTCGACGTGGGCTTTCGGCAGCTCCTGATCACCGACTCCGGTCTCGAACTCAGCCGGCCCGGCCAGTCGTCTCTCTTGGACGAGGGCGACAATGCGGCCCTGGCGGATCTACCACCGCGTGCGCTGACGGCGTTGAGCTCTGTGCCGGTGCTTGCGTCGAGCCGCCTTGCTGAGGCCTACGACCTAGCGGTGCGCATGCCGGTGGTCGGGTCGCCGGTCTCGGTGGTGACGGTGCTCCCCGAGTCGGTTCTGTACGGACACATCACACCGCAGAGCTTTCTCTATTTCACGAGCATCGCGCCCATCATCCTGATGCTGGCGGCGCTTTGGATCGACCATATGCGCCAGCGAACGATCCGCCTTGAGGCCGATGTCGCGGAGTCTAACCGTTATGGTGCGACCCTACAGGCGCGCAACGAGGCCTTGACGGAAGAGATCGCGCGGCGCGAGGCGCTCGAGCGTCAGGTGCGCGAGAGTGAAGAGCGCTACCGCACCTACGTCGAGCACGCGCCCGAGGGGATCTTCGTCGCCGACTATCGCGGTCGGTTCGTCGATGCCAATCCATCGGCTTGCGCGATGGTGGGCTACTCACGTACCGAGCTGCTTGAGATGCGGATTACCGACCTGTCACCGCCAGGGCGGGCGAAAGAGCACCTGGCACTCCTCGCCCGTCTACCTGAGACCGGCCAGCAGGAATTAGAGATCGGGCTGCGCAAGAAGGACCGCACCGAGATCATCGCCGATCTGCGCGCGATCGCGTTACCGGGCGACATCGTCATGGGCTTCTGTGTCGATATCACGGAGCGTAAGCGCGCCGAGGAGCAGATCCACAATCTAGCCTACTTCGACCCCTTGACCGGCCTCCCTAACCGGAGGCTGTTGCTCGATCGGTTGCGTCAGGCAATGGTCGGTAACAGTCGGGCGCGTGAATATGGTGCGCTCTTAATGCTGGATCTGGATCGCTTCAAAGACCTCAATGACACGCAGGGGCATGATGTCGGCGATCGCCTGCTTGTCGAGGTGGCGCGTCGACTGACCGGTTGTTTGCGACGCGAGGATACGGTCTCCCGTTTGGGCGGCGATGAATATGTCATAGTCGCCAACAAGCTCGGGCCCGACGAGGCGCTGGCGGCGTTGCAGGCCGAGCTGATCGCCGAAAAAGTCCACGAGGAGATCTCGATGCCCTATGCCCTCGGTGAGGGGTGGGCTGCACACCATACCTCGGCGAGCATCGGTGTGGCGCTGTTCTGTGGCCAAGAGGTTGCCGCAGATCTGCTCCTCAAGCAGACCGATGTTGCCCTCTACCAGGCGAAGAACGCGGGTCGCAGCGCGATTCGGTTTTTCAATCCAGAGATGCAGGCCGCGATCGAGCGGCGCGCCAAGATGGAGGCTGCGCTGCGTCGTGCGATACGAGGCAACGAGCTGCGTCTCCATTTCCAGCCGCAGGTCGACATGGCCGGGATCGTCATCGGGGCCGAGGCATTGCTGCGCTGGCAGCCGCCGGGCTCAGAGCCGGTCTCGCCGCTGGAGTTCATCAAGCTCGCGGAAGAAACAGGGCTGATCATCCCAATCGGCTTGTGGGTATTAGAGCAGGCGTGTGCCCAACTGCGGCGCTGGCAAGTTGACCCGCGAACACGCGATCTCACGCTGTCGATCAACGTCAGTGCGCGCCAGTTTCACCAGCCCGAATTCGTCGAGCAGGTGCGTGTCCGTGTGGCGCAATCGGGCATCGATTCCTCGCGCCTGAAGCTCGAGCTGACAGAGAGCGTCGTGCTTGATCACCTCGAGCAGGTTGTCGCACGGATGCAGGAATTGAAGGCACTCGGACTGGGCTTTGCCCTGGATGACTTCGGTACGGGCTACTCCTCACTCTCCTACTTGAAGCACTTGCCGCTCGAGCAGGTCAAGATCGACAAGTCGTTCGTGCGCGACATCACCCGCGATCAAAATGATGCAGCGATCGTTCGCGCCGTGCTCGCGATGAGCCATTCACTCGGTTTGAGCGTCGTCGCCGAGGGTGTCGAGACAGACGAGCAGCGGGCCTACTTGCTGCAGTTCGGTTGTGAGGTGTTCCAGGGCTATCTGTTCGGTAAGCCGGTACCGATCGACGATTTCTATCCGCACTACCCTTCGCTGCGCGACCGACAGGATGGGCAGCGACGGGCTCGGCCAGAGGGCGCGAAGCGGCTGTCCCGTCGGATGGGCTAATCACTACGAAAGACGCGAAAGACGCGAAAGAGCGCCGCTTTCATCCTCTCCAGATCGTTCACTTTCGCGTGTTTCGTGTGTTGCGTAGATCAAGAAGCTTGTATCAGGTGTTGCTGAATCGTGACTAAGCGGCTCTTGCAATCTTCGGCCCCCGCTCATGGTCTCTCAGATGCCCTCGCGCCGAAGCTCTGCCCGACAGCGGTCGAATGCCTCGCGTATCGCCGCCGCCGGCGGCGCTGTCAGAAGGCTTCCCGCGCTGATTGCGATCGTCGCGAGGACGACACCCGGCACGATCTCGTATAGGTCGAAGAGGCCCCCCTCGAGCTGCTTCCAGACGACGACGGTGATCCCTCCAGCCAGCACGCCGGCGAGGGCGCCCACCCGGTTCATCCGCGGCCAGTAGAGGGACAGAATCAGGACCGGACCGAACGCGGCCCCGAAGCCGGCCCAGGCATACCCGACGAGGCCCAGCACCGTGCGGTCGGGATCGAGAGCCAGCCACAGCGCGATCCCAGCCAGCAGGACCACGGCGCCGCGTCCGACTGCGACGATCTCGCGCTGGCTTGCGCGGGGGCGAGCCAGCTGGCGGTAGAAGTCCTCTGCCAGCGCCGACGAGGAGACCAAGAGCTGGGAATCGGCGGTCGACATGATGGCCGCCAGGACCGCGGCCAATAGCACGCCGGCGATAACTGGATGGAACAGCGCGTTCACGAGGACCATGAAGATGGTCTCGGCATCGCTCAGCTGGCCACCGAGGTTGTTGTCGACGTAGGCGACGCCGGCAAGCCCGACGAGCACCGCGCCGCCGAGCGTCAGGGCTGACCAGCCCACAGCGATGCGCCGGGCCAGCGGGATGTCGGCACTGCGACGGATCCCAGCGAAGCGCGCCAGGATGTGCGGCTGACCGAAATAGCCGAGGCCCCAGGCCGTCAGTGACAAGACCGCAACAAAGGTCAACGGCTCCCCGGTGTTGTCGCGCACCATCGTCAAGAGGTGAGGATGGTCCTGCTCGATGGTCGCCAGCATCGCGCCGGGACCGCCGTCGACCTCAATCGCAATCACCGGGACGAGCAGCAGGGCCGCGGCCATCAGGAGGCCTTGCACAAGATCGGTCCAGGAGACGGCGAGAAAGCCACCGAAGAGGGTGTAAGACACGACGCACAGGGTGCCGACGATCACCGCCGTTTCGTACTCGAGACCGAGCACCGTCTCGAACAGCTTGCCGCCGGCGACCAGGCCAGCGCTGGTGTAGAACAGGAAGAACAACAGCACGAAGAGCGCCGAGACGACCTGCAGCCAATGTCCCGGATCGCCAAAACGATTCGCGAAGTATTCAGGTATCGTCAAGGAATCGTTGGCCAGGAAGCTGAAGATGCGCAACCGTCTGGCCACTAGAGCCCAATTGAGCCAGGTCCCGCCGAGCAGGCCGCCCGCTAGCCATACGGATTCGAGACCCGAGGTGAAGGCAAGTCCCGGGAGCCCCAGCATCAGCCAGCCGCTCATGTCCGAGGCGCCGGCAGAGAGCGCCGCCGGCCAAGGGCCGAGACTGCGGCCGCCGAGGAAGTAGCCGGAGGAGTCGGCGGTACGGCGATAGGCCCAGGCGCCGATGCCCAGCATCAGTACCAGATACGCAAAAAACGTGGCCGTGATCGCCAACCCGGATTCGACCATATGGCGCTTTCCTCGTTTTGGTAGGGGGTGGGCTTGGCCATTGCCGGTAGCCCCTGGCCCGGGCCGTTCACGGCCGCTGCACGGGCTGCGGGCTCATCGAATGAACGCGAACGACGGCGCCGTAACGGGCTCTCCTTCGCCCGCGCTCTCGCATGGCGCTGTTACGGGCACTTCTTATGCTCGAGCAGCTGCTCAGCAGTCATCGGTCGGCCAAAGAAGAAGCCCTGTGCCTCCGAGCAGCCCTCGCGCTCAAGCCACGCGGCCTGCTCGCGTGTCTCGACGCCCTCGGCAATCACGTCGAGCCCGAGGCCCCGGCCGAGGGCGATGATGCTGCGTGCGATGGCCTCGTCGTTCGGATCGTTTGGGAGGCCGTCGATGAAGGTCTTGTCGATCTTCAGGCGCTCGATGGGCAGCTGCTTAAGATAGCCGAGCGACGAGTAGCCCGTGCCGAAGTCGTCGACGGCGATGGTCACACCCAGCTCCTTCAAGGCCTGGAGATTGGCAATGACCTGGTCGGTGTGGCGCATCAGCATCGATTCTGTCACCTCGAGCTCCAGCCGGTTGGGCCGGACCCCGGTGCGGGCGAGGATCGCGCAGATCTCTTCTACCAGGGAAGGGCGCTCCAGCTGCGCCACCGAGAGATTCAGTGAAAGACGTGGGAGCAGCAACCCGCTTGCCTCCCAGACTGAGAGCTGACGGCAGGCCTCGCCGACGACCCAGGCGCCGAGCTCGTTGATCAGTCCGAGCTCTTCGGCGATGGGGATGAATCGCCGCGGCGATACATCGCCAAGCCGCGGGTAGTTCCAGCGGAGCAGGACCTCGGCGCCATGCATGCAGCCATCGCCGAGTCGTACCTGTGGCTGATAGTGCAGCGTCAGCTCGCCTCGCGGCAGCGCCCCGCGCAGCGCCGTCTCCAACTGCAGGCGCTCCATGGCGCCGGCTGTCATCCTCGGCTCGAAGAAGCGGTAAGTGTTGCGGCCGCTCGCCTTTGCCCGGTACATGGCGACGTCCGCGTTGCTGAGCAGGCTGTCCATGTCGCGGCCGTCGCCGGGGAAGAAGCTGATGCCGATACTTGCCGTGATGTAAAGCTCTCGACCCTCGATATCGAACGGCTTGCTGAAGATCTCGAGCAGCCGCTGTGAGAGCAGCGCGGCGGCACTGGGCTTGTCAATATCCTCCGCGAGCACGACGAACTCGTCGCCGCCGAGGCGCGCGATACTGTCTGCATCACGCACCCTGGCCGCCATGGCTTGGGCGACCTGTACCAACAGGGCGTCACCGATCGTGTGGCCGAGCGTGTCGTTCACGGTCTTGAACAGGTCCAGGTCGATGAAAAGCACGCCGACCATCCGCCCGGTCCGTTGCGCCCTCTGTAGCGCTTGCTCGAGCCGTGCCCGAAGCAGCGTCCGGTTCGGTAGGCCGGTCAAGGCGTCGTGGTGGGCGAGCCGATACAGGGCCTCTTCCGAGCGCTTAATATGGGTGATGTCGCCAAACACGGCCACATAGTGCGTCAGACGCTCGGCTTGATCGCGGACCGCGCTGATCGTCGTCAGCTGCGCGTAGATCTCACCGTTCTTGCGACGGTTCCAGATCTCGCCTCGCCAGTTACCGGTCTCGTTCAGCTCCATCCACAGCGCCTGGTAGAAGGCGGCATCGTGGCGCCCGGATTGCACCAACCTCGGGGTGGCGCCAAGTGCCTCCTCCTCGCTGTAACCGGTGATCTCGCTGAATGCCCGGTTGACCGCGAGGATCCGCTGATCGCTGTCGGTGACGACGATCCCCTCGGAGGTATTGTCGAAGACGACGCGGGCGCGCAGCTCTCGGTGCTCGGCTGCGCGCCGCTCCGTGAGGTCCGCCCAGACCACGAAAAGGCTCTGTCGACCAGCGAGCTGCACGGGGATCAGCGTCACCTCGACCGGGAGGATGCTGCCGTCGGCCCGCTGATGCTCCCATTCGAATCGTTGCCCCCGCCCGCCGTGCGCACCCTGGAGTAGTTCGCGCGCCTTGGATTCGGATGACTCGCCGCATGGCTGATGCGGCGGCGAGATGTCCCAAGGTCGCCGGCCGAGCACCGCATCGGCCGTGTCATAGCCCAACATCTTCAGGCCCGCGCGATTGATGGAGACGAACCGCTCATCCTGGATGATCGACAGGCCTTCGGCCGCCGACTCGAACAGGGCGCGGTATCTCTGCTCATTCTCGCGTCGCGCCTGCTCGGCCTCGATCCGCGAGGTGACATCCTGAATGCTGCCACGCAGGCCAAGGATGGGACCCTGGCCCAGGCCGTTATGGTCCCCTTCGCCTCGGATCGGCTCAGCGGTGGTCTTGACCCAGAGCGAACGCCCTTTGGCTGTGCTCAGGCGCAGCTCGAGCTCGTAAGGGGTGCCATCGCGCAGGGCCGCCGCGAGCGCCGCGCGAATCACCCGGCGATCGTCCGGGTGGTAGAAGGCGGTAGCACGCTCGATGGAGGGCTCGAAATCCGGCCCGACCTCGTGGAGCTCGCGGGTGATCACGGTCCAGCGCAATCGCGCCGCACCTAGATCGAACTCCCACGCGCCGATGCGCGCCTGGCGACCGGTCGCAACCAGTAGGGCCTCACTGTGCTCGATCCGCGCGTAGGCATCGCGCAGGGCCTCGCGCTGACGCACGGCATCGGTGCGATCCAGCAGGGCACAGACGAACCGGCTGCGGTCGGTGGCTTCGAGCGCCAGCCGGGCGATATGCAGATCGGCCAGCAGCGGCCCCTGTCCGGTTCCCAGGAGACGCACCTCCGGCAGCACCGCGTCTTCCCCGTCACGCAGCCGGTTCATGATGCCGAGCAGGCGGCTACGGTCATCCTCATGTATGAGGCGGGCGAGAAAGCGGTGGTGATAGTGCGGGTCGCGCAGCCCAAGCAGCTCACAGGCGACAGGATTGGCATCGATGATCAAGCCTTGAGGGTCGGCGACCAGCTCGGCGATGGGGAGCGTGCGAAACAAGCCCGTGAATCGTGTCAGCGCCGCCTGGACGGCGGATTGGCTCTGGCGGAGCTCCTCGTTCTGGATCTCGAGCTCGGCTTGGTAAATGTGCAGCGTCTCGATGAGATTGCTGAGAGTCAGCTCGCCGCTCGCAACGGCCGCCTCGGCGAGATCGAACTGCCCCCGCCGCAGCGCGGCGAGGGCGCGCTCGCGCCGGCCATACACGCTCGCTGCGGGCGATGCGGCCGCCGGTAGACCGCCGTGGGCTGCAGGCTGCCGGCCGTCCTCGTGATCTGCAGTCATCAGGCGTCTACCCGCTATCTATCTAGGGCTGGGGTCGGCTTACAACGAGATCCGCGCAGCACGTTTGCTCCCTCGCCCTCTGGGAGAGGGTTGGGGAGAGGGAACGATCAGGGGCGAGGCGACATGTCATGGTCCGGATTGGCTCGGCTCGCCCCATGATCGTTCGGGCCGTGCCACCTGGCGCGCTGGCGCTGGCCGAACAGCGGCTGATAATAGTGACTTTCTCTATTGTTCGACAAGATTTTGGGAGCGATTTGCGAAGCTTCCGCTCACATAGACTCGCCGCGGATCGCAGCGGCACCCTGGACGGCCCGGTTTGCATCCGGGTGGGTCCGGGCGCACCCACCCGCCTCGTCATACGGGAGTGCACTCGCAGAACAGGCTGTTAGGGTCCTTCGTTCGATGCCGGATCGGGGGCATCAGGTGGGTCAGCGGGAACCCAATGCGGCGCCCATTGGGCGAGCCAATTGCTTGCTTGATCAAGCGAGCAGGACGCCTCTGTACGCATGGCGCACGCTTTGCAGCTCCGCAGGCATTCACTCAAACACCGTGCGAGACCGGTGAGCCAATACCTCGAGAAGGGCATCCCTGAGATCGCGGAAGAGATCAGCAGTTATCTCAGCGCGCACAGGAAGGCCGCAGATACCTTGGAAGGCGTCGCCGGCTGGTGGATTACGCGTCATCGAGTCGAGGAATCACAGCAGCGCGTCCAGGAGGCCTTAGACCTCCTTGTTCGTCAGGGCAAGGTCAACTGCTTGCGGCTGAGTGACGGGCGGCTGCTCTATTCGCTGAACGAGTCTCTGAACGAGGGTGCATCGGGCGATGGCTAACATCCGCGCGCTCGAGGCGGTCAGCGAAGCCGTGATCCATCAGCTGCGGAGCAATATGCGGCCAGCCGACTTTGCCGATGACCTGGATCCCCTGATCGACCCTGAGCTGCAGCTCGACTTTCGCGTGTTCACCTCGCGCGATTTCGCGAATTCGCCGATCACCAACGGCGTCTCCCTGTTTCTCTATCGGATCTTCGCCAATGGCACGCAGCGGTTGCCGCCGGGTCGGGTCGGACCCGACGGGCAGCCCCGTCAGGCCCGTCTGCCGGTGGAGATGCATTTCCTGCTGACCGTCTGGGCCGGTGAGGCGTCGCTGCAGCATGCGCTGGCCGGCTGGATGATGCGGGTGATGGAGGATTCCTCGCTGCTGCCGGGGAGTGTGCTAACGGCGGTCGCGCCGACGGTGTTTCGCAGCGACGAGACCCTCGAGCTGAGCCTGGCGGAGCTGAGCACCGAGAATCTGTTGCGCATCTACGAGGTGCTGATGCCCAACGTCTACCAACTCTCGGTGCCCTATGTGGCACGGGTGATCCACCTCGAGTCCGAGCGGCCGCTGCGCTCGGGCACCGGCGCTGAGGTGCAGGAGCGGGTGCAGCGGGCGGCCCGGTACAGCCCGCAAGCGCTTGGCGAGGCTGCGAGTTGAACGGCGACGCGACATTCAGCGTCTTGGAACAGCTCGGCGTCTACACGCCTCTCGGGATACGCTTCTGGGACCCGGTGATCGAGCAGCAGGTCCGGGACGGACTGCGGGTGACGGCCTGGCCGGCCGACGGATCAGGCCGCCCCGTGACCGCCTATCGGTCAAGGTCCGACATCTATGTGCTGCAAGGGCTGCCCGGCCTGCGCGACCTCGAGTACCCCGGCAGCGTCGCGGATCCAACCAGCTCGCCGCCGTCTCAGCGGCCCGTCGTCATCCAGGTCGAGGACAGCGAGCACCGCTACCTGCCCGCGGCGCGCGGCGTCGATTTGCCGCTGCCCTATCGCGGCCTCTATCCGAGACAAAGCACGCTTTACAGTCCGTCCGCGGATGCACCACCGGGCTTCCTGCTGCTGTCGACAGTCGCGCGCCAGCGACCCTCATGGATCGCCGGCATCTACGGCGAGCTGCGCGACCGGGTCAACGGGAGACCCGCTGCTCATGCGCTGATCCAGGTCTCTGTCGGTGGCGAGGAGGCCCACGGCCTCAGCGATAGCGACGGACGCTTCGCGGTCTGGCTGCCTTACCCAGGCATTGCTCAGGACATCACGGGCTCGCCGTCGCCGGCGCTCGGTCTGGGCTCGCTGTTCAGCCAGAGCTGGCCGCTCGAGCTGCGGGTGCTCTATGACCCGGGGCATCAGGTCGCGCTGCCGCGCACCGCCTTGCCCGATTACCTGAGCCTGCTCACCCAGCCGCTGGCCGATCTCTGGCTGCAGTCGCCGGATCTTGGCGCCAGCCCTGGCTTGGCGGAGGCGTGGCCGGGCGTGCTGACCTACGGCCGGGAATTGACTGTGACGACGCTGGGTGCGCAGCGGTTGCTGATCGAGCCCAGGTAGCCTTGTTGAGCCATCTTGCGGAGGTTAGGACATGCCTGAATATCTCGCGCCCGGCGTCTTCGTCGAGGAGACCAGCTTCCGGCAGAAGACCATCGAGGGTGTCAGCACCAGCACGACCGGCTTCGTCGGGCCGGCCAGGTTCGGGCCGATCACCGGCGAGCCCGAGATACTGACCAGTTTCACCGAGTTCGAGCGCATCTATGGTGGCATCGATCAGCTGAGGCTGGGCGGCACCAATCGCCAGACCAACTACCTGGCGCAGGCAGTGCGCGCCTATTTCGAGGAAGGCGGCAAACGGCTCTATGTCGCCCGGGTCTTCAGCGCGCTGAGCGATGACGATGACGGCGTCGCCAGCTGGCAGCCGGCCGGTGCCTCCCCGCCCGACTACGAGCTCCGGGCACGCTATCCGGGGGCGGCCGGCAACATGGCCGTGACCCTCCTGTTCAAGCGCGGTCCCAATGTGCGTCGTGTGGTCGATGGCGTGGCCACGCTGAGTGGCGTGCGCGACGCGCAGGTGGTGCTCGTGGATGCGAGCGGTGCCTCGCCTACGCAGCTCGAGCTCTTTGCGGTCACTAGCCGCCTCGAAGGCGGTGTGCGCCGCTTCGCGGTGGAGAGCCCGGACCAGAGTCCGGCCGAGCGCGAGCTGGATTCCGTCGTCGCCGTCTATCCGCTGACGGTGACGGTCACGACCCGCGGCAACGGCCGCTTCGATCAGGAGCAGGCGTGGGAAGACCTGGCGCTCGATCCTGGGCAGGCACGCTCGCTGAGCGCGGTCTTCGCGGTCGAGCCGCAGCGGCGCGCCACGGCACTCTATGTCCCCCTGGTATTCGATCCGCAGGACCTGGATACGGGGCTTGAGATCGCGGCCGCGCTCCTCGGCGGCGACGGCGCGGCGATACTCCAGGCGCTGGAGGACGACGAGGCCACGGACGCGGAGCGCAGCCTGAGCGTCGAGCTCACCAACGGCAACGACGGCCGTCCGCTATTTACGAGCGACTATCAAGGTCGCGAAGACACCGACGGCAGCAAGAGCGGACTCGTCGCCTTCGAGGACCTGGAAGACATCTCCATCGTCGCCGCGCCCGGCTCGAGCGCGACCGAGATCCTCGACTCAGAAGGCGTCAGTCGCGCCGTGCTCGCCGCGCTCATCACGCACTGCGAGCGCATGCGCTACCGAATCGGCGTGCTCGACTCGCTGCGCGGCCAGCTGCCGAGCGAGATCCGGGACCTGCGCGGCGGCATCGACAGCACGCGCGCGGCGCTCTACTACCCCTGGGTGAGGGTCGCCAATCCGCTCGCCGATGACCCCCTGGCGCCGAGCGAGATCCTGCTGCCGCCGAGCGGCTTCGTGGCCGGCATCTACGCACGCAACGACGTCGAGCGAGGGGTGCACAAGGCGCCCGCCAACGAGGTGGTGCGCCTGGCGCTTGGCTTTGAGCTGCCGATCAACAAGGCGCAGCAGGAGGTGCTCAATCCGCTTGGCATCAACTGCCTGAGATTCTTCGAGGGCCGCGGCTACCGCGTCTGGGGCGCGCGCACCACCAGCTCGGACCCCGAATGGAAGTACGTCAACGTGCGCCGCTACTTCGCCTTCCTGGAGCGCTCCATTGAGAAGGGCACCCAGTTCGCGGTCTTCGAGCCGAACGGCCCGGTGCTCTGGGAGAACATCCGGCTGACGGTCTCGGACTTCCTGTTCAACGAGTGGGCCTCCAATCACCTCTTGGGGACCAAGCCCGAGCAGGCCTACTTCGTGCGCTGCGACCGCACCACGATGACGCAGAACGACATCGACAATGGCCGGCTGATCTGTCTGGTCGGTGTCTCGCCGCTGCGGCCCGCCGAGTTCGTGATCTTCCGCATCGGGCAGAAGACCGCCGACGCCCGCTCCTGAAAACCGCTGACCGGAGGGCGACCCAGCCATGGCCACCGAACGACTCGATAGACCCTACTCCCAGTTCAATTTCCGCGTCAGTTGGGACGATCTTGACGAGAACAGCGCTCAGGCGGGATTTCAGGAGGTCTCCGGCCTGGGGATGGAGATCACCATCGCCGAATACCGCGCCGGCAATGCGGCGACCAATGAGCCGACCAAGATCACCGGCACCGTCAAGACGCCGGATGTGACGCTCAAGCGCGGCGTCATCGGTGAGCTGAGCACCCTCTACAACTGGCTGAACGAGGTGCGCAACGGCTCCCAGATCGCACTCAAGAACGTCACCATCAAACTGATGAGCGAAGACCGCGAGACGGTCGCCCAGACCTGGCGCCTGATCAATTCGCGCCCGATGAAGTACACCGGGCCCAGCCTCAACGGCAAGGGGACGGATCTTGCCGTCGAGGAGCTGGTGCTGTCCGCCGAGCGCATCGAGCTCAACTGAGGCGACGCCTGAATGCTCGCCGCCGCCCGCCTGCCCGGAATCGTCTTCGAGGTCGAGCCGCGCCAGCCGCAGGCCGTGCTGCCACGGATGGATATCGCGGCCTTCGTCGGCTTCGCCGCCAGCGGTCCCGTGCATCTGCCGGTGGCGGTCGAGGATCGGGGACGCTTCCGCGAGCTCTACGGCGCCGATCCGCTCCTTGCCTGGGACAGCGATCGCGGTGCGCCGCAGCTCGCGTTGCTCGGCGGCGCCGTGGAGGGGTTCTTCCGCAATGGTGGCCGGCGCTGCTGGGTGGTGCGCGTCGGGCCGAACGACATGCCGGTGCGCAGGATCGGCATGCCTGGACTGGTGCCGGCCGGGATCGCCTTGGTCCGGGGCCTGGCGGACTCTGTCGAGTTGCGCGCGCGCTCGCCTGGACACTGGGCCGACGAGCTGCTGGTCGACACCCAGCTGCAGCGCGACCGCCTCAGGGCCCAGTCAGTCGCGATCGATCCCGATGGGCAGGGCGGCTGGCGCTACCGGGTCGGGCTCGATCGGATCCCAGAGGACTGGTCGGATGGGGTGCTCGCTGAGCTGGTCGAGCTCGATTTCGGCGAGGTGCTGCCGAGGCTCTATCTGTTCGTCGACGCGCTCGAGGCGGCCCCGGCCGCTCCCAGCCTGATCGGCACGCGGGCCTATTGGTACGCGCCGCTCGTCGTCTCCCCGGCGCAGCCTGCGGACGTCTGGGCGGCGGTCGACAAGGCGCAGGCCGCGGCGGACTTCCAGGCCTGGCAGTCCAGCTCGCCGGCGCCGGCCATGCCGCTGATCTACCGACTGCGCTTCTCGTTGCGGGTGCGCCGCGGTGACACCGAGTGGCGCCTCGACGGTCTGGCCTTCCACCCCGACCACCCGCGTGCCTGGCAGCACCTGCCGGACGACGCGACCCTCTTCGCGCGCGAGCGCGAGCACGGCCCGCAGCCGACCGCTGGTGGGCACGAGGCGCTCTACGCCGAGGCCAGCCTGCCGCGCTTTCCACTGGCCGGACCGGAGGGTGCGCCCGAGCCATCACTGCCTGTGGGCATGGACGCGCGGGCGGCGGATCTGGCTGCGCCCGAGGCTGCCTCGAGCGACGCGACAGGACCCGACATCCCCGACTACGGCTCGCACCTGTTCCTGGACGACCGTCTGAAGCGTCTGGGCAGTGGCGCCCTGCTGGGCGAGGCCGAGCGCCGCTACTACTTGCTGCGCCAGCCCTTGAGCGGCCTGCACAGCCTGCTGACGATCGAGGAGATCACGCTGATCGCGGTGCCCGACGCCGTGCACCTCGGGTGGAGCGATGCGATCCGCGACCTGCCGGAGACCCTGGAGGCGCCCGAGCTGAATGCCATTCCGACATCGCCGGGCGCGAGCGGGCGCTATCTGATCAGCTGGTCGGTGATCGCCGAGGCGACGGCCTACCGCCTCGAGTACGGAATTACGCCCGGGCTCGACCGCCCCACCACGCTGGACCTATACGGTCAGCCTCTGAGCCTCGACGAGGCCCTGATCCCGCCCCCGGCCTTCACCGAGATCGAGCTGCCGGTGGACTGTCCGCGGGCCTACTACTTCCGTGTCCGCGCGCTGCGCAGCGGGATCGCAAGTCCCTGGTCGGCGACGCGCGGGGGCATACTGCCGGCCGTCGATTTCCTCGCCTGCCTGGCGCAGCCCATCGACGAGATCGCGCTGCTCGGGGCGCCCTTAGCCTCACCGCCCGATGCGTCCATTCAGCTGAGCTGGCACCTGGTGGATCAGGACTTCGCCGCGCCCGATGCCTTCGAGCTCGAGGTCGCCTCCGACCTCGCCTTCCAGTCCGCGCGCCTCGCCTATAGCGGCGCACAGACGGGCCTCGAGCGGCCCCTACCCACGGATGCGATGCAGTACTACCGCGTCCGAGGTGTCCGTGGCGGCGCGGTGGGCCCTTGGTCCAACACGGTGCTGGTCGAGCCGCGGGCGCTCGCGACGGCAAGCCTCGAGTCACCCGCCGGGTTTGATGCCGCGCAGGTCTCGGGCGCTTCCGTACTGCTGGATATCCACCGTGCCTTGATCCGCTGCTGCGCGGCACGCGGTGACGCCTGGGCCTGTCTCTCGCTGCCGCGGCATTACCGCACGGCTCAGGTGCGCGAGCATCTGCGGCAGCTGTTGCCGCAGATGTCTGGTGCCGCGCCGGCAGCCATTGCGGCTGTGCCGCCGTTGACCCTGGGCGAGGGCTCGGCCTTGAGCTATGCCGGACTCTTCCATCCCTGGCCCGGCGCGCGCCCGAGCGAGACGGAGAGCGGGTCGTTCGGCACCGGATTGGTCGCCTATGGCCCACCGGATGGGGCCATCCTGGGCCAGATGGCGCGCCAGGCGGTCGCAGAAGGCGCCTGGCTTGCGCCCGCCAATGCGGCCTTCCGCGATCTGATCGCGCTCGATCCGAGCTTCTCCGAGCGTGATTGGCGCGAGCTGACGGCCCTGGGTGTCAATCTGATCCGCCCCGATCCGCGCGGCTGGCTGCTGCTGAGCGCCGAGACGCTCGACCGCCGCGCGGAGCTGCGCCAGATCAATGTACGGCGGCTCCTGATCCTGCTGCGGCGGCTCGCGTTGCGCGAGGGTCGCGGTTATGTCTTCGAGCCCAACAGCCAGGATTTCCGCGACCTAGTGCAGCACCGATTCGAGCAGCTGCTCGCGCAGCTCCATGTGCGCGGCGCCTTCGCCGGCGACACGCCGGCCGCGGCCTATCGGGTCGTGGTCGACGACTCGGTCAACCCGCCGCGCAGCCTGGATCTGGGCCGCGTCGTCGTCGAGCTGCGGGTCGCCCCCTCGCAACCGCTGCAGTTCATTACGGTGCGTCTGGTCCAGTCCGGCGCCGAGCGCGTCGAGCTGGAGGAGGTCTGAGATGCCGCGGCCCTTCACCACTTTCAACTTCAGGGTCCTGATCGAGGCCGAGTCGGGCAAGGTGCTCTGCGACGCCGAGTTCTCCGATTGCGATGGCCTGGAGATCAACATGGAGCCCAAGACCATTCGCGAGGGCGGCAACAACGGCCGCCAAGTCCATCTCGCCGGGCCGGTGAGCTATGGCCAGCTCAGCCTGAAACGCGGCATGACCTCCGATTTCGCCCTGTGGCGCTGGTTCGAGCAGGTGCAGGAGGACAGGAGGCTGCGCGCCTCGGGTCGCATCCTGATGCTCTCGTCCGACCGTGCCCGAACGGACGTGCGCTTCGATCTGACGGGCTGCCTCCCGGTCAAGCTCAAGGCGCCCACGCTGAGCGCCAAGGACGGGGAGATCGCGATCGAGGAGATGCAGATCGCCTACGAGACCTTGTATCTCACCGAGTCCGGCGCCTGAGGAGACCCCCAGCCATGCCCCAGCCCAGACGACTGGCCAAGGCCCTGCTGCAGGAGATCACCTGGGACGAGAACCAGGTCGTGCAGGAGCTCGAGCGCAGGGTCACGGTGCAGTTCAACCCGGAGACCCTGAAGGTGAGCTACGCCAATCAGAGCTCAGGCGGCGACCAGCGCGGCGGCTCGGCCACCCAGTTCGTCGGCCAGGGTACGACGAAGCTCTCGTTCGATCTCTGGTTCGACGTGACCGCCCCGCAGCCGCCCGAGCAGGAGGGCCAGCAGGACGTCGAGGGCGAGGAGAACGATGTGCGCAAGCTCACCGAGAAGGTCGTGAAGTTCATCCAGCCCAAGGAAGAGCGGGAGGAGGGCAAGTTCGTCCCCCCGGGCATGCGTTTTCTCTGGGGCTCGTTCAAGTTCGATGGCATCGTGGATTCGATCAACGAGAGCCTCGAGTTTTTCTCCGAGGACGGCCGGCCACTGCGCGCCGGGCTCACCATCGGCCTCTCCAAGCAGGAGATCCAATTCCAGTTCAACGAGCAGTTCTCGCCCAATTTCGGCGGCAGCCCGGCGCCGGGCTCACAGCCCCTGACGCAGGCGCGTGAGGGCGATTCGGCCCAGTCCATCATGGCGCGCGGGGGGCGGCAGGACCAATGGCAGTCGATGGCCAACGCCAACGATATTGACAACCCGAGACAGATCCCCGCGGGAACGCCGCTGAACACGCGGCTCTGAGCGATGGGTAGGCAGCGATGCGGTCCGCACAGCGGATCCTGCGCGTGGCGCCATGGTAGATCCGCTGTGCGGATCGGACCTCCTGGAGAGATCAGTCATGACCGTGATCATCAATGAATTCGAGGTCGTGCCCGACGACAGCCAGCCGGCCCCGGGCGAGACGCCGGCGCCGGTCGGGCACCAGGCTGAGCCCGCTCCCTCGCTGACGCCTGCCGACATCGAGGCCATGCTGAGGCATCAGCTAGAGCGCGAGCTGCGCCTGCGGGCGGACTAGGGGCGGACTATGCCTGATCTCGGCGTCACACCGCTGTTCTATCCGGCTCGCCCGAGTCTGTCGGTCGACGGACGCGATCTCCCGGAGCTGCGCGAGGCGGTGCTGTCTTTGCTGGTCGAAGAGACCACCGATGGGCTCTACCGCTGCGAGGCCAATTTCGGCAACTGGGGCACCCGTCGCGGCCGCGTCGATTTCCTCTATTTCGATCGTCAGCTGTTCGACTTCGGCCGGGATTTTAGTGTTCGCATGGGCCCCGGCCGGACCGCTGAGACCATCTTCGTCGGGCGCATCACCGCGCTCGAGGGCCGCTATCCGGCCAAGCGCCCACCGGAGCTCACGGTCTTGGCGGAGGATCGGCTGCAGGATCTGCGCATGACGCGCCGCAGCCGCAGCTTCGAGGATGTCGACGACCAGGAGGTCATCGAGTCCATCGCCGCCGATCACGGGCTTGGCACCGAGCTCGACATCGCGGGGCCACGCTACGCGGTACTGACGCAGGTGAACCAGTCCGACCTCGCCTTCCTGCGCGAGCGCGCCCGGGCCATCGACGCCGAGCTCTGGATCGCCGCAGGACGGCTGCACGTCCAGGCCAGGACCAGACGTCAGGCGGGTGAGATCGAGCTCACCTACGGCCGGGGCCTGCGGGAGTTCCAGGTCAGGGCCGACCTGGCGGCGCAGCGCAGCCGCTGGTCGGTCGCCGGTTGGGACGTGAGCGCCAAAGAGGCGATCGAGGAGTCAGCGGACGAGCAGGCCATCCAGGGCGAGCTCCACGGCGGAGCGAGCGGTGCCGGCATCCTGGGCACGGCTCTGGGAGAGCGTGGTGAGCGCAGCGTGCATCAGGCGCCGCTGAACGGCGCCGAGGCGCAGGCGCTGGCTGGCGCCCAGTTCCGGCGCATGGCACGGCGCTTCGTCAGCGGCCGGGCGGTGGCCGAAGGTGATGCCCGGCTCCGGGTCGGCGCACAGGTGCGGCTCGGCGGACTGGGCGAGCTGTTCGACGGCGCCTATACCGTCACCGAGGTCAGGCACAGTTTCGACGGCGTGAACGGCTTTCGCACCGCCTTCGAGGTCGAGCGCCCCGGTCTGGGAGGTGGGCCGTGAGCGGGCCCCTGACGCTGGAGCGCGATCGCGACGCACGGCTCGCCACCGGCCTCGGCGGGCGGTTCTACGGGGTCTATCCCGCGCTGGTCACGGACCTCAAGGATCCGGAAGGCCAGGGGCGGGTGCGCGTCCGGCTGCCCTGGGCGCCGGACGACTCGGGCGGCTATGAGGCCTGGGCGCGCCTTGCGACCTTGATGGGCGGCAACAATCGCGGTAGCTGGTTCATCCCCGACCTGGACGACGAGGTGCTGGTGGTCTTTCAGGCCGGTGACACGCGCTGGCCCTTCGTCATCGGCGGGCTCTGGAACGGTGTCGATGCCCCGCCGGAGCAGATGGATGAGTCGGGCAACAACGACATCAAGTCGCTGCGCTCACGCAGCGGGGTGAAGGTGACCTTGGATGACGCGAGCGGACAGGAGCGTCTGATCTTGGAGACCCCGGGCGGTCAGCAGCTCTCGCTCACCGACGGCCCGGGCGTGATCGAGCTGCGTGACAGCAACGGCAACACCGTCACGCTGGAGTCCTCCGGCATTACGGTCAGCGCCTCGGCTAAGGTCACGGTGCAAGCCAGCACCGTTGAGGTCTCGGCCGGCTCGGTGACGGTGAACGCCGGGATGTCGCGCTTCAGCGGCGTGATCCAGGCCGATACCGTGATCACCAACTCGGTGGTGAGCGCCTCCTATACGCCCGGGGCGGGGAACATCTGGTGACCCCGCGATGGGGCCCCGGCCGACCGATCCGTGACCGACATGCTTAAGGGGCATTGACGATGGATCAGCGCATCGAATGGCACACGGCCTCGCCGCTCTGGGACCTGAGCCTTGCTGACCCGGGTCCGCAGCGCGAGCGCTTCAAGGTGCCGGTCCTGCTGCGCTTCGCGAGCGATGCCTTCATGGACGAGCTGCAGGCCGTGCTGGACACGGCGCCCGCACAGCTCGCCGGCTATGTCGCGCGCCAGGAGAGCTGGCGCGCCGAGTCGGCGGGCTGGCTCGGCGCCCAGAGCCCGGATCTGAGCGAGCCGATCAAGCTCTATCAGCCGGCCCACAACCGTTTCTACCTCGTGGCGATGAGCCTCAACTGCCGCGCCGCCGGTCTGCCCGAGCGGCGGGTCGATGCCGCCAAGGAGGAAAGGGTGAGCTTCTTGCTGCGTCGCCTGATCGCGGGCGACGAGTACGCCTGGATCGGCGATCGGCAGCGGGGGCGCTGGCAGCGCCTGTCCGATCCCATGCTGCCCGTCGGCGGCGAAGAGCGCCTGGCGCTCTTTCCGGTTCGCTTCCAGCTGGAAGGCCGGGTGCGGTTCCTCTACATGGGTCTGATCCCGGTCGCGAGCCGCGAGGTCTATGAGGCCGCCGGCGCGGCCTTCCAGCCGGCGCCGAGCGACGACGAGCTCGCCGCCGACCCGCTCGGGGATGCGCGCATCGCCCTGTTCCGGGCGCGGAGCCTCGCGGGGCTGCAGGCGCTGGCCAATCCGTCGGACGACCTCGGCGTGACCCAGGCGCGCGAGGCCCTGGCCTTTGTCCTGCTGGACCTCGCCGATTTCCTTCAGGCCGAGCTGGGCCGGGTCTGGCAGGCGCTGGTCGAGGCCTCTGTCAGCGGTCTCTCGAGCGCCGAGCGCGACCTCTACGACGAGCTCGGCGACCAGCCTTCGGCCCAGCGTAGCTGGCGTCACCTGCTGCTGGATGTCGAGACCCATCGGCAGGCGCTATTGACTCAGGCATTCGCCGCGGTCGAGTCTAGCCTGCTTGCCGGCGAACTCACGGTCGCCGAGGTGCGCGCGGCCGCCCTGCGGCAGACCTCCCCTGCGGCCGATCCCTTGCTCCTGTCTCTGGTTGGTGCGGCACTACCAGAGCCGCCGGCCGACGACGCCCCGGGAGGCGACGCCCCGGGAGGCGACGCGCTCGAGTCACCAGCCGTCGTCGACACAGGTCCCTCGACCTATGTGATCCGCTGCGTCTACGAGCGTCCGCGCTGCGGGGTCTTCGTGCTGCCGGTGGTCAGCCGGGCCTCGCGCGCCTTCCGGCTCGCATCCTTCTTCGATCCGGACGCGCCGGTGCGCCAGACCCGCATCCGCATGCCGATGGACACCAGCTTGAAGGGGCTGCGGCAGTCGCCCACCGGGCTATCGATCCAGCTCTCGAAGGAGCTGCGCCGGCAGATGGAGCGCGCGCAGAAGGCCGGTATGCAGGGGTTGATCGACGGTGAATCCGGCAGCTCCTCGCTCGACCTGGGCGTGATCTGCTCCTTCTCGATTCCGATCATCACCATCTGCGCGCTCATCCTGCTGATGATCGTCGTGCAGCTGCTCAACATCATCTTCTTCTGGCTGCCCTACTTCCACATCTGCCTGCCGGTGCGGCGATGAGCATGGCAGATCCCGGCAAGCTCTTCGGTCGCGGCATGTCCTTTCCGCCCCGGGTGGGCGCCGACGGCCGTCTCGCGCAATCGGCTGGGCCGGAGAACATCCGCGAGAGCATCCGCATCATCCTGCTCACCGAGCCGCAAGAGCGGCTGATGTTGCCGCACTTCGGCGGTGGACTCCGACGCTTCCTGTTCCGTCCCAATACGGTCGCAACCCACCGGCTGATCCAAGAGACGGTGGTGCAGTCGCTGGGGCGCTGGGAACGGCGCATCGAGGTCGAGGCCGTCTTGGTCGACGCCGATCCGGGGGACGCGCGCGCGGCGCGGGTGCGCATCCGCTACCGCCTGGTCGCCACGGCCGAAGAGGACCGGCTGCAACTGCGCGTGCTGCTCACCGGCTGATCGAGAGGAGACACCATGCCCATACCAGAGCCAAGCTTCGACAGCCGCAGCTATCGCGAGATCCTGAGCGAGGCGCTGGCGCGCATCCCGGTGCACAACCCCGAGTGGAACAACTTCAACGACGCGGACCCCGGGGTGACACTGCTGCAGCTGTTCGCCTTCATGAGCGAGAGCATCATCTACCGCGCGAACCGCATTCCGGAGCGCAATCGACGCAAGTTCCTGCGCCTACTCGGTGAGGCGGTGCGTGCGCCCGAGCCCGCCCGCGGTCTGGTGAGCTTCTCCAATCCGCGCGGCGCGCTGCAGCCGGTGAGCCTGGCGGCCAACCTGGAGGTGCTGGCGGGAAAGATCCCCTTTCGCACCGGCAATGCCGTGGAGGTCCTGCCCATCGAGGCCCAGGTCTACTACAAGGCCCCGCTCAGTGCCCCCCAGGCCCAGGAGACCGAGACGCTCTACCGACGGCTCTACGCGAGCTTCGAGCTGGAGCAGGGCGCCCTCGCCTTCTACGAGACCCGTCAGCTGGGGGCGCCGCAGGCGGGTGCCCCCTTGCCGGTGGTCGACCTTGCTAAGCCGCTGGCGACGGACGCCACGCCGTCTGCGAGCCATGACACGGTCGACGGCGCGCTCTGGCTCGCCATCCTGGCGCGTCCCAACGAGGACCCGGCGCAGGCGCGCGCCGCCATCGCCGGCCGGGTCCTTACGGTGGGACTGATGCCTGCGCTCGCGGCCAGCGGCTGTCGCTTGCCGGCGGGTGGCACCCTAGGCGCCGAGGACCTTGGGCTCCTGTTCGAGGTGCCCAATACCGCACCGGGCGCGAACGGCGCGCCACTGGATCGGTACCGCAGACTGGAGGCGCGTGGTACCAGCAATCTGCTGCTGCATCCGGGGCTGGTCGAGCTCAGCCTGCCGGCCGCCGCTGAGCTCGGCTATTGGGACGACCTCGATCCGCTCGAGGCCGGGGCCGGGAGCTTCCCGCCCGGGCTCGAGGACAGGGCGAGCTCCGCACGGCTCGTCACCTGGATCCGCATCCGCCCGTCGCCCAATGCGGACGGCAGCGACGCACAAGGGCAGCAGGCGCGCTTCAGCTGGCTCGGCATCAACGCGGCCGAGGTCGTGCAGCGCGCCTGGGTGCCGGCTGAGCGGTTGCCCCAGGGCACCGGCGAGCCCGACCAGGCGGCTCTGTTGACCCACAGGCCCGTGTTGCTCGAGACGGTTACGCTTACTGTTGGCGGTGAGCCTTGGCAGCGGATCGACGATCTCGCCGCGGCACCGCCCGAGGTCCTGACGCAGGCCGCGACCACGGTGACGACCAGCGCCCAGCGCCCATCGGGCGCAAGTGGCGAGCGTGTCTACACCCTCGATCGCGAGTCCGGGGAGATCCGCTTCGGCGACGGATCGCATGGTGCCCGGCCGCCGCTGGGCGCCGCGATCCAGGTGAGCTACGCCTATGGCGGCGGTATCGCCGGCATGGTCGGCACCGGCGCGATCACGAAGGGACCCCAGCTGCCTGCCGGGATCAAGGTCAGCAACCCGTTGCCCACCTACGGCGGCGATCGCGGCGAGACCCTGGCCGAGGCCGAACGGCGCATCCCGGCCTTCCTCCATCATCGTGATCGGCTCGTCGCGCCGCAGGACTTCATCGACATCGCGTGGCGCACCCCTGGCGTCGAGCTCGGCCGGGTCGAGGTGCTGCCGCTCTTTCATCCTGAGCAGAGCGCACAGGCCTCGCGCGGGGTCGTGACGCTGCTGGTCATCCCGGCGGCGGACGCGCTGCACCCGCGCTCACCCGAGCCGGATCGGCTGTTCCTCGAGGCCGTCTGCCGCTACCTGGCCCCGCGCCGCCTGGTGACCACCGAGCTGCATGTGCGCGGCCCTCTGTATCAGGACATCTGGGTGTCGCTTGGCATCGAGGTCGTGCCCGGCCGAGACCAATCGCCGGTGCGCGACGCCGTCAAGGCGGCCGTGGAGATCTTCGTCTCGCCGCTGACCGGCGGCTTCGAGGGGACGGGCTGGCCGCTGGACAAGACGATCGATCTGCTCGAGATCAGCGCCGTAGCGAGCCGAGTGAGCGGCGTGGCCAAGGTCATCGGTGTTCTGCTCGGCGACGCGACGGGCGCGGCGCGCGAGCGCATCGAGCTGAGCGGGCTCATGCTGCCCAGACTGCGGGCCGTAGCGGCCGTGAGTGGCGTGACCACGCCGCTGGACGCCCTGCTCGGCAGCAGCGGCGGCACAACGGTCGGTAATCGTCAGCCTTTCCCGGTGCCGGTCGTGCCGGTCTCCTGCTGAGGCGAGGTCATGGACGTCAACGGGACCCGCTTCCATCTCCTGCAAGGCGCCCGCGATTGGGTCCCCGTGCTCGAGCGGCAGCTCGCGCGAGATGAGGAGCATCGCCTCTATTGGGACGAGGTCTTTGCCGGTGTGACCCTCGCGCCGCGCCTGTTTCGCTTTCCCGCCCGGCGCGGCGAGACGCCGCCGGCATTGGACCAGAGACGCGGCGCCGACTGCGACCGCTACGGCAACCTCTACTGGATCGACGACGACGAGCGGGGAATCCAGTGGCTGCCTGCCGGGGGAAGGGGCCAAGGCGGCCCCTACTGGGACTCGGCGAGTCTCGCGACGACCGCCGCGTGCATCTCCGGCGGTGGGCTCTTCGTGCCCTGCTCGGCGCCGGCATCCGAGGTACCGCACAGGCTCCGCGGTTTGGCAGTCACCTCGCAGCACTTTCTGGTCGTCGGCACGCTGGCACCGGCCGGCCTGCTCATCTTCGATCTCCATGCCGGTGGTGCGCCGCAGTGGTGGCTCTGGTCGACGGCGCTCGACTTCGCGCCCTTCGATCTGGCGGCGGCCGCCGACGGCGGACTCTGGATACTGGACCGCGGGCCCGGCGAGGGTGAGGCGCGCTATTGGCGGCTCGACCGCTACTTCGATGTGGTAGCGGCCCCCGGCGATGCCTTCGTCGAGGTCGTCCCCGCCCAGATCAGCGACTTCTGGCCGGTCGCGGG
Source organism: uncultured Chromatiaceae bacterium (assembly GCA_964583605.1). Lineage (GTDB taxonomy): Bacteria > Pseudomonadota > Gammaproteobacteria > Chromatiales > Chromatiaceae > CAZOWL01. Next base: position 24,763 of record CAZOWL010000015.1, on the reverse strand, counting down.
GGATCACAGTGTCCCAGTCGCGTGGACATGCAGCGCCGGCCACGCATTGGGCGTCGCCTCGCCCGCGGAGGTCGAGGCACCCATCGCGCTCGCGCCGCTACCCGACGGCTCGTTGCTGATCCTCGAGACGCGCGCCGATGCCGTCTATTCCAGCCTCTATCGCTTCCAGGACGGGCTGCTGCGAGACCGGATCGATCTCGAGGGCGAGCGTCTCACCGGCCTCGACCCCGAGCAGCTCAAGGCATACGACATGATCTTTGTCCCGGGCGAGGCCGCGGAGACCGCTCGGGTGAGCGGGGAGCTCTTCCTGGTGTCGCAGGAAGGTAACCAGGCGATCGTGCTGGCCGTCCTCATCGTGCAGGGGACCCTGCACCTGACCCTCGCGCCGCGCTCCCTCCCGATGCGGCGCTATGACGGCAAGGACCTTGTCAGCGACGGCCGCGAGGTCCTCTACCACCTGCCGGGCCTCTGGACGCCCCTGGTCGATCAGCCCCGGCCACTCTATGGGCTCGAGGCCGAGCTCGACCTGCCCACCTTCGACGGCAAGGAGCCGGGCTGCCAGTGGCACCGCGTGACGATGGATGCCTGCATCGCGCCTGGCGACGCCATCGCCGTGCAGAGCCGTGCCGCGGACGAGCTCTCAGACCTCGATGTGGCGCCCTGGCGCGAAGAGCCTGCGCCCTACCTGCGCTATGCCTCTGAGATCGCCTTCCACCAGCCCTTTGACGCGGCGCAGCGGGCTCGCCAGGGCAGCGGTACCTGGGAGCTGCTTCTGCAGCGCGCCTCGGGGCGCTATCTGCAGCTGCGGCTGCGGCTCAGCGGGAGCGGCCGCTCGACGCCGCGCCTGCGGGCCGTGCGCGCCTGGTACCCGCGCTTCTCCTACCTGGAGCGCTATCTGCCCGCGGTGTACCGCGAGGATGCCGACTCGGCGAGCTTCCTCGACCGCTTCCTCGCCAATGTCGAGGGCCTCTGGACCACGCTGGAGGGCGCGGTGGCCGGGGCCGAGCGGCTGCTCGACAGCCGCACCGCGCCGGCCGAGTATCTCGAGTGGCTGGCCGGCTGGCTGGGTGCAACGCTGGATCCGGACTTCGACGAGGCGCGCCGCCGTCTGCTGATCGAGCACGCCGAGCTTCTGTTTCGCTGGCGCGGGACCCCGGCGGGGCTGCTGGCCATGATTCGCCTGACGATCGACCCCTGCCCGGACCCCTCTGTGCTCGAGGACTTGCGGTATCCCGAGCGGATGCAGCCACTGCGCTACGCGGGCCGCGCGGTACGGATCGTCGAGCAGTTCCAGACCCGTGGTGTACCGGGGGTCGTGCTGGGCGATCCGCGCCAGCTCGAGCAGCCGGCGTTGATCGGCTCCAGCGTCCCGTACGAGCCCGCGCAGGGTCCAGAGCCGCTGCACCAGAGGTTTCGCCTCTTTCTGGGCTGCCGCTACCAGGGCGATGAAGCGACGCTCGTCGAGCGCTGGGGCGCGCCGTTGGCAGCGATCCAGTTTCCGCCGCTGCGCCCGGACGACGCGCAGCGTGCCGAGGACTGGATCGCCTTCGTTTCGCCGGCCTTGCCGACCGAGCGCAGCGCCCACCGCTTCACCGTGCTGGTCCCGGCCCATCCGGGCGAGAGCACCGAGACGCGTGCGCAGCGCCTGGCACGGGTGAGCAGCCTGGTCGAGCGCGAGCGCCCGGCCCATACCGACTTCGAGGCCAAGCTCTTCTGGGCGCTGTTTCAGGTCGGCGGTGCACGCCTGGGGCTCGACACGGCGCTGGGCGAGGGCAGCCGGTATATCGCACTGGTGCTGGGCCGCACCGCGCTCGCCGAGGGCTTCCTGGATTCATCACATCCCTGCGGCGTGACCCATCCTACGCTGCGTGTGCTCGGGCGTGACCGGCTCTCGGAGTAACGACCATGAATGACTTCATGACAGTCTGCGCGACGCTCTCCAATCTGGATCCGTACAAGCGGGTCAATTATGCCAACGGTCTGGTGCTGGGCGCCGATGATCTGGTTCAGGAGCAGCTCTACCACCTGGAGAAGCACCGCCTGCACAATCGGCTGCTCCATGGCTATGGCACGCTGTGCGGCCTGCAGGTGAGCCTCTCCGAGCCGGAGGACGGCCCGCGGTTGACCGTGTCCCCGGGCGTCGCGGTCGATCCGCGTGGCCGTGAGATCCGTGTGCCGGAGGCCTACTGCGCCAATCTGCGGAGCTGGCTGGAGAGCCATGCAGCGGAGATCCAGGACCGGCTTGCCGCATCACCTGCGCCCTCGCCGCCCGAGCCGCTGAGCCTCTATCTCGTGCTCTGCTACCGCGAGTGCCAGACGGACGAGGTGCCCATCCCCGGCGGCCCCTGCAAGACGCTGGAGGACAGCTCGGTCGCCTCGCGCATCCAGGATGCCTTCGAGCTGGCACTGCGCCTCGACCCGCCTGATCAGACCGAGCAGGAAGCGGTGCGCGACCTGGTCGAGCTGCTACGCTCGATCGCGATCAGCGATGCCCCGGATGGCCTCACCGAGGATGGGATCGCCGCTCTCGTGCGCGGACTGACCGCGCCCGGCTCGCCCGCTCTGGCCTCGCCGCCGCTCGCCTCGCCACCAGGCTCGCCGCCCTTCGATGTGCAGCACATGCACCCGGACGAGGTCAACGCCCTGCTGCGGGTGGCGCTGCGCGTCTGGGTGACCGAGGTGCGGCCGAGTCTGCTGCCGAGCGGTGCCAACTGCGCCGCCGGCCCGCCTGCCGAAGGCTGCGTGCTGCTGGCCGAGGTGGTCCTGACGCTCGACAGCGGACTGGGCCTGGTTGGGGATGCGGTGCTGGACGAGTCGCAGCGGCCCTATCTGCTGCATACCCGTCTGCTGCAGGAGTGCCTGATCTGCCATCACGGCGGCGCCTCGACAGACCTCGAGCCGTTGAGCCATGCCGATCTCAACGACTTGGGTGCCGACGACCACCTGCACTATCTCCTTGTCGATGGCAGTCGTGCCCTGACCGGTGACCTGGGAGCGGGTGGCAATCGCGTCACCGCACTGGGCGCGGCCAGTGTCGATGGCGATGCCGTGCGCTTCGAGCAGGCGGTCAAGGTGGGCGATGGGGCGAGCAACGACCTTGCCGATACCTTTCCTGGCCCGACGGTCGCCGGTCTGCGTGGACGCCCGATCGCCGATGTGGAGCCGGCCGTTGGCCAGATGCTCACCTGGAGCGGCGCGCAATGGGAGCCGCGCACCCCCACAGCGCCGAGCGGCCAATTCGTGCAGGTCCCGAGCAACGCGGGTCTGTATGCCATCGTGGCGGCGGGCTTGTTCAACGCCAGCGGACAGGCCTTGGGGCCGGCGTACAACGGGTTGACCGCGACGCCGATCGGCAACTTCGATTTTCTGCTCAGCTGGCCGCAGTACCAGCCGCCGCCAAACGACGGCTCTGTGCCCCCGCCTGACCTTGGCTACATCGTCAAGGGCACGATCGTCGACCAGGAATTGCTCGGGATTCTCAAGGTGGTGCGCTTCGAGCAGGCGGGGATTCGGGTGCGCGTCAGCGACACGCGGGAGCAGAGCCGAATCGCGGCCTTCATGGTGGAGATCAGCGCCTACGGCCGCGTCGACCTCGGCTGATTCGGCTGCGCGCACGGCGCGGGAGTGAGCAAGCATGCCCCAGATAGAGCTGCAGCAGGCGCACCTGGATCAGGGTGTCGAGCACGTCAATTTCTTCAATGGTCGCATCCTCACCGGCGAGGACCTGCAGGATGAGCAGACCGCCATCCGCCGCGAGCACCGCCAGCTCCGGACGGCATTGGGCGCGGGCGTCGTGCGTGGCCTCGATGTCACCGTCGTGGCACCGGGCGGTAACGGCAGCTCGCCGGTCATCGAGGTCGCCAAGGGTCTGGCACTCAACCGAGCAGGTCAGGCCCTGGAGCTGCCGGTCGCGGTGCAGGTCAATCTGCTCGCCCAGCAGACGATCGAAGAGGCCGCGAACGGTTTGTTTACAGTGTGTGTGCCGCCGCAGCCGGGCAGCGTGCTGGTCGGCACCGGCGCCTATGTGCTCCTGATGAGTCCGGCGAGCGACTATCGGGGGCAGGCATCCACGAGCGGTCTGGACGATGCGGGCACAGCGAGTCGGTGCGGATTGCGCCATCTGGTCGAGGGGGTGCGGTTCCGCTTGATCAAGCTGCCGGTCGCCGAGCTCCTGAGCGGGCTCGTGGGCCTGAGCGCGAGCGATTTCGTCGAGCCCGCTGCGGGCGACACCGCCGGCTGGTCACGCCTGCGCGGTGCGCTGGCACAGCTCTGTCTCGGTACGGCTGAGACCTCGCCCCACGACATCGACTTCAGCCCACCGGCGGGCAGCCCGCCGGTCGCATTCGATTACGGCGGGCTGGGTCGATTGGCGGATACCCTGTTGACGGACTGTGATGTCCCGCTGGCGCTGGTCTATTGGACCGCGGACGGTATCCGGTTCATCGACACCTGGGCGGTGCGCCGCCACCCTGTCACACCGGCGCCCGCCGACGACTGGCCGACGCTGCTGAATCCACGCTTTGCGGCCGAGTCCGAGGCCGTGCTGCTGCAGTTCGCCGAGCAGATCGCGGCCCTGCGCAACGATCCCTCGGTGGGCGCGGGCGCGTGGGTCGAGCACTATCTGACCCATCTGCCGGCGGTCGGCTATCTGCCGACCGGTCCGGGGGGCTTTGCCTGGCAGGGCTTTCTCGGCGCCCACGCCCCGGCGCAGGCGACGCCGATCGCACAAGGCCTGGTCCGCTCGGTGCTGGCAACGGCCTTGCCGCGCCGGGCGCTGCGTGTGGTAGCGCGCAATGCCCCTGGCGCTGCCGCCGCGACCCGCTATCAGGTCTATCAGATCGAGGGCCGCACCGATCATGTGCTGATCGTGCGCTCCGGGCTCGCCGAGGTCGTCGCACGGGATGTGCATTTCGACAACGACGGCTGCCAGCTTCCCAGCGTCCACACGGTGCAGGGGGCGCTGGAGGCCCTATGTGAGCGCCTGCGCGGCTGTTGCACGCTGGTGCTGACGCCGGACAGCAATTGGCGCCAGGCGCTCGAGGCCCTCGCGCCGGGGCAGGACGTGTCGATCTGTTTCGAGGTCGGCCAGTTCGACCTGACGGAGCCCATACGGCTAGCAGGCTTGAGGCATGTCAAGGTCTGCGGCAGCGGGCGCGGTACCCGGCTGATCGCGGCTGGCCACGAGCGCGTGCTCGCCTTCGAGGACTGCGCGAGCGTGCAGCTCAGCGACCTGTATGCCCAGAGCGGCACCGCGAGCCCCCCCGTCGGCGCGGGCAGCAGCCGGCGCTTCGACCATCTGAACGGTGCCTTGAATTTTGTCGACTGTCCGAACGTGACGGTGATACGCACGAGCTTGCGCTGTGCGTCGGCGGCCCGTCGCGCGGCCAGTTGCCTCTATGTGCGCAACAGCAGCGCCATGGCGGCCGTTGCCGCGACCTGCGTCCAGGGATGCGACTGCGTGGTGGGCAGCGGTCAGGTGGGTGTGCTGGTGGTCAATGCCGGGCGCAGCCAGGTCGAGGACAATCTGATCCAGCTCGATGGCTCACCCGCAGCGTCAAATGTCCCCGTGAGTCAGGGCATTGTCGTCGCCGGCCGCGTGGCGGGCGAGGTGCGGGTGATCAACAACGATGTCCGCTATGTCACCCAAGGTATACACATCGGGCTGAGCCATCGCGAGACCACCCGCGGTACCCCAGACAGCATCGATCGCGTGACCATCGCGGGGAATGGCATCGCTGTTGCTTTGCATGCCGGTGTGATGGGGGAGCGGCATGCGATCTTTGTCGGTAACTGCCGTAGTTTGCTGATCGAGAACAATCGCGCCACGTTGCAGCGTTTGCCTGGCGCCAACCAGAGCATCGAGGGCCTGCGGGTCTTTGGCAGCTTCGGGCGACGCCTCCTGGTGCGCGACAACCAGTTCGATCTGTTCAATGTCGGCATCTTGATCCACTCAATCACTGTGCCACCCACGAGCCCGGCCCTGCAGTGGGTCGTGGAGGACAATCTGCTCACCTCGGCCGGTCAGGCCGTGCATGTGGTGCCCGCCGAGCTGCGCCCCCGGGTACGGAACATCGCCAACAACTTCGCGTAGCGGGCAGGCGAGATCAAGCCATGCCAAGTGCCCTTGACAAGCCGGAGATCGGGTCCTATACAAAGGATTGTGTAGCGAGCCTTTGGTATGTGCACAGTTCGTACGCGGGTAGCGCAATAGTTGTCCACAAGGTTCACTTGGGTCAGCTCAGTTGTCTCGATGCAAAGCGGTCTGGGGGTTCGAATCCCAAGCTACGCAACCAGCGAGGTCGTCCTGACCTCGCTATCCCTTCAGGCACCGATCGACCCCGTGACTCGACGTCGCGACCGGTAGCCGCCGGCGCGGCGGTGCGCCGTGCTTGACCCGGGCGCGACCTATATCGAGCGGCTGTCGATCCGCTCCAGGCGCGGGCGCGCGGCGGCCCTGCGGGTGCATCTCGCGCTGCAGCTCCGCACGCTGGACCTCTCACCTTCGGGTCTGCCGCCCGCCGCCCTGCTGCTCGTGCGCCAGGTCACCGATCCCTTGCCGGGGTCGTTATCGGCGCGTCCTAGCTCCCGAGTCTCACCGCGCTGGCAATGCGCAATCCGCGAGCGCGTCGATCAGGCCGTGCGCAACGCCGCTCGGCCGGTGCGGGGGCGAGTCCCGGCGAGCGCAGCTTCGGCCTTGTTCGTCGACGAGAGCGAGCTCCTGGCCTGTCTGGCCTTGGCGGCGGCCCGCGGTGAGCTCGCAACCCATTGGTGCTGGCCGCTCGCCCTGCGCCGTCATGCGTCCGGCAGCCGGGCCAGGCTCGAGGCATTGCTGATCGCCAACGCGCGGCTCGTGCCGGCGGTGATCGCGCAGCTCGTGCTGTGGGGGCAATGTCACTCGGTGGTGGCTGGCCTGCGCCGCGAGGAGATCGAGGACCTCGTCCGGGCGCTGTCGCTCGAGCACTCACTGGCGATCGATGGCGCGCCGGTGGGGGATGCGGCGATCACGGGATGGGATGCGCCAGGGGTGACCCTCGCCGCGCGGATGCATCCCGATCGATCCGTGGTGCCCTGGCGGACATGGCTTCGCCCCGATCAGGGCCACCGCTGGGAGCCCCAAGCCGAGCTCTTCGTTGGTCTGGCCTTGATGGTGCACTATCAGCCGGTGCAGGCGCGCTCGCCGCTGTTCCGGGCGCAGCTGCGGGCCTGGTGGCGGGGCCTTGCGATCTCGACCACAGCCAGCGGCTCAGCGCACGGCGAGGCGGATTCGACGGGGCTGGACGAGATGCCTCGCCCAGGCCGGGATCGGCGCGCGATGATTGAGCAAGGCTCCGAGGAGGCATTGCGCAACGAGGGCGCCGGGCCGGGCTCGTCGCCATCGGATCCAGCGCCCGTCGTCGCGCCCGCTGCGCGCGCGGCCGCGGTGGCTCGCCCGATCCGCACGCTCAGACGGGATCGACTCGAGGCGACGCTCGACAGCGGTGAGGCGCCAAGCCGTGGGTCGGAGTATCCTCAGCCGTCAGCCGAGCCGCCAACCCCCGAGCATCCGGCGCTGCCCGGTCCCTGCCACCGAGACCCGAGCGCACACCCGTCGAATGGGGCGATCGGGGACCTCGCCGACGCCTCTGACCACGGCGATCCAACCGTCAGCGGCCCAGACGTCGCTGCCGAGAGCCCGGAAGACTGGGCCACATCGGGCGTCGCCACCCGTCTCGGCGGCGCCCTCTATCTGATCAATCTGCTGCGCCACCTCGAGCTGCCGTCTTGTTTCGAGCCGAGCTGGGGCTTCGCGCGTGACCTGGGTCCCTGGGGGCTGCTCGAGCTCCTCACGCGTGCCCTCCTGGCGGAGTCTCACGACGACTACGCGAACGATGCGCTCTGGTGTGTACTGGCCGAGCTCGATGGTCGCGCACCACGGCAATGGCCGGGCGAGGCGGTCGGCGACAATGACGCGTATCGCATCCCGGAGGACTGGCTCGTCGAGCCGATCGATGCCTCGTCTTGGGCGGCGACCGACCGGCGATTGCGGCTTTGGGCCCCGCAGGCATTCCTGCTCGTCGACGTCCCGCGCGGCGGCCAGCCCGCGGCGGTGCAGGCCGTGACGGAGGCGCGGCGCTATCCCGGCCCGTATCGGCTGACCCCGGCGCCGTTCGACGCCGCGCCGTCGGAGAGTCTGTCCGAGAAGTTACAGGGCATGCTCAATCCCGCCATCGCCTTCTGGCTGAGCTCCGTGATGCCCTACATCCGATGGCGGCTCGCTCAGGCGACGCCAGCGGCCATGGATCCCTGTGGCGACCTGCTGCTGTTGTCGGGCCGCCTCTATGTGACCCGGACCCACATCGATCTGGTCAGCAGTCTGGAGGGCATCTCCCTGCCGGCGCGCTTGGCCGGCCTGGATCGCGATCCCGGCTGGGCCGGTGAATGGGGCCGGGTAGTGTCCTTCCACTTTCAGTAGCGGGGCTTGTCACGGCCATGACTCCGACGCAGACCTCTGCCCTCGACGCGATCCCCCGCGAGCCGGCGAGCCATTTCGCGATCCATCTCTATGTGGTGATATACCGGCTGCTCGCGCATATCGAGCGCCTGAGCGCCTTCGGCGGCGAGCCGCTCGCGAGGTTCTGCCAGCGTTATCCCTTCCTCGCCGCCTACGAAGCGGAGCTGCGCCGCTTCATGCCCGGCGATCTGGACTGGGGGCAGGGCGCCGACCTGTGGCGGCGCCAGATCCTGGCGTGGGAGGCCGATTCAGGCACGCGGTTGCCACTCCGCGCGTTGCAGGACGAGCTCGGCCTGACGTTCGACGCGCGCCTGGCCCTCGTCCTGGCGGGTCTGGTCGAAGAGGACTCGCGCTTTGGCACCCTGTTCGCCGAGCTGCAAGCCCCCCTCAATACGCGCCGGCCAACCCTGGAGCTTCTTGGTCAGGTACTGGGCAGTGCGGCAGGCCGCGCTGGCGCGCCGGATGCCTGGGGCCTCTGTGGCCCCCTGTTCGACGCTGGACTCATCGAATCCTTGAGCCCGCAGGCACCGCGCTCCGAGTGGTCGCTCCGCGTGCCGGCCCTGCTCTGGGACGCCGCCCGGGGTTGCAGTGATCCGCCGCCCGAGACCGGTCTGCACTTCATCCCTGCCGCGCGGCTGCCGTCGATCGACGAGCTGTTGTTTCCGCCCGAGCTTCTTCGACGCCTGGCCCGTATTCCGGCCCTGATCGCCTCGGGCATCGTGCGTCTGATGGTGCTACGCAGCGATCCGGGGACCGAGTCGCTGGACGTGATCGGGGGGATCGCGCGCGGTCTGGGGCGCGGTCTGCTCAGGTTGCCGACCGGTGCTGCCGATCGCGATGGCCGCTGGCCAGTGTTGGGCCCCTGGTGTGCCATGACGGGCGCCATGCCGGTGATCGCCTACGACCTGAGTCCGGGCGAGACGGCAGCGCTACCGCCGCTCACGGGCTATCGCGGGCCTGTCGGCGTGCTCCTGGGGAACGAGGGCGGCCTGTCGGATCGGGCACTCGATCAGGCCATCACACTCCACCTGGATCCGCCCGGCCCGGAGCTGCGACGCCGTCACTGGCGCCGTGCCCTGAACGGTCATATCTGCGAGGACCTCGATCAGGTGGCCGCGACCTTTCGGTTGTCGGGGGCCTATATCCGTCAGGTGGCGCAGATCGCGCTCGCCCAGGCCGGGCTGGATGGTCACGATCGGGTCGGTCTGCAAGCGGTGCGCGAGGCCGCTCGCGCGCTGAGCCGCCACCGTCTGGATACCCTCGCGGCCCGGCTCGAGGCGAAGGGTCGCTGGGAGGATCTCGTGGTCAGTGATGCGACCCGGGTCAAGCTCCTCGAGCTCGGCCGCCGCTGCGCGTGCCGGGAGCATCTTCAGGCGCACCTTGGCCCGGCGTTCGCGGGCAGTGCCCAGCGCGGGGTGCGCGCCCTGCTCACCGGCGTCAGCGGCACCGGCAAGACGCTCGCGGCGCGCATCCTGGCCGCGGAGCTCGGCATGGATATCTTCCGCGTCGACCTGGCCGCGGTGGTCAACAAGTACATCGGCGAGACCGAGAAGAACCTGCATCAGGTGCTCACGCAGGCCGAGTCGCTGGATGTCATCCTGCTGCTCGATGAGGGCGACGCCCTGCTCGGCAGCCGCACCGAGGTGAAATCCGCCAACGATCGCTACGCCAATCTGGAGACGAATTTCCTGTTGCAGCGCCTTGAGCATTACCAGGGCATCGTCCTGGTCACGACCAATCTCGGCGAGAACATCGACCAGGCGTTCAAACGGCGCATGGACGTCGTCGTGCCCTTCTTCGCGCCGCAGGTCGAGGAGCGGTGCCGCATCCTCGCGCTCCATCTGCCGTCGCCGCACGCTTTGAGCCCGGACTATCTCGACGAGGTCGCGCTGCGCTGTCAGTTGACCGGCGGTCAGCTGCGCAATGCGGTGACCCATGCTGCCCTGCTGGCACTCGACGAGGGCGCGCCGATCGGCAACCGCCATCTGGAGGTGGCCCTGCGGGCCGAGTACCGCAAGGCGGGGGGCGTCTATCCTCTCCGACGCCAACCGCAGATGCCGGCTGCACGGCCGCAGCGCCTGCAGTCCTTCGTGGCGGCGCTCAGGGACGACTGACGACGCACGCGCTGGCGCAGCCATGAGCGTCACGGCATTGAGGCCAAAAGGCAGCCGTTCGCGTAGCGGTGACGCGGCGCGGGGTGCCGCTCCGTCGCCATCCAGTGGCAGCGGCGACACCACCGCGGCCGGGCCTCGTGCCCTGAGCGCCTTCTATGCGGCGCCGCCCGTCTTTGCCTTGGGCGGTGCTCTCCAAGCCAAGGTCGAGGTCGGCGAGGTCGGCGACCCCTACGAGCGCGAGGCCGATACCGTCGCCGACCGTGTGGTGCAGGGCGCGGCGGTGCCGGACATCTCGACGCTGCCGGCGCAAGGGCTGGCCGGTGCGCCGCAGACCAAGGGGCAGGACGACGACCTGCCGGCTCAGCCAAGCCTGCTGCAGCGCCAAGACAAATCCGGCTCCGCCGACGGCGAGACCATCCAGACCGAGCCCTTGACGCCGGCAGACCCGGAGCAAGAGACCGTCCAGACCAAGTGCGAGGACTGCGCGGCGGCCGACTCGCCGCACGAGATGGAGGTCCAGACCAAGTCCGATGAGCCGGAGGTCGCACAGACCAAGTCGGCAGACGATGAGACGGTGCAGGCCCGATCCGGAACAGAAGATCCGATACAGGCTAAGCCTGCCGACGAGCCGCCGCTGCAGACCGCGTCCGTGGACGAGGACAAGGTACAGGCGAAGTCCAACGATGAAGCGCCTTTGCAGGCAAGTGCCGAAGACGAGGAGCCACTGCAGACGAGCGTGGCCTCGGCTCCAGCATCTGCGCCGGCTGCCGGCCCGGCGCCGGCCGCGCCCAGCGCCCCGGTCGTCGCCGAGAGCGCGATCCGCGCCAGCGGTCCCGGCTCGACGATGCATAGCGTGACCCGCCAGCGGCTCGAATCCGGCATGGGGCAGGATTTCAGCGAGGTGCGGGTGCACGAAGATCCGCCTGCGCACCGCGCCAACGCGGCGCTGAAGTCACGCGCCTTCACCCATGGCAGCCACATCTGGCTGGGGCGCGGCGAGTCGCAGAACGATATCCGCCTGATGGCGCACGAGAGCACGCACGTGCTGCAGCAGCAGGCGGTGATTCGGCGCAAGCCTGCCGCGCCCGGCGATGCTGCCGCGAGCGATGATCAGGCGCCGACCGGCGCGTCGACGGCTGGGCCGGCCACCGCCCCCGTGCCGAGCCCAGGCGTAACTGGCGGGTCGGCGGCGCCCGCCGGTCCGGCAGCGACGGGAGTGGCCGCTGGGACCTCTGCTCAGCCCGGCCCCGCGCCCAGCGCACCCGCTTCGGTGCAGCCGGCCGCTGGTGCAGCGCCGGGCGAGGAGGGCGCCGCTGGAGGTGGCGGCGCGGCCCAGACCCCGGCGGGTGCCCCGGCCGGCGCGCCCGCACCGAGCGGCCCAGGACCGGCGGCGGCAGGCGCGAGCGGCGAGCTGCTCATGCCCGAGCCGCCCGCGGACTTGTCCGCGGCGGAGCGTGAGCGCATTGCGGACGTCGAGGACCAAGCGAGCGCGGCGACCGCGGCCACCGAGTCCATGCCCTCGCCGGGCGAGACCGTAGATGAGGCCCGCGGCGCGGTCGAGGAGCCAGAGGCCGAGACCGCCGCGCGCGCAGCCAGTGAGCTGACCGCGACACTGGGCGAGCGCGCCGCACCCAGCCCCGAGATCGAAGACCTCTGCGTGCGCATTCGCGAGCTGATCCGCAGCAAGCGCCCGCCGGACGAGGAGTCACTGGTCGAGCTCGATCCGCGTGCCGCCGCCGAATCGGCCGGCGGGCAGCTGACCTCGTCGGTGGAGGGTGACGCCGACCGGGTCCAGGACGACTACGCACAGCTCGAGCAGGAGCCCGAGGGCACACCGCAACAGCAAGCGGAAGCACTGGAGACGCCGCCGGGGCAGGTCGAGACGCCGCCGGTGAATGCGACACGGGCCGTCCCAGATGCGGTCCCGGCGGAGGACGTCTCCCTGGACGCCGACGTCGCGGCCCAGGGTCAGCGGATGGACGAGGCCGGCATGGCCACCGAGCCGGCCGCGCTCATCGAGGACCCGGCGAGCCCCGTGGTGCAGGCGCGCGAGGCCCAGGGCGAGCTGGGTGCGGTCGCCGAGCGCGCCCCCGCCGAGGTGCTGGCGGAGCAAGGTGCGGCACGTGACCAGGCCCGAGGCGAGATGCAGAGTCTGCAGCAGCGTGCCCTGGAGGAGCTGCGCACCACCCGCGGGAGCACGGCCGGTGAGGTCGGCGCGGGCATGGTGGATCTGGGCACGACCGAAGAGGAGATGCGCACCAATGCCGGCAACGAGGCGCGTCGCATCTTCACCGATGCGCAGAGCCGGGTCGACGGTCTGCTGGATCCCCTGCCGCAGACCGCGATGCGCCGCTGGGAGACCGGCATCCAGGTCCTGTCGACGCGGGTCGAGCAGCAGTCCACCGAGTTCAACCGCTGGAAGCGGGAGCGCTACTCGGGCGTCGGTGGCACCGCGCTCGAGGTGGTCGAGTACTTCACCGGGCTGCCCGACTGGGCGATCGAGTGGCTCAACGATATCGAGCGCAGCTTCGGCGACGACGTCTGTGACCTGATTCGCGAGATATCGACCGAGGTCAACTCGGTCATCTCGACTTGCGAAGAGATCATCGACACGGCCAACCGGCAGATCGCCGAGGTCTTCGCGCGGCTCCCCGCGAGTCTGCAGGAGTGGGCGGCGGGTCAGCAGGCCGGCTTCAGCGCCCAATTGGAGGGGCTGCGGAACCGCGCCAACAGCACCCGCGAGGACTTCAATCGCGATCTCACGCAGCAGGCGGCGCAGTCGGTCCAGCAGGTACGCGAGAGCATCCATGCCATGCGCCAGGAGGCACTGGGCCTGATCGGCCAGATCGGCGCGGCCATCGAGCAGTTCGCCGAGGATCCGGCGCGCTTCATCATCAATGGCCTGCTCAAGCTGGTCGGCATCTCACCTGGCGCCTTCTGGGCCCTGGTCGATCGTATCGGTGAGGTGATCGAGGACATCGCCGACAACCCACTCAATTTCGCCAACAATCTGGCCGCCGCACTCGGGCAGGGCTTCCAGCGCTTCTTCGACAACTTCAGCCATCACATCCTCGGCGGCTTCTTCGACTGGCTCTTCTCCGGGCTAGGCGCGGTAGGGGTGCAGATCCCGAGCGACTTCTCGCTCGGCAGCCTCATCACCTTCTTCCTGCAGCTGATGGGCATCACCTGGGCGCGGGTCCGCGAGATCCTCGCCCGCCACATCGGCGAGGAGAACGTCGCCCTGCTCGAGAAGGCCTACGAGCTCATCGCCACGCTGATGGAGCAGGGCGTCGATGGCATCTACGCCATGGTCGAGCAGCAGCTCAATCCGCGGACCATCCTGGACGCGGTGCTGAGTGCGGCGGTGGACTTCCTGATCGAGGCGCTGATCAGGGCCGTCACGCCGCGCATCATCGCCTTGTTCAATCCGGCCGGGGCCATCGCGCAGGCAGTGGAGGTGATCTACCGCATCCTCGCCTGGGTGTTCCAGAACGCGGCGCGTATCTTCAGTCTGGTCGAGACGGTGGTGAACGGGGCAGCCCAGCTCATCGCCGGCAACGCCAGCGGCATGGCGGCGGCGGTGGAGAGCGCGCTCGCCCGGCTGATCGCCCCGGTGATCGACTTCCTGGCCGGCTTCCTCGGCCTCGGCAATCTGCCCGATCGCATTGCCGACACCATCGGTGGCTTCCAGGAGATGGTGCTCTCGGCGATCGACCGGGTCGTGGCCTGGCTCGCTGAAAGGGCGCGGGCCCTGTTGCGGGCGTTGGGGATCGGGGGCGATGACGAGGAGCCGCTGGATGAGGAAGACCGCGAGAAAGCCGCGAGAGTGCGCGAAGGGCTGAGTGCACTCGATCGAGAAGAGCAGTCTCATCTTACAAGCGGCAAACTTGAGGGGCAGGAGGCCGAGAGCGTCGCTGCAAAGGTAAAAAGAGAGCACCCAGTCTTCAGATCGCTCGTCGTCGTGGATGGGGGAGCGACCTGGAACTACCGTTTCGAAGCGAGCCCAGCGCAAGAGCACGAAGGCGCGCCCAAATCGCCAGATGAGTGCACCATGGAAGAAGATCTATTCGAGTCGTTGGATTCTCTCTACGCTGCGGCCTTGGCTCACTTCGACAGAGATTACAAAGCCACTCGTATCACCCAAGACGGCGGATGGAAAACTGAGGGTGATTCCTCAGTGTCTTACCACGATGTCTACAAGGGGCAGAGCAAGGTCACTCGAATTCGGGTCGCTCGGATTCAGTGCCCTGAGCATGAATGGCACTACAAGTGGAATTGGGACGAGGTTGCTTTCCAGAACACGCGAACTCATACGCGTAGAGGACCAGGGAATAGGAGAAGATAACCGCTCGCCACGCGACAGCCTCGACGTGGCTATGATCGACGCCGCAGAAACGCTTCGTCAGCCAGCGTCATTCGGGCCTTTCGCATGTTCCGCTTATTTCGTACCTTCTAGTGAACGGCTTGCATTATGCAGAGGTCTTCCACCCTATCATTGAATTTTCCGATGCTCGCTGAAATACAGCTTCTCGATTTAACTGATTCGATGTCCATCCCATACGTAGCCAACCGCTGATCGAAGCCCACTGATGACCGAAGAAGATGACAAGCATACCCCCGACGCCGAGCTGGCGAAGACGCTGTGGACCGATGAGCCAGGGAGCCGGCGCTTTCTGATTCCAGACGACCTCGAGCTGCCAACTGGCGAGCTCAATCTGCGCACCGCGACCGGTCGCGAGCGCCGAGCTGATCCGGCCGCATTGGCCCCCTTCGAAGTCAGCGCTGAAGAGGCCCAGGCCTGGGCCAAGGCGCAACTGGGCGAGGTCGGGCGGCGGTTGAAGGAGGGTTTGAAGGGAGGTCTGTTCGGCGCGTCGAAAGGAGACCCCGGTGAGACGCGGGACAGCGACCGCGGTCGGGCTGGGCCGCAGCAGAGCGCTACGCCCGGGATGGATCTGCTGGCGGACATCACCGGGACGCCGCGCGAGCGCTTGGATGGGGACTACCGGGCGGTAGGGCGGGCGCTGCGCGAGTATCTGCAGGATATGTCAGGCACCGCCGTCGATGCGGTCAGCGGTGAGCCAGACCGCGAGCAGGCCGCGCGCCGGCGCATGCGGGGCTGGGCCAAGACCCTGCGCGCGCATGGCATCGCCGCGCCCGATGTCGAGCGCTCGAGCACGCCGTCCGAGGATGCTGCTCAGCAGCGGTCACAGCCCGCCGATCCTGATGGGGTGGCCACCCGGAAGCCACCCGACGACCCTGACGATCAGCCATGACCGGCGCGCATCGACCAATCGTTGTGCTGCTGACGCTGGCGGTCGTGGCGCTGATCGCTGTCGCGTTCATCCTGGCCACGGTGCATGCCTTCGGCCTGTTCGGCAGCCTGGATGCACGTCTGGCCGCGATCCTATTGACCGCCCTAGCGGTTGCGATCGTGCTCGCGCTCGGCCTGCGGGCGGGCGCGGCCGACGGCGAGCGCCGCGAGCGTTGGCAACGGCGGCTCGATTGCTATCGCAGGCTACTCGAAGGCTTGGACGGGTCGGGCCGAGATGCGGTACCTATGACGCCCGACCTTGCCTTGCTCGCCGGGCCGGGGGTGGTCAAGACGCTGGCCCGAGTGCGGCAGCTCGCGCCGGGCGATCCGGCCCGACCGGCCGCGATGGCGGCGCTCGTGCGCGAGCTGCGGCGCGATCTCGGTTCATCGAGCGGCGTCCTCTCCGAGAACGAGCTGTTGCGGCTGTTGCCAGCGCTCATCGGCGATGTTGGCGCCAATCCCTGATGCGCGCGGCAACCCTCCCGGCTCCTGGTCCAGCGACCCCCCGGCCAACCGCGCTCGCCGACTTCCGGGATAGGCACCGGGGCGACACCCTCCTGGTCTGTGGCTGCGGTGCCTCGCTGAACGAGCTGGAGCATCCTGAGGACTTCATCACGATCGGCGTCAACGACGTCGGTCGCAAGTTCGATCCGACTTATTTGGTCGTGCTCAATCCTCGCCGGCAGTTCAAAGACGACCGGTTTCGCTATGTCGAGCGTAGCCGGGTACAGGTGCTCTTCACCCAGCTCGATCTCGGCATCCGTCACCCGCACATCGTGCGCTTCAAGCTCGGCCGCCGCGGCGGGACGGATTTCTCCGATCCCAATGTGCTGCACTACACGCGCAATTCGCCTTATCTCGCCCTGTGCCTCGCCGTCCACATGGGCGCCAAGCGGATCGGCCTGATCGGGGTGGACTTCACCGACCACCACTTCTTTGGGCGGACCGGCTCGCACCCGCTCAGTGCTCAACTGGCCAGCATCGATCAGGAGTTCGGCAGGCTGGTCGATGCCTGCACCGCCTTGGGTGTCGAGGTCTATAACCTCGGGCGCCATAGCCGGTTGACGGCCATACCGAAGCGATCGCTGAGCCGATTCAGGGCCGACCTGGCGCCGGTGACCTCAGCCGCCAAGCCACCGCGCCTCTTCATCGTGCACTATCAGTTCCTGTCCTGCGGCGACGTCATCACACAGGGTCTCGTCGATGCCGCGCGGGGCCTCGGCATCGCGCATCAAACCGCCGCTTGCGACGACCCGCGGCTGCCCGATCTGGTCAAGGGCTATGCGCCGGATCTCTTGCTCGTCATCCATGGGCGCAAGTTCCGCCAGCGCTGGGGGGCACGCTTCGCCGCGTATCGCTCGGCCGTTTGGCTGGTGGACGAGCCCTACGAGGTCGATGATACAGTCCGGACATCGCGGCTCTTCGACACCGTGTTTCTCAACGACCCCTCTACGCTGTCGCGGCACAGCAATGCCCATTACCTACCGCTGGCCTATAACCCGTCGATCCACCGACCGGGCACAGGTCCGAAGCCCCACGATGTGGGCTTCATCGGCGGCTACAACGCCCGGCGGGAGCGCTATCTGAGCGCGCTGGCCGCCAGCGGCCTCCTGTCCTACGTCGTCGGTGGCCCCTGGAAATCGGCCGCGCTGCGCAAGCTCTGTCTCTCGGGCAATGTCTCTCCGGCTGAGACGACGCGGCTCTATCAGTGCACGCGCCTTGTCATCAACGTGTTTCGCGAACAGCACCACTACAACCGGGAAAGGATCCCGCCCTATTCATTGAATCCGCGCGTTTACGAGGCGCTCGCTTGCGGCGCCCTGGTGGTTTCCGAGGAGCGCCCAGAGCTGCTCGAGCGCTTCCCTGAGCTGCCGCGGTTCACCGGCGCGGACCAGCTGGTGTCGGTCACGGCGACCCTGCTGCGGGACCGGCCGCGATGCGAGCACCTGCTGCAAACGGCGACTGCAAGGCTATCCGGGCACAGCTACCGCAATCGGTTGATTGCCCTGCTCGCCGCTTGTGCTCGAGGGCGTGCTGCTTCCCCGCTCCCACCGGTGGAATCGAGGGCATCCAGTGACGTGACACATCGCTACGATATCTTGATGGTGGTCCACAACGGGCTCGCGTTGGTCCAGTTGTCTATCCTGCGGACCCTGGCGTCGATCGATCCAGCGCAGGCTCGGCTGTGCATCCTCGATAGTGCCTCCAATGACGGGGCGGAGGTCTGGCTCGAGTCGTTGGCGCGGCGTGGCGACATTGATCTCATTCGCGAGCCGACGAACATCGGGCATGGCCCAGGTCTGGAGCGCGCCCGCAGGGCGACTCGCGCCCCGATGATCGTGACGCTGGACAGCGATGCCTTCCCACTGACTGACGATTGGCTGGCGAGGCTCGACGCCTTGCTGCAGGGCGAGGTCAAGGTCGCTGGCATCGGTCACCACCGCGGCTACATCCATCCCTCCTGTCTGATGGTCGCGCGCCGAACGCTGGACGAGCTTGGGCTGACCTTCCTCAACGAGAAGGACCGACCGAGCCGTTTCGACGTCGCCGAGCGCATCAGCGCGGAGGTGAAGCGGCGAGGATTCGGTCTCACGGCCCTGCCCAGAACGGGCGCGCAATGTCGTGGCAGCCGCTCGGAGCCTGTCTATCTGGGATCGAGCTATGGCGACATCGTCTATCACCAGTGGTACAGCACCAGGGCCATCCTGGCTGCCGGCAAGGATGTCGACGATGTGCCCAGGGTCGTGCTCGAGCGCTCGCTGCAGGCGTTGCTCGACGCCCATCAGGACGAGCCTCGGGAGATCACGGTCATCGTCGGCGTGCGCGTCCATCCGCGCGAGCCCGAGCGGCTGCGCAATGCCCTGGCCTGCCTCAACGCCTTGAGCCAACAGAGCATCGAGCGCTGGCGCTACCGCATCATCGTGGTCGAGCAGGATGCCTGCTCGAGGTGTCGCACCGAGCTCGGTCCCTATGCGGATAGCTGGATCTTCGCGGTGAATCCGGGTCCGTACAACCGCGGCTGGGGATTCAATGTCGGTGCCTGCAGTGCGGCCGCGAGGTCCGGTCTGCTCTGCCTGATGGATGCCGATTTACTGGCGCCGAGGGACTTCCTGGCGCGCGCGCTGGACGCCATCTCCCCGCGGCCTCGAGCGATACAGCCCTATGATGCGATTCGATACCTCGATCCGGCAGCGACGATCGCGGCGATCCGGCGCGACGCCGAGCCGGACGGGTATCAGGGTCACATTGGGGAATTCGTCGGTAGAACCTTCCGCAATTCAACCGGCGGCTGCATCTTCGTCGATGCGCGGCTCTACCGTGAGATCGGTGGACACAACGAGGCCTTTCGCGGTTGGGGCAGAGAGGACCGTGAGCTCTTCGACCGGCTAGGCACCAAGACCCGGATCCAGCGGCTGTCCCAGACCTTGCTGCATCTGCATCACCCGCCGGCCGCGATGGACGACGAGGCGGCGCGGACCAATCGGACCCTGTACGAGCGCCTGCGACAAGGGCAGGTCCCGGACAGCCGGCCCATCGGCCGAATCGATCGCTACGCGGCTGAAGCGGCAGCACCGCGGGCCGAGGCACCCCCGGCTCCGGGCTATCGAGCCTGGGAGCATTGGCACCTTTGGTCGCCGAGCCGACTTGATCGAATCATCTCGAGCGAGCAGCGCCTGCCCCCCGCCTCGAGTGATCGTGCGTTGCTCGCGGATCTGGCCGCTGGCTGCGGTCGGGAGATCCTGGATCTGGGGTGCGGTCCCGGTGCCTTGCGTCTGCGCCTCGTACGGCAACATCCCGGCACCTATTGTGTCGGTGTCGACGTGACCGACGAGATGCTGCGCGCGGTGCGGCGCCACTTCGCCGATGCGCCGCTGTGCCGGGCCGACGCCCGACGTCTGCCCTTTGCGGACGACAGTTTCGATGTCGTGGTCATGCGGCATGTCCTCGAGCACCTGCCGGAGGCATCCATGCTGCAGGTGCTGAGTGAGGCCTTGCGCGCGGCGCGCCACGCGGTCCTCGTTGCCTTCTACGTGACTCCTTCCGAAGGGCTGCCGCGAGAGACGCGCATCGTCGGCGGGGGTTTTTTGGAGACGCGCTGGACGGCCAAGGATCTGCTGAAGCCGATCGAAGGACACGGCTGGCATTTGGCCCACAGGTACGAGCGCGACGATCTGGTCGGAGAGAGCACTGCGATTTGGCAGCTGACGCCGAAGGGGGCCGCGCCGCGCCAGAGACCGCCTCGCCCGCGGGTCCGCGCGGCCGATTCCCCGTTACCGGTGAGCATCGTCATGCCGACCTATCGCCGCGCCCATACACTCTTGCGCGCCGTCGAGATGGTGTTGGCGCAGAGTCACACCGACTGGGAGCTGATCGTCGTCGACAATTTCGGAGATGTCGCTGAGCTGCCCGCCG
Organism: uncultured Chromatiaceae bacterium; assembly: GCA_964583605.1. Classification (GTDB taxonomy): domain Bacteria; phylum Pseudomonadota; class Gammaproteobacteria; order Chromatiales; family Chromatiaceae; genus CAZOWL01. The sequence continues at coordinate 4,434 of CAZOWL010000015.1, read as the reverse complement.
ATGACCGCATCAGGCTCTATCGGCATACGGAAAGGCCAAGCTCAAGCTACGCCCGAAACGTCGGCCTCGGGTACGCGCGTGGTGAGCTCATCTGCTTTTTCGACGACGACGACGACATGTATCCAAGCTATCTGGCGAGCTTCGTCGAGGTGTTCCGACGGCGACCTCGGGTCAGTCTGGTGCGATGCGGAATGCTGGTGTCGAGCAATCGCGTCAACTTCAGCTATGCCACGCCTGAATGCTGTATCCGTCGCCGCTACGCGACACCGACCTGGGACAGCAATGGGCCGGCGCAGGACCAGCGCTATTTTCGTGCAATCGTCCGTCGCCACCGCTGGTCGGAGCAGCGCGGAGACATCGCCCTGGTGCGAAAGGCCCTGTGTCGCGCGAACAGCGATCCAGTGGGAGGGCTGCGCCAGGGAGGCTACTAAAGCACAGCGCCGACTCGATAGCCTGAGGCGGGCGACCTCGATGATCCGACCGCTACCGCTCAGCCGCCATCCCGTGCTCGACCGGAGCCTGGTGGCGCTTGATCAGGCACGTACTGCTCCCGATCGATCTCGTATTTCTTCAGCAACTTGCCCAAGCACCGTCGCTCCTTGTTCGCCAGGCGAGCCGCCCTGGAGACATTGCCGTGGGCGGCTTGCATCAGACGGTGAAGATACTTCCGCTCGAAATCCCGGAGCAAGGCATCGCGCATCTCGTTGAACGACCATTGATCGACGGTCGGCGGTATGTGGGCGCGCGGATTTTCACCGGAGGATACCAGGTGTTGCGAGTGATCGAAGTTGATGATCGGCCGATCACTCAATAGGAACTCGCGGTGTATGTGGTTCTCGAGCTGGCGTACGTTACCTGGCCATGGCTGTCTTTCCAGCCACTGCAGCGCGGCCGGATGGAATGCCTTAGGCGGCTGACCATATTGCTCGCAGAGGTTTCGCAAATAGATCCGAGCGATGAGCGCGATGTCCTCCGGCCTCTCGCGCAGGGCCGGGACCTGGATCGTTATCGAGTTCAAGCGGTATAGAAGGTCGTCGCGAAATAGACCATCGCGAGTCATTTGCTCGAGATCATGGTTCGTCGCGGCCAGGATACTGCATTGCCCTTCGATGTATTGTTTGCCACCAAGGGGGCGATACCGCTTTTCCTGCAGAAAACGCAGAAGGCTTGCTTGAGATCTGGGCTGAAGACCGTCGACTTCGTCAAGAAACAGTGTGCCGCCGCTGGCCTGCGATACGAGCCCACCGAACGGCTCCTTAGCGTCTGTAAACGCCCCTCTCGCATGTCCGAAGATCTCGTTCTCGAAGAGGCTATCTGGCAGGCTGCTGCAGTTGACCGGGATAAAAGGTCCGTTCTGACGGGGCCCGAAGTAGTGCAGAGCCCTGGCAACGAGCTCCTTTCCCGATCCTGTTTCTCCTTGAATGAGGATGGGTGCCTGGCTACGGGCAAATCGCTTGACGTTGTAGAGCAACTTGGAGAACGATGTCGAGGCCCCTGACATCCCCAGGGTAGTGAAGCAGTCAATGTTCGCTGGCGCGTGCGGATGAAGTGGCCGGGAGGCGGTTGTATGGGCCATCTGCTCCAACCGGCTGGAGACGAGCTCAAAGTCAAAGGGCCATAAGAGCGCGCAATGGTCTTCGAGGGCGTCCGTTGGCCAATCGGCTTGCGATAGCCTGACAAAGATGATTGGTAGGCCGAGATCCAATACGGTGTTGATTGCGCGGCTGGATCGGATCCCGTCGTCTAGGGCGATCACCAATAGGTCGGTAGTCCCTTGTGGTCCGGATTTGATCCATTCCTCGAGCTGTAAGACCCGAGCGTCGAATCCCGCCCCTGCAAATACCTCCTGAATCGCGGGGAGCTCTGGAACGACGTCCTGATGCAATACCCATGCCGGTCGGGCGTGCTCTTTCATAAGCAGTCCCCATGGTTGCGTAAGGTCGTGTGACCGCCGCGTGAGCCCGATCACTTGGAGCCAGGAATGGGGCCCTTCCTCGGAAATTCGCTTTGAGCAGTGCTCTGGCCCGCCCGGACATGTGGACTCCGACGCTCGGGCGCCGTTGGAGCGAGACAGCCAGCCGCTCTGTCGGACAAGCGAGCCCGCTAGTCCCATGCGTCTCGGGTACCGAATAAAGATTAGTTCATTGAAAGCGTCGATGAAGGGGCCGAGATGCTGGCGCGGATCATCGAGGTAACCATGGCATGCGATTGGTGACACTAGCTGGCGTTTCTGACGCCATCGCGGCGACGCGGAGCCGTACGCGCAAGATTGCTCTGTTGGCGGAATGCTACGAGCAGCTCGACCGGGAGGAGATCGTCATCGGTGCGCGTTACTTGAGCGGTGCGCTGCCGCAGGGCCGTATCGGGCTTGGTCCGGCGATGCTTGGGTCGTTGCAGGCCGGCTCGGCCGCGGCGCGGCCGGAGCTCGACCTGCGCGACGCGGATCGTACGTTCCACGCGATCGCTGAGACGCGGGGTGCGGGGTCCCAGCGCCAACGCGAGGCCCTATTGGCCGAGCTGTTCGCGCGCGCGACACCTGCGGAACGGGATTTTCTGGTGCGGCTCATTCTTGGCGAGCTGCGTCAAGGGGCCTTGGAGGGGGTGATGAGCGAGGCGATTGCTCGTGCCGCGCGGCTGCCGGTGGCCGTCGTGCGGCAGGCGCTGATGCTCGCCGGTGACCCAGGCGAGGTCGCCCGTGCCGCGCTCTGCGAGGGCGCTGCGGGTCTGGCCCGCTTTCGCTTGCAGGTGTTGACGCCCATCCAACCGATGCTGGCCCAGCCGGGCCTAGGGATCGACGAAGCGCTGGCTGAGCTTGGTGAGGCGGCTCTGGAGTACAAGCTCGATGGCGCTCGGGTGCAGGTGCACAAGCTCGGTGACGAGATCCGGGTGTTCAGCCGCCGGCTCAACGAGGTGACAGCCCGCGTCCCGGAGCTGGTGGAGGCCGTCCGCGAGCTGCCTGCGACCAGCCTCATCCTGGACGGCGAGACGCTCGCGCTGCACGAGGACGGCCGGCCGCGGCCCTTCCAGGAGACCATGCGCCGCTTCGGACGTCGCAGCGGCACCGACGGCTTGCGGTCAGCCTTGCCGCTCGCCGCCTGTTACTTCGACTGCCTCCATTGCGACGGTGACGACCTGATCGGGCGCCCGATGCGCGAGCGCCTCGGTGTGCTCGGGGCGATCTTGCCCGAGGCCTTGACGATACCGCGCAGGATCCTGGCTGAGCCAATTGCGGGCCAGGCCTTCCTCGATGCGGCCCTGGCCGCCGGACAGGAGGGGGTCATGGTCAAGTCGTTGGATGCACCGTACGAGGCCGGCAATCGCGGGTCGAGCTGGCTCAAGGTCAAGCGCGTGCATACGCTCGACCTGGTCGTGATGGCCGCCGAGTGGGGCAGCGGCAGGCGCCGTGGCTTCCTCAGCAATCTTCACTTAGCCGCAAGGGATGCCGAGACAGGTGGCATCATCATGCTTGGCAAGACCTTCAAGGGGCTTACGGATCGCCTGCTCGTGTGGCAGACCGAGCAGCTGCTGGCGCGCGAGGTCGCGCGCGATGGGCACATCGTGTACGTGCGGCCCGAGCTGGTCGTGGAGATCGCCTGCGACGGTCTACAAGCGAGTCCCCACTATCCAGGGGGCTTGGCCCTGCGCTTCGCCAGGGTGAAGCGTTATCGTACAGACAAGGCCGCTGCCGAGGCCGACACCATCGACACAGTGCGGGGGATCCACCAGGCTCAGTCGCGAGCAGGCTAGGCCGCCAAGCGTCTCCGGATCGCCTCCGCCCTTTGGCGAATCTCCCGGCGGGTCGATCCGCTAAGCCGCTTGAGATTGCGCCACTGCAACGCGGTACGCGGATGGCGGGCGAAGCGGGCCTCATGGCGCATCAGGAAATCCCAGTACAGCAGGGTGAAGGGACAGGCCCGATCGCCCTGGTAGGCCGTCGGATCATAATGGCAGCCGCTGCAGTAGTTGGACATCCGATCGATGTAGCGCCCGCTGGCGACGTAAGGCTTGGAGGCGAGCCGGCCGCCATCGGCATACTGCGACATACCGAGCGTGTTGGGCGCCTCGACCCACTCGACCGCGTCGACATACACGGCTAGATACCACTCATGGACCTGCCGTGGCTCGACACCCAACAGGAGGCAGAATAACCCAGTGACCATGAGCCGCTGTATGTGGTGGGCATAGCCGAGGTGCAGCGTCTGTCCGATCACTTCGCGCAGGCAGGCCATGTCGGTCTGTGCCGTCCAGAAGAAGCTGGGCAACGGCTGCTCGGCGTGCAAGGCGTTCTGCGTCACGAGCTCGGGCATCCGCGTCCAGTAGATGTGGCGCACGTACTCGCGCCAGCCGAGGATCTGCCGCACGAAGCCCTCGGCCGAAGACAAGGTTATCGCGTTGGCCTCGTAGGCCGCAACGACCCTGTCCAGCACCTCGCGC